>NC_017910.1:0-693120 GCF_000262305.1 Shimwellia blattae DSM 4481 = NBRC 105725
TTCGCACGCTACCCGGTCCGGGCTTGTCAGCGTGTGCCAACAATCATGAATAAATCTGTCTTCGTCATTTTATCGACTTTAGTTTGAGTGGAGTCCGCCGTGTCACTTTCGCTTTGGCAGCAGTGTCTTGCCCGATTGCAGGATGAGTTACCAGCCACAGAATTCAGTATGTGGATACGCCCCCTACAGGCGGAACTGAGCGATAACACGCTGGCCCTTTATGCGCCAAACCGTTTTGTGCTCGACTGGGTAAGGGACAAATACCTCAATAATATCAACGGACTGTTAAATGAATTTTGCGGTGCGGATGCACCGCTACTGCGCTTTGAAGTGGGCAGTAAACCGGTGAGCGCGACTGTGGTTGCCAGCCGTGGACCTGCCAGCAATGTGGTGGCGCCGGAACACCCTGCCCGGGTGGTGGCACCCGCAGCGGCACGCCCGAGCTGGGACACGGTTCCGGCACCGGCAGAGCCGTCCTACCGCTCTAACGTTAACCTGAAGCACACCTTTGATAACTTCGTTGAGGGTAAGTCAAACCAGCTGGCGCGCGCGGCGGCACGTCAGGTGGCCGATAACCCCGGCGGGGCTTATAACCCGCTGTTTTTATACGGCGGCACCGGGCTTGGGAAAACCCACCTGCTGCACGCGGTAGGCAACGGGATCATCGCGCGCAAGCCGAACGCCAAAGTGGTGTATATGCACTCTGAGCGTTTTGTACAGGACATGGTAAAGGCGCTGCAGAACAACGCCATTGAAGAGTTCAAACGCTACTACAGATCTGTGGATGCCCTGTTGATAGATGACATCCAGTTCTTTGCCAATAAAGAACGATCCCAGGAAGAGTTCTTCCACACCTTTAATGCGCTGCTGGAAGGTAACCAGCAGATCATTTTGACCTCGGATCGTTACCCGAAAGAGATCAACGGGGTTGAGGATCGTCTGAAATCCCGCTTCGGCTGGGGGCTGACAGTAGCCATTGAGCCGCCAGAGCTGGAAACCCGCGTGGCGATTCTGATGAAAAAGGCCGACGAGAACGACATCCGCCTGCCGGGCGAAGTGGCCTTCTTTATTGCCAAGCGCCTGCGCTCAAACGTGCGCGAGCTGGAAGGGGCACTGAACCGGGTTATCGCCAACGCCAACTTTACCGGCCGGGCGATCACTATCGATTTTGTCCGCGAAGCGCTGCGCGATTTGCTGGCGCTCCAGGAAAAGCTGGTTACCATTGATAATATTCAGAAGACTGTGGCGGAGTATTATAAAATCAAGGTGGCGGATCTGCTGTCTAAACGGCGTTCGCGTTCGGTGGCCCGCCCGCGCCAGATGGCGATGGCGCTGGCTAAAGAGCTGACCAACCACAGCCTGCCGGAAATTGGCGATGCGTTTGGTGGCCGTGACCACACCACGGTGCTGCACGCCTGCCGCAAGATTGAGCAGCTGCGTGAAGAAAGCCACGACATTAAAGAAGATTTTTCCAACTTAATCAGAACTCTCTCTTCGTGATGCTATGAAATTTACCGTTGAACGTGAACATTTATTAAAGCCCCTGCAACAGGTGAGCGGCCCGCTGGGCGGGCGCCCGACATTACCTATCCTCGGTAACCTGCTGCTCCAGGTGGAGAACGGTACACTGTCATTGACGGGCACCGATCTTGAGATGGAAATGGTGGCACGGGTGGCGCTGGTCCAGCCCCACGAGCCTGGCGCCACAACCGTACCGGCGCGTAAATTTTTCGATATCTGCCGCGGATTACCGGAAGGGGCAGAAATCGCCCTGACCCTGGAAGGGGACCGGATGCTGGTGCGCTCCGGGCGCAGCCGCTTCTCGCTGTCTACCTTACCGGCGGCGGATTTCCCGAACCTGGATGACTGGCCCATCGACGTGGAATTCACGTTACCCCAGGCCACCATGAAACGCCTGATTGAGGCCACCCAGTTTTCCATGGCCCACCAGGACGTGCGCTATTACCTCAACGGGATGCTGTTTGAAACCGAAGGTGAAGAGCTGCGCACTGTGGCGACGGATGGTCACCGCCTGGCCGTATGCTCCATGCCGGTGGGCACATCGCTCCCGAGCCACTCGGTGATTGTGCCGCGCAAAGGCGTCATTGAGCTGATGCGGATGCTGGATGGCGGGGAGACCCCGCTGCGCGTGCAGATTGGCAGCAATAATATCCGTGCCCATGTGGGGGATTTTATCTTCACCTCTAAACTGGTGGATGGCCGCTTCCCGGACTACCGCCGGGTACTGCCGAAAAACCCGGACAAAACCCTGGAAGCGAGCTGCGACTTGCTGAAGCAGGCCTTTTCCCGGGCGGCGATTTTGTCTAACGAAAAATTCCGCGGAGTGCGCCTGTTTGTGGCGGACAACCAGCTGAAGATCACCGCCAATAACCCGGAACAGGAAGAAGCCGAAGAGATCCTCGACGTCACCTACGATGGCACCGAAATGGAAATCGGCTTTAACGTCAGCTACGTACTGGATGTCTTAAATGTCCTGAAGTGCGAAAATGTCTGCATTCGCCTGACGGACTCCGTATCCAGTGTGCAGATAGAAGACAGTGCCTCACAAAGCGCGCAGTATGTCGTAATGCCGATGCGCCTGTAGTATTGCGTATCGGTATTGGGGGGCTTTTTGGGTATTGTGCCCGCAAAGCCCCGGCCAGGCCCGCCAGATCAACCGGTACCAGCGGATACGCCGCCACCGGTGAGTCGTCAGCCCTCAGTGTGTGAGTTAACCATGTCCCTGTCCCGGCTACTAATCAAAGACTTCCGTAATATCGATGCGGCGGATCTCGCCCTGTCTCCCGGGTTTAATTTCCTGGTGGGCGCTAACGGCAGCGGCAAAACCAGCGTGCTGGAAGCTATCTACACCCTGGGCCACGGCCGGGCGTTTCGCAGCCTGCAAACCGGGCGGGTTATCCGCCATGAACAGCCCGCTTTTGTGCTCCACGGGCGGTTACAGGGAGCAGAGCGGGAGATAGCTGTCGGGCTGACCAAAGATCGCCACGGCGAGAGTAACGTCAGAATCGACGGCAGCGACGGCCACAAAGTGGCGGAACTGGCACTGTTAATGCCGATGCAGCTTATTACCCCGGAAGGGTTTACCCTGCTTAACGGCGGGCCGAAATACCGCCGGGCGTTTCTGGACTGGGGCTGTTTTCACAATGAGGCGGGCTTTTTTACCGCCTGGAGCAACCTCAAGCGGCTGCTCAGGCAGCGCAATGCGGCCCTGCGCCAGGTCAGCCGCTATGGGCAGCTGCAGCCCTGGGATCTGGAGCTGGTGCCGCTGGCAACCCGAATCAGCCGCTGGCGGGCAGAGTACAGCGCCGCCATTGCCGAAGATATGGCTGACACCTGCGCCCAGTTTCTGCCGGAGTTTGCGCTGAGCTTCTCTTTTCAGCAGGGCTGGGAAAAGGACGCGGACTACGGCGAGGTGCTGGCGCGCAATTTTGAACGTGACCGCATGTTAACCTATACCGCTGCAGGCCCCCACAAAGCGGATTTCCGCATCCGGGCGGACGGCGCACCGGTAGAAGATACCCTGTCCCGTGGCCAGCTTAAGTTGCTGATGTGCGCGTTGCGCCTGGCCCAGGGCGAGTTTTTAACCCGTCAGAGCGGGCGACGCTGCCTGTATCTGATAGACGATTTTGCCTCTGAACTGGATGATGCGCGTCGCGGACTGCTGGCCAGCCGCCTGAAAGCGACACAATCCCAGGTTTTTGTCAGTGCAATCAGTGCTGAACACGTATCCGATATGGCGGACAAAAATTCAAAGATGTTCGCCGTGGATCAGGGTAAAATAACCGATTAATCCAAGTTGAAATGAGCGAGAAACGTTGATGTCGAATTCTTATGACTCCTCCAGTATCAAAGTCCTGAAAGGGCTGGATGCGGTGCGTAAGCGCCCGGGTATGTATATCGGCGACACGGATGACGGCACCGGTCTGCACCACATGGTATTTGAGGTTGTGGATAACGCTATCGACGAAGCACTCGCTGGCTACTGCAAAGATATCGTAGTCACCATTCATGCGGATAACTCGGTATCTGTACAGGATGACGGGCGTGGCATTCCGACCGGGATCCACCCGGAAGAGGGCGTGTCCGCTGCCGAAGTGATTATGACTGTGCTGCACGCTGGCGGTAAATTCGACGATAACTCCTATAAAGTCTCCGGCGGTCTGCACGGCGTGGGGGTATCTGTTGTGAACGCCCTGTCTCAGAAGCTGGAGCTGACCATCCGCCGCGACGGGAAAGTGCACCACCAGATTTATCAGCACGGGGAGCCCCAGGCACCCCTGTCCGTTACGGGCGACACCGAAGTGACCGGCACCATGGTGCGTTTCTGGCCGAGCCTGGAAACTTTCACCAATGTGACCGAGTTTGAATATGAAGTGCTGGCAAAACGCCTGCGTGAACTTTCGTTCCTGAACTCCGGCGTCTCTATTCGCCTTATCGACAAGCGCGACGGCAAAGAAGACCATTTCCACTACGAAGGCGGTATCAAAGCCTTTGTTGAATACCTGAACCGCAACAAAACGCCGATCCACCCTAATGTGTTCTACTTCTCCACCGAAAAAGACGGCATTGGCGTGGAAGTGGCTTTGCAGTGGAACGACGGGTTCCAGGAAAATATTTACTGCTTTACCAACAACATTCCTCAGCGCGACGGGGGGACTCACCTGGCCGGGTTCCGTGCGGCCATGACCCGTACCCTGAACGCCTATATGGACAAAGAAGGCTACAGCAAGAAAGCCAAAGTCAGCGCCACCGGTGATGACGCCCGTGAAGGTCTGATTGCGGTGGTGTCCGTGAAGGTACCGGATCCGAAATTCTCCTCCCAGACCAAAGATAAGCTGGTCTCCTCTGAGGTGAAAACCGCCGTTGAACAGCAGATGAACGAGCTGCTGGGTGAATACCTGCTGGAAAACCCGGGCGATGCCAAAATCGTGGTGGGTAAAATCATTGATGCGGCCCGTGCCCGTGAAGCGGCACGCCGCGCCCGTGAAATGACCCGCCGTAAAGGCGCGCTGGATCTGGCTGGCCTGCCGGGCAAACTGGCGGACTGCCAGGAGCGCGATCCGGCCCACTCTGAACTCTACCTTGTGGAAGGGGACTCCGCGGGCGGCTCTGCCAAGCAGGGGCGTAACCGTAAGAACCAGGCCATTTTGCCGCTCAAGGGTAAAATCCTGAACGTGGAAAAGGCCCGCTTTGACAAGATGCTCTCCTCCCAGGAAGTGGCGACGCTTATCACCGCCCTGGGCTGTGGCATTGGCCGCGACGAGTACAACCCGGACAAACTGCGCTACCACAGCATTATCATCATGACCGATGCGGACGTGGACGGCTCGCATATCCGTACGCTGCTGCTGACCTTCTTCTACCGTCAGATGCCGGAAATTGTTGAGCGTGGCCATGTGTATATTGCCCAGCCGCCGTTGTACAAAGTGAAAAAAGGCAAGCAGGAGCAGTACATCAAAGATGACGAGGCGATGGATCAGTACCAGACCACCATCGCGCTGGACGGGGCGGCACTGCATATCAATGCCAGCGCACCGGCGTTGTCTGACATGGCGCTGGAAAAACTGGTGTCAGAGTTTAACTACGTGCGCAAGATGATTGGCCGCATGGAGCGCCGCTACCCGCGCGCGCTGCTGAATCAGCTGATTTATCACCCGACACTGAGCGAAGAAAACCTCAAAGATGAAGCCTTTGTGACCCGCTGGGTTTCGGACTTAATTGCCGATCTGACCGAAAGCGAGCAGCACGGGAGCATCTGGAAGTACGACATCAACGACAACGAAGAGAAACAGCACTTCGAGCCGGTTATCCGGGTGCGTACCCACGGTGTGGATACGGACTACCCGCTGGACCACGAATTTGTGACCGGCGGTGAGTACCACAAAATCTGCCACCTTGGCGAGCAGCTGCGTGGGCTGATCGAAGAGGGCGCTTACGTGGAACGCGGCGAGCGCCGCCAGAACGTGACCAGCTTCGAGCAGGCACTGGACTGGCTGGTGAAAGAGTCGCGTCGTGGCCTGGCTATCCAGCGTTACAAAGGGCTTGGCGAGATGAACCCGGAACAGCTGTGGGAAACCACCATGGATCCGGAAAGCCGCCGCATGCTGCGCGTTACGGTAAAAGACGCCATTGCCGCCGATCAGCTGTTTACCACCCTGATGGGCGATGCGGTAGAACCGCGCCGCGCGTTTATTGAGGAAAACGCCCTCAAAGCCGCCAATATCGATATCTGATACTGCCAGCGCGCACCAGCTAACAACACCGCCTCCGGGCGGTGTTGTTGTTTACGGGCGCCGCCACACGCCAGGAAAAAGCACAATAAACCGGCTATTGTCGTGAGCGGAATCGCGTTAGCATGTTCGTAATAACTCTTATGGATGATGAATGGCGATGACAATAAAACTGATTGCGATTGATATGGACGGCACCCTGCTGTTGCCTGATCACACCATCTCCCCGGCCGTAAAAGAGGCCATCGCCCGGGCCAGAGCACAGGGGATCCGGGTGGTTATCACCACCGGTCGGCCTTTTGCGGGCGTAGAGAACTACCTGCAGCAACTGGGTATGACTCAGGAGAGCGACTACTGCATCACCTATAACGGGGCACTGGTTCAGAAAGCCAGCGATGGCAGCACCGTAGCCCGGACGACACTGAGCTATGAGGATTACCGCTACCTGGAGGCCGTATCGCGCCAGGTTGGCACGCACTTTCATGCGCTGGACAGGCACACCCTGTATACGGCGAACCGGGATATCAGCCGGTATACGGTCCATGAGGCGGAGATTACCGGCATCCCGCTGGTATTCTGTGAAGCAGAAAAGATGGATCCGGCAACCGGCTTTCTGAAGGTGATGATGATTGACGAGCCCGGGGTGCTGGATGCGGCCATCGCCCGTTTACCGCACGAAGTCCGCGAGCGCTACACGGTGATGAAAAGCTCGCCCTTCTTCCTGGAGATCCTCAATAAGCAGGTGAATAAAGGCACCGGGGTAAAAGCCCTGGCAGACGCGCTGCAAATCAAACCGGAAGAGGTGATGGCGATTGGCGATCAGGAAAACGATATTGCCATGATTGAATATGCCGGCACCGGCGTGGCCATGGGGAACGCGATCCCTGCCGTCAAAGAAGCGGCGAATCTGGTCACCGCATCGAATCTGGAAGACGGGGTCGCCGTTGCTATTGTGCGCCATGCCCTGGGCTGTACACACTAACTGCCTGCCCCCCTTATCCCTGTAAACCCGCTCCCGTAGCGGGTTTTTTTTCGCAATTTACCGAATTGTTCTTTTTGTGACTCATCTTGTATTACAAGATGTGGGTGTTGTAATACATTAGCTTCGCTGCGCACGGTATCACGGGCGCAACCCACAGTCTGAAGGACACCATATGACATCACGCTATATTGCTATCGACTGGGGATCCACCAACCTGCGGGCCTGGCTGTATCAGGACGGGCAGTGCCTTGACAGCAGGCAGTCAGAGGCAGGGATCACCCGCCTCAATGGCCGCACACCAGCGGCCGTGTTGGAGACCATCACCACCGGCTGGCGGGCACCCGACACCCCGGTGCTGATGGCCGGTATGGTCGGGAGCGACGCAGGCTGGAAAACCGCCCCCTATTTGCCCTGCCCGGTGGCGTTATCTGACATCGCCACCCGGCTGACCCCGGTGGTGGACAATGTCTGGATCGTGCCCGGGCTGTCTACCGGGGAGGCGGCGCACCCGAATGTGATGCGCGGCGAAGAGACCCAACTGCTCGGGGCCTGCCAGGTGCGCCCCGCTGCGTACTATGTGATGCCCGGCACCCACTGTAAGTGGGTCTCTGTGCAGGGCCAGCAGGTCACGGATTTTCACACCGTGATGACCGGGGAGCTCCACTATTTACTGATGTCCCACTCACTGCTGGGTAAAGGCCTGCCTGAGCAGGTTCTCAGCCAGCAGGCATTTGATGACGGCCTGGAAAATGGCCTGAACAACCCGGCACTACTGGCGCGGCTTTTTGAAGTGCGCGCCGCGCATGTGCTGGGCACGCTGCCCCGTGAGGCGGTCAGCGATTATCTTTCCGGTCTGCTGATTGGTGCCGAAGTGGCCACCATGACCCGCAACATGGATCGGGATCCCACCATTACGCTGGTTGCCGGAAGCGGGCTAATCTGGCGCTACCGCAGGGCCTTTACCGCCCTTGGGTATAGCGCGCAGGCCATATCCGGTGATGAGGCATTTCAGGCAGGCATAAGGAGCATTGCAGATGCAGTGGCACACTCAACTTCCGCTGATAGCCATCCTGCGCGGGGTTAAACCCGCAGAGGCATATGAACATGTGGCGGCGGTGATTGACGCCGGGTTTGACGCGGTCGAGATCCCGCTAAACTCACCGGGCTGGCAGCAGAGTATCTCCGCCATGGTTGAGGCGTTTGGCAGCCGGGCGCTGATCGGTGCCGGCACCGTGCTGAGCGTGGAGCAGGTTGACACCCTGGCCGGTATGGGCAGCCAGCTTATCGTGACGCCCAACACCCAGCCTGCGGTTATCCGCCGGGCAGTCGCACACGGGATGACGGTGTGCGCTGGCTGTGCCACCGCCACTGAAGCCTTCAGTGCCCTGGAGGCTGGTGCCCAGGCGCTGAAAATTTTCCCCTCTTCTTCGTTCGGGCCGTCCTATATCGGGGCGCTGAAAGCGGTATTGCCGCCGGAGGTGCCGGTCTTTGCCGTGGGGGGCGTGACGCCGGAGAATCTGCGCTTCTGGCTGGAGGCCGGGTGTATCGGCGCCGGGCTGGGCAGTGATCTCTACCGGGCCGGGCAGGGGGCCGAACGCACGGCTCAGCAGGCCCGGGCGTTTGTCAGCGCTTACCGGGACGCCACATCAGCCGCTCAGGCAGAGTAAAACGGGTGGGATAAACGCCCGCAATCCTTTACCCTGAGGCGATATCTTCGCTTCAGGGTCTTTCTATGGCACAAATAACCCACGCCGCACGCCACCATCAGCTGACCAATATTCATAGCTGGACACCGGACAGCCAGTGGCTGGTCTTTGATGTGCGCCCTTGTGGTGCCTCATTTACCGGGCAAACTATCGAGCGGGTCAATATTCACAGCAAAGAGGTGCAGGTGCTGTACCGGGCCCCGGCGCAAAGCCATGTGGGTGTGGTCACGGTCAACCCGCAGCCGCCGGAGCGCTACGTGTTTATTCACGGCCCGGAGCACCCGGATGCCGACTGGCACTATGATTTTCACCACCGGCGCGGCGTGGTGCTGGAGGGCGGGCAACTGACCGGCCTTGATGCCATGGACATTACCGCCCCCTACACCCCCGGCGCCCTGCGCGGCGGGAGCCATGTACATGTCTGGAGCCCGGACGGGGCGCTGGTGAGCTTCACCTACAACGACCATGTGCTGCACGAGCGTGATCCGGCGCTGGATCTGCGTAATGTGGGGGTGGCGGTGCCCTGTGGCCCGGTAACGCCAGGGGGCCACCACCCCCGGGAGTACAGCGGCAGCCACTGGTGCGTCCTGGTCAGCGAAACCACCCCCACACCGCGCCCCGGCAGTGATGAGATCAGCCGGGCTTATGAAGAGGGCTGGGTCGGGGAGCAGGGTTATACCCGGACACCGGGTGAGCACCCGCGCCGGGCACTGGCGTTTATCGGGGATACGCTTTCGGTGAACGGGGAGAAAGTGCCGGAGCTCTTTATTGTTGATTTGCCGGACAGCGAAGCGGGCTGGAAGCAGGCCGGGGCGTTCCCGCTTCAGGGAACACCGGACCGCATGCCCGCCCAGCCTGCCGGGGTTGTGCAGCGGCGCCTGACATTTACCCATCAGCGGCGTTACCCGGGGCTGGTGACATCGCCACGCCACTGGGTACGCAGCTCGCCGTCTGCAGAGTGGATAGCCTGCCTGATGAAAGATGACCAGGGGGTGGTTCAGCTCTGGCTGGTCTCCCCGCTGGGGGGCGAGCCGCGCCAGCTCACGCATGGCACCCGGGGGGTTGAATCTGCCATTAACTGGCACCCTTCCGGGCGCTGTCTGGGGTTTGTTCAGCAGGGGCGGGTCGTGTTGTGCGATGCCCGGAGTGGCGAAATCACCCCGCTCAGCCCGGCGGGAGAAACGCCGGTCAGTGGCGATGCGGTGGTCTTTTCACCGGACGGCCAGCACGTGGCCTGGATGCAGGAGGCCGGTGGTTTCCGCCAGCTGTTTACGGCCCGGACGGGCCTGTAGCCATAAAGCGGGCTTAATTTGCGGCGGTCACTGGCGGGATCACGTCATTGATCGCCTGGTTCCGGCGCTCGCTCTCTTCCACCTTCGCCCGGGCAGATTTGTCGGTGCGCAGCATATCCCAGGGCAGTAATACCGTATCCATCACCGCGGTAAACGGCATATCCAGCGCCACAAACGGCTTCAGCCCCCAGGTGGTCTGGTCATCAGACAGCAACTGGTAGCTGGCTTTGGTGCCAGGATAGTACCCCTGCTGACCGCCGGTATGGGTCATTACGCTGGAGCAGCCACTGATTACGGCCACACTGGCGCTTATCAGTAATACTTTAAGAGAAAGTGTCATCATTTGCGTTGCCATTATGTCATCGCTGCGGGCGGGTCCTTGTTGGGTTATATCATGAGCAGTCAGAATGCCCAGAGCTGAAGTGCTGCACTGTGGCGCCGCTCTCACTCTGCCGGCAATATTCCCGGCTTTAGTGTAAGTGAAGATTCGCCAGGGGTAAAAAATTAGTTCACCGTCTTTGATTCCACGTAACCCCCTGGTGAAAAAATCACCCGCACCTTGCGGTGGGCCAAAAATTTTTGCGCCGGTTAGCTTGAAAAAACAGACGCCACCACCATCTTAATTGGGTGGCCGGAAAAGGTGCTCGCCGAACGGGAGACCTGGCCGTTAAGCCTGTCCATTGCGGAAGGCTGAATTTATCTCGCTGATTTCAGGAGCTTTATTATGCGTAATTTCGACTTATCCCCACTGTATCGTTCTGCCATTGGTTTCGACCGTTTATTTAACTTACTGGAAAATAATCAAACCCAGTCAAATGGCGGCTACCCTCCGTATAACGTTGAGCTGGTAGATGAAAACCATTACCGCATCGCCATTGCCGTGGCCGGTTTCGCCGAGAGCGAGCTGGATATCACCGCCCAGGACAACTTGCTGGTGGTCAAAGGCGCCCACGCCGGTGAACAGCCAGAGCGGACCTATCTGTACCAGGGGATTGCCGAGCGTAACTTCGAACGCAAATTCCAGCTGGCAGAGAATATCCACGTGCGTGGCGCAAGCCTGGTAAACGGCCTGCTGTATATCGATCTGGAGCGCGTTATTCCGGAAGCGATGAAACCACGCCGTATCGAAATTAATTAATCAGGCAGTATCGCTGTCTCTGTCGCCCGCTTGCCGGTTACCGGGAGCTTACGGGCAATAACTTTTCGCTTCTCAGAAGGAAAAAACCATGCGTAACTATGATGTCTCCCCCTTATTACGTCAGTGGATTGGCTTTGATAAATTAGCCAGTGCGCTGCAAAATGCCCCGGAAACCCAGGGTTTCCCGCCTTATAACATTGAAAAGAGCGACGATAACCACTATCGCATTACGCTCGCCCTGGCCGGGTTCAGCCAGCAGGATATTGAAATTAACCTTGAAGGTACGCGCCTGAGTATCAAAGGCACGCCGAAAACCCCGGAAAATGAGCCGAAATGGCTGCATCAGGGGTTGGTTATGCAGCCGTTCAGCCTGAGCTTTACCCTGGCTGATCATATGCAGGTAACCGGGGCCACCTTCACCAACGGCCTGCTGCATATTGATACCGAGCGTCAGGTGCCGGAAACCGCCGGTCCGACCCGTATCGCCATCAGCGAACGCCCGGCGCTGAATAGTTAATCTTGCGGTTTTGCGCCAAAAGGCTCCTTCGGGAGCCTTTTTTGTGCTCTGTCGCCGGGTCATGAAGGCCCGGTTCTGACAAAATCCCTGTAGTGTGTGTGGCATATCAGGGAAGTCGTATGAGCGAGGTTGCGCTGACAGTCAGTGTATTGGCACTGGTCGCCATTGTGGGGCTATGGATCGGCAGCATTAAGCTGCGCGGTGTGGGGTTTGGCGTTGGCGGGGTACTGTTTGGCGGTATTCTGGTCGGCCACTATGCAGAGCAGTTCGGTATCGCCCTTAACGGCGGAATGCTGCACTTTATTCAGGAATTCGGGCTGATTCTGTTTGTCTATACCATCGGTATTCAGGTGGGGCCGGGGTTCTTCTCTTCGCTGCGGGTTTCTGGCCTGCGGCTGAATCTGTTTGCCATTCTGATTGTGGTGCTGGGTGGGCTGGTTACGGCCCTGCTGCACAAGCTGTTTAATATTCCGCTGCCTGTGGCGCTGGGGATCTTCTCCGGTGCGGTCACCAATACACCCGCACTGGGGGCCGGCCAGCAAATTCTTACCGATCTGGGCACCGCTGCATCAGACGTCAACCAGATGGGCATGAGCTATGCCATGGCGTACCCCTTCGGGATCTGCGGCATTCTGCTGAGTATGTGGGGGCTGCGCCTGGCGCTGCGTATCAATGTTGACCAGGAAGCGCGCGCCTTCGATACCGAAAATGCCGTCAGCCAGGCCACGCTGCAAACGGTCAATATCCGGGTAGAAAACCCCAATCTTGATAAGCTCGCCATCCAGGATGTGCCGGTACTGAATAACGACCGGATTATCTGCTCACGCCTGAAACGCGACGAATTGCTGATGGTCCCTTCCCCCACAACGCTGATTCAGCCCGGGGATCTGCTGCATCTGGTGGGCCAGGAAAAGGATTTGCATGAAGCGCAACTGGTTATCGGCAAGCCGGTTGAGACATCGTTATCCACCCGGGGCACGGATCTGCGGGTTGCCCGGGTGGTGGTGACCAATGAGAAGGTACTGGGGAAAAAGGTCCGCGAGCTTAATTTTAAGCAGCGCTACGATGTGGTTATCTCGCGGCTGAACCGCGCCGGGGTGGAGCTGGTGGCAGGCAGTAGCGCCACGTTACAGTTCGGGGATATCCTGGTGCTGGTCGGGCGCCCGGCGGCCATTGAGGCGGTCTCTGCCGAAGTGGGCAACGCACAGCAAAAGCTGCAGCAGGTTCAGATGCTGCCGGTGTTTATCGGTATCTGGCTTGGGGTGCTGTTGGGCTCTGTACCGCTGTTTATTCCCGGTTTTCCGGTGGCGCTGCGTCTGGGGCTGGCGGGCGGGCCTTTGATTATGGCGCTGATCCTCGGGCGTATCGGCAGTATCGGCACTCTCTACTGGTTTATGCCACCCAGCGCCAACCTGGCCCTGCGGGAGCTGGGGATTGTTCTGTTCCTGGCGGTGGTGGGGCTGAAATCCGGCGGGGACTTTGTCGATACTCTGGTCTCGGGGGACGGGGTAAGCTGGATGCTGTACGGTATCGCCATCACCCTGATTCCGCTGCTGGTGGTCGGGTTTGTAGCACGCCTGGTGGCGCGGATGAACTACCTGACTATCTGCGGGATGCTGGCCGGTTCGATGACTGATCCCCCGGCGCTGGCATTCGCCAACAGCCTGCACGGCACCAGCGGTGCGGCGGCGCTCTCTTACGCGACGGTATACCCGCTGGTGATGTTTTTGCGGATCATTACGCCCCAGTTGCTGGTGGTGCTGTTCTGGGGGCTGGGATAATCCCCCCCGGATGGCCCGTTATTTGTTATTCTCAGGGGATGTTTCACCCTGAATTCACTCACTACCATGGCAAACAAAAGTAAACTGCCGGGCGATGCGCCGGACTACCGTTTTTCACTGGCGAATGAGCGCACCTTTCTTGCCTGGGTGCGCACGTCACTTGGCGTGCTGGCCGCCGGGGTCGGGCTGGATCAACTGGCCCCAAACCTGGCAACCCCGCTGGTGCGCGAGATCATCGCCATGGCGCTGTGCCTGTTTGCCGGTTGTCTGGCGATTTTTGCGTATCTGCGCTGGCTGATGACCGAGAAATCCATGCGCCTGAAACAGGATCTGCCCTATACCCCGGTGTTGCTGCTGCTAAGCATTATGATGGCGCTGGTGGCGGGGGCTGTGCTGGTGATGGTGCTGTATGGCGGATAATCGCCGCCAGCGGCGCATTGCCGATCCCGGGCTACAGCCGGAGCGCACCTCCCTTGCCTGGTTTCGTACCCTGCTGGGTTACGGGGCGCTGCTGTTACTGGCCCTGCGCCATCAGGGGCAAATCGCCGGCACTGTTTACTGGATCACACTGGCTATTACATCACTGGCGGGATTTGTGATCTACGGCTACGCACGCCAGCGCAATCTTATGGATATTGAGCTCAGCGATTTTGTTAACCGCGCGGCGATGGGGGCACGTCTGAGTATTGTACTGGCGGTGCTGGCGCTGGCGGTGTTGTTTTCCGCCGCCCACGCCCGGTGGATACTTCAATATCTACAGGAGATGTAATGCTGGGTCGTCTGTTTACGGCAATCACCCCTAAGCCTTTTGGGCTCTCCCCGTATCGTCGTGTCGATAGCGCCCGTCAGTCTCCTGTTGCGTTAATGGATAACCACACCCTGGAGAATTATCTGCGCCAGCAGATAGACGCCAGCCCTGAAGAGGATGTGACCTTTGACTGGCTGTGTGGTGAGCCCTCCGGTGAAAAACTGCTGTTTTTCCGTGATGTTGTCGCAATGCAGGCACGCCTGGCTGGCGGCAAGCGGATCCACAACGCCCTGCTGATTGACGGCTATCTGCCTGATGAGGGCTGGGTGCAGTTTCTCAGCCACCACCAGTGGCTGGTGGAGCTGCCGGTTTGTGGCCCCCAGGAGTGGCATGATCTGGCGCGCACCCGGCGGGGGCTGGCCCCGGATCATGCGGTAATTATGGATACCCTCGGGCGGCTCAGGCAGTGGCAGGTGAGCCTGCGGCTACTGGTGGAGGTGAACCAGGATAACTGCCAGCACCCGCGCGGCTTATATGAGTGGCTGCGCCAGACCGGTGTGCCCTTTATTCAGTTCGCCCCCCGGGCGGGTAGCGGTATGCCGGACGGGCTGGACGCCTCCCGCTGGGGACACTTTCTGAATACGGTTTTCCAGTGCTGGGTGCACCGCGATATCGGCAAGATATTTATTCAGCAGTTTGATGCGGTGCTGGGGGCCTGGTGCGGGCTGAAATCGGCCCCGGGGATGACCCCCGCCTGCCAGCACTGTGAGATGGGCTGGCTGTGCCACGCTCAGCCCACCGAGCCGGAGGTGAAATGCACCCTGTGCCGGGGCTACCTTGATTTCTTTACCTACTCGGCGCCGTTTATGCGCGTGATGCGCGATCTGATAGCCCAGCGCCGCTCCCCCATGGAGCTGATGCTGCTGCTGGAGACCGGCCAGAAAAAGGCGCCGCAGGGCGAGTAAACAGACCTGCGGCCAGGTGCGGTTAAACCGGCTGGTGATGATGGCGCGCCCGCTGGGCCAGCGCCAGCCAGCAGCACACAATCAGCAGCCCCATGGCGGTCATCAGCATCCCGCTGCTGTTCTGGCTGGTTTGCGGCAACATGGCGGAAAACCAGGCCAGGGTGCCGGAGGCGATATTCTGCAGGCCGCCCACCAGTGCCCCGGCAGTACCGGCCAGCACCGGGAACGGCTCCATTGCGCCGCTGGTTGCCAGGGGGAACAGCATCCCCGCCCCGAAGAAGAACAGCGCCGCGGGCACCAGCAGTGTCCAGACATTCATGGTGTCAAACCAGGCGGGCAGCCACATCAGCAGCCCGGCCAGCAGGCAGCAGGAGACCGACTGCCACATCAGGGTGGAAAACTGGCTGTTCCGGCGCCCGGCGACCCATGCCCCGAAGAAGGCGGCCGGGATCGGCAAAATAAACAGAATACTGACCACCACACTGGGCAGCCCCAGAACCGCCCCCAGCAGCACGCCGGAGCTGGATTCAAACACCGCAATCCCCGCCAGACCGCCCATCAGCATCAGCAGGTAGCAGTCAAAGGACAACGAGCCCAGTAACTTGCGATAACTGGCCAGCATCCCGGGGCGCTCGCTTTGCTGCGGGCGGGTTTCCGGCATATGGCGCCAGATATTCCAGGTTACCACCAGGCACAGCGCCAGTAAAAAGGCATAACAGGCGCGCCAGTTCCAGATGGTTTCCAGCACCCCGCCAATCAGCGGCGCCAGCAGCGGGCTGACGAGGATCCCCATATTCAGAATACTGTTGGCGTGGCGCAGTTCGCCGCCCTCATACAGATCCCGGGGCATGGTCCGGCACATGACACCAGCGACCCCGGTCCCGGTCCCCTGTAGCGCACTGGCGGCAATCAGCAGTGGTAGCTGGCGGGACATCAGCGCCACCAGGGTGGCGACGATAAAAATCAGCATCCCCACCAGGATAACCGGGCGGCGGCCCACCCGGTCCGACAGGGGGCCATAAATTAGCTGGGAAACACCATAGGTGAGCAGATACGCCGCCATCACGCCCTGCACCGACCCTTCGCGCACGTTAAGGTCGTGCGCCATACCGGCCAGGGCCGGAATATAGATGGTTTGCGTCATTTGCCCGACGGCAACCAGCAGAATCAACATCAGCATAATATGCCGGTTCTGTTTCGCTTTAGTGTTTTGCATGGTTATTGTTTATCAATGCTGAATATGGAACTGGGTTTTTGGTTTAATTGCAGCGAAATCTACCACATTTTTGCTAAACTTAAGATGAATTATGCTGACGAAGATGTGGGCGATTATGGCAATTTTTGTTGACATCAACGGAGAGAGAGAATGACATCTGGCTGTTCTGCCAGGGCATGCTATACATAACGTAGCGATAGAACGGCTGTGGCCGGAGAACAGAGTGTCCAGACGCAATACTGGCGGCAGAATGAGATAAAAATGCATAACCGCCGACTAAAAACACCATCAGATAGCTATCTGTTAATATCCTTTAGCTGGAGGGTTTTTCTTTGCCAGCGCGGCCCCTGGCCTCGGGTATCGTGATGAATTTATTACGCAGTATCACCACGATTGCCAGTTCTTCGGTGATTTCCCAGCTAATTGGCGCGTTATCTATCTGGTTTATCTCGCACCGCTACGGTATGGCGGAGGTAGGGATCTATTCACTGGTCTACAGTATTGTGCTGGTGGGGGCGCAGGTCTGTATGTTCGCCTCTCAGCTTCTGATCCCCCGCCAGCCGGATGCTGCGCAACTGGCCCGTAACGTGGTGTTTTGCGCCCTGCAGAGTATGGTGGTGGCGGTGCCCTGGGCAGTGCTGACCGGCTGGATTTTTCACCTGCCGGTGTGGCTCCTGTACCTGCTCTCCTTTGCCAATGCCATGGTGCTGGTGGCGGAGAATCTGGCGCTGCGGGAGGGAAATTACCGGTTTCTGACGTTCCAGCGCATTATGGTCTCCGTGATTGTGATTGCCTCTGTCCTGGCGGCACCCGGTAGCGGGTGGTTTTATGTGTCGTGGACTGTGCTGCTGCTGTTGCTTATCGCCTGGTGTATTGCCCGCACCTTTGATCTGCGCACCGTACGCGCCAGCTATTTCACCCCGGGCAATAATCTGGCCTTTTTCCGTGAGCATCGTCAGCACCTGTTTAAGGTCGGCAGTGCCGAAGTGCTGGCCATGGTAAACAATAACCTGCCCATTATGCTGGTGAATTTCTGGTTCTCGGCGCTGGTTGCCGGGTACTTCTCGGTAGTGATGCGTTTTTGCCTGTCGCCGGTGATGATAATCGGCAACGCGGTGCGCAACTCTATTTTCTCCAAGTGGTCGATGGATTTTCGCAACCACACGTTTAACTACCCGGAATATAAAAAGATCCGCCTGCTGCTGGTGGTGATGGGGGTGGTCTGTACCCTGGGGATACTGATTTTCTACCCGCTGGTGATGCATCTGGGCTTCAGCAAAGAGTGGATCGACTCCATCCCCTCGTCGCGTTACCTGGCACCCTATATCTTCCCGGCGCTGGCCATAAGCCCCCTGACGGTGGTTGAGCTGATTTTTGGCTCGCACCGGTATTTTCTGCGTATTCAGATAGAGCAACTGGCGATTGTGCTGCTGGGCTTCCTGGTGGTGCCCTGGCTTGGCCATAGCTATGCGCTGGCGCTGCTGACTTACTCGGTGCTGACGCTTATCCGCTATATGTTTATTTTACTGCAGATGAATAAACGGGCCGCACTGCTCAGTGAGCAGATGGTCCGGATATGAGAGCCGGCAACGCTTATCAGGTAAGTCCGATGATTAAAAAGATTACCGTACTGGGCACCCGGGGGATCCCGGATGTGCTGGGCGGGGTGGAGACGCACTGCCAGAACCTGTATCCGGCTATCAAGGCCCGGCATCCTGAGCTGGAGATTTGCGTGATTGCCCGCTCACCGTATGTCGATTACCGGCGCAGCGAATACCGTGGGGTACAGACCAAAGCTATCTGGGCGCCGAAGAAAAAATCCCTGGAGGCCATCGTCCACTCGCTGCTGGCGGCCCTCTCCTGCCGCTTTGACGGCTCTGATGTGGTCCACGTTCACGCGATTGGTCCCGGGCTGGTGGTGCCCCTGCTGCGGCTGATGGGGAAAAAAGTGGTGTTTACCCACCACGGCCCGGACTATGACCGCCAGAAATGGGGGCGGCTGGCCCGTACCGCTCTGGTGCTGGGTGAGCGCCTGGCAGTAAAATACGCCAGCGAAGTGATTGTTATCTCTGAGGTGATTAACCGTCTTATCCAGAACAAATACCGGCGTATGGATGCCCACCTTATCTACAACGGGGTGAACCCGCCGGTCACGCTGGATGAGCAACAGGTGCAGCAGACCCTGGGGCAGTTCGGCCTGGTGGCGGGCGGGTATATCGTCGCCGTGGGGCGTTTTGTGGAAGAGAAAGGCTTTCACGATCTGATCAACGCCTGGCGGGCATCCGGCGTGACGCTGCCTCTGGTGCTGGTGGGGGATGCGGACCACGCCACCCCCTATAGTGAGAAACTGCGCCAGCAGGCGGCCGATAACGGGGTGATCCTCACCGGCTTTTTGCGCGGTGCGGCGCTTCAGGCGGTGTTCTCCCGGGCGCGTTTATTTGTGATGCCCTCTTACCACGAAGGGCTGCCCATCGCCCTGCTGGAGGCCATGTCCTGGTCACTGCCGGTGGTGGTCAGTGATATTCCGGCGAATCTGGAGGTCGGGCTCGATCCTCAGGTGTATTTCCCCACCGGCCACGTGGATAGCCTGGCAGAGCAGCTGACCCGCTGGAGCCAGGCAGGCCATGTGGATTACAGCCGTTATCTGCAGCGTTATGACTGGGATACCATTGCCGCCAGGACGCTGCAGGTCTATCAACAAACCCAATCATAGCCAGGTGTAGAGTGGATACTCCCGAAAAACGGCCCATGGTGATTGAGCGCTTTTACCAGGCGCTCGATGAAGACACCGCCGCATCATTATCCGCGGACCAGAAAGCGGCCCTGGAAGAGGCGGTATTGTCGATAACGCTGACAACCCGGCAGCGGATCGATATCCGGCGTACCGTCTCATTTTTTGGCCGCCGCTATTTTTATGTTTTTCTGGCCGGTCGCGACAGGCGCAACGCCACGCGCCATAAATCGACCCTCGGGCGTATGGCGCTGTCGGTGCTGGTGTTCGGGTGGCTGCTGTTTTGCGCCGTTTCGGTGTTTATCACCCTGTATCTGATCAAATCAGCCCTGGGAATTGATGTGTTTAAACATTTCCATGTGGGGCTCTGGACCTGGCTGATTGAGCACCAGCGCTGAGGCCAGGCCGGTATTCTGCGATACCGGCCTGCGGGTCACTCAGCCGTGATACTGGCTGTCTGTGACCTGCTCCAGCCAGTCTACCGGGCTGCCGTTGAGCGACTCGGCAATGGCGATATGGGTCATGGCTGTTTCGCGACAGGCCCCGTGCCAGTGCTTCACCCCCTCCGGGATCCAGACAATATCACCCTGGTTAATTTCCTGCTTTTCCTGGCCCCACTCCTGTAGCCAGCCGCGCCCCTGGGTCACAATAAGTGTCTGCCCCAGCGGATGGGTATGCCAGGCGGTACGGGCGCCGGGCTCAAAGGTGACGCTCGCCCCGCCAACGGTGGCAGGCGGTGTGGCCTGAAAAGGGGCATCAATACGCACTGTTCCGGTAAACCACGCTGCCGGGCCCGGCCGGGAAGGCTGTGAGCCGCTACGTATAATTTTCATCATCTTCTCCTGTTATGGGGATGTCTACGGACACTGCTGAGTGTAGATGGGATGATTGTTGAGTATTAGCCGGGTAAACGCGTAAGGTGTTGTGAGTAAAATTCATTAGTAGCCCTGAGCTGCAGGGTGAGGATAAGGCAACATGTTGAAAGATAACGTTAATGATCTTATCTCTTTCAGTATGGTGGCCCGGGAGCGCAGTTTTACCCGGGCGGCAGCGCAGCTGGGGGTTTCCCCCTCGGCCCTGAGCCACGCCATGCGCGGGCTGGAAGAGCGCCTGGGGGTGCGCCTGCTCACCCGTACCACGCGCAGCGTCTCTCTGACGGATGCAGGGGAGCGGTTGCTCAGCCAGATAGCGCCGTCACTCAGTGATCTGGAGGTGGCCCTTAACGGGCTGGGTGATCTGCGCGACAAACCTGCCGGGAGTATCCGCATTACCGCCGGGGAGCACGCGCTGGCCTTTGCCTTGTGGCCGGCAATGAAACCCTTTCTGGCCCGATACCCGGACATCCGACTGGAGATCACCACCGATGACGGTCTGACTGACATTGTCAGTGCCCGGTTTGACGCGGGGATCCGCCTGGGTGAGCAGGTCGCGAAAGATATGATTGCCGTACCGGTTAGCCCGCCGATGCGTATGGCCGTGGTAGGCTCCCCGGCATACCTGGCCCGGACGGGAATCCCGCAAACGCCCCGGGCGCTGCAACAGCATAACTGTATTAATCTGCGCCTGCCCACCCTCGGCGGGCTGTACGCCTGGGAGTTCAGCCAGAACGGGCACAGCATCCGGGTACGGGTGGACGGGCAGCTGGTCATCAACAGTCTGGTACAGCGGTGTGATGCGGCCCTTGCCGGGCTGGGGCTGGCCTATGTACCGGAAGATGTCGTGCAGCCGGATCTGGACGCCGGGCGGCTGGTGCGGGTGCTGGCTGAGTGGTGTGAGCCTTTCCCGGGGTATTATCTGTATTATCCCAGCCGTAAGCAGCATACTGCTGCATTTTCCCTGTTTATTGACGCCGTACGCTGGCACGCGACCCCCCGGAGATAAGGCGGTCTGTCGCCTCTGCAGGCATCGTCACCCCATAAATTTTTAGTAATAAGTTCCATTTTTCTTGCAATCGTCTCGCTCAGAATGATAATTGCTCGCAAAACAATAAGTGTTATCACTTTCATTTGCCCGGAACTTATACAAATGCGCACCAACCCTTCCTCTGCTATGCGGGTTAAGCCCCGTCTTCTGGCTGTGTTAATCAGTTCAGCAACTTTCCCGGCCGTCGCCGCCACCGCGTCGGCAGACGCCAGCCAGGCCCGCCCGAACGAGGAGACCGTCGTGGTTACTGCGGCCCCGGACGCAAGCGATACGTTTACGGCCGGTGGTGATCAACTGGTACCGGCGTTCCTTGATGGTCAGATTGCCAACGGCGGCCGGATGGGCATGCTGGGCGAGCAGAAAGCCATGGATGTTCCCTTTAGCGTTATCGGCTACACCTCAAAACTGGTGGAAGATCAGCAGGCCCACACCATTGCCGATGTGGTGGCGAACGACGCGGGCGTACAGTCAACCCAGGGCTACGGTAACTTTGCTGAAACCTACCGGATCCGTGGCTTCACCCTCGACGGGGACGATATGACCCTGGGTGGCCTGTCCGGTATTGTGCCGCGCCAGGTGATGGACACCCAGATGCTGGAGCGCATTGAAGTGTTTAAAGGGGCAAACAGCCTGATGAACGGGGCATCCAGCACCGGCGTGGGCGGGATGATTAACCTTGAGCCGAAGCGGGCAGAGTCAATCCCTGTCACCCGGGTCGGGGTGGACTACACCTCAGATTCGCAACTGGGCGGCAATCTTGATGTGGGCCGCCGCTTTGGTGATAACGATCAGTTCGGGGTGCGGGTTAACCTGCTGCACCGGGAAGGCGGCACTACCGTGGATAACGACCGCCGCCGCACCACGCTTGCCTCTGTGGGGCTGGACTACAAAGGCGAGCGCCTGCGCAGCTCTCTGGACTTTGGCTATCAGAAAAAAACCTTCCACGGCAGTACCGCCGGGATCAACATTACCAACGTTGATTTTATCCCCTCCGCCCCGGGAACGTCCCATAACTACAGCCAGAAGTGGGCCTGGAGCGATATTGAAAACGAATTCGGTATGCTGAAGTCCGAATACGATCTGCTGGATAACAACCTGCTGACCGCCTATGGCGCACTGGGCGGGCAGCACGCCCATGAACAGGGCACCTACAGCTCGCCAAAACTGATTGACGGCAGCGGTGCCGCCACAGCGGGCCGCCTGGATACCAACCGGATCAGTGATACCGCCAGCGGTATGGCCGGGCTGCGCAGCCAGTTTGCTACCGGGCCGGTTAGCCATAAAGTGAACGTGGGCTATGCGGCGCAGACCACGCAGATTAAAACTGCCTGGGGCATGGCATGGGGGAATGAATCCCCCACCAATATCTATGATACTCACGCGGTGCCGATGCCGGACAATGTACTGACTGGCGGGAAAAACTACACCGATCCGCTGACCACCGAGCGCGATCGCTCCCAGGGGTGGTTGCTCAGCGATACACTGGGTGTGCTGGATGACTCGGTCCTGTTAACGCTGGGGGCCCGCCATCAGAAAGTGGTGGTGACCAGCTATAACGTCAACACCGGTAAGCAGGAGGCCGCCAGCAGCTACTCTGAGCAACGCTGGATGCCCACCTACGGGATTGTCTACAAGCCCTGGGAGAGCGTATCGCTGTATGCCAACCACACCGAAGCGCTCCAGCCTGGCGGCACCGGTGCCCTGGGCACGGTTAACTACGGGCAGAGCCTTGGTATCGTTCACTCGAAGCAGAATGAAGTGGGCGTGAAGCTGGACTTTGGCCGGGTAGGCGGCTCCGTGGCGCTGTTTGAAATTAAAAAACCGTCGGTGCTGACCACCACCAGTAATAACCTGTCTTACAGCAAGCTGGACGGGGAGCAGCGCAACCGTGGCCTTGAGCTGAATGCCTTTGGTGAGCCGGTGCTGGGCCTGCGCCTGAACGGCGGGGCCACCTGGATGGATCCGGAGCTGACCAAAACCCAGGACGGTATCAACAACGGTAACGATGCCATCGGGGTGCCGCGTTTTACCGCCGTATTCGGCGCTGAGTATGATATTGCCCAGGTGCCGGGGCTGACCGCCACCGGGCGGGTTAACCATACCGGCTCCCAGTATGCGGATTCAGCAAATACCAAGAAGCTGTCTGCCTATACCACGCTTGATCTCGGCATGCGCTACCGTATGCAACTGAACGAAGACAAAAACGAAATGGTGGTACGTGTCGGGCTGGATAACGTCACCAATAAGAAATACTGGTCTGGCGTTGATTCAACCAGCGGTATCTACCTGTTCCAGGGTCAGGGCCGCACGCTGAAAGCGTCGCTGAGTTACGACTTCTGATAACGCAACCGCCCCGTCAGGGGCGGTTATTATATTTCCAGCTCAAAGGATAAGTTACCGTCAACCGGCCAGTAATAGCCCTGGGCGCAGCGAATGGGCGCCACGGCGGCAAACTGCAGATGATCGTCATTTTCCACCCCTTCCACAATCACCACCCGGGCTAACTCATTAAGCTGCCGGGCAAAATCTGCCATGGTGCGGCGATCGTTAATTTCCGCCAGATGCCACAGGACATATTTATCAATTTTTATCCCGTCAAAGCGCAGGGGCAGCGCTGAAATAGCGGTTATTGCCGCTTCATTAATATCATCCAGCCAGATGTTAATACCATAGCGGCGAACTTTACTGAAAATGGCGGCACCACGGCGGGTGAGCGCGTCCAGGTGCGCCATACACTGCAGGCAGTCCAGCTCGATATTATAGCCCGCCATGCGGGGCAGAACGTTATCTGCCCATTTATCATCCAGGAGCAGGTCCAGGCTGACATTAATAAAAACGGCCTGTTGTTGTGGTATACCTGGCTCCCGCAGGCGGGCTATCTGTAAATCAACAATATCGGATAATGTTGCCAGCGGCGCGTGGCGAAAAAACGTTTCAGCATCTTCATTTTCCGGGCGGCATAACATTTCGCTGGCGATGATTTGCCCCGTAGCAATATCCACAATAGGTTCAAAACGGCACTGTAGTTTCATGATGTTTTATTGTTATCCGTTTTTATGCGCCAGTGCTTCTCGCACCGCGTCAGGTAAGCCGGTATACGTTTATACCTGACGGTTATTGAAAATTAATATACAAAAGCGCTACAGATGACGGTTTTTTGCCACCACAGCTGCGGGCAGGAGGCGTAAGGCTAACGGGGATGCCAGTGGTCGGAAGGGAAAAGCGCGGGAGAAGACCGGCAGGTGTGCGGGAACGCTGAAAACAGAGACCGCCCCGTCAGGGGCGGTCCGGAGATCATCCTGCCCGGGCCGGATAATCTGTATAGCCATGCTCGTCGCCGCCGTACAGGGTGAGGCGGGCATCGGCGTCAAAGTCGGCCAGCGGCCAGTTATTGCGCAGGCGAATCGCCAGGTCCGGGTTGCTGACATAAGGCGTGCCGAAGGCAAACAGATCCGCATATCCCCGGGCCAGCATCTGCTCTGCGTGGGCTTTCGTCAGTTTGCCCGCTACCATAATGGTGCCCGGATAGACGGCGCGCACCTGCTGGCGGAAATGTTCCGGCACAGCGGTAAAGCGGGAAATATTTTCTGAAAAGTGCACGTAGGCCAGATTCATCGGCGCCATTTGCGCCAGGGCCAGCAGCACCACGTCGACAATTTCCGGGTCCGGATCGGCAAAGCCCTCAATCACGTGGGGGGAGAGGCGCACGGCGACTTTTTCACTGCCGATGGCATCACAGACTGCCTGTAGTGTCTCTGTCAGGAAGCGCACGCGGTTCTGCTGGCTGCCGCCGTAGTTGTCGGTACGCAGGTTGCTGGACTGGTGCAGGAAGGTGTCAAACAGATACCCGTGGGCTGCATGAATTTCCACCCCGTCAAACCCGGCTTCCATGGCATTGCGGGCGGCCTGGACAAAGTCGCGGATCGTGTCGTCAATGTCCTGCTGGCTCATGGCGCGGGGCATATCGGTCTCAATCATCCCGAAGCCGCCTTGCGGCAGCGGGCCGAAGACTTTATCCGGATCCTTTTGCGCAGAAGGGGCTACCGGCTGCTGCCCGGCAATGCTGGCGTGGCTGCGGCGGCCCACGTGCCAGAGCTGAACAAAAATCTTGCTGCCCGCGTCATGCACCGCTTTTGTGACCTGTTTCCAGCCTTCAATATGCTCGCGGGTGTAGATCCCGGGCGTCATTGAATAGCCGCGGGCCACGGCGGAAATCGGCGTGCCTTCGCTGATAATTAACCCGGCGTTAGCGCGCTGCTGGTAGTAGGTGGCCATCATTGCGTTGGGCACATCACCGGGTTGTGAGGTGCGGGAGCGGGTCATGGGGGCCATAACGATACGGTTAGCCAGCGGCAGCGAGCCGAGGCTGACATTGCTGAATAAGTCGTGAGACATTGCGATTCTTCCGGTTAACTGAACTGCGGGCAGCATAGCAAACGGGAACTGCTGCATTAACTGGCACAATGGCAATTGTCTTTTGCTGGCAAAGCAATAGTGGCGCGGAGAACCGCGCCAGCAGAGGATGAAAACGCAGGATTAAAACGTATAGTTAACCGAGAGCCAGTAGTTACGCCCCGGGTTCACATAGCCAGTGGTTGAGGCGGCGGTCTGGAAGTAGTCCCCCGCATAGGTGGAAGAGCGCCCCACCTGGTAGAGCTTCACATCGCTGAAGTCTTTATCCAGCAGGTTGTTGATGGCGCTGTTCAGGGTCAGGCTGTCGGTCAGCTTCCAGGACATACCGAGATCAACCACGGTCCACGCTTTGAGGTATTCGCCTTTGTCGTCATAGACGGCCTGCTGAATGGGGCTGAGGTTCTGGTACTTGCTCAGATAACGCGGTGACTTGCCGTTATAGCGGGTATTCAGCCACAGGTTAATCTCCGGTGTGCTTTGCCAGTTCAGCCGGGCATTGGCCATATGCTGCGGGGTGTAATTCAGCGGCGCGCCCTGATTGATGCCGTCCTGCTGTTTGCTGCGGGTAAAGGTGTAATTCAGGGCCAGTGACCAGTCCGGGTGCCCCAGGGGGATGTGGCTGGCAAACTCAATACCGCCGGTGCGGGCTTTACCACTGTTGGTAAAACTGTTGGTGAAGTCATCGATACGGTAAGAGACAATTTTGTTGCGGTAATCGGTCCAGAAGCCGGTGATATTGGCATTTAACCCGTTGCCCGGATCGTAATACAGCGCCGTTTCCAGACTGGTGCTCTCTTCGGGTTTCAGGTTCGGGTTGCCCACGCTGTTCACCTGGCCCTGGCGGGTCACACCGCTGATACCGTCATGTAACTGGCCAAGGGAGGGGGCTTTATAGCCGGTGGTCACCCCGCCTTTCACGGTCCAGTCCGGGTTAACATTCCACACCAGATACGCCCTGGGGCTCCAGTGGCCGCCAAAGACATCATGATGCTCATAGCGGGTGCCCCAGGTCAGGGTTAACGGCTCCAGCAGCTGCCACTCATCTTCCGCAAATACGGCGCCGCTTTTTTGATGGAAACTTTTCCCGGAGCTCGCTTTAACGACCCCGTCGGTCATCCGGGAGTCGGTAAATTCACCGCCGATAGTCAGCAAATGCGCTGTGCCAAGCGGGGTGAGGAATTTGGTATCCAGTACGGTATTGGTGTTGTTCAGCACCCGGGGCCGCCCGGCGAGGCTGGCATTTTCCGGGGAGAGGGCGGCGGCAACCAGCTGGCGGCCTTTGTTCTGGGTCTGGTTCCAGCTGAGGTTGGATTTCCAGATACCGGCATCAAGGGTGGTGTCGTGGCCGAGGGTGATTTTATTGCGCTCATAGCGCAGGGTCTTATCGTAACCCCCGGTCAGGCTGCCCAGCTGGCCGTCGCTGTTGTTGTAGCGCTGCCGGGAGCTGTCGAGATCCAGCCACAGGGTGTTGCTGTCATGGGTTTTCAGATCCAGCCGGGTGCCGATGGTGTAATTTTCCCCGGCGGTCGGGTAGGGGATACGGCTGACGGCGGTCTCGCTCAGGGAGGTGACGCTGGAGCCCTGGCGCTGGGTGGTGCTGCCGCGCACCTGGAGCGCCAGCCGGTCCTCAATCAGCGGGCCGCTGGACCAGAAGTTGGCCACCGTGCTGTTGCCCCATTTGTTATCACTTTGCAGGTTAATGCCGCTATTTATGCTGGTTTTCCAGCGATCGGCGCTCTTTTTGGTGATCACGTTGACCACCCCGCCGATGGCATCGGAACCGTACAGGGTCGACATGGGGCCACGGATCACCTCAATGCGCTCAATGGCGGACAGGGGCGGCATAAAGCTGGTATTCATGGCGGAGAAGCCATTTGGCGTGACGTCGCGGCTGCCGTTCTGGCGCACGCCGTCTATCAGGATCAGGGTGTAGCTGGGGGGCATACCGCGAATGCTTATCTCCAGCCCGCCGGTTTTGCCAGTGGTGCTCTGAACATCCACCCCTTCTACTGCCCGCAGGGCATCGGCCAGGTCATTGTATTTATTGGTCTGGAGCGCTTCCTGGGGGATCACGGAGATACTGGCGGCGGCGTTAGTGAGTTTTTGTTCGTGGCCTGCGGCGGTGACCACGATAACGTCTTCCGCCCCAAGGGCGGTGGTGCTTGCCAGGCCGCAGCTGGCGAGAAGTGCTGAGGTGATAAGTGAGAGACGCATAGCATTATCCTTATGGTGAAAAAACAGGCAGGGCATAAGGTAAAGGTGCGTCGGGGGCAGAAATATCCGGCAAACATCTATTTGCGAAAATTCTCAAATGCAAACAATAATCAATCAAACTTTACAGTGAGCCGGGCAATAAACAGGTTCATCGCGGGTTAGCGTGATATTTCCCAAACGGTGATTTGTGAGAATAGCGATTCTCGCCCGCTTCAGGTTCGGACATATGAACGCCCGGTGAACGGGTTCCGCTCCCCGACGATGGGCACTCATATGTTGTGTGCGGAACCTGGTCGCGTTCCAGGAGGGGGGGCCGGCCCCCTCCTGGAGACCTCGCCGGCCCGCGGTCAATCGCCGCTGCGCGGTTCGCTGCAACTCCGGCTTGCTCTGGCGGACCAGTCAGGATTATTCGCCTCATCCATGAGGCTCACCCCTCCGGGGCCAGCGCAAGCGCTGTTTAACATTGTTCCTGACAATGTTATGCGGCATCCATGCCTCAACCTTCCTTCTGGCTGCCATCCTGGCAGCCAGTCCTTGAGCTGCACCTGCGTTTTCGCCGATTGCCTTTATGCGGGGGTTTAACACCCTCGCGGTCGTTAACAAACGTTCAGCGGCATTTCAGCCGCTGAAACTGTGTTGTTGTACCGCAGGGGTTTTCCAGTCCCGCGTAAAAGAAACTGGCGGCGCGAAGCTGAAAAGACCAGGGGTGGCGGCCCGGATGGCCGCCACAGGGAGGGCTGAGACAGGATGTCGAATCCCGACCGGACCGCAGGATTGAGGCACAGCAGAGCGTATCGCGCAGCGACAGTTTCCCCGCGGGCCGGGGGTATCCCTAAAGGGGAATCGGTTGCACTGAACCCAGGATCCTGGACTAACTATTCATAGTCCGGAGATCATAAACATGAAATATCCTGTGGAAGTCCGGCTGGCAGCCGTTAAGCATTACCTGGCCGGAAAAGCTACACTAAAAGAGACAGCACGCCAGTTTAAGGTTGGAAAATCCCCTCTAAATCGCTGGATTCGGGCATACAGGCACCAGGGTATGGAGGGACTGAAGCCCCGCTCTCGCCATCCCTATACTGCCGAATTTAAGCTATGCGTTGTCCGTTACATCATCAGAAACCGGTGTAGTTGCGAGGATGCCTCCGCGCACTTTGCTATCCCTAATGAAACCTGCGTGCTGAACTGGTTAAAACGTTATCAGCTCAACGGCAGCAGAGCATTTAAACCAGCCAAAACTGCCCGAATTATCACTTCTGGAGTTGCTATGAAAAAAGCAAAATCCCCACCAAATCCCCGGGAGTTCAGTGAGATGACTCATGCTGAACTTCAGGATGAACTTGAATATCTACGCGCTGAAAATGCCTACCTAAAAAAGTTAAAATCCCTGAGAGAGGAAGAACTCAGGGAGCAGCAGAAAAAGCGGCAACAATAAACGCACTGCTACCAGATCATAAGCTGAAATATTTACTTCGCGCTGCGGCTTTGCCACGCAGTACGTATTACTATCAATGCGCCAGAAGTGATACCACAACGGACAAATATGCTGATATCGTGCTGGCTATACAGGCAATCTATAAACATCATGCTGGTCGTTACGGTTACCGACGTATGACACTTGCCCTGCGAAAAGAGGGTTTTACACTAAATCACAAAACTGTCAGAAAGCTGATGAAGGAGCATGGCCTGCTCTGTCAGTTACGACGTAAAAAGTATCGCTCCTATATGGGAGGATGCAGCGTAACAGCAGAGAATCTTCTCGCCCGTAATTTCAGGGCCTGTAGCAGCGGGCTGAAATGGTGCACAGATATAACAGAGTTTCGCGCCGGAACACATAAGCTCTACCTTTCCGTTATACAGGATTTGTTTAATAAGGAAATTGTTGCCTGGCATACATCTCTGAGGCCCTCTCTGGGGTTGGTCTGTAAGACGCTGGATAAGAGCCTGAAAGGGAAAAATTATAGGCCAGAGTTGATATTACACAGCGATCAGGGGTGGCATTACCACACACTCATGTGGCGCAGTATGCTGGCTGATGCAGGGATCAGGCCGAGTATGTCACGTAAGGGTAACTGTCTTGATAATGCTGTGATGGAAAATTTCTTTAGCCACCTGAAAACGGAGATGTATTACCGCAAGGAGTATCGGGATCCTGAAGAACTGCGACGGGATATAGCGAAATACATTCATTACTTCAATCAAGAACGTATCAGCCTTAAGACTGGAGGAGTAAGCCCGGTAGAATACCGGGCTCAGGTAGAAAAACAGTAATCAGGCGGTGTCCAGGTTTTGGGGTTCAGTGCAGGTATTCCCCTTTAGGACGCGACCAGGTTCGGTTGCCACAAAGAAATACCGGGGGGCGGGGAGCGGAACCCGTGCACACCACTGACATGGACAAAATCACTGGCACCGCAGCCCATCCCGGCACCATAAGGCCAGTGTGAATCGCCGGATTCCACTAAACCACCCTTTGGGAAAAGGCTTCAGCCGCCACGCTTAAATGCGATGAACCAATAAAAAGCCCCCAAACGGGGGCAAACATAAAATAAGAACACTAAGAAAAGGCTACAGAGAGGGGATGTACGCCCTGGCCTGTAGCGCGGCCAGAGCTAACTACCTGATAATCATAGCCCGTGGAGGCTGACCCTCCACTGACCCGTTCATGACAACCCTGTCATTTCGCCTTCTTGCGGTGGATAAGTTTATACACCGCCGGGATCACCAGCAGCGACAGCAGTGGGGCGGTGACCATTCCGCCTATCATCGGCGCGGCGATACGCTGCATCACCTCAGAGCCGGTGCCGCTGCCCCACATAATCGGCAACAGCCCGGCCATAATGGTGGCGACCGTCATCACTTTCGGGCGCACGCGCAGCACGGCGCCTTCGTGAATTGCCTCATTGAGCAGCGGGGCCGGTAATTTCTCCTGGTGGTTCCCCACCCGCTTATCAATGGCGTGGTTGAGGTAGAGCACCATAATGACCCCGAACTCTGCCGCCACCCCGGCCAGGGCAATAAAGCCCACCGCCGCCGCCACGGAAAGGTTATACCCCAGCAGATACAGCAGCCAGACACCGCCAATCAGGGCGAAAGGCAGGGTGCCCATAATCAGCAGCGCATCCTGCACCCGCCGGAAGGTCAGATACAGCAGCACAAAGATAATCAGCAGCGTTACCGGCAGCACCACTTTCAGCTTGGCGGTGGCGCGCTCCAGGTACTCATACTGACCAGACCAGCTCAGGGAGATCCCCTCGGGGAGTTTTACCTGCCCGGCAACGGCGCGCTGCATATCTTCCACGGCGGATTTCAGATCCCGGTCGCGGATATCCACATAGATCCAGTCAGAGAGCCGGGCGTTCTCGCTTTTGAGCATTGGCGGCCCGTCGTTCACTGAGATACTGGCAAGCTCCGACAGGGCTATCTGCCCCCCGGCGGCGGTCACCACCGGCAAGTCGCGCAGCTTTTGCAGCGAGTCGCGCAGTTCGCGCGGGTAACGCACGTTGATGGGGTAGCGTTCGCGCCCTTCAATGGTTTCGCCAATATTGTCGCCACCGACCACGGCGGAGACCATCGACTGCAACTCTTTTACCGAGACGCCATAACGGGCGGCTTTTACCCGGTCAATATCCACATCAATATAGCGCCCGCCGTCCAGGCGCTCTGCCAGGGCGGAGGTCACCCCCGGCACCTGGCTTACCACCCGCTCTATCTGCTCTGCGGTCTGCTCAATCAGCGCGATATTGTCACCGTTAACTTTGATACCCACCGGGCTTTTGATACCGGTTGCCAGCATATCGAGGCGGTTACGGATGGGCGGCACCCAGATATTTGCCAGACCCGGTACTTTTACCCGGCTGTCCAGCTCATTGATAAGTCCCTCCATGGTCATGCCGGGGCGCCACTGATCTCTGGGTTTAAAGCGGATAGTGGTTTCCAGCATGGTCAGGGGGGCCGGGTCGGTGGCGGTATCTGCCCGGCCCGCTTTACCGAAGACCGTGTCGACTTCGGGCACGGTTTTGATAAGCCGGTCAGTGAGCTGCAACAGGCGCGCCGCCTCCCGGCTGGAGATCCCCGGCAGGGTGGAGGGCATATACAGCAGGTCCCCTTCGTCGATGGCGGGCAGGAATTCGCTGCCCAGCCGTGAGAGGGGCCACAGGGTGGCGACCAGCAGCACACCGGCCACGGCCAGGGTGGCTTTTGGCCGTTTCAGCACCCGGTCCAGCAGGGGCTCATAGGCGCGGATCAGCGCCCGGTTAATGGGGTTGGCTTGTTCATCGGGGATCTTACCGCGAATAAAGAACCCCATCAGAATCGGCACCAGGGTTATCCCGAGCCCGGCGGCCACCGCCATGGAGTAGGTTTTGGTAAACGCCAGCGGGGAGAACATCTTCCCTTCCTGGGCTTCCAGGGTGAATACCGGAATAAAGGAGAGGGTAATAATCAGCAGGCTGCAAAACAGGGCCGGGCCCACCTCAGACGCGGACTGCTGCGCGATGTGCCAGTAATCTTCGGAACGGGGCTGGCGGTCCGGGTTATCGTGGCGCCACTGCTCCAGCACCTTGTGCATGTTTTCGATCATCACGATAGCCGCATCCACCATCGCCCCGATGGCAATCGCAATCCCCCCCAGGGACATCATATTGGCGCTGACCCCCTGGTAGTGCATCACGATAAACGCCCCGAGGATCCCGAGCGGCAATGTCAGCATCGCCACCAGTGCCGATCGCAAATGGAACAGGAACAGGGCGCACACCACCGCCACCACAATAAACTCTTCAATCAGCTTATGGGTGAGGTTCTCAACAGAGCGCTCGATCAGGTGCGATCGGTCATAGACCGGCACGATCTCTACCCCGGCAGGGAGGCTTTTTTTCATCTCTGCCAGTTTGTCTTTTACCGCTCTAATGGTGGTCAGGGCATTTTTGCCGGAGCGCATAATCACCACGCCACCGGCCACTTCCCCTTCGCCGTTAAGCTCGGCAATACCGCGGCGGATCTCCGGGCCACGGCGCACGGTGGCAATATCGGCGAGCATCACCGGGATCCCCCCCCGGGAGGCGACCACAATCTGGTCAAAATCCGCCAGGGATTTCAGGTAACCGGAGGTGCGCACCATATATTCCGCTTCCCCCATTTCGATAACCGCGCCGCCCCCTTCCTGGTTGCTGCTTTTAATGGCGGTAATCGCCTGGTCGTGGGTGATATTCAGCGCCCGCATCCGGTCGGGGTTGAGCACCACCTGATACTGCCTGACCATGCCGCCAATACTGGCCACTTCCGATACGTCGGGCACGGTTTTAAGCTCAAATTTCAGCAGCCAGTCCTGAATGGCGCGTAAATCTCCCAGGCTGTGCTTGCCGCTGTGATCGACCAGCGCATATTCAAAGACCCAGCCCACACCGGTGGCATCCGGGCCGAGAGAGGCTTTCGCCTCCGGCGGCAGGGAGGACTGCACCTGGCTCAGGTACTCCAGCACCCGGGAGCGTGCCCAGTAGAGATCGGTGCCATCTTCAAACAGGACATACACGTAAGAGTCCCCGAACATGGAGTACCCGCGCACGGTTTTTGCCCCCGGCACGGAGAGCATGGTGGTGGTCAGCGGGTAGGTGACCTGGTCTTCAACAATCTGCGGCGCTTTGCCCGGGTAGCTGATGCGGATAATCACCTGGGTGTCGGAGAGGTCCGGCAGGGCATCGAGCGGGGCGTTTTTGACGGACCAGACCCCCCAGGCGGCCATCATCAGCGTTGCCAGCAGCACCAGCAGACGGTTACGCAGGGACCAGCGGATAACGGCGGCAATCATGGCTGCTCCTTATGCCCGGTGTGATTCATCTGCCCGGCGGGCATGATGGTCGTGATGGCGGCACCCTCTTCGCTGACACTGAAGCTGAACATCACCTGGTCACCGGGGTGCAGATTGCGGCTCAGCGCCGGGGTAATGGTGAAGTCCATGGTCATGGCGGGCCATTTCAGGGCCGGTACTGGCTGGTGGGAGAGGGTCACCGTGCCTTCGGCGCTGTTCAGGGCGTTGACTACCCCGGTAGTGGAATAGGTGGCGGCGGTTTTTTTCTCTGCCGCGGGCTGGGTGGTGTCGCTCATCTGGGGCAGCGCGCTGCGCAGGCTGGCTTCGGAGTCGATCAGGAACTGGCCGGAGGTCACCACATTCTGGCCTTCGCTGAGGCCGGCGGTTATCTCTGTCCAGCCATCCTGGCTGCGCCCGGCGGTAACGGTGACCGGGGTAAACCAGCCATCCCCTTTGGTGACCAGCACCCGGTTGTTGCTGCCGGTCATGATGAGCGCCTCCTGCGGGATGGCGAGCACGCTGGGTGCCGGGCCCCCCTGCGCAAGGCGGGTTTGCAGATACATGCCGGGTTTCAGCAGGTGCTGCGGGTTATCCAGCACCACCCTTGCCTGCAGGGTGCGGGTGGTGACATCCAGATCCGGCAGCAGCTCTTCTACCCGTCCCTGGAACACTTTCCCCGGCCAGCTCTGGGTAGTGGCCTCCAGTTTGCTGCCGGTGGTTATCTGGCTGGCCTGGTTTTCCGGGTAGCTGATGACTATCCAGACCGGATCAAGGCTTGAGAGCTCAAACAGCTCCTGGGCGGCGGCCACCTGCGTCCCGGCGCGAATATTCAGTTTACTGATATAGCCGTCTGCCGGGGCGGTGAGGGTCACCCGGGTCTGGGGTTTACCGTGGCGTTCGGCGCTGCGGATCACCGACTCCGGCATAAACTGCAACTGCAGGCGGGCCCGGGCGGCGGCGGTAAGGGCGCTGTCGCCCATCCGGCGTACTGCCAGATATTCCTGCTGGGCGGCAGCCCACTGGGGATACCACAGCAGGGCCAGCGGCTCGCCGCGTTTTACAAACTGCTGGGTGGCGTTCACGTAGAGCTTCTCCACCACGCCGCTGGCAAGGGCGGGGATCGCCTCCACGCTGCGCTCATCGGTGGCGACGGTGCCGAAGGCATCGCTGTGCGAAGCCATCGTCCGGCGGGTGACCCTGGCCGTCCGCACGCCAAGGTTCTGCTGCTGTGCGGCGCTGATTCTGACCCCGTTTTGCTCGTCGCCTTCATCCGCGTAGCGGGGCACGAGATCCATATCCATAAACGGGGATTTCCCCGGTTTATCAAAGCGGGCGTTCGGGCTCATGGGATCGTACCAGTAGAGCACCTTGCGCCCGGTGTTGTCTGCCGTGGCGGCGGGGTTAGCGCCGGGCTGTGCCGTGGAAGGGCTGCTGGTGTGGCCCAGCCAGTAACCGGCACCGGTGCCCAGGGCAATCAGCACGGCGGCCAGGCTTAATTGAGTGGTAACACGCATTAGTTCACATCCTGTGGGATCAGGTAACGGATGGCAGCCCAGCTGTCAGCGAGGGCTTTTTCGGCATTATTTTTGGCGATTTCGCCGCTCAGGTAGTCCCGGCGGGCGGCGAGGATCTCAGAAAGCGAGGCGCTGCCGGACTGGTACTGGGCCTGAACCAGGGTAATTTTGTCGCGCAGCAGCGGCAGAACTTGCTGTGCCTGGCGATCGTAAATGGCTTTTGCGGCGTTGTACTGGGCAACCAGGGCCGCCAGCTCCGCCTGGTGCTGGCGAATCAGCTGGGTGAGCTGGTCGTTTGCCTCATAGGTGCGGGACATATCGGCCGCGTGGTCTTTGTCCTGGCGCTTACTCTGGAAGAGGGGCAAATCCACGGAAAACATCACGCCCGCCATATCGTCATAGTCATCTGACCGGTGGCCGTAAAAGACCTCGACCCCCACATCCGGAATGGCGGCCACTTCCGACTGGGCAGACTTCGCCCGGGCGCTGTCGGCCGCGCGGGAGGCCTGCACCACTTCCGGGTGCTGTTTGATACCGGCTATCAGCGCGCTCTGTTCGGCGGGTAAGCGCTCAATGCGCGGAAACGCGCCGCTGGCTTTATCAATATCTTCGCCGGTGAGTTTTTGCAGGTTGGCCCGGGCGATTTGTACATCCCGGCGGGCGTTGTCTTCTTCGTTACGCATGGCGTTCAGCGCCAGTTCGACATCCAGCACGCTGGACGGTGTGGCCCCGCCGCTGGCAACGCCCGCACGCTGGGTGCCTGTCTGGCGGCGGGTTTCACTGATAAGCCGCTGTACCGAGGCAAGCGTCTTTTCCGACAGGGCCAGATTGAGCCAGGCCTGGGCGGTGTCGCGCTGGAGCTTCGCGCGGATAATCGCCGCGCCGGAGGCGGTCTGCTGCGCCTGGGCGCGGATGGCATCCGCCTTGCGCTCGCGTTTGGTGCTGCTGATATATTGCTGCTCAATGCCTATTTTTTGCATCGTCATCCCTTCCCGGGTGAAGCGATGGGCGTTGCTGCCCTGCACCGGCACGTTATCCAGGCCAAATTTCAGCTTGGGATCCGGTAACTGGGTGGCGGAGTCCGCCATATTGTTCAGGGCATCGACCTGGTGGCTGTTGGCCGAGAGCTCTGCCGAGTAGCTTTCCGCCGCCCGGATAGCCTGGTCAAGGCTGGTGGCACCGGCGGGCAGTGTAACCAGCAGGCACAGCAAAAAGGGCAGCCCGGAAGCTGCCTTGTTAAGGAGGGGGGTCATAAGCGCTCCGGAATTATCGGGTGTGCGTTGTGTCCAGGGCGTAGCCCGTGGTGGTCTGGTGGAAGGTGAAGTCGATATTCTCACCGGCGCTCAGCGCAGCACCTTTGTAACCGGAAAGGTCAAAACGCATGGTCATGGGCGGCCAGTTCAGCTGTTCAATGGCCTGGTGGGCAATGGTTACGGTCTTACCGTTGAGGGCTTTAACCACCCCGGTTGCGTGGTATTGCACCGGGGCGGCGGTGGTTTTTGCGTCCATGTTCATGCCGGCCATCTGGCCGTTACCCATTGCTGCCAGGGTCGGGAATGTCACCGCGCTGGTGCTGAGCAGGGCGCCGGTCAGAAGAAGAGAGTGCAGTAATTTCATGAGGGTCTCCAGATAACTATCCGTGTGGTATCAGTGAATAACGATGCTGGAGACCATAATAGGGCGGCCATCCTGATGGCGGCATGACAGGAAAATGACAAGGCTGTCATTTTCCTGTTATACGGGCAGGCGGAGGGTAAACCGGGTGGAGTGGATATCAGAGGCGACACTGATATCGCCGTGGTGCGCCTTAATGATGGATTTGACAATCGCCAGCCCGATACCGCTCCCTTCCCCTTTGCGCTGGCGGGAGGGGTCCACCCGGTAGAAGCGGTCGAACAGTCGGGGAAGGTGGCTGGCGGCAATCGGCGTGCCCGGGTTTTCGACCACCAGAACCACCGACCCTTGCTGGTGGCTGAGGCGCACGCGCACCGTTGCCCCCTGCGGCGTGTAGCGGATGGCATTAGACAGCAGGTTATTGATTGCCCGGCGAATCATTAACGGGTCGCCGTGCAGCAGCTGTGGCTCCCCTTCCAGGGCCAGCGCCACGCCGCGCTCTTCGGCAAAGGCTTCAAAAAACTCAAAAACCTTGATCACTTCCTGGCGCAAATCGATCAGGGCATTTTCCGGGATCAGCTGGTTGTTATCCGCCTGGGCGAGGAACAACATATCGCTGACCATTTTGGCCATACGGTGGAACTCTTCAAGGTTCGAGTAGAGGATCTCCTCCAGCTCCCGGGTGCTGCGCGGCTGGCTGAGGGCGATTTCGGTCTGGGTTATCAGGTTGGTGATGGGGGTGCGGATCTCGTGGGCAATATCGGCACTGAAGTGCGACTGGCGGGTAAAGACATCTTCAATGCGCTCAATCATATGGTTGAACGACTTCACCAGCTGCTCCAGCTCAATGGGCACCGCGCGGGAGTCCAGGCGCACATCAAGGTTCGCCGACGAGATATTGCCTATCCGGGTGCTCACGGCCCGCAGCGGCGCGTGCCCCCGGTAGACGGCAAACAGCACCACCAGAATAATCAGCAGGCTTATCAGTGCTGCGGAGATCACCAGCTTATGTTTCAGGCCGTTAATATAGTGCAGGTGGAAATCCATCGACATGGCCACCACCAGGCGCTGGGTGATTTGCTGGCCGTTGTGGGTGGTGACCACCGGCACGGCGATGACCCGGTACGTGGTGGTTTTGTGCCGGGTATGGTGTGGTGCCAGTGTACCGTGGCCTGCCGGGCCCGGGGCGTTCCACAGGTAGTAGCGCTGATAGTGCCGGGCGTGCTCCGGGGTGAAGGTGCTCAGCGCCGGGGTGCTGGCGGTCTGAAATAACAGCTCGCCACGGGGCCCGGTGAGGTAGATAAACACATTCTGATAGGCGGCGGTTACCTTGCGGATATCATTTACCCGTGCTGCCAGGGGCTCCTGATTATCCGAGAGGATATGCAGTACATTGGTGCTTATTTGGGTGAGATCGTTAACATCCTGTTCGGCAAAGTGCTTTTCCACGGAGTTGATCATTATCCAGGTAAACACAAAGAACGCGACAATGGTGGAAAGGCAGATAAAAAATGTCAGCCGGAAGGCCAGGGAAAATGGCCGCTGCAGGGGGTTATTGCGCATCCGGGACCTCAAGCAGATACCCCACGCCGCGCACGGTCTGAATCAGCTTTGGCTCAAAATCATTATCTATCTTGGCCCGCAGGCGCTTTACCGCCACGTCGATAACATTGGTGTCGCTGTCAAAGTTCATATCCCACACCTGGGAGGCGATAAGCGAACGCGGCAGCACCTCCCCCTGGTGGCGGATAAAAAACTCCAGCAGGGTAAATTCTTTGCTGGTGAGCGTAATACGGGTGCCGTTACGGGTGACCTTGTGGGATACCCGGTCGAGCATTAAATCGGCTATCTGAAAGCGGCTTTCCGGAATGGTGTCGCTGCCGCGGCGCAGCAGGGTGCGGATCCGGGCCAGCAGCTCGGCAAAGGCGAAGGGTTTTACCAGATAGTCGTCCGCCCCCAGATCAAGCCCCTTCACCCGGTGCTCTACCGTGCCGAGCGCGGTCAGCAGCAGGATGGGCATCGCCCGTCCGGCGGCGCGCAGCATCCGCACGATATCCCAGCCGTTCACATCCGGCAGCATCACATCCAGCACAATAAGATCGTAAGAGCCGGTCATTGCCAGGTGGTAGCCATTAAGACCGTTGTCGGCCAGGTCCACTACAAAGCCCGCTTCGCTCAGCCCTTTACACAAATATTCGCCGGTTTTGGACTCGTCTTCGACCACTAATAACTTCATTGCGCCTCCACCCGGCAGTTCACCGTATTACCGCGCAGTCTAATCTGCCACCGGAAAAGAGAGAAGCGCCCGGAGGGAAAATGACAAAAATATCATCAAAAGAACCGTTATAAATGTTGCGAAGTGGTGTACAGAGTGGGGGTTTTACAGGCCAGTTTTCCATCTGAAAATGCTGTAAAAACAATACACTAATTAATGTTATTCCCCATGATCCAGAAAAATAACAACTGTAAACATTTATTATAATGTTTTTCTTTATACATCATGGTTTTTTGATAGGCCAAACCCATTAATTTTTTGAAACTGGCTGGTTAATAAAATGTATATTGACCGGGAAATAGCATGATGGCAGCAGCAGGTGGTGAAAATAGTATTCACCGCCAGCGGGTTTTCTGCGCTCAAAATTCCGGGTTGTGATTAGCCAGAAATATTGCCCGGCCAGCATGGCTATTTGCAATGGCACGAGTTAGTTACGCGCATTATCTGGCTGACGTTTGTGCCAGGTTTTTTATCGTATTCCGGCAAAGGAAAAGGCAATGAAAAAGGTCATTCTCGCTACGGCGATGGCAACGGTATTTTGTGGCGTTTCCGGCGCAAATGCTGCGGATCAAAATGTAGGTGGCGGTCAGGTTAATTTCTTCGGGAAAGTGACCGATGTTTCCTGCACCGTATCAGTGAACGGCCAGGGGAGCGATGCCAATGTGTATTTATCTCCGGTGACGTTAACTGAGGTGAAAGCCGCCGCGGCTAACACCTACCTGAAACCAAAATCATTCACCATTGATGTTACCAACTGCCAGGCCGCAAGCGACGCAGGCAACACCGCAGTGGGCGGGGATAAACTGGGCGTGAACTGGACCGGCGGTAACTTACTGGCGGGCGCGAACACCAACCAGCAGGGCTACCTGGCAAATACCGAAGGTGCCGGTGCTAAGGATATTCAGCTGGTACTGTCCACGGATTCTGACACGGCGCTGGCGAATAAAATTATCCCGGGTGCCTCTTCCCAGCCGAAAGCGAAGGGAGATACCGCTGCCGTGGCAGACGGTGCGCGCTTCACTTATTACGTTGGCTACGCCACCGATACACCGAATAGCGTCACTACCGGTGTGGTAAATAGCTACGCCACTTACGAAATTACCTATCAGTAATTTCCGTTATATCCGGACTGTTCACCGCTAATTATTGCGGGCTGCACCCACATTGCAAGCGGCAGTTTCTGCCGCTTATTTTCTGAGGTCACAATGAAAACTATTGCCCTGCTGAGCTGTTTAATTTTTAGCATTCCTGTCTGGGCTAATAACATTATTGTTAATGGCACCCGCTTTATTTATCCGGGTAATGAAAAAGAAATTACCGTTCAGCTTTCTAATACAGCCGATCGCCCGGCACTGGCTCAGTCCTGGCTGGATAATGGCGACGCCAGCGCCACGCCAGACACCATTACCACCCCGTTTATTATTACGCCGCCCATCTCCCGGGTGGATGCCCGGAGCGGCCAGACGCTGCGTATCCGGCTGGCAAACCCGTCTGCTATGGCTGCCGGGAAAGAGTCCCTGTGGTGGCTGAATGTGCTGGAAATCCCGCCGGTCGTTACCAGCGAGAAAAACGAAGGCAGCAATATTCTGCAACTGGCGATCCGCTCGCGCTTTAAGTTTATTTACCGCCCGGCCGGGTTAGGTAACCGGGATACCGCCCCGGAAAAACTGCTCCTCACGGCGGATGCTGGCGGGGTGCAGATCAATAACCCGACGCCGTTTTATATCACGGTGACCCGTATTTCGCGTAACGGCACTCACGCGCTCAATAAAAATACCGTGATGCTGGCGCCGCTTGCCAGCCAGCATGTGGCCCTGAGCGAGAGTGTGCGTGCCAGCGAGACGCTGACACTGAACAATATTAATGATTACGGCGCCGATGTTGCTGTGAAGCTCGCCGTCAGATAACAGGGAATTTTGATCATGAAGCAGAGGACACGCTCTCCGGCAATGCCCTGTACGGCCATGATCCTGGTGTTGTATTGCAGTGCGGTAGTGGCGGGTGAAAAACGGCCTGACCAGGGGACGGTATATCAGTTTAACGATGGTTTTATTGTCGGCAGCCGTGAAAAAGTGGACCTGTCGCGCTTTTCGTCCAGCGCCATCTCGGAAGGGGACTATTCCGTAGATGTGTATACCAACGGGGAGTGGAAAGGGCGCCGGGATCTGCATATCACCCGGGATGAACACGGTGAACTCGGGGTGTGCTACACCCGGGAAATGCTGGCCCAGTTTGGTATCGCCAGTGAGAAGCTGAACCGGGAACTGAGCCAGCAGAGCGGCTTTTGCGGGCGGCTGAGCGCGTGGCGCAAGGATCCGATGGTGAAAGATACCCTGATCCAGTCTGCTCTGCGCCTTGAGATTAGCGTGCCACAAATCTATGAAGATCAGCTGTATAAGCACTATATCAGCCCCGCCTACTGGGACCGGGGCATCGCGGCGCTGAATCTGGGCTGGAATGCCAACGTCTGGAATAACCATACGTCTTCGGCCGGGGGAAGCGACAATAACAGCGCGTATCTGGGGATCAACGGCGGCCTGAGCTGGGACGGCTGGCTGCTTAAGCATATCGGCAATATGAACTGGCAGGAAAAGCAGGGCGGCGCCCACTGGAAAAGTAACCAGACCTACCTCCAGCGGCCCATTCCGCAAATTAACGCCATTGCCAGCGGCGGGCAGATTTTTACCAGCGGCGAGTTTTTTGACACCATCGGCCTGCGCGGGGCAAGCCTTGCCACGGACGACAACATGTTCCCGGATGGGATCCGCAGCTACGCCCCGGAAATTCGCGGGGTCGCCAACAGTAACGCCCTGGTCACCGTGCGCCAGGGAAGCAATATTATTTACCAGACCACCGTACCGCCCGGCCCCTTCACCCTGACCGATGTCTACCCTTCCGGTTACGGCAGTGATCTGGAGGTCTCCGTAAAAGAGGCCGATGGCTCCACCCAGGTCTTTAGTGTGCCTTATGCTTCTGTGGCCCAGCTTTTGCGCCCGGGGATGACGCGCTATGCGCTCTCGGCCGGGAAAGTGGACAGCAATAACCTGCGTAATAAGCCGGTGCTCTGGCAGGGTACCTGGCAGCACGGCCTGAACAATATGTTCACCCTGTATACGGGCACCACCGGGTTTAACGACTATCAGGCTTTTTTGCTCGGCACCGGGATGAATACCGGTATCGGGGCACTCTCTTTTGATATTACCCAGTCACAGCTGAAGCTGGACAGCGGCACAAAGCGCGGCCAGAGCTACCGGGCCACCTTTAACCGCATGTTTGCCGAAACGGAAACCAGCATTGTGCTGGCGGCGTATCGCTACTCAACGGAAAACTACTACAACCTGAGCGATGCCCTGTACGCGGTGGATCAGGAAAAACACCGCGACCGGAATTACAGCCTGTGGCGTGAGCGCAACGGGTTCAGCTTTACCGTAAACCAGAACCTGCCGGAGGGCTGGGGTGGCGTGTATCTCAGCGGCCGGATCTCTGACTACTGGGAGCGCAGCGGCACCGAGAAACAGTACCAGCTCAGCTACAACAATATGTACGGGCGGCTCTCCTGGACCCTGGGGGTGCAGCGGGTCTACACCCCGGACAGCAGCGGTAACCGGCGCGATGACCGGGTGTCGCTTAACCTCAGCTACCCGCTGTGGATTGGCGAAGGCCGCACGGCGAATCTCACCTCGAACACCGTCTGGAACGACAGCCACTTTGCCAGTGCGCAGGTGGGGGTAAACGGCTCCCTGGACAGCGACAGCAACCTGAATTACGGGGTTTCGACCACCACGACCCGGGGCGGCAACCACGATGTGGCGCTCAACGGGAGCTACCGCTCCCCGTGGACCACCATGACCGGCAGCTACAGCCAGGGTGAAGGCTACCGCCAGAGCGGTATCGGGGCCAGCGGCACCGTTATTGCCCACCGGCACGGGGTGGCCTTCTCGCCGGAAACCGGCACCACCATGGCGCTGGTTGAGGCCAAAGACGCCGCCGGGGCCACGCTGCCCGGCTCCCCGGGCACCCGGGTAGACCGCGACGGCTACGCGATTTTGCCCTACCTGCGCCCCTACCGGATCAATGCAGTGGAGATCGATCCGAAAGGCTCTGAGAGCGATGTGGCCTTCGAGAATACGGTGGCCCAGGTCGTGCCCTGGGAAGGGAGCGTGGTGAAAGTGACATTCGGCACCCGGGTACAAAACAGCGTACTGGTGCATGCCCTGCAGGCGGGCGGTCAGCCGCTGCCTTTTGGGGCGACCATTACCGATGCCAGCGGCAACGAGATTGGCGTGGTGGGCCAGGGCAGCATGATGTTTATTAACGAGGCCACCGCCCCCCGGGCGATTGTGAAATGGAGCAGCGGCCAGTGCACGGTGCAGCTTGATCCGGCAAAAAGTAAGGAGAAGGTATGTCGTTAATCCGTATGGTCCGCTGGGGGATAGTGCTGTGTGCCCTGTGGGGAAGTGCCGCGTGGGCCAGCTGCTGGCAGGCCCACAGCCCCTATGAGATCGATATGTCGATGGGGCGGGTGGTGGTGAGCCCGGATCTGCCGGTGGGCGGTGTTATTGCCACCCGGACCTGGACGATGCCGTCGAATAATACGGTCTATGTCTCATGCTCTGAGTCGGCGTCCCGCACTTTCAAGGCAGACGTGGTAGCCCCCGGGATGATGCTGGGGGGAAGTAATATCTACGCCACCGATATTCCCGGTATCGGGCTGCGGTTTTCCCGTAAAGGGCAGATAAGCATTGTGTACCCCGGCACCTATACCACCACCGGTAGCCGTTTTATTCTGGCGGGGTCCACATTTACCCTGGAGATTGTTAAAACCGCCGAGGTGACCGGCAGCGGCACACTCGCCAGCGGGCCCTACACCGAATATGGCCTGCCGGGGATAGTAATGCTGAAAACCAGCCTGACGGCGGACGCCATCACCATTGTTTCCCCCTCCTGTAGCGTGCTGAGCGGTAAAAATATGAATGTGGATATTGGCACCATTAAGCGCAGCGATCTCAAAGGGGTGGGCACCTGGGCCGGTAACACACCGTTCAACATACAGCTGCGGTGCAGCGGCGGGGTGAGCATCAGCGGATACGCCAATATCAACACCACGTTTTCCGGCAACCTGGCAACGGGGACCACCTCCCGCCAGGGGGTACTGATCAATGAAAAAACCGGCAGTTCAGCGGCAAAAGGGATCGGCGTGCAGGTGCTGCAAAACGATACCCCGCTGGAATTTAATAAAAAATATAATATCGGGAGGCTGGCCAGCGATACGACACAGCTGTACTCCCTGCCTTACCGCGCCCGGTTTTACCAGTATCTTGCCGATACCAGCAGCGGCGAGGTGGAGTCGCATATGGTGTTTAATCTTACCTATGATTAATTCAGGAGCACGCCATGTGGCCAGCCAGAGCAGGAAAAATAACGCGTAATATCATTATGCTGGGGATTGCGGGCTACGGCATTTTCAGCGCCCCGGCACAGGGATTCACGACCAATTACGAGAAGGGCCGGGTGGGGTTTTTAGGCCAGGTGACCGATGTCTCCTGCACCGTCACGGTAGGGGTGCAGCAGGAGATTGTCGGTAATGTCCGGTCGGCACGGGCTGCCGGCTCGCAGGCCGGGAGCCAGAGCGTGACCCACCCGCTGCGGGGGCCGAAGGCGGCCTCGGGCGAGGTCTGGCTGGCGCCGGTAAGCCTGGCGGAGGTGTACAGCCACCCGCCGGGTGCCTTTCTGAAGCCCCAGCCCTTTACGCTGCAGCTTTCCCGCTGCCGGCTGGATAACGGGCCACGCAGTGGCGGGCCGGATAATATCCGGGTGCGCTGGGTCGGTGGGTATATGGTTAACCCGGTCAATAATGAAAATGCCGGGTATCTGGCCAACACCCTGCCGGACGGGGCGCGCAATATCTACCTGGCGTTAGCGGTGAATGACAATAACACCCTGGATAAAAACAATAAAATTGTTCCGGGCCTGGCCGGGCAAAACCAGGTACAGATGCAGGAGCTGGCCAGCCAGGGGGGAATATTCACCTATTATGTTGGCTATATCACCCAGACGCCGCGCCAGGTGACCAGCGGGCCGATTATTACCCGGGCCGTATGGGAGCTGGTTTATTACTGAGGAATAGTACGGTGAAGTGCCAGTGCGCTGGCACTGATTATCAGACAGAGGCGATTAACTCATCCATGCTCAGCGCAGGCCAGTAGTGCCCCTGCAGGGCATACCAGTCCATTCCCGCCAGCCAGTCTATTTGCGCCTGGTTTTCCACCCCTTCGATAATTACGTGATGCTGATTGTTATGTAAAAAACTCAGTAATGAGCGCATATAGTGCTGGCCGAAGGCGTTATCTTCCAGAAACCAGAAGGCGTCTTTATTGATTTTGATATAGCCGAAATGGTGGCGGCGAATCACATCAATACCCGCATAGCCAGAGCCGTAGTCATCAAGCCAGAATACCGGGCTGCGCTGTTGCGCTATGGCGGAAAAAAAATCAGACAGCAGGCGCTGGCTATGTTCGTTAATTTCAAAGTGCACACAGGGTATCCGGTGGATACGTTCAATAAATTGCGCATCGTGAAACAGGTCGAGGATGTCATCATCCACATTCAGGGTAACGGTGATGTGGTGGCGGGCAAACCATGACTGACGGGACTCAATGAGTGCAAGCTGGTCGAGGAATATAGCGGTACGTAAAGCGGGGGTGGCGCTGTGGAAGAATTCCTCGGGGGTGAGGATTTCGTTGTTAAAGCGCGAGAGGCATTCAACGGCAACCAGTTTCCCATGTTGCGAAAACATGCGCTCAAAAACGTAATGGATATCTGTTTTCCATGGTTGTGATACGGTGCTAATGTCCATTATTCCTCTTTGATTATCAGCACAGTTGTTGCGTACAGCCTGCCCATAAAAATATTCCTACAAAAACTGTGGTTATAAGAAGCATGGCAATAATACTGGCGACGAAAGGGTACGCCGGATATTTTACACATGAAGTTAATTTCTGGCGACGCGATTCTTTTATATGGCATGGTGAAATTTTATGGTAACAGAAGGAGTTAACAATCGCGGGCATGCTGCCATTACCCCGGGAATAGGACAAAGACACAGCGGTCGGGCAGGCAGCATGGTAATGGTATTTTGTTGTTTTATTTTCTGAACTGCTGGCGTTAGTGTGTTTTCTTGCGTTTATTCTCCATCAGTAATTCGGTCACGAGTTTATCAATACGGTTACGCTCTGATGGGCTGCGAAACTGAAACTGGCAGGATATTTTATAACAGGTGTCTGGCTGGCCTGTTTCTTTTATCGTGTTGATTTTGCTGACATTCCTTACCGCGAGATCAATGATCAGCTCGCCATAGTCATCAAGGCTGAAGATAGCCTGCTTTAACAGCACATTATTGTGGGTGAGTTCAGTATGCTGGATTTCAGACAGCAGCGCGCAGCCGCCGGGGGATATATCCAGAATGCTGAAGGCATAGTTTTTACCGTTTTTATAGCGACCATGGCAGGAAAAAGGAGTGTCTCCTGGCAGCATCAGCCGCTTGTCTGTCCGACGCTGAAGAATTTGAATCTCCCCGGGGAGCATAAAGCGCTGCTGGCCCTCTTCTGACGGCAGAGAGGTTGTGGTGAATTCCACTTTCCCGGATTCTACATGTAAAACAAATAAATAGTTTTTACCGGCGGTGACCGGTGGATTCATATTTATGGAAAAGAAACCGGCGCCAAGATTACTTATTTTTGTTGTTATGCTGGACCCGGAAATAACTATCTCAATATCTGTTCTGCGCCTGAACTCCTCACGAAAAATAGCAATAATTTCATATCGGTTACGCTCTGTGACTCCCGAATTCATCAGCATCCCTCTGTTATGTTTTTCTTCTGTATGTATTTAATGCCACTGGTTTTCTGCGAACACAGTAATTGATTCAATTGCTCTTTTTTGCAGCGCTCATATGTTTATAACTATCAGTATTTGTTTATTGATATGGCATAACATTGTAAAGGGTGGTTTTTTGTTAAAATAACACATTGTTTTTATCGCGTTGAATATTAAAAACCCTACTCCCGGTATAGTTATTGGTTGCCAGAAGTGGAAGGAATCGTGCTATTTTTTTGATATCACTGTGAATTAACCGGCTGTTAATCGTTTGTGCAGACTCACCATGCCGGTTTAATTTCCGGCGCTGTAACAGAAAATAAGCCCGCTAATAGTCAGTGGTGTTATTTTGGCTGGCGCTATTTACCTGGTAATAGTGTGGATATATTGCGGCCAGCCGGTTACCGCGCCGTATTGCGGTTGTTTTCTGGCGGACAGAGCTGCTCTGCGGGAAAGTCGGGAATATCTGCGGCTGTCAGGTATGCGTTTTTCATCAGCAGCGAGGCATTAATGCGATCGGAGAAACCCGCCACCGGGCGTAACTGATGCGCAGTCGCCTGGGCGCGGGAAATGATGCCCACAGCGTTCCGGCTCAGGAGTAAAGACAGGGTGACTTGTTCACTGCCAGAGGGGATTTCCCCGGGGCGTTGTGCCGGGCTGGGGTAAAAGCCGGATAAAAAACGGCGATAGCTGGCGGCATAAGCACATGCCTGCTGCGGGCAAATCAGGCTTTCAGCCACACCAGACCAGGCACTGCTGCTGGCCGCCACCACGGAGATATACAGATCAGGCAGTATGATCCGGTGGTACTGCTGCGGGAAACTCTCACCCAGCACAATGGCGATGTCGGCCTCCCCTGATTTCATCTTTGCCAGATTTTCCGGCGTTTCAGAGGCGCTGAATACCAGCGCGTGCCCCGCCAGTTTGTGGGTCAGGTATTCAATAATCCGCTGGTTTGTCGCCACGGAAAACGTGTTATTAAGCGCAATATGTATTTGTGGTGACTGCTGTATTTGTAACTGACGGGCCTGATGCTCCAGCTGGTTTGCGCTTTGCACCACCTGCCGGATATACGGTAATAGCTGCTGCCCCTGCTCTGTGAGGGTGACACCTTTATGGTGGCGGTGAAAAAGCGGTACGCCAAACCAGATTTCTGCTTTTTTCAGCTGCGCTGCCAGGGCCTGAAGGCTGAGGTGCGACTCCCGGGCGGCCACGGTCAGCGAACCGGCGCTGGCGGTTTTTAGCAAATTATTTAATACCGTAATATCCATCACCCCTCCGCAGTAGCTCTACTGGTTATATCAGCGCGTTGCCCGCGATTCAATCAGCAGGATGTGGCCTGAAAAAAAACGTTCAGCGTGCTGAAAAATCATTGCATATGCGGCCGGGAAGTTTATTGCCAGACTGGGTAACAACGCAGGGTATCTCTGTATATCAGCAACCGGTACACCAGGAGGCACAATGTCTGTCAGTGAACAATATGCATATTATCAACATAAACTGGCCTGGGAGATGGACGCCTGGGATCTCTTTACCGCCCGGCAGGCGGGGGAAAATATCGTGGTGGTAGACGGGCGTAATGCCCGGGCTTTTCAGCAGGAGCATATACCCGGCGCCATTAATTTACCGCACCGCCAGCTGAGTGCCGGGACAACCCGCCACCTGGCAACGGATGCCCTGTATGTCTGCTACTGCGACGGTATTGGTTGTAATGGCTCCACGCATACCGCGCTGAAACTGCTGGCGCTGGGGTTTTGCGTAAAAGAGCTGACGGGTGGGCTGGTGTGGTGGAAGCAGGAAGGCTATGCCACAAACGGGGATGCCGGGCAGAGCGGGCAGGAGATGCAGTGCGGGTGTCGGTAAGAGGTGAAGACCCCGCCGGGCGGCGGGGTCTGCTGAGTGTTATCAGTTCTGGGTGCTGGTTTCATTCGGGTGCGTGATGCGGTATTCCGTATCGCGCCCGGCAACAAAGCCGTAGAAAATGTAGCCAAACAGCGTGATTATCGAACCGCCATATACTGCTTCATCACCGCAGGCGTAAACACCATAGATGCTGTATACCACCGCACAGGTGCCCAGGAAGGAGGCGATAACATACTGGTGCTGGGTCACGTGGTTTTTACGCAGCATCACCTGCAGGCCAGTCATCGACAGGACATACGGCACCATGTTAATAAACACCGCGAGGTTCAGCAGCATATTGAACTGGTTGAGCAGGTTCGGGGAGATGGTCATACATGCCAGCAGCAGCTCCAGTACCAGCATGATCAGCATCCCGGCGATGGGGGCGTCGTCGCGGCTCACTTTACCAAAAATTTTCGGGAACAGACCGGTATCCGCAGCGGCTTTTGAAACCTGCGCGTTAGTGAACTGCCAGCCCAGCAGGGAACCAATACAGGCGATAACCGCCAGTGCTGTCACTACCTGGCCTACGATCGGGGTGAACATCATAGAGAACACCAGGCCAAACGGCGCATCGGACGTGGCCAGCTGTGCGTTAGGCACAATACCCTGAATTACTGACGTTGACGCGATATACACGATAGCGGCAAACGCTGTACCAAACAGACAAGCCAGGGGAACGTTTTTCTCCGGGTTTTCTACGGCATCAGAGTTCGCACCGGCAGACTCAATCCCCAGGAAGGCCCACAGCGTTAAAGAAATACCGGAAGAGACAGAGCCGCCCAGGGACATGCCGTGCGGGTTCCAGGCTTCGGCGAAGAGCTCCGGTTTGAACCAGAACCAGCCAATCACAGAAAGACCGGCAACCGGAATAATGATCCCCCATACGGTGATGCCGGAGATTTTCCCGGTGAAGCTGGCCCCTTTAAAGTTGGCAACCATGGTGACCACCAGAATGCCGACTACCGTAAAGAAGGTATGCATCGGTGAGGTTTTGATCCACGGGAAGAACGGCGCCATATAGCCGGTTGCGGATACCGCGATAGCCACACAGCTGATGACCAGGCAGACATAATAGGTATAAGAGGCAATAAAGAAGGAGGATTTACCGTGTGCCTCTTCTGAGTAGGCGGACATCCCACCGGCGCGTTTACAGAAGGCGCCGCACTTGGCAAAGGTAAACGCAATACACATGGCCCCGAGGGCGGTTACGATCCATGACAAAATAGAGATAGTACCAATTTGGGCCAGACTGGCCGGGAGCATAATTATCCCCGACCCCATCATATTGACCGCAACCAAAATGGTGAGCCCCACGACCCCCATTTTTTTAGATTCTGTAGCCATTCATATTCTCCTGACCAAATAATTTCGTAATGGAAATTAGTTTTCAGCAGGCAATTTTAATTCAGATATTAAATATAAATATTCAACGTCAGAATTAAAATTAGAAGCAAACTCCTGCCGGGTAAATATTTTCTTTTTCAGAATATTTATTCTGAAAGATGATTTAAGAACGCTCGAGGTTTGGCAGGATAATATTCCCGGTGAGAGGGTGTGTCAATTAACAATATGTGGTTTATATTTTTTTTAAAGATTTTTTGATTGTCTGTGCCTGTGCCCGGATTTTGTGTGTTAATGCCGCTTTTTGCCACTTGTTTAAGTTAATCGTGCCGCTAAGGGAATAAAAATACCCTGGGTTTTATTATATAGGGTAAATATTCAGTGTTCTGATATTATTATTTCCACAGGGTGAAAATCGTGTTTTTTCTCTGGAAATATGCACCTCTATGATTTATTGTCTTTCCCCGACAATGTTTAATGACTATTAGCCACGTGGCGATACGGCTATTTAATTATTTATAAATAGTGAATAGTTAAATATATCCGCTATTTTTATATTAATTTCGCCATTGTGTTACTGGTAAATCAGCTATTTCGAGAATCCTATGTGTGATAAAGAATATCTGGTCGTAGGCGGCTCTGTCGCTAAAAATACGCCCCTTGAAGAGTGTGTTGATCAAATCGTAACAACGCTGACCAACAAAGGTGAGCATATCCGTTTTGCGCCAACCTATGAGCAGGCCACCGGGTATGTGAGTTCAACCGCTGCCGTTGACTGCGTCATGGCCGAATGGGCACCGCATAAGAAAGACGACATTCTGGTTTTCCTGAAGCAATTCCGTATCCGCCACGCCAAGGCCCCGGTATTTTTGCTGGTGAAATCCCACGAAGATAACAAAGCCATTGTGCCGGAAATAATGAGCCAGATTACGGAAACCTTCCTGATCCTGGATGACACCACAGACTTTATTGTCGGGCGCCTGCAGGCGGCCGTAGCGCGTTATGAAAAAGCCATTATGCCGCCGCTGATGGCCGCCATGATGAAATACGCGAAGGAAAAAGAATACTCCTGGTCTGCACCTGGTCACCAGGGGGGGATCGGTTTTTGTAAAACGCCGGTAGGCCGTAAATTCTTCGATTTCTACGGTGAAAATATTTTCCGCACCGATATGGGGATTGAACGTGCCAGCCTCGGGTCTATGCTTGACCACACAGGTGCCTTTGGCGAAAGTGAAAAATATATTGCCGATGTTTTTGGTGCCGACCGCTCCTACTCTCTGGTGGTGGGGACCTCTGGCTCTAACCGTACTATTATGCAGGCGTGCTGTACTGATAAAGACATCGCCATTGTTGACCGTAACAGCCATAAATCCATTGAACAGGGTCTGATGCTGACCGGTATTACCCCGGTATATCTGACACCTACCCGCAACGCTTACGGTATTATCGGCCCGATCCCGAAAAAACAGATGGCTGCCCAGTATATTAATGCGGCCATTAAAAACAGCCCGTTTGCCAGCAAAGCAGCCAATCAGCGCCCGGTATACAGCGTTATTACCAACTGTACCTACGATGGTCTGATTTATAATGGCGACACCATCCAGGCACTGCTTGGCGAGTCCACAGACCGCATTCACTATGATGAGGCGTGGTTTGGCTACTCCCGCTTTAACCCGATTTATAAAGGCTTCCACGCCATGCGCGGGGAGAAAGCGTCCCACAGCAAAGATCAGCCGACCATTTTTGCGACCCACTCCACCCATAAACTGCTCAATGCGCTGTCTCAGGCCTCTTACATTCATATCCGCGAAGGGCGCGGTAATGTGAAACCGGCCCAGTTCAACCAGGCGTATATGATGCACGCAACCACCTCTCCGCTGTATTCCATTGCGGCGTCAAATGACGTGGCGGCCGCGATGATGGACGGCGAACAGGGGCTGAACCTGACCACGGAAGTGATTCAGGAAGCGGTCGAATTCCGCCAGGAAGTGGCCCGCGCTTACCACGCGGCTGAGAAAAATGGCGACTGGTTCTTCAAACCCTGGAACGCGGAAGTGGTCCGCTGCCCGAAAACCGGCGAGCAGTATGACTTTGCCGATGCGCCGCTCGAACTGCTGACCCGCGAACAGTCCTGCTGGCGGCTGCAGCCGGGCGACAGCTGGCACGGATTTGATAACCTGGACGAAGACTGGGTGATGCTGGATCCGGTAAAAGTCAGCCTGCTGGCCCCGGGTCTGAACGACGACGGCTCCCTGCAGGAGAAAGGCGTGCCTGCCGCACTGGTTACGGCTTACCTGTCCAGCATTGGGATTGTGCCGACCCGCACCACCGATTTCCAGATTATGTTCCTGTTCTCCATGGGGGTTACTAAAGGGAAATGGGTCACCCTGATGAACAGCCTGCTGGCGTTTAAACGTCATTATGACAACAACGACCTGCTGTCTGAGGTGATGCCAGCCCTGGTTGAGGCGGCACCGGAACTGTACCGCGGTATGCGCATGCAGGAGCTGGGCAACCGGATGATAGACTTCCTGCGCCAGTACAAACCGAGTGAGCAGCTGAACAAAGCCTACTCAACCCTGCCGGCTATCGATATGCTGCCGCGCGCGGCCAATATTGAGCTGGTGAATGATAACGTGGAAATGGTCTCTATTGAGAACCTGGCAGGCCGCACGGCCGCGAACTCCGTGATCCCTTACCCGCCGGGAATTCCGATGCTGATGTCCGGTGAAAACTTTGGTGACCACACCAGCCCGCAGATTGCTTACCTGAAAGCGCTGCAGGAGTGGGACCGTCAGTTCCCGGGTTTTGAGCATGAAACCGAAGGTACTGAAAAAGAAGATGGCGTTTATCATGTAATGTGCATCAAACGCTAATGTGAGGTTATGCAACAGGGCCGTGTTATTATGGCCCTGTTGCTTATTTATTTCACTGGAAATGGAGGGTTATTCGCTATATATTCACTGCTGGTAGATAACTATTCCAGTTTTTGCATTTCTTTCCTGCGCTTCTCATTAATTTTTCTGATTCTGTCATCATATATTCTAATAATTCATGCGCACTTAGTGATCAGTGGTTATTATTCAGGCAAAACGTGGACATAAAATTTTACGTTTTAGCAGAGACTGAAATTTTAGTGATGCCTAAAACTTGATCAGCATCAAGGTATTTTTCATTTGTATTATGATTCCAATAATGATTTCAGTTGTAGAAGTTTATCGAGGAATTAATATCTTGCTTAATAATTATCATCCCACATAATGGCGCCATCTGTGAATTCTGAGTGAGGATATTATATGGGTGACAAAAGAACGCTGGATGAAGTATTTAAACAAATGCTTCGTGAAGAGAATATGAGTTCTCAGGCTGATATTGTTGACTATCTTAAACACAAAGGATTCGAACATATAAACCAGTCCAAAATTTCCCGAATGCTGGCAGCGGCTGGTGCGGTTCGTTCGCGCAATGCGAAAATGGAAATGGTGTACTGTTTACCTTCCGAACTTGGTGTCCCGACCAGTAATACGCCGCTGCGTAAATCTATTGTGGATATTGTGGCGAATGACTCCATGGTGGTGACCCGCACAGTGCCTGGCGCGGCTCCGCTTATTGCCCGCCTGCTGGACTCCTGCGGTAAGCCTGAAGGTATCCTCGGCACGATTGCCGGTGACGATACTATTTTTATTGTTCCGGTAATGGGGTTCCCGATTCAGGACTTGCGTGAAACTGTCGCCGGTATTCTTAACGGCAAATAATAACAGTCAGTGCTCTCATATATTGCTGGATATTATTAGACTGATGCCAGACGGTAACATAACAGAGAAATGGTGCTACATCATTTTGCCAGAATGTAATCAGCGGTAATATTTTTTGCAGAGATAAACCTGTTTTGTGTGACCTGTAATATTTCCTGACGGGGAAAAGCCATATATTAGCGCCTCGTCAGGCAGCGGAAAAAAAGCCCGGAAATCATAATGAAATCCGGGCTGCGTTGTTTTATTAGCGGGAAGGTATCAGAGGGTGGGCTCTTTATGGGTTTCCACTACACCGCGTTCGGCATTGCGCACGGTATCTTTCGCCCCCAGTTTACGCCCCCAGAAGATAAGGATCGTCAGGCTGATGATAAACGTGGCCGTGAGTTTAATGGATTCCGCACCGGACAGGGCCACAAAGCAGAACAGGCAGCCCATCAGGGAGGCAAGCAGGCTCAGCACGTGTTTCAGGCGCGCCCCTTCCAGGCGAATTAACGCCACGCAGGAGTAAAAATAGGGCAGCATGGTCAGCAGCACGGCAATACCGATTAAATCACCGAAGATATCCGCAGAGCGCGAACCGCTGGAGGCCATAAAGGTCATGGCGGCCATCAGCAGGCTCATCTTAATTGCCGACAGGATAATCCCTTTACGGGGCACACCGTGGCTGTCTGTTTCGCCGTAGATTTTCGGGAAGTTACCGTCCTGCGCCGCGCGCACCCCGGCCTGGCCGACCATCATCATCCAGGAGCCCAGCGCCGCAAGGCAGGCGAACGCGGTAAAGGCCGACACCACCGGCGCCGCCCAGTTACCGACCATCATCGCCGCGCTGCTGGCAAACGGCGCGCCGGTAACGGCCATCACGCTTGCCGGGAACATGCCGCTCATTACCTGGGTTGCCAGGATATAGACAATCCCGGCAAACGCCGTACCCAGCAGGGTCGCCAGCGGTACGGTCCGTTTCGGGTTTTTCACCAGCCCGGAACTGACCGAGGCGGACTCCACCCCAACGAAGGCCCACAGGCAGATCAGAATACTGGTCATGATAACGTGGCCGTCGGCCTGCCCGGAGGTGTTCCAGTTTGCCTGATACAGGGCCGGGTCGAACCAGTACCAGCCGAAGATAGCGGTGCCAAAGACCGGGATCAGTACCAGCACCAGCCCGACGGTGGTCAGCCGGCTGACCCAGTTCCCCCCCAGCATATTCACAAACGCCATGATCCAGATGATCACGATGCTGGCGATCCCGGCAGGGATCGGGTGGTTGAGCGCCGGGAAGAAGACCGATAAATAGGCCACGCCCGCCAGGCAGTCTGCCAGGTTGCCTATCCAGTTGGCGTGGTAATAAAGTACCGCCGTCTGAAAGCCGAAAGCGGGCCCCAGGCGACCGGCATAGGCAATAGGCCCGCCCACTTGCGGGTCACGGGTTGCCAGCCGTGCGAAAACATAGGCCAGAGACAGGGCCCCGATCAGGGCGATGATCCAGCCAAAAAGTGCGATGGAGCCAATTTGGGCGAGGTTGGCGGGTAGCAGCGCAATCCCGCTGCCCATCATGTTCCCGGCGACGATCCCCGTACAGGCAATAAGCCCAATTTGCTTTGATGAAGCCATATATATCCCGTTGTACTGATTTGGTTTGTGCTGCCATCCCTGCCGGCAATGATGTGGCGCGATGCCAAAATCCTGGCGCCAATTATATGACAAATAGACCGTGGCTTCTCATCACCCGGTTTTTTACGGGTGATATTTTGTTAAACGGCACGTCACCTGCCTGACCTGGCGAATAGATATTCGCCGGGCTGCAGTTGCTTAAGTCTAGCTGTGGAATCCGAAGCCGGTAGCGCCTGGGTCAGGAAAATCACTACCGGAAATGGGGAGGGGAGCCTGGCGGGATCAGGCGATTTTCTTATCAGCTTTGCTGGCGATAAATCTGGCGACGGGAACGATGCGGCTGAGCTCTTCCTGCGCGCGGGGATCGTTTTCTACCTCCCACAGATCGACAGCGGCCTGAAGGTTAAGCCAGAAATCAACGGAGGTATCGAAGGCTTTGGCAAGGCGAAATGCCATGTCAGTCGTGAGTTTGCGGTTGTTATTAACCAGTGCACTTACGCTATTACGATGCACATGTAACATTTGTGCAAGTTCGTTGATTTTAAGGTCCAGTGGCTCCAGGTATTCATACAGCAGGATGTCACCTACAGTAGTTGGTTTTCTGGTTGCCTGTTTCATTCGTATTCCTTGCGGTTTTGCGTTTCGGAGGTCGCCAGCGTTAACTGGCGCTTTTATTCAGTATTTATGCGGATCCAGGTAGAGGTCTTCTGCTTTTCCGTTCACCCACTTAAATATCAGGCGATACTGCTGGTTAATACGAATTGACGAATAACCTTCCAGTTTGCCGTTTAGCTCTTCATATCTGTTGCCTGGAGGCGATCTTAAATCCAGATATGTCACGGCAGCATTGATGATGTCGAGCTTACGAGCGAGCGTCGTATGAATACAGTAATGCACTCACGCACAGTGCTCAAGTGCATTGCTATCGCATACTGTTCACCGGTGGACCATGCCCGTCCGGTAATTGCCTGCTATTTCTGGGCCTGTACCGGCGGTGGGTTAAGTTGTAATTCTTCTCTGGTCAGCCAGGTTTTACCGCCGTTGCGGCTGTAGGGGGTGTTCGGGTCGTAGAACAGGTTGCCCCGGCTGTCCCGGGCATCGGGGTCGGTGACGTTGGCGGCGTAAATATAGCGCGGCGTGGTGGTAATGGTCTGGTAGCGGCTGCCATATGCCCCGGGCAGGTAGCCTGCGCCGGTTAAGTCACCTGCTCTGACGGATTTATCCGGGTAGTAGTCAGCGCCTACCGAGATCAGCACCTTATTACCGGGGGAAGATTCCGGCAGCCAGGCTTTTAATTGCACAAACGTCCCCAGAATACGCGGAGAGGCGCAATCGGCCGCAATACAGACAATATCCGTGCCGCCGTGGATTGGGTGCATTTCGGCATCCAGCTGATAAATATTCGCCGTGTCGTCAGTGCTTAAATTCGGTGTGTCGGCAATATAATCAACGAGGTTAAAATCATAATTTGCCGCCCAGGAAGGGCGCGTTGTCACGCGGATTTGTTTCCACTGCGCTTTGGCAATATCCCGGGGGGCGGCCGGGTCGGAAAATAGCGCCCATAGCGCAACATCGCTCACGGCGATGCGGGTGCCATTCAGGGTGGCGGTACTGGTGGCCGCCGGGTAGGCCACAAACCAGAACGCGATGGCTTTCCAGTCACCGGAGACATATTTCTGTGCTGCCGGATTGGCGCTGTTAATAATGGCGTTGCGCCAGTAGTCCGGTGCTGCATCACCAGACGGGATCCCCTGGATAACATTACCGTGCAGGGTCCATGACGCGACAGACGGTGCTTTGTAGAGCACGGCATCATTCATTTGCGTCATCGACTGATATATTTGTTCGACAAGAGCAGCATCCATAAACGCCTCTGTGGCCTGATTAATATGTTAACAAGAACAGGGTATGGCTGATGGCGATAATCTGCCAACACCCTTACTACTGATATATACTCTGAATAATTCGAGTTGCAGGAAGGCGGCAAGACCGTGAGTCCTCAGGAGCATAGTTGGCTATGTGACTGAGGTGAGCGGGCGCAGGCAACGCACCTGCAGCTTGAAGTATGCCGAGTATAGTCAGAAATGCGGCGAACGTCAGAGGTTTAGGGTAAAAATAACCCTGGAAAAGATCGATATTATTTTCGTTACGACGTACTGAAACCCTCGCGGTGGGCGCCAGCCCGCTCACCGTGGTGCGGGGGTTAATAGCCAGCAGCTTATATTTTCATTATTTGCAGCAGGTATTCCCCTGCCGCACAGGTAATTATTCTGCCTGCGGGGGAATAGTGGCAAAAAAATCCCGCAGTATGGTGTATATCTGGCGCACCACCGGTGAAAACTGGCTGCGATGGGGGCAGATAAAATTCAGCGGCGCCTTTTCGCCCCGGAGATCCGCCAGGAGCGGCACCAGGCGTCCGCTGGCGATCTCCTCCTGCACATCCAGCCAGGATTTATAAGCAATACCGTATCCGGCCAGGGCCCATCGGCGGGAGACGTCTGCATCATTGCTGACATAGCGGCCATGAACAATAATGGTTTGCTGGCCCGCCGCGCCGCTAAAAGACCAGGCGTTGTGGATATGTTCATTTCTGAACCACAGAATGCACTCCCTACCGGCCAGATCTGCGGGGCTTTTGAGGGCCCCTTCCCGGGCAAGATACTCCGGAGAGGCAACCAGCACCCGCCGGTTATGCGGAGCAAGCGGTAGCGCCACATAGCTGCTGTTTTTCAGCTCCCCGTAACGGACGGCAATATCAATCGGATCCCGGTAAATATTGCTGACCTCGTCAGAGAATAGGAGCCGTACCGATACGCCGGGGTTTTCCCGGCAAAATTCAGAAATCAGCGGGAATCTTACGCCCTGCTCAGGGTTAAGATTAATGCAGCCCCTGTCAGCACCCGGTAATACTGTTTCCCGGCGGGTTGCCGGGTGATGTCCGGGAGGGCTCAGGGCCCCTTCCGGAAATTATTCACTGATGGCAATTGTACAATAAATTCTATATTTTCTTCTGCTGAATATTCCCCCGCAAAAATAGCCTTTTGCCGATTTTTCCTATATTTACCAGTACGTTATCTTTCCCGTCTGTAAAATTATTCGCCACTGAAGAAGGCCGGAATGTACAGCCAGGCTGTATATTGATCTGAAATAAATTTTACGCACTATACTGTTATTGTTTCTTTTCGTTATGGCAGGAATCGATTCAGCAAGGTCATTATTTATGGCATTGATTATTTTTTGAGATCGATCCCGGTTTTAACTTATTTCATATCACAAAATAACGGTTCTTTTTGAAAGCATGGTGAGTGTTTATGAATTTGTCATTCCGTAAAACGGCTATTACAACCACTATTTCGGCGATTATTGCCTCTGGTTTTATGACCACCGCAGTGCAGGCGGATGATGTCAAACTGAAAGCAACAAAAACCAACGTGGCGTTCGCTGATTTCACGCCAACTGAATACAGCACCAAAGGGAAACCGAATATTATTATCCTGACGATGGATGATTTAGGTTATGGACAATTACCCTTTGATAAGCGTTCTTTTGACCCTAAAACCATGGAAAATCGCGAAGTTGTCGATACCTATAAAATAGGTATTGATAAGGCGATTGAGGCGGCAAAAAACTCAACGCCGACCTTACTCTCCCTGATGGATGAAGGGGTCCGGTTTACTAACGGCTATGTGGCGCACGGCGTGTCCGGCCCTTCCCGGGCGGCTATTTTCACCGGCCGCTCCCCGGCGCGGTTTGGGGTTTACTCTAATACGGATGCGCAGAACGGTATTCCGTTAGAGGAAACTTACCTTCCGGAATTATTCAAAAATCACGGTTATTACACGGCCGCTATTGGTAAATGGCATCAGGCGAAAATCAGTAATGTTCCGGTGCCGGAAGATAAACAGACCCGGGATTATCACGACAACTTTATTACCTACGCGGCTGAAGAGTGGCAACCCCAGAACCGGGGCTTCAATTATTTTATGGGCTACCATGCTGCCGGTACTGCCTATTACAACTCGCCTTCATTATTCCGCAACCGGGAGCATATTCCGGCTAAAGGCTATATCAGCGACCAGCTGACAGACGAAGCGCTGGGGGTTATCGACAGAGCTAAAACCCTGGACCAGCCATTTATGCTCTACCTGGCTTACAGCGCCCCGCACCTGCCAAATGATCAGCCCGCGCCTGATCAGTATCAGAGCAAATTTAATACCGGCAGCCAGACGGCAAATAACTTTTATGCCTCGGTCTACTCTGTTGACCAGGGGGTAAAACGGGTACTGGAAAAACTCAAAGAGACCGGCCAGTACGACAACACCATTATTCTGTTCACCTCTGATAACGGCGCGGTGATTGACGGCCCTCTGCCGCTTAATGGCGCCCAGAAAGGCTATAAGAGCCAGACGTACCCCGGCGGCACCCATACCCCGATGTTTATGTGGTGGCACGGTAAACTGCAGGCCGGAAATTACAGCCAGTTGATCTCGGCGATGGACTTCTTCCCCACGGCGCTGGATGCCGCGAAGATCAGTATCCCCGGCAACCTGAAGCTGGACGGCACGTCACTGCTGCCTTATGTCACGCAGAAGAAAAAAGGCACGCCGCACCAGTACCTGACCTGGGTGACCTCTTATTCCCACTGGTTTGATGAGAAAAATATTCCGTTCTGGAACGGATACCACAAATATGTGCGCAGCGAATCTGACGATTACCCCCATAACCCGAATACGGAAGATCTGAGCCAGTTCTCATACACGGTGCGCAGTAACGACTATTCACTGGTCTATACCGTCGAGGGTAAGCAGCTGGGGCTGTATAAACTGGATGATCTGCAACAGAAAAATAACCTGGCGGCACAGCATCCGGACATTGTAAAAACCATGGCGGGCCAGGTGAAAACATTCCTCAGTGGCAGTAAGCCGCCTCTGAGCCAGATTAACCAGGAGAAATTTACCAACATCAAAAACGCCATTGAGGCGGAACAGTAACCGGTAACCCGTAGCCGGATGGCGGGCCAGGCCCGCCATCTTATTTTTTAGAGAGAATTATGCATATTACTGCCAAACCCACCAGCTACCAGTGCAACCTCCAGTGTGATTATTGCTTTTACCTTGATAAAGAGGCCCAGTTTACGCACTCGCCGCATATGGACGCGCACACGCTGGAAGCGTTTATCAGGAATTATATCGATTCAGCCGGGCCGGAGGTCTATTTTACCTGGCAGGGCGGGGAGCCGACCCTGGCGGGGCTGGATTTTTACCGTAACGTCATCGCATTGCAGCAGAAATTTGCCGGTAATAAAAAGATCCATAACGCAATGCAGACCAACGGGATTTTACTCAATGATGAGTGGTGCCGTTTTTTGCGACAGCACAATTTCCTGATGGGTATTTCCATTGATGGCCCGGAAGAGTTGCATAACCGTTACCGGGTGACCCGCTCAGGGAAAGGCACTTTTGAGAAAGTGATGGCAGCAATTGAACTGCTGAAAAAGCATCAGGTAGAGTTCAATACACTGACGGTGATTAATAATTATAATGTTCACTACCCGCTAAAAGTGTACGAATTTTTAAAAAGCATCGGCAGCCGCCATATGCAGTTTATTGAACTGCTGGAGACCAGTGAGCCCAATGTCTATTTTGATAACCCGGCAGACACTTTCCGGCTGATTGATTTTTCGGTGCCGGCGAAAGATTATGGCCATTTTATGGCGACGATTTTTAAGGCGTGGGTGAAGACGGACGTTGGCCATATTTTTGTCCGCCAGTTTGAGAGCACCATCAGCCAGGTGCTGGGCCACGGCCACACCAGCTGTATATTCCAGCAGGCGTGCCACAATAATTTTGTTGTGGAGTCCAACGGCGACGTTTACGAGTGCGATCATTTTGTCTGGCCGGAATATAAAATTGGTAATGTGGCCTCTGATCCGCTGTCCCGGCTGGACAGCACCCGCCTGACGGCGCAAAAGCAGGTGTTGTCCCGGGAGTGCCAGCAATGTATCTATAAACCGCTGTGCCATGGCGGCTGCCCGAAACACCGGATCAATAAAGGCACTGGGGCGAATATTTCCTATTTTTGCCAGGGGTATCAGGTGATGTTTGCCACCATGGTGCCTTATCTCAATGCGTTTGTTGAGCTGGCGAAACACCGTATCCCGCTGGATAACATTATGAAAATTCAGGGCAGCATTACGCCGCCGTCCTGAGGGTTATGAGCACATGTCATTAAAGGGCCCGCGCGGGCACTGGCGCATGATCAGGTGAAGTTGCGCTTCTTCCAGGGTGTACATCCCCCCGTGGAAGGGATCAACAATGAGCCAGCCCGGTACACCGAGGAAAACCAGATTACCCAGGGTGTACCAGTGGCTGAGGCGGTACGCCAGCGGCCTGCGCACCGAGTAGTAACCCTCGTGCCTGAGTATCAGCGTATAGCTGCGCTTACCAAAATAGCTGCCGTCGGCTTTTTTCAGGCTCACCGCCTGCGGCGTTCTGCCCGTTGCGGCAAGCTGGCCTTTGTCATCCACAATCGCGAAGAACGCGTTTGTGGGGTCGCTGTCGATATAAACGGTTTCTTCACTGCTGCCAACCAGCGTGGCGCAGCCGCTTAGTAACAACGGCAGTAACAGCAAAAAGGCTAATTTTCTCATCCAGGCGCTCCCCCTTGTATAGCGGTTAAAGGCGGCACAAGGGACCGGGAACTTAAGTGCCGGGCAGCATTTACCGGAAAATGTGAATAAATTGTCATAATATTGTAACAAGCCGCAAATTGCGGCCTGATTTATGACACTGATAGCCGGATAAATGAGGATAACCATGGGTCTGAAACCGATAGTAAAAGGCATGGTGCTTGCGGGTATTTTTTCGTCTTTCCCGCTGACAGCCTGGGCGGACGTTACACCAAAAGCCGCGACGGATGCCACAAAGCAGGCTAACGATGCGCTTTATAAACAACTGCCTTTCTCCGATAACACCGATTTTACCAATGCCCACAAAGGATTTATTGCCCCGCTGCCGACGGATGTTATTAAGGGCGAGCAGGGCAATGTTATCTGGGATCCTCAGCAATATGCGTTTATTAAAGAGGGAGAGAAAGCCCCGGATACGGTAAACCCGAGCCTGTGGCGCCAGTCTCAGTTGATTAATATTAGCGGCCTGTTTGAAGTTACGGATGGGGTTTACCAGATTCGTAACCTTGACCTCTCTAATATGACCATCATCGAGGGTAAAGAAGGTGTTACCGTCGTTGATCCACTGGTTTCTGCAGAAACCGCAAAAGTGGGCATGGAGCTCTATTATAAAAACCGCGGTAAAAAGCCGGTGGTGGCGGTTATCTACACCCACAGCCACGTAGACCACTATGGTGGCGTGCGCGGTGTGGTTAGTGAGGATGATGTTAAAGCCGGTAAGGTGAAGATCTATGCGCCTGCGGGCTTTATGGAAGCGGCGGTGGCGGAAAATATTATGGCCGGTAACGTGATGAGCCGCCGGGCCAGCTATATGTACGGTAACCTGCTCAGGCCAGACGCGACAGGCCAGGTCGGCGCCGGGCTGGGCACCACAACCTCTGCCGGAACCGTTACCCTGATTGCGCCTACTAATATCATCGAAAAAGACGGCCAGAAAGAGGTGATTGATGGCCTGACCTATGACTTTATGCTGGCTCCGGGCTCGGAAGCGCCTTCGGAGATGCTGTGGTATATCGAAGAGAAAAAACTGATTGAATCCGCAGAGGATGTTACCCATACCCTGCATAACACCTATTCCCTGCGCGGGGCGAAGATCCGCGAGCCCCTGCCGTGGTCAAAATATATTAATGAAGCGATTGTGCGCTGGGGTGATAAAGCCGAGGTTATCATGGCCCAGCACCACTGGCCGACCTGGGGCAATGAGAATGTGGTGAACCTGCTGAAGAGCCAGCGGGATCTGTACCGGTATATCAATGACCAGACCCTGCGGATGGCTAACGAAGGGCTGACCCGTGATGAGATCGCGGCGAAATTTAAACTGCCGGATAGCCTGGCGCACACCTGGGCCAACCGGGGCTACTATGGCTCTGTCAGCCACGATGTGAAAGCGACCTACGTGCTGTATCTTGGCTGGTTTGATGGTAACCCGGCCACCCTGGACGAGCTGCCGCCGGAAGAGTCTGCGAAGAAATTTGTCGATTATATGGGCGGTGCCGACGCCATCATGAAGAAGGCGAAAGAAGACTACGCCCAGGGGAATTACCGCTGGGTGGCGCAGGTGGTCAGTAAGATTGTGTTTGCCGATCCGAAAAACCAGGCGGCCCGCAATCTGGAGGCCGATGCTCTGGAGCAACTGGGGTATCAGGCAGAATCGGGCCCGTGGCGTAACTTTTACCTGACCGGGGCGCAGGAGCTGCGCAATGGCGTGGTGAAAGGGCCAACCCCGAACACCGCCAGCCCGGATACGGTAAAAGCCATGACACCGGAAATGTTCTTTGACTATCTCGCGGTGCATATTAACGGCGAAAAAGCCGGTAAGGCGAAGTCGGTCTTTAATATTGACCTTGGTAACGACGGCGGCAAATACAAGCTGGAGCTGGAAAACGGCGTGCTGAACCACACAGCCAATGCAGAAGCCAAAAATGCAGATACCACCATTACGCTCAATCGCGATACGCTGAATAAAATTATCCTCAAAGAAGAGACCCTGAAACAGGCTGAGGATAAAGGCGATGTGAAGCTGAGCGGTGATCGCGCGAAACTGGAAGAGATGCTGGGCTATATGGATAAGTTCGATTTCTGGTTCAATATCGTCACCCCTTAAGATCTATACCCCTGCAGTGCTTCTGCAGGGGTCATTTTACTGCGCGGTTTTCTCCGCCAGAATCCCCGCCTGCCCCTGTAGCCTGATATTAGCCCGGAGATTATCGCATCGCTCGTGGCCCTGGCATGTACATTCCTGCTTTCCTTTATTATCTAAGCGCAAAGAGACGTATTATGGAAAACATTCAAAAACTTATTGCTCAATATCCGTTAGTGGAAGATCTGGTCGCACTCAAAGAGACGACCTGGTTTAACCCGGGTACGACCTCTTGTGCGGAAGGCTTACCGTATGTCGGCCTGACGGCGCAGGACGTGCAGGATGCCAGTGATCGCCTGGCGCGTTTTGCGCCCTATCTGGCAAAAGCCTTTGTGGAAACGGCCCCGGCGGGCGGGATTATTGAATCTGAAGTGGTGCCCATTGGGGCTATGCAGCGGCGTCTGGAACAGGAGTACGGCCAGACAATCAGCGGCGACATGTTGCTTAAGAAAGACAGCCATCTGCCGATTTCCGGCTCCATTAAAGCGCGGGGCGGTATCTATGAAGTGCTGACCCACGCAGAAAAGCTGGCGCTGGAGGCGGGCCTGCTGTCAACGGATGATGACTACAGCGTGCTGCTCTCGCCTGAGTGTAAAGCGTTCTTCAGCCAGTACAGTATTGCGGTGGGCTCAACCGGTAACCTGGGGTTGTCCATCGGCATTATGAGTGCCTGCATTGGTTTTAACGTGACGGTGCATATGTCTGCCGATGCCCGCGCCTGGAAAAAAGCCAAACTGCGCAGCCACGGTGTTACGGTGGTGGAATACGCAGAGGATTACGGGGTGGCGGTGGAGCAGGGGCGTAAGGCTGCCGAGTCCGATCCGAACTGCTTTTTTATCGACGATGAAAACTCCCGCACCCTGTTTCTGGGCTATGCGGTTGCCGGCCAGCGGCTGAAAGCGCAGTTTGCCCGGCAGGGGCGGGTGGTGGATGCCAGCCACCCGCTGTGTGTTTACCTGCCCTGTGGTGTTGGTGGCGGCCCTGGCGGCGTGGCGTTTGGCCTGAAGCTGGCATTCGGGGATAACGTGCACTGCTTCTTTGCCGAGCCGACCCATTCACCGTGCATGCTGCTGGGCATTTATACCGGCCTGCATGATGCTCTGGCGGTGCAGGATATCGGTATCGATAACCGGACCGCGGCGGATGGCCTGGCCGTTGGCCGTGCTTCCGGGTTTGTCGGGCGGGCTATGGAGCGGCTGCTGGATGGCCTGTACACCCTCGATGATCAGACCATGTACGACATGCTGGGCTGGCTGGCGGAGGAAGAGAAGATTCTGCTGGAGCCCTCGGCGCTGGCGGGGATGGCGGGGCCACAGCGTATTTGTGCCTCGGCGGCCTGGCAGCAGATGCACGGGATAAGTGATGTGGCGCTCAGTAATGCCACTCACCTGGTCTGGGCTACGGGTGGCGGTATGGTGCCGCAGGAAGAGATGGCGCAGTATCTGGCAAAAGGGCGGGCACACCGTCGCAGTGCGTGATTATCTGATGCGATTTTAACGGGTAAGTACACAATCCCCGTAAGCTGCGAAGCGTGTTGCTTATGGGGATTGGGGGAGCCGGGGCCCGGAAAATGGCTGCCACCGCAACTTTTTGATACCAGGGCCGGTGACAGATCGGTGTTGTAGCGTTCTTTGAATGCGGCAGTGATTTCACAGGGGTCATGCCTGTGGCGCTCAGAACTCTTTTTTGTGCTTTTTTCCCCATTGCAGCAATGTGTTGAGATCCTTCTCACCTTCAGCTTCTTTTAAGCGCCGTTGTTGCTCCGCATACTGGCGGTATTCCGCCTGGGCTTTTTCATCGGCCATTTTCTTGCTGACGTTGCCCGCACCTTGCAGAACTTCGCGGTCGTTAAATTGCAGAAACTGATCCAGTTTATCCTGCCAGTCACTTAAAAAAACTTGCTGACGACGACGAGCCTGATCTTCGGCAAAATCCAGCCACATGTTCACTACACGGTTGAGTTCGCTGACTTCATCCTGGTTAAGGTAGTTTTTTGCCACAGTCACGTCGCCTTTACGTACCTCTTCGCCTTTATAGCTGGTTAGACCCATATGTGGTTGGCTGGAATTGGCACGTTGGTGGATGAGTTCAGCTGCCGTATGGCCGGTACAGGCAAAATGCAGTTTGTTCTGGATAGTTTGGAAAAACTGCGTGGTCTCTTTCAATGATGGCTGATAGTCAGCGGCCAACGCAAAGATCTCTCTGACTCGTAAATAAACCCGTCGTTCGCTGGCGCGAATATCGCGGATGCGCTCCAGCATCTGATCAAAATAGTCAGGTACGGCCGATGTCCCAACGGGTGGATTTTTCAGCCGCTCATCGTCCATCACAAAACCTTTTATCAGATACTCCTGGAGTGTCTGAGTGGCCCACTGACGGAACTGCGTGCCGCGTGGCGAGCGGACACGATAACCAATAGCGAGTATGACGGGGAGACTGTAGTGAAGCATATGGCGGCTTACCTGACGATGACCTTCCTGCTGAACTTGTAAGTAAGACTTACAGGTTGCGTTTTGTTCAAGTTCGCCTTCTTCGTAGATTGCTTTAATGTGTTGTGTGATGGCCTGGGGGGTAATCTGGTAGAGGTTTGCGATGGTTGCCTGGGGTAACCAGAGTGTTTCTTGCTCAAAGCGGCATTCAACATGTACCTCACCGTCATCACTGGCAAACATAATAAACTCGCCTGTCGGAGAATGAGATAAATCTTTGTCAGCCATGTTGTCTCCGCTTTTATGTGAGCTGTTGTGTGTAACCATTCCGTATCCCTGAAGGCTGTACACCGGTAAACAACGTCCGGAACAGGATTTCTGTGCGATACCATTATTACGTGCAGACAACATGGGGGATAGGCGGTTTGGCGGAAGACCACAGGAGTCGAACCTGCCCGGGACCGCTGGCGGCCCCAACTGGATTTGAAGTCCAGCCGCCTCACCGGAGACGACGATCTTCCTCAGAAAGTGCCCGCTATTATAGCGGTTTTAGTGGTATTTCCTACCCCTGTTATCACTTTCTGAAGACAACAGGGCGGCGCCCGTTTGCGGACGCCGCCCTGTCAGACCGGTTACTGCTTGTTGCCGCGCGTTAGCGGCGCGGGATATTGACCACCTGCCTGATACCCTCACCTTCAGGGGAGGAGTCCGGCGCGGCGAAAAAGTCGATATTAAAGTATGTATCGTCGGTCAGCAGTTCAATACGGTGCCAGTACCGGGGCGGGCTGATACCAAAATGCCCGGCCTCTATCACCACTTCAATTTCCGGCGTGGTGTCCTGCTCATTGCGAAAACCGATATATTTTACCGCCCCCTGCATCACGGACAGGCGCCCGTAGACCCCGGCTTTAGTGTTGTGGTGGGTCAGCAGGGCACCGGGTACGGTGGTTTTATTCCAGAACGGTGTGGAGCGGGTATGGCGGAAGTTTTCAGGGATAGTTATAGCCATGGTGGTCACCTCATTAAGTCGTCAGTCCATCAGGATCGCGCGCGGTACTGCAACGCTGTGTATCTGTAATAGTGCATATGCCGTGCCAGTTTTAAAAATCACTGATATTCATCTAGTTACGTTTTTTCCACTGCGCAGCAATGTCATATTGACTTCCCCTGTTTGTGTCAATATGACTGTCTGAGAGTCATATTGACCGTCAGACTGCTGGCTGGACTACCTTCACAGAATAAACCAAAAAAAGCCCCGCAAGGCGGGGCAAATCGTAAGGCTAAGTACCGGGCGGGCCCGGTAAGGCATGCGGCGCAGTCCGGCGCCGTTGAGGTTTTTCCGGTTATTCAGGCGGCGGTCGCCACATTCAGCTGTTTGAGCAGGGCGAAGCCTTGCTTCATTTCATCTTCGCTGACCACAAAGGCCCGCAGAATATTCTGTTCGTCATAGCCACGGGCCACCATACCGGCCGCGCCGCGCTGGATCTGCCATGACAAGTCCGTGCGCCGGGTATCCCCCGCCAGCTGGAGCGGCAGATCCGGGGTTTTGATTTTGACCAGCATGCCCGGTAGCTGCAGCGTGTGGTTATCACCCAGCAGATTTTTCGCCAGCGTCATCGCCCCCAGCAGGGCCGGCTGCAGGAAGGGCAGCACCTGGCCGTCCACTTCCGCACAGTCGCCCAGGGCGTAGATATCCGGCTGGCTGCTCTGTAACTGGCGGTTCACCACAATACCCCGGTTCACCGTAAGCCCCGCATGCTGCGCCAGGCCCGTATTCGGGCGCAGGCCAATGGCGGCCACCGCGATGCTGACATCCAGGGTACGGCCATTGCTCAGTGTGGCCTGAACCCCGTCGGCAGTACGGCGCAGTGCCTGTAACTGCTGGCCAAACAGCAGCTCCACCCCCTGCTGATGCAGATGGCTTTGCAGGCGGGCGCTGGTCTCTGGCGGCATCAGCGAGCCCAGCAGGCAGGGGCCGTTATCCACCACCACTACCTGCTTACCGGCCCGTGAGAAATCCATTGCCAGCTCGGTACCTATCAGCCCGCCCCCGAGGATAAGAACGCGCCCGGCGTCCCGCAGCCCGGATTCACAGGCGCGGTACTCGTCCTGGCTGTTCAGGGTCAGCAGCAGCTCGCGCCCGTCAACCGGGGGGCGCACTGCGCTGGCGCCGGTGGCCAGTACCAGCTTGTCATAGTGCCACTCACGGCGGCTGCTGCTGACCACATGGCGTTCGGGATCGATACCGGTGACCCACTCGCCGGGGAAGAGCTGCAGATGATACTGTTCGGCAAACTCGCCTGCGCTCTGGCGGACCATTTCGTCGGCGCTGACCCCCTGGCTTATCACATGGCTGAGGTCGGGCTTGTTGTACTCGTCCATGCTGTCTGCGGCAATCAGGGTTAGCGGCACCTCGCTGTTTTGCTTACGGATACTTTTGACCAGCTGGCGGGCGGCAAAGCCCGAGCCGATAATGACAATGCCATGCTCCATAACGCCCCCTTATTTCACCGGATCAAACACATCTTTGCCCATTGAGCATTCCGGGCAGAGAAAGTCGTCAGGCACATCGCTCCACGGGGTGCCGGGGGCCACATTCTGGGTCTCTTCGCCGGTGGCCGGATCGTAGATCCACATACAGACACTGCACTGCATTTTCGGGCCGAGATCGGCGTTGGCAGCAGGCCGGGCGGCTTCGGTACTGGCGCAACCGCAGGCACTCTGTGGGGCGGTCTCCGGCAGCGGAGAGAGCGCCCACTGGCGGGCGATTTCCCGGCCGTGTTCGCGGCAGGCGGCCAGGGTGTCGCTGTCCGGGCGCCATTTGGCTTTCAGGGAGATAGTGGTTTCGAACCCGGCATCCATCAGGCGGGTCTGGACCCGGTCAACGGCGCCGCCGTTCCAGCCGTAGCTCCCGAAGGCAGAGGCTTTTTTATTGCGAAAACGCAGGCCGGTAAGCTCTTCGAGTAAGCCTGCCACTTTCGGCATCATCACGTTATTCATGGTTGATGAGCCCACCAGAACCCCCTTAGAGCGGAAGGTGCTGGTGATAATGTCGTTTTTGTCGCTGCGCGCCACGTTGTAAATTTTCACCGCCACGCGAGGGTCAACTTCGGTAATCCCCTGGGCGATGGCGTCGGCCATCATCCGGGTGTTGTTCGACATGGTATCGTAGAAAATAGTAATGCGATCTTCCTGGTAGTCGGCCGCCCACTTCAGATACTGCTCAACAATTTGGGTCGGGTTGTCGCGCCATACCACCCCGTGGGAGGTCGCTATCATATCCACCGGCAGGTTGAAACCGAGGATCTCGGTAATTTTCGGGGTCACCAGGCGGCTGAACGGGGTCAGAATATTGGCGTAATAGCGCTGGCACTGATCAAACAGCTCCGTCTGGTCGACTTCGTCATTGAACAGGTGCTCGTCGCAGTAGTGCTGGCCAAAGGCGTCATTACTGAACAGCACCGCATCGCCAGTGATATAGGTCATCATGCTGTCCGGCCAGTGCAGCATCGGGGTTTCAACAAAAATCAGTTTCTTGCCGTTACCGATATCCAGGCTGTCGCCGGTTTTCACCACATTAAAATTCCACTCCGGGTGGTGGTGGTGGCCGTTAATGGAGTCGATGGCGTTGTTAGTGCAGTAAATCGGGGTATCGGGGATGTAAGACATCAGCTCGGTCAGGGCACCGGCGTGGTCTTCTTCCGCGTGGTTGATGATGATGTAGTCGATAGCGTTAAGGTCTATCTCGTCTTGCAGGTTGCGCACAAATTCCCGGCTGAATTTGTGGTCTACGGTGTCAATCAGGACATTTTTTTCTTCCCGGATCAGGTAGCTGTTATAGCTGCTGCCTTTCAGTGTTTTGTACTCGGTGCCGTGAAAATCACGCACTTCCCAGTCACGCTGACCAACCCAGTGAATGTTATTTTTAACCAGAATAGACATAGATACCTCAATAGCAAATGATCAATAAATGATGCTTAGCTAATACAGGAATCGTGCCAGTTTTTTAACTTAATGAAACTAAAGGAAAATAAAAATAATCGGTTCATTGTGATAGTCATTATGACTCTTGATGTGTAGGTCAAAAAGACATTGTCATTGTTAAAATGACTATTCCGGGGGCAGCAAACAGACAAGCCGTAAACGACAGGGCAGAGAAAAACACAAAAGGGAGATACACAGCAGAACGACACAGGAAGGAGAGTCCCCAACGGGGACCGCGAACGGTCCCCGTGGGGTTGCAGTAACACTCGCTCACCCGAGCGGGTGCACTTACAAGCCCATTGCTACATGGATTCGGGCGCATTATATGCCTGAATTCATCGGGTTACCAATACCCCGTGGGGGCCTTTTTTGTGCTTTTTTAAATTTAGGGGGCATTTACTGCCGCTTCGTTAAAAGGACTTATATAAATTCAATATAAATCAACAGGATAAAAAATTTCCGCGACGGCAGGTGATCTGTCTGAATTTATAAAAAAATGCCAAAAAAAAGGGCGGCAGCGCCACCCTGATGTATTGACTCGCACCACAAATGCAAGCGCGTCTTATTCCCCTTCGCCGGGGAACAGGAACGGGTTGATGGAGCTGCGGGCAAAGCCCTCCTGCTCCATGCGGGCATCCAGCACCAGGCTTGCCAGATCGTCGGCGACCGCCTCTACGTTCGGGTCCTTTTCCTGATAGAGGATCTTCAGGTAGGAGCCACAGTCACCGCAGCTTTCCGCCTTAATGGCGGACTGCTCGCTGTCCAGAGACCAGTAGTGCAGATCCCGGGTCTGTTCGCAGTTGCTGCATTTGACCCGGACCACATGCCACTCGGTCTCGCACAGATTACAGTGCAGGTAGCGCAGCCCCTGGGTGGTGCCTATCTGCACAATGCTGGAGACCGGCATACTGCCGCACACCGGGCAGAACTGGCGGTGTTCACCATATTCGGCCCGGGCTTTGCCGGGGATCTGGCTGGCCATTTGCGCCCAGTACAGGGAGAGCGCCGCCCAGATAAACGGGGCTTTGTCGCTGCTTATCTGGCTGAACTGCGCGTTGAACAGTGCGCTGGCCATCTCTTCAAGCTCCCGGGCGGAGGCTTTTTCCAGATTTTCGATCACCGCCAGCGCCTGGCCGCTCATTTCCGGCTTCAGCTCGGCAATCAGAGAGCGCAGCAGGGTGTGCCAGTGGTCGTCACGGGGCAGGGTGTGGAGATCCAGCGGTGGTGTCCCCTCGCTTGCGGCCCGGGCAATCCTCGCGGTGAGGTCTATCTCCAGCGGGTGGTCATAGAGCACCACCTCCTGGGCGTGGGCTATCAGTGCGGCAAAGCGCAGATAATCGCCCAGCGGGTTGCTGGTTGCCAGTTCACGCAGGCGCTCTGCCCGGCGGTGGTAAAGATTTTTCAGCCTGGGGAATAATAACGGCGGAATCATATCCGCCGTATGTTTGTCGCCCTTCTCCAGCTGGTCTTGCGGGATAATGCGAATACTCATTCAGATGATTTTTCCTGTTTCTGGCGGACTTCCCGATACCAGCGCGGGTGGTGTTTCTTCGCCCACGCAGCCGGTACCCAGCCTTCCACCATTGCGGTAATGGTGCCTTTCACCCAGAGGGCGGCGTAGATATGCACCATGATAACCACAATCAGCGCCACTGCGGCAAATGAATGCAGCATTAGCGCGACCCTGATCACCGGGATTGAGAAAGCCGGCGCGAAGTACGGCCGCCAGATAACGATCCCGCTTACCAGCAGCAGCACCAGCAGCAGAATAGCCGACCAGAAAACAAACTTCTGGCCAAGGTTATAGCGCCCGGTGTCGCCCACTTCCTCGTTAACGATGATCTTACGAATATTCTTCGCCCAGAAGATATCATCCTTATTGATTAGGTTGTGGTGCCAGTAGCGGAAGAACATGATGATAAATGAAGCAAACATCACCACCCCGACAAACGGGTGCAGAATGCGCGCCAGCTGCGGCGTGCCGAAGATTTGCATCAGCCAGTTGAAGGAGGGGAAGAAGAACCCCAGCCCGCTCACCGCCGCCAGCACAAAGCAAAAGGCGGTGATCCAGTGGTTGATTCGCTCCGGCGCCGTATAGCGCACGATGGTGTCACGTTTTCTCATTTGCGCACCTCGTCTTTTTCGTCATGGGGTTTGTCTTCCTCTTCGTCTGCGCGGTTAGGCCCGACACCGACATAATGGAAGACACTGGCGGCGAAGGTGGCCGCAAAACCAATGGCGGCCAGCGGTTTCCAGACCCCTTTCCAGAACTTCACGGTGGCGCTGATTTCCGGGTTTTCCGGCAGGCCGTGGTACAGATTCGGCTTGTCCGCGTGGTGCAGTACGTACATAACGTGGGTGCCGCCCACGCCCGCCGGATCGTACAGACCTGCGTTTTCGTAACCCCGGGTTTTCAGCTCGCTGACCCGCTCCCCGGCCAGGGTTTTCATGGCCTCTTTGGTGCCAAAATGGATGGCGCCGGTCGGGCAGGTTTTCACACAGGCTGGCTCCTGGCCCACTTCAACCCGGTCTACGCACAGGGTGCATTTGTAGACCCGGTTGTCTTCCGGGTTCAGGCGCGGCACGTCGAACGGGCAGCCGGCAATACAGTAGCCGCAGCCAATGCACTGCTCAGACTGAAAATCGACGATCCCGTTGGCATACTGGATAATTGCCCCTTCCGCCGGGCACGCCTTCAGGCAGCCCGGATCAGCACAGTGCATACAGCCATCCTTGCGGATAAGCCATTCCAGTTTGTCGTTCTGCTCCACTTCTGAAAAACGCATCACCGTCCAGGATTTCGCGGTCAGATCCGCAGGGTTGTCGTACACCCCCACGTTATTGCCCACTTCATCACGCAGGTCGTTCCATTCGGAACAGGCCACCTGGCAGGCTTTACAGCCAATGCAGGTGGTCACGTCAATCAGCTTCGCCACCTCTTCCTGATGATCCCGCGCACGGGGCGCGGGGGTGAAGCCGTTAGTGGCGGAACGGCGGATAATATCCTGAGATTGATAAGCCATAGTTCGCCTCCGTTACGCCTTTTCCACATTCACCAGGAACGCCTTGAACTCCGGCGTCTGGGTGTTCGCATCACCGACAAACGGTGTCAGGGTGTTGGCGATAAAGCCTTTCTTCGCCACCCCTTCGTAACCCCAGTGAATCGGAATACCGATGGTATCCACCTGTTTACCGTGCACATTCAGGGTGCGGATACGTTTGGTCACCACCGCCCGGGCTTTGATATAGCCACGGTTAGAGGAGACTTTCACCATATCGCCCTGAGCGATGCCCAGTTTACCGGCCAGCTTCTCGCCAATTTCCACAAACTGCTCTGGCTGGGCAATGGCGTTGAGTAACGCGTGCTTAGTCCAGTAGTGGAAGTGCTCCGTCAGGCGATATGTGGTGCCCACGTAGGGGAATTTATCCGCTTTGCCCATTGCTTCAAGGTCGCCCTTAAAGACGCGGGCTGCCGGGTTAGAGACCACGTTCGGGTGCAGCGGGTTGGTGCCCAGCGGCGTTTCGAACGGCTCGTAGTGTTCCGGGAACGGCCCTTCCGCCATCTTGTCGAGGGCGAACAGGCGGCCCATCCCTTCCGGCTGCATAATAAACGGCCCCACATCGGTGCCCGGTGCTGCGGCGCTGTAGTCCGGAATATCCACGCCGCCCCATTTGGCGCCGTCCCACTTGAGGAGCTGGCGTTTCGGATCCCACGGGTTGCCCTGTGGATCGGCCGAGGCGCGGTTATACAGAATGCGGCGGTTAAGCGGCCAGGCCCATGCCCACCCCAGGGTGTTACCCAGGCCAGATGGATCGGCGTTATCGCGCTTCGCCATCTGGTTGCCGTCTGGCGTCCAGCTGCCGGTGAAGATCCAGCAACCGCTGGTGGTGGTGCCGTCGTCACGCAGATGGGCAAAGGTGCTGAGCTGCTGGCCTTTTTTCGCCAGTACCGCGCCGGTGGCCGGGTCGGTAATGTCGGCCAGTGCCCGGCCGTTGCTCTCCTGGGCGACCTCTTCCGGGGCCGGGGCTTCCGGGGTGCTGTAGTTCCAGCTCATGTTCAGCACCTGCTCCGGGCAGGCTCCGCCTTCGGTGGCGTACATCTTTTTCAGCCGCAGGAACAGACCGGCCAGAATTTCCCCGTCGTTGCGTGCATCCCCGGGGGCGTCTGCCCCTTTCCAGTGCCACTGCAACCAGCGGCCGGAGTTAACGATAGAGCCGTTCTCCTCCGCAAAGCAGGTGGACGGCAGGCGGAATACCTCGGTCTGGATGGTGGACGAGTCCACATCGTTCTGCTCACCGTGGTTCTGCCAGAAGGTGGCGGTTTCGGTGTTCAGCGGGTCAATGGTGACCAGGAATTTCAGCTTCGACAGTGAGGCTATCACCTTGTTCTTGTTCGGGAACGAGGCCACCGGGTTAAAGCCCTGGCAGATATAGCCGTTCACTTTGCCCTGGTGCATCATTTCGAAGTATTGCAGGACGTCGTAGCCTTTGTCCCACTTCGGTAACCAGTCAAAGCCCCAGCTGTTTTCTGCGGTGGCTTTATCCCCGAAGAAGGCCTTCATCATGGAGACGAAGAATTTCGGGTAGTTACCCCAGTAGTTCACCTGGCCTTCCAGCAGCGGTTTGGGGGTGTTGGCGGCCAGATAGGTTTGCAGATCCGGCTGTTTTTCGCTGGGTAAAGTCAGATACCCGGGCAGGCTCTGGGAGAGCAGGCCAAGGTCAGTCAGCCCCTGAATGTTGGAGTGACCGCGCAGGGCGTTAACCCCGCCACCGGCCATCCCCATGTTGCCCAGCAGCAGCTGGATCATCGCCATGGTGCGGATGTTCTGGGCACCGATGGAGTGCTGGGTCCAGCCCAGGGCATACAGGAACGAGGTGGTCTTATCTTTGGCGCTGGTTTCGGCCAGATATTCACACACTTTGAGGAAATCGGCCTTTGGCGTGCCGCAGATGGTCTCGACCATTTCCGGCGTGTAGCGGGAGACGTGCTGTTTGAGCAGGTTCCAGACACAGCGCGGGTGGGCCAGGGTGGTGTCGCGTCTGGCGTGGCCGTTTTCGTCCAGCTCGTAGTTCCAGCTGGTCTTATCGTATTTGCGGTTTGCCGCGTCGTAGCCGGTGAACAGCCCGTCGTCAAAGCCGTAATCCTCACGCACGATCAGGCTGGCGTTGGTGTAGGCTTCCACATATTCGCGGTTAATTTTTTCGTTTGTCAGCAGGTAGAGGATAACCCCGGACAGGAACGCAATATCCGTACCGGAACGAATCGGGGTGTAGAAATCCGCCACAGACGCAGTACGGGTAAAGCGCGGATCAATAACGATAAGTTTAGCGCCGTTATGGATCTTGGCTTCCATGGCCCAGCGGAACCCGACCGGGTGTGCTTCGGCGGCGTTACCGCCCATCACCACGACAACGTCGGCGTTTTTAATATCTACCCAGTGGTTGGTCATCGCACCGCGACCAAATGTTGGAGCAAGACTTGCTACCGTTGGTCCGTGTCAGACACGCGCCTGGTTATCCACGGCAAGCATGCCGAGGGCGCGGGAAAATTTCTGGGTTAAATAGCCGGTTTCGTTACTTGAAGCAGACGCACACAGCATACCGGTGGAGAGCCAGCGGTTAACGGTGGTGCCTTGATCGTTTTGGGCAATGAAGTTGGCGTCCCGGTCGGCTTTCATCAGTTTTGCGATCCGGTCGAAGGCATCGTCCCAGCTGATATCCTGCCATTTGTCGGAGCCTGGTGCGCGGTACTGGGGTGTCTTCAGGCGGCTTTCTGAGTGGATAAAATCCACCAGACCTGCGCCTTTCGGGCACAATGCCCCGCGGTTTACCGGATGATCCGGATCCCCTTCGATATGGAAAATGGAGGCTTTCGCGTTTTTTGCACCGTCTCCGAGGCTGTACATCAGTAAGCCACAGCCTACGGAACAGTATGTGCAGGTGTTGCGGGTTTCACGGGTACGCAACAATTTATATTGCCGTGTTTCCGCAAGCGCGGTTGCCGGGGTAAAGCCCAGTGCCGCTGCTGTGGTTCCTGCCATACCGCCAGCGCAGATCTTAAAGAACTGCCTTCTGCTGACTTGCATGGGTTGCTCCTTGTCTCGACATATTGCTCATTGCTTTGCCCTGTTGTGCCGGGCTGACCAGTCACGCCAGGGGCGATTTATTCTGTTTTCCTTTGCACCAGACGGGGCAAGGGTTCAAAATCTGTTCAGAAACCCTCCATAACCGGAGGGGTAGTGCTAACAGAATACCATAATAGTGTTGTGGCTGTTCTCATTTGGTTAATATAATGTGAAGAATGTATCAACAGGTGAGCCGGAAAGTGCTCAAAGTGTCACAGGCGCACAGCCCTTTATGCTCTGGGATAAGCAGGATCTGGTGAATACCCACCAGGACTGGCTGGCAGAGGAAGTACCCGTGGCGCTGGTCTATAACGGCATTTCCCATGTGGTGATGATGGCATCGCCCAAAGATCTGCAGGCGTTCGCGCTGGGGTTTTCCCTGTCTGAGGGGATTATTGCCTCACCGGCGGATATCTACGGTATGGATGTGGTTCCCACCTGCAATAACGGGCTGGAGGTGCAAATTGAGCTCTCCAGCCGCCGGTTTATGGGGCTGAAGGAGCGCCGCCGCGCCCTGGCAGGCCGCACGGGGTGCGGGATCTGCGGGGTAGAGCAGCTGGATGACGTGGTGCGCCCGATCCCGTCACTGCCGTTTTCGCAGCAATTTTCCCTCAGCAAGCTGGATGCGGGTATTGAATCCCTGCGTGGCTACCAGCCGGTGGGGCAGCTTACCGGGTGTACCCATGTGGCCGTCTGGCTGGATGAACAGGGCCAGGTGAGCGGGGGCTATGAAGATGTTGGCCGCCACGTGGCGCTGGACAAGCTGCTGGGGCAGCGCAGCCTGGCAGGCTGGTCCGACGGGGCGGCGCTGGTCTCCAGCAGGGCCAGCTATGAAATGGTCCAGAAGGCCGCCATGTGCGGGGTGGAGATCCTGTTTGCGGTATCTGCGGCCACGACCCTTGCCGTTGAAGTGGCGCGCCGCTGTAATCTCACGCTGGTGGGTTTTTGCCGCCCGGGCCGGGCGATGGTCTACACCCACCCGCAGCGTTTACTTCCCTGATACGCCCTTTCCCGGGCAGATAAAACGCACGTTTTATCCCCTTCGTCGCCAGTGATCATTTCGTGTCACTGGCGATTTTTAGCTCTAAACCCTGATAATAACGCTGGTTAATGGGTTTTTATCCTGCTTTTAACATTTGCGCGGTTATTAATCAGAATATTATCTCTTGTTCAGATTATTTGATTGTGTGAAGCAAACTATTCCACTATTCCTGAGTGTGATCTGGATCTACTATTTATCTCAACAAAGGCACAGCGCCTTTCCCGGAACAGACAAACGCAGGAGACAGACCATGAAAACTATCAAAACTTTTGTTGCTGCCATCGCCCTTACCGCTGCTTTCGGCGCTTTTGCAGGCCAGACAGTCACCGCCACTGATTCAACCCTCGACGGTGCGGAAGCAAAAATCGCGGCTAAAGCAGAAGCGGCCGGTGCCTCTGCTTATAAAATCACTGAAGCCTACACCGGTAACCAGGTACATATGACGGCGGTACTGACCAAATAAGCCAGACTGTCCCTGTGTAAAAAGCGCCTGCGGGCGCTTTTTTAATGGATGCCCGCCAGGCGCAGCAGCGCGGTCACAACGGCGGCAGCAATGATAACCAGGATAAGCGGCGCTTTGCGCCAGGCCAGCAGCAGCGCCACCGCCACCCCGGACACCCGGGCGGCACCGGCAAAATGGCCATCTTCATAGAGCGCGGCGCTGAGCGCGACCGCAAACAGCAGTGTGGTGGCCGCGTCGGACAGTAGTGCCCGGGCGTGCTCAGAAAGAGCCAGCTTGCTGCCCAGTTTTACCCCGCCAAAGCGCATCAGATAAGTGCCCACAGACAGCAGCGCAATACCGCTCAGAATTAATCCGTTACTGGCCATTATTTTTTCCTCAGCGCTAAGCCAAACAAAGAGATCAGAACCGGTAATCCCACCGGCAGCAGGGGCACAGTCCCCAGGGCCAGCAGTGCGCCGCCACTGGCGCGAATACAGGTGGTTTTATGGCGTAGCGCGGGCAGTACCAGCGCCAGCAAAATGGCCGGGAAGACAGCATCCAGCCCGATGGCTTCGGCCGAAGGCAGCAACCGGCCCGCCACACTCCCCAGCACCGCCCCCAGCGGCCAGCAGATGGCGACCCCCATTCCGCACAGCCAGTAAGCGGCTCTGCGCTGGGCCGGGGTATGCTGGGAGAGGCCAAATACCACGCTCTCATCGTTCATGATATGGCAGCCCAGCAGGCCGCTGGCGCCTTTGCCCACCAGATCACGCACGTTCACACCAAACGGAATATGGCGCGCATTTACCAGTAGCCCGGCCGCTGCCGCCGCGAGAGGGTGCCCGCCGCTGGCCACAATGCCGATAAACATAAACTCTGATGCACCGGCCAGAACAAATAACGACAACATAAACGGCACCCAGAGCGGGAAGCCATAGGCGGCCGCCAGGGAGCCGTAAGAAGCGCCAGTAATGGCGATGGCCAGGGCGACCAGGGCAATGGCCTTTACCGTGGCGGCTGGCAAACAGGAAAATGGAGATGTGGACATAAGAGTTTCACCATATCGAACGATGTTCCATTATAATGAACATAACCAGAGTGTTTATCAAGACGAACGAATCGTTCATTATAGCGAACGTTCCGTGAACGCATTGATAATCTTAGTGGATAAAAGCCGGGAGATGTCATGGCACAGCCGATTGCCTTAATTGCCAGAAGCCTGGTGCGCGAGCGTACCCGGGCCGGGTTGTCCCTTGGGGAGGTGGCGCGCCGCGCCGGGATTGCCAAATCCACCCTGTCTCAGCTGGAGGGAGGCAACGGAAACCCGAGCCTTGAAACCCTGTGGTCACTGTGTGTTGCGCTGGACATCCCTTTTGCCCGCCTGCTGGAGCCCCAGGCACCTGCCACCCAGGTTATCCGCCGGGGAGAGGGCACCAAAGTGGTGGCCGGGCAGGCCAATTACGAGGCCATTTTGCTGGCCGCATGCCCGCCGGGGGCACGGCGCGATATCTACCTGCTGCTCACCCAGCCCGGGGCGGATCGCGAATCACAGCCGCATCCGCCGGGCTCCGTGGAGCATATTATCGTTACCCGCGGCCGGGCGCTGGTGGGGCTTATCAGCGCACCGGAAGAGCTGGGGGAGGGGGACTATATTTGCTACCCGGCCGATCAGGCGCATCTGTTTAAAGCGCTGGAGCCGGATACCACGGCACTACTGGTGGCGGAGCAGAATTAGCGGTGGGTCCGGGTAACCGGTGGCAGTGTGCTGCGAGCAGGATTCAGGAAATAAAGTGTTCACATTGTCACCACTACTGCACTAAGATAGGCTGTTTCCATGTTGGAAACATGGAGCGCAGGATGCATATTATATCAAGAGCGCCGTTCGATACCGCGACCAAAATATTCCCTAATCAGGCTGCTGCACTTGATGATCTTTACCGGGTTCTGAAACGTGAGAATTATCGCTCACCGGATGAGATGAGAATGCAATTTCCCAGCCTGGACCGGATGAAGCTCCGGGAAAAATGGTGGGTTATTGATGTGGGTGGTGGTCAGCTAAGGGTGATGTTCTTTGCTGATTTTGAACGGGGAAAGTTGTTCATCAAGCATATTTCTACCCATGCTGAATACGACAAGCTGACGGACTATTACCGGAGGAACAAAGAGTGAGTTACGCAGAAGCCATTAAAACTGCGCAAGCGCTGGCAACCATGTTCCCGCTGCTTGGGGGAAGCACCTCCCGTAAAGATTATGAAGACGCTTTGCGGATGGTGGAGTATCTGGTCGAACATGAGCCGGATAGCCCGCTGATTGATATGCTGGCCGCCAGGATAGAGAAATACGAGGATGAAGCTCCTGAATTCGCCGAGTTTAACGCGCGCATTGCCAGCGTTCCGGCGGGAGTATCGGTACTCAGGGTTATCATGGATCAGTATCATTTAACGCAGAGTGATTTCGAGCAGGAGATTGGTAAAAAATCCCTGGTTAGCCGTATTTTGAGTGGTCAGCGTTCCCTGACCCTTGCGCATATCAAAGCGCTGGCCGCGCGCTTTCATATTAAGCCTGAGCTGTTCCTCTGAATTATCCATTCACCCGGCAGACCCTTCTGCCGGGTGATAATGACGGGTCCTGAAGCCGTTATTCCAGGTAAAACACCGGCTTCAGTTCCGCACTGCGCGGGCTGTTATCCGGGTTGGTGGGCATCACCTCGCGCATATACGCCCACCAGCGCTGGCAGACGTCCGTTTGCGCTATCGCGTTCCAGCGCTCTTCTGATTCCACCTCCACCGTGGCAAACAGCAGGTGGCGCTCCGCGTCGAGATAAATCCCGTAGTGATGGGCACCGTGCTGTTTCAGCACCGCTTCCAGCTCCGGCCAGATGGGCGAATGGCGGCGCTGATACTCCTGGTGAGCGCCGGGGTTCACCTGCATCACAAAGGCTTTACGGATCAGGGTATTCTGGCTCACAGGGCCTCCAGATACAGGGCGTGCACGTCGTCACGGCTGGCGGTACGCGGGTTACACGGTGCGCAGGGATCTGCCAGGGCTTTATCCAGCCAGCCTTCAATATCCTGCCGGGTGATGCCCAGTGCGGCAAAACCGGCCGGGATCCCCACCCGGGCGGAAAGCGTACGGATGGCGTGAATGGCCGCAAGGCTTGCCTGCTCTTCGTCCATATCACGGGTATCAACCCCCAGCGCACTGGCGATCCGGGCAAAGCGGGCGGGCGCAGACGGGCGGTTAAAGTGTTCAACCACCGGCAGCAGGATAGCGTTACACACCCCGTGTGGCAGGTTGTGGGTGGCCCCTGGCTGGTGGGCCAGGGCGTGAACCAGCCCGAGACCGGCGCTGTTAAATGCCATTCCCGCCAGATACTGGGCACAGGCCATCATCTCTCTGGCCTTCAGGTTGTGGCCGTTATCCACCGCCTCCGGTAGCCACTGGCCAATCAGGCGGATGGCTTCCAGGGCGTTCGGATCGGTAAGCGTATGGGCCCCGGTGGAGACATAGGCTTCAATGGCGTGGGTGAGTGCGTCCATCCCGGTGGCGGCGGTGACCGCAGGCGGGATCGCCAGCATAACGCTTGCGTCATCCACGGCAATATCCGGAATGATATTGCTGTCGATAATCACCTCTTTGACCTGGCGTTCGCTGTCGGTAATCACGGCGTTGCTGGTCATCTCGGCGGCAGTACCGGCAGTGGTGTTGATCGCCACCAGGTGAACCCCCGGATGGGTGACATGGCCAACACCCGAATACCGGGTAGAGGGCCCCGGATTGGCGGTGAGAATTTTAATCGCCTTGGCGGTGTCTATCGGGCTGCCGCCACCAAAGGCGATGATATAGTCGCACTGGTTATCCTGCCAGGCCTGGAACCCCTGCTGCACCAGGGCTTCGGTCGGGTTCGGGAATACCGAATCAAACAGGTGCCAGTCCATATTGTGCCCGGCCAGGGCGCTGAACAGGCTGTCCAGCAGGCCCAGTTTCACCAGCTGGCCATCGGTCACAATCAGGGCCTTGCCCCACTGTTTGCCGGAAACCAGTTTCACCATATCGCCGATAGCGCCCGTCCCGTGCAGGCTGATTTTGGGTAGAGCAAGGGTAAAGCTCATGAGTATCTCCTTGTGTCCGGGCCGGTTACAGGGCCAGCGCGCCCGCCAGCGGGGTTACACCAAAGCGTGCCGCCAGGGCGGCCAGCTCCTCCCGGGAGATGGTCTGCTTCATGCCGCCCATCGACAGCACCTTCACCAGGATCTCGGCAGATTTTTCCGCGGTATCGATAAGCCCGAAGGCCTCATCAAGGGTCGGGCCGCTGCCGAACACCCCGTGAAATGGCCATAACACCAGGGCGTGCTTGTCCATCTCCCGGGCGGTGGTCTGGCCAATATCATCAGTACCCGGCACCATCCACGGCAAAATACCTACCCCGTCCGGGAAGACCACCAGGCATTCGGTGCTGCCTTCCCACAGTTTGCGGGTGATAAGGTTGGTGTCGTTTTCCAGCACATAGGTCAGGGCTATCAGGTTGGTGGCGTGACAGTGCATGATCACGCGATCTTTACCGCCGGTGGCCCTGATGCGGGCGCAGTGAGATAAAAAATGGGCCGGTAATTCCGAGGTTGGCAGGGCATCCCCCTCCAGCCCCCAGAGGATGTGATACCCGGCGCCGTCACGGTCAACCCGGACCACGCCAATATTGGCGGCGGTTTCCAGCGCCACATTGCGGAAGAACTTACCCGAACCGGTAACAATAAACGGCGTACCGGCCAGTTCCGGCATCGGCTGGCTGAGCGGGATATAGCGCGGCGTGGCGTGGAAGTCGGCAGTGTAAGGGGCGATGTCGTCTTCATCCAGGCGCAGGGTCAGGTTGCCGCCGTTGCGCTCGTCCCAGCCTTTTAACCAGGCGTCGGAAGTGGCTTTGATCATGCCCTGGACAAACCAGGCATCGAGAATCTGTTGCATTGTCTGTTACCCCGTTAAGCCGGGCAGTGTGCCCGGCAGAGTGATAGTGGTGGTGGCGTTTAGCCGCGCTGGCTGAGGATGCTTTGCTCGTAGTGGCGCACTGTGGTCAGCCACTCGCTGCCTGCCGGAACGTCGTGGCGCTGGCAGTACATCTCCCACACCGCCTGCCAGGGCAGGGATTTTTGCTCTTCCAGCAGTGCCAGGCGGGCAGTGTAGTCCCCGGCGGCCTCCAGCTGGCGTAACTGGTCCGTTGGCTCCAGCAGGGCGCGCAGCAGGGCTTTTTTCATATTGCGGGTGCCGATAACCCAGGCGGCAATCCGGTTGATGGAAGCATCAAAGAAATCCAGGCCGATATGTACCCGCCCGAACAGGTCATGGCGCACGATCTCGCTGGCGATAGCCTGGGTTTCGTCATCCAGCAGGACCACGTGGTCGCTGTCCCAGCGTACCGGGCGGCTCACATGCAGCAGCAGGCGCGGCACATAGAGCATGGCGGCGGAAATTTTGTCGGAAATCACCTCGGTGGGGTGGAAGTGGCCCGCATCCAGGCACAAGGCGGTCTGGCGGCTGGTGGCATACCCCATGTAAAACTCGTTTGAGCCCACGGTGTAGCTTTCTGCGCCAATGCCGAACAGCTTGCTTTCTACTGCGTCAATATGGTGTGCCGGGTTCAGCTTTTCGCTTATCACCTCATCCAGGGCGGCGGCCAGGCGCTGGCGCGGCGCCAGGCGATCGACGGTAATGTCTTTCATGCCGTCCGGGATCCAGATATTCATCACAGACGGGGTGCCCAGCTGTTCACCGAAGTAGGCAGAAATCCGGCGGCTGGCCTTGCAGTGATCTATCCAGAACTGGCGGATTTCCGGGTCCGCGTGGGAGAGGGTAAACCCGTCGGCACTCAGGGGGTGCGAGAAGCACGACGGGTTAAAGTCCAGCCCCAGCTGGTGGGTTTTGGCCCACTCTACCCAGTTTTTAAAGTGCTCCGGTTTGATCTTATCCCGGGATACCGGCGTTTCAGACTCCAGATAGATAGCGTGCAGGTTAAGGCGCTTTGGCCCCGGGATCAGGCTCAGCGCCTGTTCCAGATCGGCCCGCAGCTCCTCTGCATTACGCGCCTTGCCCGGGTAGTTACCGGTGGCCTGGATCCCGCCGGTCAGATTGCCCTGCGGGTTTTCAAAACCGGCCACGTCGTCACCCTGCCAGCAGTGCATGGATACCGGCAGGCGGTCCAGCTGTTGCAGGGCGTGTTCGACATCAATGCCTGCGGCGGCAAAACGCTGTTTAGCCAGTTGCCAGGCCTGTTCAAGTTGAGTAGTCATGCGCAAAGCTCCTTTGTGTGGCGGTTTTGCTGCGAGCGGGCAACAAAACGGGCAAGGTTGCCAGTCGGATCAGGGGTATAGGTGATGAGGTGATGGTTGTTGCGCACCACCTGGCGGAACGCGTCCACGTCCCGCAGTAAATCTCGGGCCATCAGCTGAATGCCGATATTGCCAAGGGTGGAGGCCTCCACCGGGCCCGCCAGTACCGGGATCCCGCAGGCATCGGCACATAGCTGGTTGAGCAGGGTATTCTGGCTGCCACCGCCCACAATATGCAGGTGGGTGAACGGGCGGCCGCGCAGGGCGGAGAGCTCCTCAAGCACCGTGGCGTACAGCAGCGCCAGGCTGTCAAAAATACAGCGCGCCAGTTCGGCCGCGGTTTGCGGCACCGGCTGGCCGCTTTCCCGGCAGGCGGCCTGAATTTCCGCGCTCATGCTCTCCGGGTTGATAAACCGGTCGTCATTCGGGTGAATGGTGTAGCGGCAGGCGGGGATCTGGCGGGCCTGCTCTATCAGCCGGGGGACATCGCTTATCTGCTGCTCAGCGCAGACCCGCTGCAACAGCCACAGGCCCATAATGTTTTTCAGCACCCGGTAGCGCCCCTCGGCCCCGCCTTCATTGGTGATATTGGCCGCCAGCGCCCGGGGGCTGGTATACGGGGTCTGGCTTTCAAAGCCCATCAGCGACCAGGTCCCGGAAGAGAGATACGCGGCCTGGTCATCCTGTAGCGGGGCGGCAATCACCGCGCTGGCCGTATCGTGGGTGGCAACGGAAACCACCGGAATACGGTTGTGCTGCGGGCAGATCCAGTGGCCGATAACATTGCCCGGGTGGGTGGGTGTGCCAAACCAGCGGCGCGGTACGCCCGCCCAGGCCAGCAGGGTGTCATCCCAGTCGTCGCTGTTAATATTCACCAGTTGGGTGGTGGTGGCGTTGGTATATTCCCAGTTCATGGTGCCGGTTAACCGGTAGCATAAATAGTCCGGTATCAGCAGCAGATGGGCGACGCGCGCCAGCAATTCTGGCTGCTGCTCACGCAGGGCGCGCAGCTGGTAGAGGGTATTAAACGGCAGAAACTGGATCCCGGTGCGCTGGTAAATCGCGTCGCGGCCCAGGGCCTGGCAGGCCTGCTCCTGTATACCCCGGGTGCGGTTATCCCGGTAGGCCACCGGCAGGCCAACCCGGTTGCCCTGCGCATCCAGCAGGACAAAGTCCACGCCCCAGGTATCAATGCCGATACTATCGATCAGGATGCCCTCATCACAGATTCTGGCCAGGCCAAGGCGGATATGGTGCTCCAGGTTATCCACATCCCAGGTCTCCTGGTTCTCAACCCGGTGCAGGCCATTGGCGAAGCGGTGAATCTCCCGCAGGGTAAGGTTGCCGGTGGTTGTCTCATAGCGGGCCAGCATTACGCGGCCGCTGGAGGCACCTAAATCAACAGCAACACAGTGGTGAACAGTCATGACGGGCTCCTTGCGAAAATCACTGGTTGCCAGTCTAGGAGCCTGCCCGGGTGTTCACCTTCGTACTAATGACAGCCCGTAAACGGGGCTGGCAGGAAACCAAAGATAAGCGTGAGTCGCTTCACAAATTGCCGCGCAGGGGCGGAAATCGCCCGGTGTGACAGCCGCCGCATTTCGCGATATTTCCCGCCATATCTTGAATAACCTGCAGCTTTTGCCCCGTTTGGTGTCGAAACTTTAAGGCCGTAACCGGGTTGCTTCTCTAGTATCGAAGGACATTTCCGCAGGAGGGGGTAACAGCAATGACACAGTTACACGGGTTTGATTTCTTCCCGGCGGGCGGTGGCAGCGTGGCAATAGAGCCGCGCCAGCCCCAGACCCGGTTTCCTGAACATGACCATGATTTCTATGAAATTGTTATTGTTGAGCACGGCACCGGCACCCATATTTTTAACGGCCAGCCCTACACCCTGAGCGGCGGCTCCGTGTGCTTTGTGCGTGACCATGACCGGCACCTGTATGAACACACCGACAATCTGTGCCTGATCAACGTACTGTACCGCTCGCCGCACGGGTTCAGCTTTTTATCCGGGCTGGATAAGCTGCTCCCCCAGGAGCAGAACGGGAGCTACCCGTCTCACTGGCGCATCAGCCCGGCGATTTTGCAGCAGGTGTGCGGCCTGGCCCGGCAGCTGGAGCAGGATGGCACCGGGAGCGATCCCCACGGCATTGCCCGGCGTGAAATCCTGTTTATGCAGCTGCTGCTGTTGCTGCGCCAGGGCAACCAGGCCGATGCGGCCAGCAATAACGGGGGGCTTAACCAGCTGCTGGGCTGGCTGGAGGAGCACTACGCAGAGGAGATCTGCTGGGACAGCCTGGCCGACGATTTCTCCCTCTCCTTACGGACACTGCACCGCCAGTTAAAACAGCGCACCGGGCTGACGCCCCAGCGTTTTCTGAACCGCCTGCGGCTGGGGAAAGCGCACCACCTGTTGCGCCATAGTGAAGACAGCGTCACGGATATTGCTTTTCGCTGCGGTTTTGGCGACAGCAACCACTTTTCGACCCTGTTTAAGCGCGAATTTAGCTGGTCCCCCCGGGATGTGCGCCAGGGGCGCGACCGCACCCTGCAATAGCCGGGCGTTATCGGCAATTCGCGAACAGATTCACTGTTTTTGGCCCCGTAAAAAGAAATAATTATCACTTTCTGATCCGGATACCGGGCATGGCTCCATTTATTCTGCGCAAAGCTGACTTTTTCCCCAACTGCACCTTTCCGGCGGCGGTGGCGGAACGCTATCCGCAGGATGTATTCGCCGAGCACAGCCACGAATTTAATGAGCTGGTGATAGTGCTGCGCGGTAACGGGCTGCATGTGCTTAACGGGCGCCCGTGGCGCATTACCCGGGGCGATCTGTTTTATATCCGGGCGCAGGACCGGCACAGCTATACCTCGGTCGATAATCTGGTATTGCAGAATATTATTTACTGCCCACACATGCTGACACTCCCTGCGGACTGGGCACAGCTGCTGCCCGGGCTTAGCGAGGCGCCCGGGCGGCCAGACTGGCGCTTAACCGCCCGCGGCATGGCCGAAGCCAGAGGGCTTATCACCCGGCTCGGGCAGGAGACCAGCCACGGGGACGCCTGGGGCGCGCTGATGGTGGAATCCCTGTTTTTGCAGCTGGCGATAGCCCTTTACCGCCACCGCTATATACCCACGCAGGCCCCGGAGCCGGAAGAGCGCGGCTCCGTTGAAGCGCTGATCGCGGCTCTGGCAAACAGCCTGGACAAACCCTTTGATCTGGACAGCTTCTGCGCCCGCCACCACTGTGCCGGGCGCACCCTGCGCCAGCAGTTTCGCCAGCAAACCGGCATGACCATCCCCGGCTACCTGCGCCAGGTACGCATTTGCCACGCCCAGTACCTGCTCCGGCACACGGCGCTACTCATCAGCGAAGTCGCCACCCGCTGCGGTTTTGAAGACAGCAATTACTTTTCCGTGGTATTCACCCGCGAAACGGGCGAGCCCCCCCGGCAGTGGCGGCAAAGCCGCAGCGCCAGCCCCCTTAGCCTCACCGACTGATCCCCCCGGGCCGCCCGGTTTTACGTTGCGCTGCGTTGCAGTGAAAGTGTGACCATTTTCAATTAATGAAATCCGGGATCTTAAAAAATAAAACATCGTTTCTTTTTGTGATCTGCGATCATGTTAATTGCTCCTGATAAAGCCTATTGTTTCCAGTAAAAGCGCGCCACGGCCTGTATCTTCCGCCTCCGGCGCCAGGAAAATAACTTTATCGATGGTGCCTATTATGCAAATCAAAAGAGCAATTGAACGGATCCCCGGCGGAATGATGCTGGTTCCGCTGTTCCTTGGCGCGCTGTGTCATACCTTTGCGCCAGGATCGGGCAAATATTTTGGCTCATTCACCAACGGGATGATGACCGGTACGGTGCCTATCCTCGCCGTGTGGTTTTTTTGCATGGGGGCGTCTATCAAACTCAGCGCTACCGGTACGGTGCTGCGTAAATCCGGCACCCTGGTGATTACCAAAATCGCGGTGGCCTGGCTGGTAGCGATGGTGGCATCGCGCCTGTTACCGGAACACGGTGTTGAAGCCGGGTTCTTTGCGGGGCTGTCTACGCTGGCGCTGGTGGCCTGCATGGATATGACCAACGGCGGGCTGTATGCCTCCATCATGCAGCAGTACGGCACGAAAGAAGAGTCCGGCGCGTTTGTGCTGATGTCGCTGGAATCTGGCCCGCTGATGACCATGGTTATCCTCGGTACGGCCGGTGTGGCCTCGTTTGAGCCCCATGTGTTTGTGGGGGCGGTATTACCGTTCCTGGTGGGGTTCCTGCTGGGTAACCTGGATCCGGAACTGCGGGATTTCTTCAGCAAAGCCGTGCAGACCCTGATTCCGTTTTTCGCCTTTGCCCTCGGTAATACTATCGACTTAAGTGTGATTGCCCAGACCGGCGTGCTGGGGATTGTGGTCGGGGTGATGGTGATTATTATTACCGGTATTCCGCTGATTATTGCCGATAAACTTATCGGCGGGGGCGACGGTACTGCGGGGATTGCCGCTTCCAGCTCTGCCGGTGCCGCCGTGGCAACGCCGGTACTGATTGCGGAGATAGCACCGCAGTTTAAAGCGGTTGCGCCTGCGGCCACGACCCTTGTGGCGACATCAGTGATTGTGACCTCGGTACTGGTGCCGGTTCTCACCTCTATCTGGTCACGTCATGCAAAAAAAGCGCGGATCTCCGCAGATATACGCGCTGCGGTGAAATAACCCGCCGCCCGCTTTCCTGAACCCAAAAGGGGCCTGTTGGCCCCTTTTTGATGGCTCAGTTCGCCATACCCAGCCCCACGACATTGGCCGCGATAATAATCACCACGCAACCCAGGCTCAGCACACGCACTGGCTGGCGACCGGCGTTATTCCACTCCTTAAGCACCAGCCCGACCAGACCGCCGCACAGCACATAGAAGCTCATGTGCAGCATCCAGCTCATATAATCATACTGGGCCGGGATCCGCGCATGGCCCCAGGCATAGAAGAAGAACTGCAGATACCACATTAACCCGCCCAGGGCAGAGAGCAGCACGTTGGTAATAATCAGCCCCCGGGCCTGGGAGAAATCCGCCCTGACCGAGAGCGACGGCACCCGCGCCAGGCGGATAAAGCAGTAACCCAGGTTAATGACGGCACCACCGCCCATGATCACCACATAACTTGGCAGCGCCACATACAGCGGATCCACCCCCAGCGCGGCGGCGGCTTCATGCATGGGTTTGGCGGCGTTCATGGCAAAAGACATCCCGGCGGAAAAAATACCGCACATCACCGCCAGCATAAGCCCTTTTTTGAGGTTGAACTCTTCGGCTTTGATGCCCATTTTGCGCTCTTTTAGCTGCCCGGCCCGGGTCACAATCGCCACCCCGATAAGCGCAATCAGCACCCCGAGGAGCGTCATTTGCCCGCCGGGGGTGCCCACCAGTACGCCAAACTGGCCGTTCAGAATTGGGGTCATCAGGGTGCCGACAATCAGCGTAATACCAATGGCGATACCAATCCCCATCGACATGCCGAGGTAGCGCATGGTCAGGCCATAGTTAATATTGCCAATGCCCCACATGGCGCCGAATAAAAACACCGGCAGCAGGGTCGATGCGCTAAACGAGGTGTAGTAATCCAGCAGGTTCGGTAACAGGGCGGCGCTGACGGCCCAGGGCAGAATTATCCAGGAGACTATCCCGCCAATGGACCACATGGTCTCCCATGACCATTTTTGTACTTTTTTAAACGGAGCGTAAAAGCAGGCGGCGCTGGCCGCGCCAATGAGGTGCCACAAAATACCCATCGTAATTGCGTTACTCATTCTTATATCCTCATATGTCGAATGGGTTCGGGGCCACAAACCCCGGTACGATGAGTGTAAAAATTCACCAGCAGCATAACCTTTATACCGTTGCCGCCAGGCGGGTAAGGGTGGCAAAGAGCGGAGGAATCCCCTGTCGGTATTCACAAATCTGGCGTTTTGCGGGGGGTGATAACCTTATAAAAAACGAGGCATTGATAATCATTTTCAATATCATTTAAATAATTATAATGACCAGACTGCTTACGCGGCGTTAACAACCTCTGCCGCCCGACAATCTGGAGATGATTATGAGTTATACACTGCCATCCCTGCCGTACGCTTATGACGCACTGGAGCCGCACTTCGACAAACAGACCATGGAAATCCACCACAGCAAGCACCACCAGGCGTATGTGAATAACGCTAACGCTGCGCTGGAAAGCCTGCCGGAGTTTGCCAGCCTGCCGGTTGAGGAGCTGATCACCAAACTGGATCAACTGCCTGCGGATAAAAAAACCGCGCTGCGTAACAATGCCGGTGGCCATGCGAACCACAGCCTGTTCTGGAAGGGGCTGAAAAAAGGCACCACGCTGCAGGGCGATCTGAAAGCCGCCATTGAGCGTGATTTCGGCTCTGTCGATGCCTTCAAAGCAGAGTTTGAAAAAGCCGCTGCCACCCGTTTTGGTTCCGGCTGGGCGTGGCTGGTGCTGAAAGGCGATAAGCTGGCAGTGGTCTCCACGGCTAACCAGGACAGCCCGCTGATGGGTGAAGCCATTTCTGGTGCTTCCGGCTTCCCGATTGTTGGCCTGGATGTCTGGGAGCATGCTTACTACCTGAAATTCCAGAACCGCCGCCCGGACTACATTAAAGAGTTCTGGAACGTGGTGAACTGGGATGAAGCTGCAGCCCGTTTTGCTGCTAAAAAATAATCCTGCCTGATGTAAAAAAGCGAGCATAAGCTCGCTTTTTTTCTTTGTTATATTCTTATTTATATCGGCCACCCGGCCAGGGAAATACACAGCCGTGGCGGGCCATTTTATAAAAAACCTGGTGTTGGCATCGGACAATGTGGTTCACATCAGGGAGTTGTTATTATTAATACCGTGGTCAGCTAATAGTGCGGGCATTGATATACAGGCGGTTAAGTTTATTTCCTAGGTGTTTTTCAATACGTTGCTTGCAGGCATAAACGTGGCGGATGTTTAAATCCATCGTTTCGGCGATTTGCCGGGCAGTCATACCGTTGATGAATTTCCCTAATATAATGAATTCTGTTTGTGTCATGGTGGGGCCCCGGGTGTGAAGATCAATGTAGCCGACAAAAATTTTTCTTATTTTATCACTGGTGACGGACAGCTCATCATCATGGTAGATAATGGCGGAGATCGGCCGGTGTAATTTAAACAGGAAATTCGCCAGCGGCTGCAGGTGCCTGTCGCTGATGAGTATGATCCTCAAGCCGGACTTAGATAAAAATGTTATCCACGCATCATCTGTAAAAATATGCAGATTGGTGATGGAAAAATCGATAAAAATATACCCATTAAGCATGGCATGGTTGTTGTCTGTCAGTAATCCTTCAATAATGCCACGGTTAAAATACAGGTTATCCTCAGGCCACAGGCAAAAGCAGGGGCTGGTACAGTATGCGGTCTGAGGGGACACCTCTGGCCGTACAGAACAGTGCTGTGGGCAACTGCTGCAGAACAATTTTTTCAGTTCCGTATTGAGCCCCATTTCCCGTTTTCTCCCTTCTTCCCCTGGTATCATTTTTTATCATTTCATTCGCCTTCCTGTTATGTCAACGGGTGCTAAAAGGAGCCGGAAATTATAGAAATAAGGTATAACTGGAAAAATCCGAATATGTTAAAAAATGTTGCGCAATTGGATGTCAGGTAAAATAAGTGTGAATAACGAACGTGGTGTACTGCCTGTAACTGGTAGCAGTTTGCTTCTTACCAGGAAAATAATCCTTTGTATTAGGAAGTTTGTTTTTATAAAAATGTGGCCGCTGTCATGCTGTTATCGCACAAATAGTTAAACCCTGTGTATTATCTTCAGTGGCCAAAAATCTTCCCGGATCTTAATGGTTTTTATTAAGTTTACTGCGCATTTGATCAATTAGTGCGATGGCATGACAATAATAATCCGAACAGGAAATAAATACTCCTGGTCATTCGCGTAAACAGCCTGAGATTTTTTAGTGTCTGTTTATAAATACCACGAAAAATAACGGCTATGACGTAGTGGCATTTATTATGCACCATATCTTTTCTAAGAGTATTTCATCTTAATTTACGCATTGTAAGTTAACCTTAAAAATACGTTTTTAACACTCTATTGACACTTTGTTTTTTGAATGGAACTATCAGACTGAAAAGTCAGACACACCAGACAAGCATAGAGGCACAGCGCACTGTGTAATAAATATTGCTATTCCTTGCTTCAGGAAGAGAACAGTACGTAAATAATATTTACGCGCGCTCTCTTTTACACCTCCGGGAATGGTAATGAATAAATGAGGTGGATTATGAGCAAAAATAAAATATTCGGGTTTTCAAAAGGTACGGTGGGGATCTCCGGGGCTTTGATGATTTCCGGGTTGCCATTTATAGTGGCAGCTGATGGTGTATTTGATGCCAGCCGGACGTTATATTACTATTCATCATTAAACCCTAATGGCGATCGATATGATTATACTAACTATGATCAGGTAAACGTTGTAACTAGTGTCAAAGGGACGATCTCCGGGCTTGATGGGTGGGGAATCTACCTTAATAAGGAAAATTATAAGTTTAATAATCTCAGCGTGACATCGAAGGGTGATAAGGCTGATGGTATCCACTCCAAAGCCGGGGGCGGAACGGTCACTATTGAGAATTACACCGTCAGAACTGAGGGAGAGAGTGCCGACGGTATCAACCTGGGCCGGGAGTTAAACGAGCTACAATCCACAGTATTAATCAATAATGCGCAGATCTATTCTGAGGGTGGCATGGGGATTCGGGCCAACAGCTCAGTTAGGTCATTAACACCTGTTACCAGTATTATTATCAATGACCAGGCCGGTATTGAAACCGCTGCTGAGGGTTCATCTATTGCGGGATATGCCGTATTTGCCGGGAAAGATACCGAAAATAATAGTTCAGAAACCGCAATGGGCCAGGCCGTTATCGCACTCAATGGTAATAGCACAATAAAAACTGCCGGGGGGAATGCTCACGGCGTTTATGCCCGGGAAAACGGGACTATTTCTCTTAATAATACTCATGTGGAAACGGCAGGGAATAACGCTCACGCGCTGTTTGCTTCAACCAGCACCGCAGACCAGGCGGCCACTATTAACCTGCGGGGGAATACAGCGCTGCAGTCAGGAGCGGGTTATGCCGCTTATGCTTCTGGTGAGCTGGCAACGATCCGCTCCTGGGATGATGTAAACAATCTGGCCACGTCCGGTATTTATACCGTGGAAGGCGATATCGTTGCCGATAAGGCAGGGCGGGTAACACTCGATATGGCCGAAGGCAGCCAGTTCACCGGGAAAACCAACTCTAACCAGCTGGCTGATTCAGCCAGTACGGCGGGCGAAATCAACCTTGCACTGAGTGGGGCCTCCAGCCTGTGGACCATGACCGGGGACTCGGTACTGTCGCAACTGAACCTGGATGGGGCGACACTGAAATATCAGCCCCCGAAAGAGGGCAGCACCTTTACGCCGATGACCCTCACCGTGGCGGGCGACTACACCGGCAATGGCGGTACTCTGGCGTTAAACACTGTGCTGGGTGGCGATAACTCCTTAACCGATAAACTGATCGTTAAAGGTAATACCTCCGGCAGCACCAACGTCGCGATCAACAACATTGGCGGTGCCGGTGAACAGACCGTAGAAGGGATCGAAATTGTTGAGGTTGGCGGCAACTCTGAGGGCACCTTTGCCAAAGCCGGGCGTATCGTGGCGGGCGGTTATGATTACGACGTGGTGAAAAAAGCCAGTAACTGGTATCTCACCAGCCATCTGACGCCGGTTGAACCCGAAGAGCCGACGGAGGTTCCCATTGATCCGCCAGACCCTGTCGATCCACCAGACACGCCAGACCCTGTTAACCCACCGGTTGATCCGGTAGATCCACCAGCACCACCCGCAACAGGTGTAAACCAGTACCGTCCGGAATTTGGTAGCTACCTGGCGAACAACTACGCGGCGAACACCCTGTTTATTACCCGCCTGCACGATCGCCTCGGGGAGACACAATACACCGACATGTTAACCGGTGAGCGCAAAGTCACCAGTATGTGGATGCGTCACGAAGGGGGCCACACCCGCTTTACCGACGGCAGCGGCCAGTTGAAAACTCAGGCTAACCGCTACGTTCTGCAAATCGGGGGCGATATCGCCCAGTGGACCAGCGACGGCCTTGACCGCTGGCACCTGGGGGTTATGGCCGGGTATGCCAACCAGAAAAGCCGGACCCACAACACCCACAACGGCTACAGCTCACGCGGCCAGGTTGATGGCTACAGTATCGGGTTATACGCCACCTGGTACGCCAACGAGGAGAATAAAACCGGCACATATCTGGACAGCTGGGTACTGTACAACTGGTTTGATAACAAGGTGACCGGCAAGCATTTAGCCAGTGAGAAATATGACTCTGACGGTATTACCGCGTCAGTCGAGGGGGGATACACCTTCCTGGTAGGTGAAAGCGAGCGCGCCACTTACTGGATCCAGCCGAAGGCCCAGGCGATTTGGATGGATGTTCAGGCGGATACCCACCGGGAGCGCAACGGCACCGTGGTGAAGGATAAAACAGACGGCAACCTGATGACCCGGCTCGGCGTGCGCGCTTACCTGAAAGGCCACAGCGCCATCGATGATGGTAAAGGCCGCGAGTTCCAGCCCTTTGTGGAAGCCAACTGGATCCACAACACCCGTAACCAGACCGTGCAGATGGGCACCATCCGCAACGATATCAGCGGCACTAAAAATATCGGTGAGCTGAAAGCCGGGGTTGAGGGGCAGATAAACCCGCGTCTGCAGGTGTGGGGTAACGTTGCCCAGCAGATTGGCGATAACGGCTACAGCGATACCGCCGCAATGCTGGGAATAAAATACAGTTTCTGAGGATAATGCACATTATTGTTAAGACCAGCGCTTATGCTGGTCTTTTTTTTGTTCAAATCGCGATGGTTCACCAGAAAGTAAAATAAATACCGGTAAGGATAATTCCCCAAAAAACTAACAGTATCATACTGATAATGCCGTAAACTTTTTGGTTGTAAGTCATTCTTACTCCAGATAACATGCTGTTTGTAGTGGTAATTTTCTTTATTGTCAATAATACTTTTGGTGGTAAAAAGGCCCCGAAGAATAAAAATATCCTGCTTTCTGCAAAGGTTATTTTTTTATTCTGGTGTATTTATATAAATATATTTTTTGGTAAAAGTCATGGTTAATTTTTTTGCCAGCTATAAATATATAAATTTTATTAATATATTTTAAATAAGTTATTAAGCTAATTATCGGTGATGGCTTGACCCCGGGTGGTCCGTAACGGCAAAATGATAATATCAGTTAACTTATAGTGATTTAACCCTGCAGACAGGGTGCAGTAGCGCTATTCATAATCCCCCATTGATAAAGTGATCTGCCTCCCATATTGACCTTCTGTGTTTACATACTGTTTAGCATGGTACCGGGGGCAGCGTATTTTTACCCCGATTTGTGGATGGTCACCACCCCGGGAAGCGTTGATAATAACGGCCTACCTCAGGTTCAGTTGCAGCGGAGAGAACAGCAGATGAAGCATCATGTTCAGGTATATACCGGCCCGGTCCGGGAGTACAGCGGCAGCCGCCCCAGTGCCATTGCCAAACACCAGACGGAAGGCGAGCTGGTGCTTAATACCCTCGGGCTGGAAGGCGACCAGCAGGCAGAGACCGTCTATCACGGCGGGCCGGATCGGGCCCTGTGCCACTACCCCAGTGAGCACTATATCCACTGGGCCCGCGAATTCCCGGAGCAGGCAGAGCTGTTTAATGCCCCGGCCTTCGGAGAGAACCTCTCCACCCGGGGAATGACCGAGCAGGATGTCTTTATTGGCGATATTTATCGCTGGGGAGAGGCGTTAATCCAGGTCAGCCAGCCGCGTTCGCCGTGCTTTAAACTCAACTACCACTTCGGGATCAGCGATATGTCCGTGCTGATGCAGCAAAAAGGGCGCTGTGGCTGGCTCTACCGGGTGATTAATGGCGGGAGGGTGTCTGCGGCACTGCCGCTGGAGCTGGTCTCCAGGGTGAGTGATATCTCCCTGAGTGAGGCCATGTCGATTGCCTGGCACATGCCGTTTGATGACGAGCAGTATCACCGCCTGCTGTCGGCGGCCGGTCTGTCTGTAAGCTGGGTAAAAACCATGCAGCAGCGGCGCCTGAGCGGGAAAATCGAAGATTTTAACCGCCGCCTGCTGGGCCGCGCTGGCGGGTAATCCGCCCCCCGGCCACGGTACAAAAACGGGAAAGGTGGTGGCCTTTCCCGCCGGGAGTCAGAACGGGTTTCTGGCGAAACCGGTCATCTCTTTCAGGCCCATCTCCCGGCCCAGCGCCGTCATCGGGTGTACCACAACCAGCCCGCGCACGCTCTTTTTCAGTTTCCCCATATCCGCCTGCTCTTTGCGGGTAATGGCGCGCTGAAACGGCATTTTCATCAGTTTCTGCGCTTCTTTGCTCAGCTTCGCCACGCGCTGCTCATGCAGGCGGGCGATCTCTTTTTCCAGGGTGGCCTGCTCGGCTTCCAGCTCGGCGTATTTTTCGGCCTGCTCAACCAGCGACAGGCCAGCCATTTGGTGTTTTACCGCGTCCAGACGATCGCTGAGGCGTTTAATTTCGTTATTTTCGATATCTTTCATAAATAGTCATTTCAGAAGTGAAGCCAGGATCGGGCAAGGATACACCATCCGCCCCGCAGGAGAAAATTGTCCCGCCGTGGCGCGCGAAACGGGAAGGGTAAACCTGTTTGAACCATACTTAGGCAACACTGGCGAAAAAGGACTCCGTTATGAAACTTATCGGCAGCTATTCAAGCCCGTATGTCCGTAAAATCTCGGTCATTTTGCTGGAAAAAGAGATAGCATTTGAGTTTGTGAACCGCATCAACAGCGACGGCGAAGATATCGTGACCCGCTATAGCCCGCTGAATAAAGTGCCGGTGCTGGTGGCGGACGATAACAGCATCTGGTTTGACTCTCCGGTGATTGCCGGGTATCTGGAGGCGCTGAACATTCCGCCACAGCTACAGCCCACCGACGGGGCACAGGCCCGGTATATGCACCAGGTCGAAGCGCTGGCAGATGGCCTGCTGGATGCGGCAACCCAGCTTGCCCATGAGCTGAAAAAAAAGCCCGGCCAGCAGAATGACGCCGACATCATCGCCCTGCGCGGGAAAATTACCCGCGCGCTGGACTGGCTGGAGCAGCAACTGGTCGCGGGCAAGATCACCGCACAGCCGCTGACAGTGGGCACCATCGCCATTGGCTGCGCCATCGGGTTTATTAACCGCCGCCGCATAGCCCAGGGCTGGTGCGTGGACCACCCGCAGCTGATCCGCCTGGTGGAAAGCCTGTTCCGGCGCGAGAGTTTCCTGCGCACTGAACCGCAAGCCTCATGATCTACGCCTGTGACAGGGGATCGGCTCCCCTGTTACACTGCACCTATTGTCTGTTAATTCGATACCATCCATGACTACCGATCCCCGTTCGCTGTATAGCCTGATCCCGTCTACGGATCGCCTGCTTAATGCTGGCGAGTTCGCCGGGTTGCTGGCTGATTTTGGTCACACCCGGGTCGTGGCGACCCTGCGCCAGATGCAGGATGACGCCCGGGAACACATTCGCCAGCACCAGAGCCTGCCGGACTGGTGCGCTGACTGGGCCGGGGCACTGGGCTGCCGCCTGGCCTCCGCCCGCCAGAGCGCGCTGCGCCCGGTGTTTAACCTCACCGGTACGGTGCTGCACACCAATCTGGGCCGGGCCATCCAGCCCCAGGAGGCGGTCGAGGCGGTCAGCCAGGCCATGGCATCGCCGGTCACCCTGGAATACTCCCTGGAAGGGGCCGGTCGCGGCCACCGGGATCAGGCGCTGGCGGCGTTACTGTGCGAGCTGACCGGGGCGGAAGATGCCTGTATCGTCAATAACAATGCGGCGGCCGTGTTACTGATGCTGGCGGCCTGCGCCAGCGGCCAGGAGGTGGTGGTCTCCCGGGGTGAACTGGTAGAGATAGGCGGGGCATTTCGCATCCCGGATGTGATGCGCCAGGCAGGCTGCCAGCTTCGCGAAGTGGGCACCACCAACCGCACGCACCTGAAAGATTACCAGGCGGCGGTAAATGACCAGACCGCCCTGCTGATGAAAGTGCACACCAGCAATTACCATATTGAAGGCTTTACTAAGAGTGTCAGCGAGCAGGAGCTGGTCACCCTGGGCGATACGCTGGGGATCCCGGTGATTACCGATCTGGGAAGCGGCTCCCTGGTGGATCTCAGCCAGTATGGCCTACCGGCTGAGCCCATGCCCCGGCAGCTGATTGCCGCCGGGGTGAGCCTGGTGAGCTTCTCCGGGGATAAACTGCTCGGCGGCCCCCAGGCGGGGATCATCGTCGGGAAAAAGGCCCTGATTGAGCGCCTGCAACAGCACCCGTTAAAACGCGCCCTGCGGGCCGATAAAATGACCCTGGCGGCGCTGGAGGCGACACTGCGCTTATACCAGCACCCGGAAACGCTGGCCGAACGGTTACCCACCCTGCGCCTGCTGACCCGCAGTGCGGAGGATATCCGGGCCCAGGCAGAGCGCCTGCTGGCCCCGCTCCAGGCGCGCTACGGGGCGGATTTTCTGGTGGCGGTCGAGCCCTGCCTGTCACAGATTGGCAGCGGTTCACTGCCGGTCGATCGCCTGCCGGGTGCCGCCTTAACCTTCACCCCGCGCGACGGGCGGGGCAGCACGCTGGAGGCGCTGGCAAATGGCTGGCGCGCCGCTCTGGTGCCGGTTATCGGGCATATTTCAGACGGGCGGCTGTGGCTGGATCTGCGCTGCCTGGAAGATGAAGCCGGTTTAATGGAGATATTATTGTCATGATTATTGCCAGTGCAGGCCATGTTGACCACGGCAAAACGACGCTGCTGCAGGCGCTGACCGGCGTCAATGCCGACCGTCTGCCGGAAGAGAAAAAGCGCGGTATGACCATCGATCTGGGGTACGCCTACTGGCCCCAGCCAGATGGTCGCAGTATTGGGTTTATCGACGTACCGGGGCATGAGAAGTTTCTCGCCAATATGCTGGCCGGGGTGGGGGGCATAGACCACGCCCTGCTGGTGGTGGCCTGCGACGACGGGATCATGGCCCAGACCCGGGAGCACCTGGCGATTTTGCAACTGACCGGCCAGCCTGCACTGACCGTGGCCCTGACCAAAGCCGACCGGGTAGACGCAGAGCGTATCGCCCGGGTAGAGGCTGACATCCGCCAGCTGACCGCCGAACTGGGCTGGCCGGAAGTGGCGCTGTTTGTGACCTCCGCGCCGGACGGGCGCGGCATTGAGCCGCTGCGCGAACACCTGCGCCAGCTACCGGAACGCGAACATCTGACCCGCCACCGCTTCCGGCTGGCTATCGACCGGGCCTTTACCGTAAAAGGGGCCGGGCTGGTGGTTACCGGCACCGCCCTGAGCGGTGAAGTGCGGGTGGGTGACTCCCTGTGGCTGACCGGCGCGGCAACCCCGATGCGGGTGCGCGGGCTGCATGCCCAGAACCAGAATACCGACCACGCCTGGGCCGGGCAGCGCATTGCCCTGAACATCAGCGGGGATGCAGAGAAAACCGACATCTCCCGGGGGGACTGGCTGCTCAGCGTGCAGCCGCCTCAGCCGGTGGAGCGGGTGATTGTGCAACTGCACTGCCATACACCGCTGCAACAGTGGCAGCCCTTACACATTCACCATGCGGCCAGCCATATTACCGGGCGGGTCTCGCTGCTGAATGACGAGCTGGCCGAGCTGGTGCTGGATGCGCCGCTGCTGCTGGCGGATAACGACCGCCTGGTACTGCGCGACATCAGCGCCCGCCAGACCTTAGCCGGTGCCCGGGTCGTGTTGCTGGATCCGCCACGGCGCGGTAAGCGCCAGGCGCCATTTCTGGCCTGGCTGGCGGCGCTGTCCAGCGCCCGGGATGACGCCCGGGCACTGGCGCTGTATCTGCAGCGCGGCGCCATCAGCCGGGCGGCGTTCAGCTGGGCCCGTCAGCTGACCCCGGCGGGTATGGATGCGCTGCTGGACTCTCCGGGGCTTATCCGCGCCGGTGACCAGCTGCTGAGCGATGAGGTGGCCGGAAAGTGGCGGGAAAAACTGCTCGCGGTGCTGGCCCGCTACCATGAACAGCACGACGACCAGCCAGGGCCGGGGCGCGAACGGCTGCGGCGTATGGCCCTGCCGGGCGAAGATGAAGGGCTGGTGCTGGCGCTGATTGAGCAAATGCGCCAGCAAGGGCTCCTGGAGAGCCGCCAGGGCTGGCTGCATCTGCCGGGCCATGAGCCGGGCTTCTCCGGGGATCAGCTGGCCCTGTGGCGCCAGGTGGAGGCGCGCTTCGGGGATGACCCCTGGTGGGTGCGCGATCTGGCCCGGGAAACCGGCGTTGAGGAGCAGGTGATGCGCAAACTGCTGCGTAATGCGGCGCAGCAGGGCTATATTACGGCGATCGTCAAAGATCGTTACTACCGCCAGGCGCGGATCATCGAATTTGCCGATCTGATCCGCGCGCTGGATCCGGAGCGCGGCGCGACCACGGCGGCGGATTTCCGCGACCGTCTGGGGGTCGGGCGCAAGCTGGCTATCCAGATCCTTGAATATTTTGACCGCATCGGTTTTACCCGCCGCCGGGGAAATGACCACCTGCTGCGCGACAGCGCCCTGTTTTTACATCAGTAAGCGGGCTGCCAGTGAAGCCGGGGCTCACCCGGCTCACCGGCATATCACAGATACAGGGCGCTTTTTCCCCGCGTCAGCGTCAGGATCGTGATAGCGCTCGTAAAGCGCTGGTAAGATGGCGAAAAAAACACCGCCAGCGACTACCCTTAGGAAAGATGCCCCCTGAGGAGAGAATCATGACGACGACCCCCCCTGATCTGCGTTTAACCCCCGGTGAATATGGCTTTCCGCTACAGCTTAAAGCGCGCTACGACAACTACATCGGCGGAGAGTGGGTGCCCCCGGTTGACGGCGCCTACTACCAGAACCTGACCCCGGTCACCGGCCAGCCCCTGTGTGAGATAGCCAGCTCCACCCCACGGGATGTGGACCTGGCGCTGGATGCGGCCCACGCCATCAAAAGCACATGGGGCAGCATGGCGGTGCAGGAGAGGGCGGCTATTCTGCTCAGAATCGCCGACCGTATGGAGCAGAACATTGAACTGCTGGCTACCGCCGAAACCTGGGACAACGGCAAGCCCATCCGCGAAACCAGCGGCGCAGATATCCCGCTGGCTATCGATCACTTTCGTTATTTCGCCTCCTGCATTCGCGCCCAGGAGGGGGGCATCAGCGAGGTAGACAAAGACACGGTGGCCTACCACTTCCACGAGCCGCTGGGGGTGGTGGGGCAGATTATCCCGTGGAACTTCCCGCTGCTGATGGCCTGCTGGAAGCTGGCCCCGGCCCTGGCCGCCGGGAACTGCGTGGTGCTGAAACCGGCACGGCTGACACCGCTGTCTGTCCTGCTGCTGATGGAGCTGGTCGGGGATCTGCTGCCCCCCGGGGTGGTGAACGTGGTCAATGGCGCCGGGGGCGAGATTGGCGAATATCTGGCGACCTCAAAGCGGATTGCCAAAGTGGCGTTTACCGGCTCCACCGAAGTGGGCCAGCAGATCATGCAGTACGCGACGCAGAATATTATTCCGGTCACCCTCGAACTGGGGGGCAAATCGCCGAATATTTTCTTTGCGGATGTGATGGAAAAAGAGGACGCCTTCTTTGATAAGGCCCTGGAAGGGTTCGCGTTGTTTGCGTTCAACCAGGGGGAGGTCTGCACCTGCCCGAGCCGGGCGCTGGTTCAGGAGTCGGTATATGATCGCTTTATGGAGCGCGCCATTCGCCGGGTTGAGGCCATCCGCAGCGGTAACCCGCTGGACAGCAGCACCCAACTGGGGGCACAGGTATCCAGCGGCCAGATGGAGACCATCCTCAACTATATCGAGATAGGCAAAAAAGAGGGCGCCGATGTGCTGAGCGGCGGTAAGCGCCGCCTGCTGGGGGGCGATCTGAAATCCGGCTACTACCTGGAGCCGACTATCCTGTTCGGCCAGAACAGTATGCGGGTATTTCAGGAGGAGATTTTCGGCCCGGTACTGGCGGTCACCACCTTTAAAACCCCGGAAGAGGCGCTGGAAATTGCCAACGACACAGCCTACGGGCTGGGGGCCGGTGTGTGGACCCGTAACGGCACCCTGGCCTATAAAATGGGGCGCGCTATTCAGGCCGGGCGCGTCTGGACTAACTGCTACCACGCTTACCCGGCCCACGCGGCGTTCGGGGGGTATAAACAGTCCGGCATTGGCCGGGAAACCCACAAAATGATGCTGGAGCACTACCAGCAGACCAAGTGTTTGCTGGTGAGCTACTCCGATCACGCCCTCGGCCTGTTCTGATAAACCGGCCCGGCTCCGTCAGGGGCCTGGCCGGTTACAGGGCGTCTTTATCGATCCCCAGGCGCTTCATGCGGGACAGCAGCGTGGTGCGCTTCATGCCCAGGCGCTGGGCCGCACCGCGGGGGCCTGCCACTACGCCGTTGGTCTCTTTCAGCACCCGGATAATATGCTGCACTTCGTCCTCGCCCTCCCGGGGGGTATCGCAGTCGGCCATGCTGGCGACCGGCAGCGGGTTCAGCTCCGCAAAGCGATCCGGCTCCGGCAGGGAGAGCTGTAACACATTGCCCCGGGTGAGCAACACCGCTCGTTCAATCACGTTTTCCAGCTCGCGCACGTTACCGGGCCACTCCATACGGCTCAGAATCCGCAGGGTTTCGGCCGGAATACTGTCGATATTGCGCCCCAGGCGGCGGGCAATCTTAAAGGTGAAGGCTTTCACCAGCAGCGGGATATCTTCCGGGCGTTCGCGCAGCGGCGGCAGCTGGATGGGGAACACATTCAGCCGGTAGTAAAGGTCGCTGCGAAACTCCCGGTCAAGGACCATCTGTTTCAGATCGCGGTTCGTGGCGGCAATCAGGCGCACATCCACTTGCTGAATCTTATTACTGCCGAGGCGTTCAAACTCCTTTTCCTGCAACACGCGCAGTAGCTTCGGCTGCAATTCCAGCGGCATATCCCCCACCTCATCAAGGAACAGGGAGCTTTTATCTGCCAGTTCAAAACGGCCAATACGCTGGGTGTTGGCCCCGGTAAAGGCACCGCGCTCGTGGCCGAACAGGTCGCTTTCCAGCAGGCCCGCAGGCATGGCGGCGCAGTTAATTTTTACCATGCGCCGGTTATTGCGCCCGCTCTGGTTGTGGATAGCCCGGGCAATCAGCTCTTTACCGGTGCCGGTCTCCCCGAGGATCAGCACCGTACTGTTGCTGTGGGCCACCATCTCCACTTGCTTCATCACGTTGGTCATGACATCGCTGCGCCCGATGATTTCGCCAAAATCACCGGCCACGTTGTTGATTTGCTCCGTGAGGGCAAGGTTCTCATCCACCAGGTTTTCCTTGAGGTGGTTGATCTCCCGCCAGGCGAGGGCGTTATCGACCGCAATGGAGATACGCTCGGCAATCTGGCGCAGTAATTTGAGGTTTGCCGGGGTAAAGACATCCGCCTCGCACTGGGCCAGCTTCAGCACCCCGAGCATTTTATTACCGAAGGTCAGCGGCAGCAGGCACAGGGTCTGGATCTGGTTACCCCACATTTCGAACAGCATCCGCTCGTAGGGGGCCAGCTGATCATGGTGGTGCAGGTTCAGCAGCAGCATTTCGCGGCTTTTAAAGACCCGCTCAGAGAGTGTGCCGCTTTCGGTCACTTCGCTCTGGTCGTGGATCGGGGATTTTTCATCCACAAAATGGGTGGAGTAGACATGCAACAGCCCGCGCCGGTTACTGCGCAGCACAATACTCACGGAATCTATAGAGAAATAGCGGTGGATCTCGTAGGCAATTTCGCTCACCAGATCGTCTAAATCCAGTTTTGACAGCACCGCATTGGTGACCGCCACCAGGATACGGAAATCGTCGCGCTCCCGGCACAATAGCTGGTATTCGTGGTTGTTGTTCAGCCGGTTCTGGATCTGCTCAGCCACCAGGGAGACAATCTGCGCCAGGGTATACAGCCGGGAGAGCTCTTTGTCGCTCCAGGGCTGGTCGGTTTCGCGGATAAACTCACAGCCGCCAATGATTTTTCCGTCGGTAGCCAGCGGCAGCAGGCAGTAGCGTTTAAAAGGGCTGTAGAGCTCCAGGCTTTTCAGTTGCGGCCAGGTATCGTCGAACTCTTCCTGGGTACACATCAGGGCTTCCGGGCGTGAGAGCACCCGGCGCACCGGGCCATTAGCCAGCAGCATTTCGTCTTCATAATGCAGGGGGTGGCCCTGCTTATCCATACCGTAAAAGCCCACCTGTTGCTGCAGCGGGTGATACAACAAAATATTAACTTTGTCGGCCAGGGCGCTGCGTCTGACCATGCCGGTCAGACTTTCTGCCAGCGCGCTTAAATCCGGCTGTTGTAACAGGGTGCGGGTGATATCAAACAACCCCTGTTGTCCGAGATCACTCATTGGCGTATATGACATAAGCTCATCCGAAAAAATGTTTTTCCGCTGCGGCGCACACGGCCACGTCGCGTTATTTTATCTTAGTTGTTTTTGTAACAAGGAAAGGGGCAACGCCCGCCTTTCGCCCTGCCCGGCGGCTTCGCCGCACCGCCGGTAAGGGAAAAGGGAAATGTTATAATATTAGTCGTAACAGTGTATGAGATCTGAGGCCAGCGGATGCTGGCACAGGTCAACAAATACGGGGTAAAGGCTCTGCGTGGGGTAAATCAAGGCTGCGTTTGACACCGTACAGCCCGGTCACCCGGACCCCGGTACGGGCCGTGACATCGCCAATAATCGCGGCATCTTTGCCCAGCGGGTGCTGGTGCAGGGCATTAAGCACCTCTGGTGCCGCCGCACGGCTGGCGACAATCACCAGTTTGCCTTCATTGGCAAAGTTGAGCGGATCAAGCCCCAGCAGCTCACAGACCCCGCGCACCACCGGTTTGACCGGTAATTGCGCTTCGCTGATCTCCATACCGCAGCCGCTGGCATCGGCAAACTCGTGGAGCACCGCATTCACCCCGCCACGGGTGGCATCGCGCAGGGCTTTCACCCCGGCAATCGGGTGCAGGCTGGCAATCATGGGGGCCAGTACCGCACAGTCGCTGCGCAGATCCCCCTCCAGCCCCAGCTGCTCGCGCAGGTTGAGAATGGTGGCCCCGTGATCCCCGAGCGTGCCGCTGGCGATAATCACATCGCCGTCGCTTATCTGGCTGGCGCCCCAGTTCAGGCCGCGCACAATCGCCCCCATACCGGCAGTATTAATAAAGACCTTATCCGCCGCCCCTCTGGGCACCACTTTGGTATCCCCGGTCACGATGGTAATACCCGCTTCCCGGGCGGTGTGGGCCATGCTGTGGACAATCTGCTCCAGCAGGGCAAAATCCAGCCCCTCTTCGAGGATAAACCCGCAGGACATCCAGCGCGGGATAGCCCCGCCAACGGCCACATCGTTCGCGGTGCCGCAAATCGCCAGGTGGCCGATATTGCCCCCGGGGAAGAACAGCGGATCGATAACATAGCTGTCGGTCGAGAAGGCGAGCTTATCCCCGCAGGCGGTCAGCTCCGCCAGCGGGAGCCGGGCGGCGTCTTCCTGCTCGGCAAGCCACGGGTTGGCAAAAGCCTCCATAAACAGGCTGGCGATCAGCTGCTGCATGGCCTGGCCGCCGCTACCGTGGGCTAGGGTAATGGTTTTCATGCTTCACTCTCCTGGCCGCGGTACTGATACCAGGCGGCACACGCACCTTCTGAGGAGACCATCAGGGCACCGAAGGCGTTCTGCGGGTTACAGGTGTTGCCAAACAGCGGGCACTGGTGGGGTTTGCAGCGCCCGGTCAGCACGTCGCCACAGCGGGCGCGCGGATCGTCACTCACCTGTTGCTGGCGCGGGTTAAAATGCTGCTCGGCATCAAACTGCTGATAGGCCGGGGTCAGTCTGACACCGGACTGGTTAATGATCCCCAGCCCGCGCCATTCGGAATCCCCTTCCAGCATAAACACATCGGCAATCGCCTGCTGGGCCAGCGGGTTCCCCGCATCCGGCACAACCCGGCGGTACTGGTTTTCAATTTCAGGCTGACCGGCAATTTTCTGCTCTACCAGCATCAGCATGCCCTGTAGCAGATCCACCGGCTCAAAACCGGCAACCACCAGCGGGCGGTGGTGCTCACTGGCGATAAAGTCATAAGCGGCAGTGCCGATAACCATACTCACATGGCCCGGGGCAAGGAAAGCGTCGATACCGTTGTCTGGCTGCTCCAGCAGGCTGCGCAGGGTCGGGATCAGGGTGATGTGCTGGCAGAAAAAGTAGAAATTATCCACCCCGTCCGCTTTGGCCTGTTGCAGGGTCAGGGCGGTGGCGGGCATGGTGGTTTCGAACCCGAGCCCGAAGAAGACCACCTTGCGATCCGGGTTGGTGCGCGCCAGTTGCAGGGCGTCCATCGGCGAGTAGACCACCCGCACGTCTGCCCCTCTGGCCCGGGCGTCCATCAGCGAGCCGGATTTACCCGGCACTCTGATGGCATCCCCGAAGGTGCAGAAAATCACCTCCGGGTGGCTGGCTATCTCCAGGCAGGCGTCAATGCGCCCCATGGGTAATACACACACCGGGCAGCCGGGGCCGTGGATAAACTCAATGTTTTCCGGCAGCAGCTGGTCGAGCCCGAATTTAAAAATTGCGTGGGTGTGGCCGCCGCACACCTCCATCACGCGCAGCGGGCGGCGGGCGTCGTAGTTCAGTAGCGGGGCACGGGCGTTAAGCTGCTCAATGAGCGCCATCACTTTCGCCGGATCCCGGTATTCGTCAACAAAGCGCATCAGGCCCGCTCCTCACCATAAAGCAGCGCGCCCACATCCGGTTCCACGGCAAACATATTTTGCAGGGCCTCCAGGGTGTCGAGGGCTTCCTGCTCATCAATGATGCTCATGGCAAAACCCACGTGTACCAGCACCCACTGGCCGATACGGGAGTTGCCGTCGTCGTCATGGGTGCCGACCAGGGCGAGGTTTACCTCGCGCTGCACACCGCAGACATCCACTTTCGCGTGGCTGTCGCCGATTAATTCACTGATTTGTCCGGGAATGCCTATGCACATTGTTGTGCCTCCAGCCAGGCCAGCCACTGATCCATACCGTCGCCTTTGGTGGCGGAAACCAGCAGGATCTCAATATCCGGGTTCACTTCCCGGGCGTATGCCATGCATTTTTCCACGTCGAAATCGAGATAGGGCAGCAGATCCACTTTATTGAGGATCATCAGCGATGCGGCGGCAAACATATGGGGGTATTTCAGCGGTTTGTCTTCCCCTTCGGTTACCGACAGCACCGCGACTTTATGGCGCTCACCGAGGTCAAAACTCGCCGGGCACACCAGGTTGCCCACGTTTTCAATAAACAGAATGCCGTTGTCCGCCAGCGGCAGGCGCAGCATGGCGTCGTGGATCATCTGGGCGTCCAGGTGGCAGCCTTTACCGGTATTCACCTGAATGGCCGGGGTGCCGGTCTCGCGGATGCGCGCCGCGTCGTTCACGGTCTGCTGATCCCCTTCGATAACCGCACACTCTTTATTACCGTGCAGGCGTTTAAGGGTTTCGGTCAGCAGGGTGGTTTTACCGGAGCCCGGGCTGGAGACCAGGTTCAGGACCAGTTGCTGGTGGGCGGCAAACTGCTGGCGATTATGGGCTGCCAGCTGGTTGTTTTTATCCAGCACGTCGATTTCAATTTCCAGCATCCGGCGCTGGGTCATGCCCGGCGCGTGGGTGCCCGCTTCGCCGTGGCCGTAATGCAAATCGCCCTCAGCCGAAGCCTGAGGCGCAAAAGAGGGGGTCTTAAGGCCGGTAATTTTCATTGCCGGGCGGGCGGATGGCGCAAAAGGCGCGCTGCGAAACGCGGAGTGCGGGTTGTGCTCATCCCCTTCGATATAGCGGTTGCCTTCACCGCAACCACAGGTGCTACACATGTTGATTCTCCTGTTCGATTTCCAGGCGTTTAATCTGGAGGCCGTCATCGGCCACGATACGTAAATTAGTACCGTTGCATTGCGGGCAGACGCGCACCCGCTGGGTCAGCAGGGTGATGTGCTGCTGGCAGTCATAGCACCAGCATTCGGCTTCCTGTTGGTGAACGTCCAGCGTACACCCTTCTGCCAGGGTGTCGCGGCAGACCAGATCAAAACAAAACTGCAGGGCGCTGGTTTCCACACAGGAAAATGCGCCAACCTCCAGCCAGACGCCGGTCACTTTGCTGGCACCGTGCTGGCGAGCCTGCTGCTCAATAAGTTCAATTGCCCGCTGGCAAAGGGTGATTTCGTGCATAACGCCTCCCGGACTGATAGGGGAGTGATGCAAGCAGTATGCCAGGTTGCCGCACTGTACCCACACTAAAGGGCGCCCCGCCGGGCTTTGCCCGGACAGTTGTCTGACCCGGAACGAAAAAAATCCATGTTAGCAGATAGCTACCCGGGGGACTGTGGGGCACATCAGGTATCTGTCACCGGGTGTCGAAGATGTCGAAATGACATGTCGTCAGTGGGGGCGTTTTCGTGGGCGGCCTTAAAAACCATTTAATAACAATGAGTTGAAAAACTGGCATGAAATATGCCTATGGGGGTTATTACCACTAACTGAAATGACACCACTATGACTATATGGGAACTGAGTGAAAAGGCAGAGTATATTGCCGATCGTCACCAGCAGTTGCATAACCAGTGGCAACACTATTGCAATACGCTGACTCAGGCGATCACCCTGTCGAAAGCCAAATTACACCACGCGGTTGGCTGCAACCCGGATGATGATTTGCGCTTCTTTTTATTTGATCACTTCGTTGTCCGCATTGCGCTGGCGGAAGGCTTTAACAGCCAGGTGATTGAATACTTTATTGAAACCCGCAACGGCGAGCAGAAGGTACTGATTGCCCGCGCCCATATGGCGCAAAACGGCACCCTCGACAACAGCATCGACAACCGCGACCGCAACGCCGTACTGGACCATTACCTGGAAAAAATCAGCCCGGTTTACGACTGCCTGTACCGCGCCATCCATGATGACGTACCGCTGCGCATGGCCGATCTGAGTCTCCCTGAAATACGCAGAGCCACGGCCTGATCCTGATTCGTGTGTCGAACCCTGTCGAAAATGACACTGTCCGGCATGTTTTCGTCAAAAATGACTATTCCTGAGGTAATACCCGGTGAACCGTTTTGTAATTGCCGACCCGAAGCTCTGTATGGGGTGCCACACCTGTGAGGCCGCCTGCTCAGAGACTCACCGGCAGCATGGGTTGCAGTCCATGCCGCGTTTACGCGTGATGCTCAATGCCCATGAGTCCGCACCGCAGCTCTGCCACCATTGTGAAGATGCGCCCTGTGCCACTGTCTGCCCGGTGAACGCCATTAACCGTGTGGATGGCGCCGTACAGCTGAATGAAAGCCTGTGCGTAAGCTGCAAACTGTGCGGCATCGCCTGCCCGTTTGGCGCTATCGAATTTTCCGGCAGCCGCCCGCTGAATATTCCGGCCAACGTCAACAGCCCGAAAGCCCCTCCGGCGGCACCGGCCCCGGCCCGGGTCAGCACCCTGCTGGACTGGGTGCCCGGCATTCGCGCCATCGCCGTGAAATGCGACCTGTGCAGCTTTGACGAGCAGGGGCCCGCCTGTGTGCGCACCTGCCCGACCAAAGCGCTGCGCTTAGTGGACAACCGGGATATCGCCCTGTCCAGTAAACGTAAACGCGAGATGGCGATGAATATCGCTTTTGACGATTTGTCCATGTTCACCGGCCAGAGCGAGGCAACCAAATGAATGCACTGACGCTACTTTACTGGGCGCTGTCCGGGTTTGTCCTGAGTGCGGTGCTCGCCGGGGTTTTCTATAAAGCCAAAGCCGTAAGCGGCTTTCTGGCCGGGCTTGGCGGCGCTGTCAGTAGCGCACTGGCGCTGGGCGCGGGTGTACAGGCGTTGATGAGCGGTGCCACCGGTGAAATGGGCCTGCGCTTTTTTCACCAGACCTTACAACTGACCCCCATGAACGGCCTGTGGCTGATTGCCGTCTGCCTGCCGGCGCTGTTTGTCAGCCTGTTTAACATCAGCTGGCACCAGCACGCCGGGGTGAAGGCCAACGGCCTGCTGATCAACCTGCTGCTGGCGGCAGCGGTAATGGCGCTGACCGCCGGTAACATCGCCACCCTGGTGCTGATGGCGGAAATCATGGCCCTGTGCGCGGCGTTCCTGACCGGTTGTGCTCAGTCCGGCAAACTGTGGTTTGCCCTGGGCCGCCTGGGCACAGTGCTGCTGGTTATCGCCTGCCTGCTACTGGAAAAACGCTACGGCACCCTGGACTACGCCGCCCTGCATGAGGCGACCGCGTTACAGCCGCTGGGCTCCGGTATCTGGTTACTGGGGCTGGTGGGCTTTGGCCTGCTGGCCGGGATCATCCCGCTGCATGGCTGGGTGCCCCAGGCTCACGCTAACGCCTCTGCCCCGGCGGCGGCGCTGTTTTCAGCCGTGGTGCTGAAAGTGGGTCTGTTCGGGATCCTCACTTTTTCGCTTATCGACGCGGCGCTGCCGCTGTGGTGGGGCATTGTGGTGATGGTGCTGGGGATGCTGACCGCGTTTATTGGCGGCCTGTATGCCCTGATGGAGCACAACATCAACCGCCTGCTGGCGTACCACTCCCTGGAAAACATCGGCATTATTCTGCTCGGCCTCGGGGCGGGCTTAACCGGCCTTTCCCTGAATGAGCCGGGGCTTATCGCCCTTGGCCTGACCGGTGGCCTGTTCCACCTGGTGAACCACAGCCTGTTTAAATCCACCCTGTTCCTCGGGGCCGGGGCCGTGTGGTTCCGTACCGGCTACCGCGACATTGAAAAGCTGGGCGGTATCGGCAAACGCATGCCGCTTATTTCGCTGGCGATGCTGGTAGGGCTGATGTCCATGGCCGCGCTGCCACCGCTGAACGGCTTTGCCGGTGAGTGGGTGATTTACCAGTCCTTCTTCCGCCTGGGTGAGCAGCCGCTGTTTGCCGCCCGCCTGCTGGGGCCGCTGCTGGCGGTAGGGCTGGCTATCACCGGTGCGCTGGCAGTGATGTGTATGGCGAAAGTCTACGGGGTGACCTTCCTCGGCGCGCCGCGCACCCGGGAGGCCAGTGAGGCCAAACCGGCCCCGCTGCTGATGAACCTCAGCGTGGCGGCACTGGCCCTGTGCTGTGTAGCTTCCGGTGTGGCTGCCCCCTGGATCCTGCCGCTGCTGCGTAACGTGGTGCCGCTGCCGCTGGTTTCTGCCCACAGTGTGGTGTCCCAGCCGCTGATGACGCTGCTGCTGATTGGCTGCCCGCTGCTGCCGTTCCTGGTGATGGTGTTCTTCAAAGGCGATCGCCTGGTGTCCCGCTCTCGCGGTGCGGCCTGGGTGTGTGGTTACGACCACGAGCAGTCGATGGTTATCACCGCCACAGGTTTTGCCCAGCCGGTAAAAGCGGCGTTTGCCCCGCTGTTAAACCTGCGTAACCGGCTGAACCCGGTGCAGTGGGTGCCGGGCTGGCAGAGTGAATGCCTGGCGGGCTCGGTGCGCCGTCTGGCCTTTATTGAACTGGCGATTCTGCTGGTGATTGTGGTTTCCCGGGGAGCATAAAAACAATGACTGTGATTCTTGGTTTGATTCAGGCGCTGGTGCTGTTTGCCATTGCGCCGCTGATATCCGGCATTACCCGCGTAGCCCGCGCCCGGATGCATAACCGTCAGGGGCCGGGGGTGCTTCAGGAGTACCGGGATCTGTTCAAGCTGCTGGGCCGCCAGAGCGTGGCCCCGGCGGCCTCTGGCTGGGTCTTCCGCCTGATGCCGTTTGTGATGGTGGGCGTTATGCTAACCATCGCCAGCGCCCTGCCGCTGATTACTGTCGCCGCTCCGGTGGCGGCACTGGGTGACCTTATCACCCTGATTTACCTGTTTGCCATTGCCCGCTTCTTCTTCGCCATTGCCGGTCTGGATACGGGCAGCCCGTTTACCGGTATCGGCGCCAGCCGTGAAGCGATGCTCGGGGTACTGGTGGAGCCTATCCTGCTGCTGGGCCTGTGGGTGGCCGCGCAGGTCGCGGGCTCTACCCATATCAGCAATATCACCCTGACCCTGTACCACTGGCCGGCCTCCCAGACGCTGACCCTGCTGCTGGCCATGGCGGCCTGCGCCTTCGCCACCTTTATTGAGATGGGCAAGCTGCCCTTCGACCTGGCGGAAGCAGAGCAGGAGCTGCAGGAAGGGCCGCTGACTGAATACAGCGGATCTGGTTTTGCCATCCTCAAATGGGGTATCAGCCTCAAGCAGCTGGTGGTGTTGCAGATGTTTGTCGGGGTGTTCCTGCCCTGGGGGCAGATGGTGGATTTTTCAGTCGCGGGCCTGGTGCTGGCGATTGTGGTGGCCGTCATCAAGCTGGTGCTGGGGGTGCTGATTATCGCCCTGTTTGAAAACAGCATGGCGCGCCTGCGGTTCCTGAAAACGTCCCGGGTGACCTGGGCCGGTTTTGGCTTCGCGTTTTTAGCTTTCGTCTCCTTCCTGGTGGCGTAATAAGAGAGTGTTTTGTATGTCTGAAGAAAAAATCGGTCAACAGTATCTGAACGCGCTGCACCAGGCGTTTCCCGGTGTGGTTCTGGACGAAGCGTGGCAGACCCGCGACCAGATAACCATCACCGTGAAAACCAACTACCTGCCGGAAGTGGTGGAGTTTCTCTACTACCAGCAGGGGGGCTGGCTGTCGGTACTGTTCGGGAACGACGAACGCCCGCTGTGCGGCCATTATGCGGTCTACTATGTGCTCTCCATGGAGAAGGGCACCAAATGCTGGATCACCGTGCGTGTTGAAGTGGACGCCAACACCCTGGAATACCCGTCTGTCACGCCGCGCGTACCGGCGGCTGTCTGGGGCGAGCGCGAAGTGCGCGACATGTACGGCCTGCGCGCCGTTGGCCTGCCGGATGAGCGCCGCCTGGTGCTGCCCGATGACTGGCCGGACGATCTCTACCCGCTGCGCAAAGACAGCATGGACTACCGCCAGCGCCCGGCACCGACCACCGACGCAGAAACCTACGAGTTCATCAACGAGCTGGGCACCAAAAAGAACAACGTGGTGCCGATTGGCCCGCTGCATGTGACCTCTGACGAACCGGGCCACTTCCGCCTGTTTGTTGACGGTGAAAACATCATTGATGCGGACTACCGGCTGTTTTATGTCCACCGCGGCATGGAGAAACTGGCAGAAACCCGCATGGGTTACAACGAGGTGACCTTCCTCTCTGACCGGGTGTGCGGTATTTGCGGGTTTGCCCACAGCACCGCGTATACCACCTCGGTGGAAAATGCCATGGGCATCCAGGTGCCGGAACGGGCCCAGATGATCCGCGCCATTCTGCTGGAAGTGGAACGCCTGCACAGCCACCTGCTCAACCTGGGGCTGGCCTGCCACTTTGTGGGCTTTGACTCCGGCTTTATGCAGTTCTTCCGGGTGCGTGAGCAGTCCATGAAAATGGCGGAAATCCTCACCGGTGCCCGTAAAACCTACGGCCTGAACCTGATTGGCGGTATCCGCCGCGATATGCTCAAAGACGACATGGTCCAGACCCGCCAGCTGGCCCAGCAGATGCGCAAAGAAGTCCAGGAGCTGGTGGATATTCTGATGAGCACCACCAATATCGAGCAGCGCACCGTGGGCATTGGCCGCCTGGATCCGCAAATCGCCCGTGACTTCAGCAACGTCGGCCCGATGGTGCGCGCCAGCGGCCACGCCCGCGACGCCCGCTACGATCATGAGTTTGTCGGTTACGGCCTGCTGCCGATGGAGATCCACAGCGAACAGGGCTGTGACGTTATCTCGCGCCTGAAAGTGCGCATTAACGAGGTGTTCACCTCCCTGAATATGATCGACTACGGCCTGGATAACCTGCCGGGCGGCCCGCTGGCGGTGGAAGGCTTTACCTATATTCCGCACCGTTTCGCCCTCGGCTTTGCCGAAGCGCCGCGCGGCGACGATATCCACTGGAGCATGACCGGCGACAACCAGAAGCTGTTCCGCTGGCGCTGCCGTGCGGCCACCTACGCCAACTGGCCGACCCTGCGCTATATGCTGCGCGGTAACACCGTGTCTGACGCGCCGCTGATTATCGGCAGTCTGGATCCTTGCTACTCCTGTACTGACCGTATGACCGTGGTCGACGTGCGCAAGAAGAAGAGCAAAGTGGTGCCGTACAAAGAGCTTGAGCGCTACAGCATTGAACGCAAGAACTCGCCGCTGAAATAAGCCGTTACCCCCCCGCCGGGCGGCGGGGGGTTGAGGAAGAGCAATGTTTACTTTTATTAAAAAAGTGCTGAAAACCGGGGTAGTCACTGAAAACTACCCGCTGACCCCCATTGCGGTGGATAAAAATTTCCGCGGCAAGCCGGAGCATAACCCCAGCCAGTGTGTGGGCTGTGCGGCCTGCGTGAACGCCTGCCCGTCTAACGCGCTGAGCGTGGAAACCAACCTCGCCGGGCAAACCCTCGACTGGCAGTTTAACCTCGGGCGCTGCATCTTCTGCGGCCGCTGTGAGGAAGTCTGCCCGACGGCGGCCATTAAACTCTCTCAGCAGTATGAGCTGGCGGTGTGGAAGAAAGAGGATTTCCTGCAGAAATCCAGCTTCCCCCTGTGCCACTGCCGCAGCTGCCAGCGCCCGTTTGCGGTGCAAAAAGAGATTGATTACGCCATCGCGATTTTGCAGCACAACGGCGACCAGCGCGCCGAACAGCACCGGGAAAGTTTTGAGACCTGCCCGGAGTGCAAACGCCAGCAGGGGCTGGTCTCCTCTGACCGTATTGATTTAACCCGCCATATGAAAGAGGCCAGCTGATGAGCAACTTAATCGGCCCGCGCGACGCCAACGGGATCCCCGTACCTATGACGGTGGATGAATCCATCGCCAGCATGAAAGCATCGCTGCTGAAAAATATTAAACGCTCCGCCTATGTCTACCGGGTGGACTGCGGCGGCTGTAACGGCTGCGAAATTGAAATCTTCGCCACCCTGTCGCCGCTGTTTGACGCCGAGCGCTTCGGGATCAAGGTGGTGCCCTCTCCGCGCCATGCGGATATTTTGCTGTTTACCGGTGCGGTGACCCGCGCCATGCGCTCCCCGGCACTGCGTGCCTGGCAGTCTGCGCCGGATCCGAAGATCTGCATCTCTTACGGTGCCTGCGGCAACAGCGGCGGTATCTTCCACGACCTGTACTGCGTGTGGGGCGGTACGGACAAGATAGTCCCGGTGGATGTCTATATTCCGGGTTGCCCGCCAACCCCGGCCGCCACCCTGTATGGCTTTGCCATGGCTCTGGGCCTGCTGGAGCAGAAAATCCACGCCCGGGACGCCAGCGAACTGGATACCCAGCCTGCGCAGATCCTGCACCCGGATATGGTGCAGCCCCTGCGGGTGCGCATTGACCGCACGGCGCGCAAACTGGCGGGCTACCGCTATGGCCGCCAGATTGCCGATGACTATATGAACCATCTGGCCCAGGGGGAAGCCGGTATTGCCCGCTGGCTGGAGGCGGAAAACGACCCGCGGCTGAGCGAAATTGTCACCAATCTTAACCAGCTGGTTGAGCAGGAGCGTATCTGATGAGCGAGTCGGTGGTGTTCAGCCAGCTGAGCCGTAAATTTGTCGATAATGATAACAAGGCGCCGGATCAGGCCCAGCAAGTTATCTACTATAGTCTGGCGATTGGTCACCACCTTGGGGTGATCGACTGCCTGAAAGCCGCGCTGGTCTGCCCCTATGAGGCGTACCAGGCGTGGGTAGCGACGCTGGAAGCGGGCAGCGAAGCGCGGCGCAAAATGGAAGGCGTGCCGCGCTATGGCGAGATAGTCATCGACCATAATCACGTGGTGATGCTGGCGCGGGCATTTGATGCCGCGCTGGCGCAGCAAACCCCGCAACAGCAGCAGTGGAGCCGTGAACTGCTGGATATGCTACAGGCTATTCAGCTGGAACCGGCCATTTACCTGATGGTGAGGAGAGATCGTGACTGACGTTTTGCTTTGTGTCGGCAACAGCATGATGGGGGACGACGGTGCCGGCCCCCTGCTGGCAGAAAAATGCCAGGCTAACCCGCAAGGGGAGTGGGTCGTGATTGACGGGGGCAGCGCCCCGGAAAATGACGTTGTGGCCATTCGTGAGCTGAAACCCCGGCGCCTGCTGGTGGTCGACGCCACCGATATGGGGCTCAACCCGGGTGAGATCCGCATTATCGACCCGGACGACATTGCCGAAATGTTTATGATGACCACCCACAACATGCCGCTCAACTACCTGATTGACCAGCTCAGAGACGACGTTGGCGAGGTTATCTTCCTGGGGATCCAGCCGGATATCGTCGGCTTCTATTACCCGATGACAGACCCGATCAAACAGGCCGTTGAGACCGTATACCAGCGCCTGGCAGGCTGGCAGGACCACGGGGGATTCGCCCAGCTGGAAGCGCCAGAACCGGAATAACCCCCTGCAAACCGGCACCCAGTGACTGTCATTTGCCTGAAGATTATCGTCATTTGTGACGATCCGGCACGGGCGACGTGCCGGATCAAGGTAAAACCGGCCAGATGGCGCTAGTTTCAAACCTGGCACGCTTTGTGTATGCCAATAACTATTCAAAACGTAAATGAACTGCCGGAGATTATGATGAACCGCTTCGTCATTGCTGATTCGAGCAAATGTATTGGCTGCCGCACTTGCGAAGTGGCCTGTGTCGTGTCCCACCAGGAGGGTCAGGATTGTGCAACCCTGACCCCGGAAGTTTTTTTGCCACGCATTCACGTTATCAAAGGGGTCAATATTTCGACCGCGATGATGTGCCGTCAGTGTGAGGATGCCCCGTGTGCCAACGTGTGCCCGAACGGCGCCATTGTGCGGGAAAAAGGCTTCGTACATGTGATGCAGGAACGCTGCATTGGCTGTAAAACCTGCGTGGTGGCTTGCCCTTACGGGGCGATGGAAGTCGTGGTGCGCCCGGTTGTGCGCAACAGCGGCGCGGGCCTGAACGTGAAAACCCAGAAGGCGGAAGCCAACAAATGTGATTTGTGCTACCACCGCGAAGCGGGCCCGGCCTGTATCGAAGCCTGCCCGACCAAAGCCATTATGCTGGTAGACCGCAACAAACTGGATCAGATTTCCGCTGAGCGCCGCCGCCGTGCTGCGCTGGATACCTCTGGTTCCCTGATCTTCTGAATGACCACCGGGCGGGGGTAACACCTGCCCGGGATCACCTTTTTTGTAAGTACCACCCCGGTAACAGCGGTTTTCCTGCCGTTGCCCATTCGGGTGGGTTATCCTGAAACGTGGGGCGGGTTTCGTCCCGCGTCTTTTTCATCTCATCAGCTAATATAACGATGCGTAATCAGGGTGTGGCGCTGCGGATCCGCGGCAAAGTTCAGGGGGTTGGGTTCCGGCCTTATATCTGGCAGATTGCCAGTGAAATGGGGCTGGCAGGCGATGTCTGCAACGACGGCAGCGGCGTGGTGATCCGCCTGGTGCACCTGCCGGAGGACTTTATCACCGCCCTGTATCAGCGCTGCCCGCCGCTGGCGCGTATCGACAGCCTGGAGCGCAGCGTTATGCACTGGCCTGCGCTGCCGGACGATTTTACCATCCGCCAGAGCGATGCCGGGGCCATGTCCACCCAGATAGTGCCCGACGCGGCCACCTGCCCCGCCTGCCTTGCGGAAATGAACGACCCGGCCGAGCGCCGTTACCGCTACCCGTTTATTAACTGCACCCACTGTGGCCCGCGATTTACGATTATCCGCGCCATGCCCTATGACCGCCCCTTTACCGTGATGGCGGGCTTCCCCCTTTGTGCCGCCTGCGAGGCGGAATATCGCGACCCCCGGGACCGGCGCTTTCACGCCCAGCCAGTGGCCTGCCCGGCGTGCGGCCCCTGGCTGAGCTGGCAGGCCGGTGACCAGCACGCAGAGCGGGAGGCAGCACTCCAGGCGGCGCTGGCGGCCCTGCGAGGCGGGCAGATCATTGCCGTAAAAGGGGTGGGTGGGTTTCACCTGGTGTGCGATGCGCGCAACGATACGGCAGTCACCCTGCTGCGCCTGCGCAAACAGCGCCCGAAAAAGCCCCTGGCGGTGATGCTGGCGCAGGACAGCGGCCTGCCCGGTGCTGCCTGCGCACTGCTTAACACCCCGGCGGCGCCCATCGTTCTGGTGGATAAAGCCCACTGTGGCCCCCTGAGCCCGGAGATAGCCCCCGGGCTGAATGAGGTGGGGGTATTGCTGCCGGGCAACCCGCTCCAGCACCTGCTGAGCCAGGCCTTTGGCGGGCCGCTGGTGATGACCTCCGGCAATCTCAGTGGCCGCCCCCCTGCGCTGACTAACCCGCAGGCGCTGGAGGATCTGGCCGGGCTGGCAGACGGCTGGCTGCTCCACAACCGGGACATCCTCCAGCGGATGGATGACTCCCTGGTACGGGCAGACGGCAGCATGCTGCGCCGGGCCCGGGGGTTTGTGCCGGATGCGCTGCCGCTGCCGCCGGGCCTGACGGTCACACAGCCGCTGCTGTGCCTGGGGGCTGATCTTAAAAACACCTTTGCCCTGGCGCGCGGTGATCAGCTGGTGCTGAGCCAGCACCTGGGCGATCTGGGGCAGGAGGGGGTGGAAGAGCAGTGGCAACATGCCCTTGATCTGATGCGCCAGGTCTACGATTTTACACCGCAGCAGGTGGTGATGGATGCCCACCCGGGCTACCAGCTGACCCGGATTGGTCACCAGATGGGCCTGCCGGTACACCTGGTGCTGCACCACCATGCCCATATTGCCGCCTGCCTTGCGGAGCACCACTGGCCCCTGGACGGGGGGGCGGTAATTGGCCTGGCGCTGGACGGTATCGGCATGGGGGCAGAGGGCGAACTGTGGGGCGGGGAGTGCCTGCGGGTGGACTACCGCCAGTGCGACAAACTGGGCGGGCTACCGGCGGTGGCGCTGCCCGGCGGTGATCTGGCGGCGCGCCAGCCCTGGCGTAACCTGCTGGCCCACTGCCTGCGGTTTGTGCCCGGCTGGGAAGCCCTGCCCGAAACGGCCGTGATCCGCCAGCAGATGTGGCAGCCGCTGGCAAAAGCGATTGCCCGGGGGGTTAACGCGCCGCTGGCCTCTTCGGCCGGACGTTTATTTGATGCCGCCGCCGCCGCACTGGGCTGTGTGGGGCTGGCGCAAAGTTATGAAGGGGAGGCTGCCTGCACCCTGGAGGCGATGGCCTGGCGCCACGGCCCGGTGGATCACCCGGTGAGCTTACCCTGCGTAGATGGCCAGCTGGATCTGGCCGTGTTCTGGCAAAGCTGGCTGGGCTGGCAGGCCGCCCCTGAGGCCCGGGCCTGGGCCTTTCACGACGCGCTGGCCGCCGGGCTGGCGGCGCTGGCCCGTTATCACGCCCGCCAGCAGGGGCTGAATACGGTAGCCTGCGGTGGCGGTGTCTGGCATAACCGCCTGCTGAGCCAGCGCTTAGGGCACCACCTGGCGGACTGTACGCTGCTGTTTCCCCATATCCTGCCTGCGGGAGACGGGGCGATTTCTGCAGGCCAGGCGGTGATTGCCGCCGCCTGGTCACAGGCTAAAGGATAAGATCCCCGGTTCTGACGTTATTATACTCTCAGCCGTGCGGACACTGCTGAGAGCGACACTCATTGCGCAGAGTCAGGTTTCCCGCCGTAGCGGGCTGGCAGGTTCAGGCCTGCTCAGCCCAGGCGAGCTCCAGCTCCTCGGCAAGGATTTTTACACCCGCTTCGATTTTGTCCGGCTCCGGCACGTAGTTCATGCGCATACACTGCTGAGTGTGGGGCCAGGGCTTTTCCAGCCCCGGGAAGAAGTAGTGCCCGGGCACCATCAGTACACCGCGTTTTTTCAGGCGCTGATAGAGCACCTCGGTACTGATGGGTAAATCTTTAAACCACAGCCACAGGAAGATGGCCCCTTCCGGTTTGTGGATCAGGCAGCGCTCCTGCGGAATATAGCGGCGCAGAATGGCAATGGTCTGCTGCACCCGCTGGTAATAGAACGGTTTAATGACCGTTTCCGACAGGCGCAGCAAATCCTGGCGGCGGATCATCTCGGCCGCCATGGCCGGGCCGATCCCGCCGGGGGCCAGTGTCATAATGCCGTTCATATTGCTGATGGCGGAGATGGTCTGCTCACTGGCGATGATGATGCCGCAGCGGGTGCCCGGCAGGCCCAGCTTGGACAGGCTCATACACAGAATGATATTCGGGTTCCACAGGGGGCGCGCAGGCGAGAAGATAATCCCCGGGAAGGGCAGACCGTACGCGTTATCGATAACCAGCGGGATCTGGTGCTGGTGGGCCAGCTCGTCAAGGCGCATCAGCTCTTCATCGGTTATCACATTACCGGTGGGGTTGGTGGGGCGTGATACGCAAATCATGCCGGTATCGTCGCCGATATGCAGGCGATCGAAGTCAACATAGTATTTAAACTGCCCGTCCGGCAGCAGCTCAATATTGGGCCGTGCGGAGACAAACAGATCGTCCTCCAGCCCGGCATCCGCATAGCCGATATACTCTGGCGCCAGGGGGAAAAGCACCTTGCGTACCGAGCCGTCACGCCGGCGCCCGGCGAACAGGTTAAATAAGTAGAAAAACGCGCTCTGACTGCCATTTGTCAGTGCAATATTCTGCGGTGAAATATCCCAGTCAAAGGTGGTTTTCAGCAGCTCAGCCAGGGCGATGATAAATTCATTTCTCCCCCCGGGGCCGTCGTAATTGCACAGGGCATCCACGGCATTACCGTTATCCAGCATGTCTGCCAGTAGCTTACGAAAGTAGCTGTCCATTTCGGGAATGCAGGCCGGGTTTCCGCCGCCGAGCATGATTGCGCCCGGGGTGCGTAAACCATCGTTGAGGTCTTCCATCAGGCGGGTAATGCCTGAATAACGGGTAAATTTGTCGCCAAAAAGAGAGAATGTCATAGCCGTGGATCTGTGAGTTACTGCACAAGGGAGCTAACGATAACCCCGGAAACCATGTTGTGCAAACCGGAGCGGGAAAGGGGCTGTAGCGTTTAATGCTGCCTGGTGTGGGAAAGCAGCATTAAACACTATTTTGGTTGCTGGCTGTACCGGGCGCGGGCAAATTTGCGTTTGGTTACATTTCCTGAGCCCGGGCATCTGACTGAGTTTTCTACCCTTTCCTGGCCCCAGCACGACGGGTCAAAAGTGAGCACCGGGGGAGGGGTATTTTCTTGCCGCATCGCTTAGCCGCGCCGGCGGGAAAATTAACGTTAACAGAATGTAATTTTTGGCGAATAAGATATTTATTTCTCAGTATTTTTTAGTTTTAACAAAAATTAGAGTTTGGCAGGAATTAAGAATTGGACTATTTATTTTAATGTCCCGAAACCGTACTTTTGTTATGATCTGGAATTCGTATTCCGTAAAATAAGGTGTTGGAGTGCATATATCCGACCAGGAGACATAATGATATCGACTCCCATTCGACGATTTGGGGCCGCGATACTCATGTTGCTGACCTTGAGTTTTTCTTCTCAGGTTCTGGCCCAGAAGCACGAAAGTAAAGCAACGAGTCACAAAGCCCATACAACGCACGCGAAAGCGAAAAAGACCACGACCACAGCGAAAAAACGACACACAGCGCTGAAGGCCAGCCCAAAAGGCAAAGTACTGGCAAGTAGTAAACAAGAGTATTCTCGCAATAGTGTAAGTAGCAGTACGTTCCCTGACTTGCGAAAATACCCTTCCGGGACACCAAGGAAGAAGGCGTTTCTCCGGACGATTATGCCGTATATCAATCGCCAGAATGCAGCGATTACTGCGGATCGAAACTGGCTGATTTCGAAGCAATACGATGCCCGCTGGTCACCATCTGAAACGGCGCGTCTTAAAGACCTGTCGCGTAAGTATAAAGTGGCCTGGAACGGCAACACTAAACGCGTGCCGTGGAATGCACTGCTGGATCGGGTAGATATTATTCCGACCAATATGGTTGCTACCATGGCGGCGGCTGAAAGCGGCTGGGGGACCTCCAGACTGGCGCGCAGCAATAACAACCTGTTCGGTATGAAGTGCGTGAAAGGGCACTGTACCGGGGCTGCGGGCAAGGTGAAGGGCTATTCGCACTTTGAGTCGGTCAATGAATCTGTGGCGGCGTATGTGGCTAACCTGAATACGCATAATGCGTATAAATCATTCCGTAAAGAGCGCGCGAAATTGCGCCGTGCGGATCAGGAAGTGACCGCCAGCAATATGATCCACAAGCTCAAAGGGTATTCCACCCGCGGGCAGAGCTACAATAACTATCTGTTTGCCATGTACCAGAGCAACCAGAACCTGATGGCCGCCTATTAATCCCGGCCGGATAAAAACGCCTTCTTCGTAAGGCGTTTTTTTATTGTGCTTTATTCGTTGATTTCGCTGTTTTTCCCCCGGTGCTCCCCGGGGGTTATTCCGTAGGCTTTCTTGAAGACTGAATAAAAATACTGCAACGACGGGTAGCCGCACATCTGTGATATTTCACTGAGTGATAATGACGTGCTGGAAATTAAACTTCTGGCCCGCTCCAGCTTCTCATTGTGAATAATCGCGTGGATAGTCTCGCCCACCTCTTCTTTAAAACGCTTCTCCAGATTCGAGCGGGAAATCCCTACCGCGTCCAGCACCTGCTCCACTTTAATGCCCTTGCAGGCGTGGTTGCGGATATAGTGCATCGCCTGGATAACCGCCGGATCGCACAGCGAGCGGTAATCGGTGGAGCGGCGTTCAATCACCCGGGCGGGCGGCACCAGGATGCGCTGTAGCGGTAGCTGTTCGTTGTTCAGCAGGCGGTGCAGTAACTTGGCGGCCTGGTAGCCCATCTGCCGCGTGCCCTGGGCCACAGACGAAAGCGCCACCCGGGAGAGGTAGCGGATCATCTCTTCGTTGTCGATGCCAATGACCGGGAGCTTCTCCGGCACCGGCAGGTGCAGGTTGTCGCACACCTGCAGCAGGTGCCTGGCCCGGGCGTCGGTAACGGCGATAATCCCGGTCTGGGGGGGCAGGGTCTGTATCCAGTCTGCCAGCCGGTTCTGAGCGTGCTGCCAGTTGTCTGGCGTGGTTTCCAGCCCCTGATAGACTGCCCCGGGGTAGGCTTCGCTGGCGACTATCTGGCGAAAGGCGTGTTCCCGCTCGGCGGCCCAGCGCTTACCGCTGGAGGCAGGCAGCCCGTAGAAGGCGAAGCGGTTAATGCCTTTTTCTTTAAGGTGCAGAAAGGCGCTGTTGACCAGCTGGTGATTGTCGGTGGCGATGTAGTGCACCGGGGGGTAGTCTTCCGGGCGGTGATAGGAGCCACCCACGCCAACGATGGGCACGCCGGTGGCCCGGAGTAAGGACTCTATCTCTTTGTCGTCAAAATCCGCAATCACGCCATCGCCCAGCCACTCGCCGATGGTGTCGAGCCGGGTGCGGAAATCCTCCTCCATAAAGATGTCCCACCCCAGTTGTGACGCCTGGAGATACTCGCCAACCCCTTCAATCACCTGGCGATCGTAGGCTTTGTTGGCGTTAAACAGCAGTGTGATGCGATGACGTTTTTCGTGCATGCCGGATCTCATCCTGTATATGGTTTTTATGAACCAGATAGCAAAAGGCCACAATCGTTATCGTACCGATCGTGGCCAGGCCTGAGAAGAACAGATCAGCCGCGGGAGATTTGCGCTTCACGCGCCTGCGGGGTGTTTTCTGACCATAAAGATTCCAGCTCTTCCAGGGTCTTGCCTTTGGTTTCCGGGACAAACTTCCACATAAACAGCGCAGCCAGCACGCCCATACAGCCGTAGATCCAGTAAGAGAATCCGTTGTTAAAGTGGGAGACCAGCCAGGAGTTTTTGTCCATCATCGGGAAGGTCCAGGAGACAAAGTAGTTTGCCAGCCACTGGGCCGCCACCGCAATGGCCAGCGCCTTGCCACGGATCGCATTCGGGAAAATTTCTGCCAGCAGCACCCAGCATACGGGCCCCCAGGACATGGCAAACGCCGCCACGTAGAACAGCATCGCCAGCAGGGCGATAACACCGGACCACTGGGCGTAGAACGCCGTCCCGAGGACGAACATCCCCAGCGCCATTCCCACCGCGCCAATAATCTGCAGCGGCTTACGGCCAAATTTATCCACCGTCATGATAGCCAGCACGGTAAAGCTCAGGTTGATCACCCCGACAATAATGGTCTGCAACAGGGCAAGGTCGGTACTGGCACCCAGGGTTTTAAACACTTCCGGGGCGTAGTACAGCACCACGTTTATCCCGACAAACTGCTGGAACACGGAGAGCATCACACCGATAACAATCACCCCGAGGCCGAACATCATCAGGCGCCCGCCGGTCTGCTTACCGTGCTCAATAGAGTGGGCAATATCCCGGGCGGCCACAGTGGCCTGGGTTTTGCCCATGATTTTTTCCAGCACCCCTTCAGCCAGCTGATGGCGGCCTTTAGCGATAAGCCAGCGCGGGCTTTCCGGCACGGTAAATAACAGGCCAAAGAATAACAGCGCCGGGATCGCTTCTGAGGCGAACATATAGCGCCAGCCAATGCTGTGCAGCCAGGAGGCATCGCCCGAGCGGGCAATAAAATAGTTAACGCAATACACCAGTAACTGGCCAAAAATAATGGCGAACTGGTTACAGGAGACCAGCTTACCGCGAATATTAGCCGGGGCGACTTCTGCGATATACATCGGCGAAAGCATTGACGCCAGCCCCACCCCGATACCGCCAATAATCCGGTAAATAACAAATTCAGGAATATAGCCAGATAAATAATAAGGGATCCCTTCGCTACTATCAGCAATGCTTCTGAGACCCAGCTCCGGCCAGGCGGAACCGACCGCGGAAATAAAAAACAGCAGTGCGGCAATTTTTAATGCATTACGGCGGCCGAAATAATTACTGCACACGCCACCCAGTGCCCCACCGATAATACAGCCAATCAGGGCGCTGGCGACACAGAAGCCCAGCAGCGAGTTGGCTGCCGCCTCCCCGAGCCCCCGGGGCTCCACAAACACTTTACTGATCGATTCAACCGCACCGGAAATCACGGCGGTATCATAACCAAACAGCAGCCCGCCCAGCGCGGCCACCACCGTGATATTAAACACATAAGATGAATTATATTGAGCTGTCATGTATTGCCCTGCCTTATTTTTTTCAGACATGCAACATTCAGCGGGTGGCGTTACTGGCCTGCCAGCACCACTAAACAAAGATGTGTAGGGTATAAAAAACCTGATGCACCGCACAGGCGACATGAATAATTTCCCGATATCCCTCCTGCAGCGCAGCAGATTTATTTCCCTCCTATCCTTATTGGCCTGCTGGCGGCAGGCAATTACCATATTTGGTATTCTTATTATCAATTATTACTTCTATGAGACATTTCACAAATCATTCACTTTTATCTCCGTGGGGCTATTTTTTGCGACCAGTACCACAATAAGTAATTCTCTGAACCGGGCTGTAAAATAACGTAATTGCCGGAATGCGTAATGGGCCGCAGGATGAATCCCGTAGCATCAAACCTATTTCAAGGAGCGCATCATGCCGACCTATTTTGACCAGATTGACCGGGTACGTTTTGAAGGCCCGAAAACCACCAACCCACTGGCGTTTCGTCATTACAATCCGGACGAACTGGTTCTGGGTAAGCGCATGGAAGATCACCTGCGCTTTGCCGCCTGCTACTGGCATAACTTCTGCTGGAACGGGGCGGATATGTTCGGGGTGGGCTCCTTTGACCGCCCGTGGCAGCACCCGGGCAGCGCACTGGAAATGGCCCGCCAGAAAGCAGATGTGGCGTTCGAATTCTTCCATAAACTGAATGTGCCTTACTACTGCTTCCACGATGTGGATGTCTCCCCGGAAGGTGCCTCCTTAAAAGAGTACCTGGAAAACTTTGCCCACATGGTCGATGTGCTGGCTGAAAAACAGCAGCAGAGCGGTGTCAAACTGCTGTGGGGCACGGCAAACTGCTTTACTAACCCGCGCTTCGGGGCCGGTGCCGCCACCAACCCGGATCCGGAAGTGTTCGCCATGGCCGCCACCCAGGTGTTTACCGCCATGAACGCGACCCAGAAACTGGGCGGTGAAAACTATGTGCTGTGGGGGGGCCGTGAGGGCTATGAATCCCTGCTGAATACAGATTTACGCCAGGAGCGTGAACAGATCGGCCGCTTTATGCAGATGGTGGTTGAGCACAAACACAAAATTGGCTTCCGGGGCACACTGCTGATTGAGCCAAAACCGCAGGAGCCGACCAAGCACCAGTATGATTACGATGTGGCGACCGTTTATGGCTTCCTGAAGCAGTTCGGCCTGGAAAAAGAGATTAAAGTGAACATTGAGGCGAACCACGCCACCCTGGCCGGTCACTCTTTCCACCATGAAATCGCCAGCGCCATTGCCCTTGGGATCTTCGGCTCGGTGGATGCCAACCGTGGCGACGCGCAACTGGGCTGGGATACAGACCAGTTCCCGAACAGCGTGGAAGAGAACAGCCTGGTGATGTATGAAATCCTCAAAGCCGGGGGCTTCACCACCGGTGGCCTGAACTTTGACGCCAAAGTGCGCCGCCAGAGCACCGACAAATACGATCTGTTCTACGGCCATATCGGCGCGATGGATACCATGGCGCTCTCCCTGAAGATTGCCGCGCGCATGATTGAAGACGGCGAGCTGGATAAACGCGTTGCCCGTCGCTACAGCGGCTGGAGCAGCGAGCTGGGCCAGCAGATCCTCAAAGGGCAGATGTCCCTGGCGCAGCTTGCCCAGTATGCTCAGCAGCATCAGCTGGATCCGCACCACCAGAGCGGCCACCAGGAGCTGCTGGAGAATCTGGTCAACCACTATATTTTTGATAAATAAGCCCTGTCGCGCCACGCTCTGCGTGGCGCACCCTTTATGGAGCCAACGCTATGTATATCGGGATCGATCTGGGAACCTCCGGGGTAAAGGTGATTTTACTGAGCGAACAGGGCGAGGTGCTGGCCAGCAGTACCTCGCCGCTGACCGTTTCACGCCCCCGGGAATTGTGGTCTGAACAGGATCCGCAACAGTGGTGGCAGGCGACAGATAGCGCAATGCAGGCGCTGGCTGCGCAACATCCGCTGGATCAGGTCCGCGCCATTGGCTTGTCCGGGCAGATGCACGGCGCCACACTGCTGGACAGCCAGCAGCGGGTGCTGCGCCCGGCCATTTTATGGAACGACGGGCGCTGCGGCGAAGAGTGCCGTCTGCTGGAACAGCAGGTGCCGGACTCCCGCCAGATTACCGGCAACCTGATGATGCCGGGCTTTACCGCCCCGAAACTGCTGTGGGTAGCCCGCCACGAGCCGGAGATCTTCCGCCAGGTGGCGAAGGTGCTGCTGCCTAAAGATTATTTACGCCTGCGCATGACCGGCGACTACGCCAGCGATATGTCAGACAGCGCTGGCACCCTGTGGATGGATGTGGCCAGCCGGGACTGGAGCGACAAGCTGCTGGCCGCCTGCCACCTCACCCGGGACCATATGCCCGCCCTGTATGAGGGCTGCGATATCACCGGGGAGCTGCTGCCTGAGATTGCCCGCCGCTGGCAGATGCCGGTGGTGCCGGTGGTGGCCGGTGGTGGCGATAACGCCGCCGGTGCCGTGGGGGTAGGGATGGCAGACGCCGGGCAGGCGATGCTCTCCCTGGGGACCTCCGGGGTCTATTTTGCCGTGAGCGACGGCTTCCTGAGTAACCCGGAAAGCGCGGTGCACAGTTTCTGCCACGCCCTGCCTGAGCGCTGGCATTTGATGTCGGTGATGCTGAGTGCGGCTTCCTGCCTGGACTGGGCTGCCCGGCTGACCGGCATGGCGGATGTGCCCGCATTACTGGCTGGCGCAGAGCAGGCCAGCGATACCGCGGGCGACTTGTGGTTTCTGCCTTACCTGTCCGGGGAGCGCACCCCCCATAACAACCCGGCCGCTAAAGGGGTCTTTTTCGGCCTGACCCACCAGCATGGCCCGGCGGAGCTGGCGAAAGCGGTGCTGGAAGGGGTGGGCTATGGCCTGGCCCAGGGGATGGATATCGTGAACGCCTGCGGCGTTGCCCCCCGGAGTATTACGCTGATTGGCGGCGGGGCGCGCAGCCCGTACTGGCGCCAGATGCTGGCAGATATTAGCGGCCAGACCCTCGACTACCGCACCGGTGCCGAGGTCGGGCCTGCGCTGGGGGCCGCAAGGCTTGCGCAGATTGCCATGTCCCCCGGGGTAGCCTTAAGCACGTTGCTGCCGCCGCTGCCGCTTGAGCAGCAGCACATTCCGGACGCGGCGCGCACAGCCCGCTACCGGGAGAAACGCGAAACGTTCGCGCGGCTATATCAGCAGCTTGCACCGCTGATGGTCTGATAAAAAATGCCGGGCAATGCCCGGCATTTTTCTGGATATTTACTGATAGGCCAGCGCTTTAATGGTATGACCATGACGCGCCATAATTTCTGCAAATTCGGCATCCAGCTTTGCTTCCTGCCAGGCGTTAAAATCATCGCGGCTGATCAGCACCGCCGCTGAGCCATCACGGCGGGTAATTTCGACGGGCTCCCCGGCGGTGGCGGCGTCCATGACTTCAGAAATATGCTGGCGGGCCTGTGAGGTCGTATAAGTGCGCATAACCGCTCCATTAATGTACAGATGACAGGTACAACTCCTGGCTATATTTTGCACATATTCTCCGCCCCGGCGAGCCCTTTTTGCTAACTCACCAGCCGGTGCTTATCCAGGCGCTGTAACCCGGCGGATAATACCAGGCTTCCCCCCAGTGCGACCGTAAATACCCAGACCATATCCAGCAGCGGCCAGCGGGTCAGCACCAGATTGTGGTGGCGCAGGGCGTGGATTATCAGCGCGTGAAAGCCGTAAATCCCCAGCGAGTGGCGCGACACCAGGCCGAGGAACGCCAGAGAGCGGTCATTAACGCGGTTTTTAACGTACAGCAACAGGGCCGGGGCGGCGATAAACACCAGCGGCCCGCAGTAGAGGTAAAACGTGTCGGCAAAATTGCCGCGCCAGAGCAGCTCATGGCGCGTCCCGAAGGCGATACCCAGCACCGCAAGGCCAAACCCGACCAGGGGCCAACTGCCCAGCCGCTCGCTGGACATCTCGCCCAGCACCCGGCCCAGAATGCCGTACAGCAGGTAGTAGAAGGTTTCGCCGCCAATGTATAAATTGAACGGCAGGATCTTCATGCCGTGGATAACCAGTGGCGGCGTGTTCGGGTTAGCAATAATGCCCAGTACCAGCAACAGGCCCAGCAGGGTGCCCGGCGGGCACTTTTTTACCTGAATCAGCGGCGAGAGCAGGTAAATCACCAGCAGGGCGAAGAAAAACCACAGGTGATAAAACACCGGTTTCTGAAACAGATGGAGCAGCGAGGCGTGGGGGCTTATCCGGGTGGCGAAGGTGATATAGAGCAATGCCACCAGGCTGTAAAACAGTAAGCATGCGCCAACCCGCAGAAAATGGCGGCGGCGTGCGCTACGCTCCCCGAAAAACAGATAGCCTGAAATCATAAAAAACAGCGGCACGCTGACCCGGGAGGCGGAATTAAGCAGGTTAGCGATATCCCAGCCGGGCGTGGGAGGGCGCTGGGGGTGGGTGGTCAGCACCCATGTTGTGGTATGGATAACCACCACCATCAGGCAGGCTATCCCGCGCAGATTATCTATCCAGTTTATTTTTTGCTGCATGAACTCCCCTGGGTAACTGTGATCCAGTAGCACAGTGTGGCGGCTGAATCTTCACCGTGCAGCCAGGTAAAATCTGAGTTTTACCCGCCAGGCGGGAAGCAAAGGTGCAGGTTACGGCGCAATAGGCCACACTGTTGCGCGCAGAATAATAACGGCTTTACTACCACGATGGCGAAAAGTTATGGATAAAAAACGCCGGCTTGCAGGGCTGGTTACCCTTGTCTTACTGGGGCTGACCGGATGCAGTCATACCGAAGAGCATCAGCAATATGCGCAGCGGGCCCACACGGCACCGGTACGCCAGTTTGATATGGAGCAGTCCTGCCGTGATGCGGCGGCTATGCGCTACAACACCCGGGCCCAGCAATTAACCATCAGCCAGCTGGAGCGCTTTCAGGGCAGTTATGAAGTGAGCGGCACCACCCGCCGCGAGGAGCATTTCACCTGTTCGTTTGACGATGCCGGGCAGTTTTTGCACTTATCCATGCGCTGATCCCCCCTGCTCGGGCACGAAAGCGCCGTTTACGGCCAATTTGTCGCGGTATCTGCGCCATTCACCGGTATACTGTCCCCACTCTGGCTGGCAGTAATGCGCGGCCAAAACGTCGCTGGCGTGCCAGGCGCGTCCTGCGGTGGCCGGTTGTCAACCCGCCACCCGTGATGCAACTTGACTGCTTTTGAGTATATACTGGTCGCTTCCTCATAAAACCACCCGTATCGCGTGCGAAAGAATATGCAAAAGTTTGATACCAGGACCTTTCAGGGCCTGATCCTGACCTTACAGGATTACTGGGCTCGCCAGGGCTGCACCATTGTTCAACCTCTGGACATGGAAGTTGGCGCCGGAACCTCACACCCGATGACCTGCCTGCGCGCGCTTGGCCCGGAGCCAATTGCCGCCGCCTATGTGCAGCCGTCACGCCGTCCGACCGATGGCCGCTACGGCGAAAACCCGAACCGCTTACAGCACTACTACCAGTTCCAGGTGATCATTAAGCCGTCACCGGACAACATTCAGGAGCTGTACCTCGGCTCGCTGAAAGAGCTGGGGCTGGACCCGACCATTCACGATATTCGCTTCGTGGAAGACAACTGGGAAAACCCGACCCTGGGCGCATGGGGCCTGGGCTGGGAAGTGTGGCTCAACGGGATGGAAGTGACCCAGTTCACTTACTTCCAGCAGGTGGGTGGTCTGGAGTGTAAGCCGGTAACCGGCGAAATCACTTACGGCCTGGAGCGCCTGGCCATGTATATCCAGGGCGTAGACAGCGTTTACGACCTGGTCTGGAGCGACGGCCCGCTGGGTAAAACCACCTACGGCGACGTGTTCCACCAGAACGAAGTGGAGCAGTCCACTTACAACTTCGAATATGCAGACGTGGATTTCCTGTTCACCTGTTTCGAGCAGTATGAGAAAGAAGCCCAGCAGCTGCTGGCGCTGGAAAAACCGCTGCCGTTACCGGCCTATGAACGCATTCTGAAAGCCGCACACAGCTTTAACCTGCTGGATGCCCGCAAAGCTATCTCGGTGACGGAACGCCAGCGCTATATTCTGCGCATCCGCACCCTGACCAAAGCGGTGGCGGAAGCGTACTACGCTTCCCGTGAAGCGCTCGGCTTCCCGATGTGTCACAAGTCAGATAATAAGTAAGAGGTCGCCATGTCTGAGAATACATTTCTGGTGGAAATCGGCACTGAAGAGCTGCCACCGAAAGCCCTGCGCAGCCTGGCCGAATCCTTTGCTGCTAACTTTACTGCCGAACTGGACAACGCGGGCCTGGCCCACGGCCAGGTTGAGTGGTTTGCTGCCCCGCGCCGTCTGGCGCTGAAAGTCGCCGGTATGGCGAGCGCTCAGCCGGATCGCGAAGTGGAAAAACGCGGCCCGGCCATTGCCCAGGCCTTTGATGCGGAAGGTAACCCGAGCAAAGCCGCCGCAGGCTGGGCCCGCGGTTGCGGTATCAGCGTTGATCAGGCCGAGCGCCTGGTGACCGACAAAGGCGAATGGCTGCTGTATCGTGCCCATGTGAAAGGCGAAAGCGCCCAGGCGCTGTTACCGAACATGGTGGCGACCTCGCTGGCGAAATTGCCGGTCCCGAAACTGATGCGCTGGGGTGATTCCGACGAGCACTTTGTGCGCCCGGTTCACACGGTGACCCTGCTGCTGGGCAGTGAGCTGATCCCGGCGACGATTCTGGGCATTCAGTCCGATCGCGTGATTCGCGGCCACCGCTTTATGGGTGAGCAGTCCTTCACGATTGATAGTGCAGATCAGTACCCTGAAATCCTGCGTGAGCGCGGTAAAGTGGTGGCGGACTACGCCGAGCGTAAAGCCCGCATTAAAGCCGACGCCGAAGCCGCTGCCCGCCACATTGGCGGTAATGCGGATCTCAGCGACAGCCTGCTGGAAGAGGTGGCCTCCCTGGTGGAATGGCCGGTGGTGCTGACGGCGAAATTTGAAGAAAAATTCCTCGCTGTACCGGCAGAAGCCCTGGTCTACACCATGAAAGGTGACCAGAAATACTTCCCGGTCTATGCCGCAGACGGCAAACTGCTGCCGAACTTTATCTTCGTGGCGAACATTGAGTCTAAAGATCCGCAGCAGATTATTTCCGGTAACGAAAAAGTAGTGCGCCCGCGCCTGGCGGATGCGGAGTTCTTCTTTAATACCGACCGCAAAAAACGCCTGGAAGACAACCTGCCGCGCCTGGAGACGGTCCTGTTCCAGAAACAGCTCGGCACTCTGCGCGACAAAACCGACCGTATTGAAGCGCTGTCTGGCTGGATTGCCCGCCAGATTGGGGCAGATGTGAACCACGCTACCCGCGCGGGCCTGCTCTCCAAGTGCGATCTGATGACCAACATGGTGTTTGAATTTACCGACACCCAGGGCGTCATGGGGATGCACTATGCCCGCCACGACGGCGAAGCCGAAGATGTGGCCGTGGCCCTGAATGAGCAGTACATGCCGCGCTTTGCCGGTGATGCGCTGCCTTCAAGCCTGGTGGCCTGTGCAGTGGCGATTGCCGACAAAATGGACACCCTGGCGGGTATCTTCGGCATTGGTCAGCACCCGAAAGGGGACAAAGACCCGTTCGCCCTGCGCCGTGCGGCACTGGGGGTTCTGCGGATCATTGTTGAGAAAAACCTGCCGCTGGATCTGCAAACCCTGACGGAAGAAGCCGCCCGCCTGTACGGCGACAAGCTGACCAACGTGAACGTGGTCGACGATGTGGTGGACTTTATGCTGGGCCGTTTCCGCGCCTGGTATCAGGAAGAAGGCCACGCGGTAGACACCATCCAGGCGGTGCTGGCGCGCCGTCCGACCCGCCCGGCAGATTTCGACGCCCGGGTGAAAGCGGTCAGCCATTTCCGTACCCTGGAAGAAGCTGCCTCCCTGGCCGCTGCCAACAAGCGCGTGTCCAACATTCTGGCGAAGTCTGAAGAGACCCTGAATGACATTGTCCACGCCTCGCTGCTGACCGAAGAGGCCGAGATAAAACTGGCCCGGGATCTGGTGGTTCTGCGCGACAAGCTACAGCCCTGGTTTGAAGCGGGTCGCTACCAGGACGCGCTGATTGAGCTGGCTCAGCTGCGCGCCCCGGTGGATGCGTTCTTCGAGCAGGTGATGGTTAACGCGCCGGAAAAAGAGATCCGTCTTAACCGTCTGACATTGCTGAACAAACTGCGCGAGCTGTTCCTGCAGGTAGCGGATATTTCGCTGCTGCAATAATTGCCGCCGGTTAGCATATTCAAACCCGCCGCTCAGGCGGGTTTATTCTTTTTGGGTGGTATAGCCTCAGGGGCTATTAAGTCACGGTGTGTTGGACTATTCTTAGCACCGTTGGCGGCACATTTGCGCTTTTTTTATTGGGTAACAGGAGTAAAAAAATGGCGACAGGTAAGTCCTGCTCTCGCTGGTTAGCATCTCTGGCAGCGATTGTCATGGTAGTGAGTTTAAGTGGGTGTTTTGACAAAGAAGGCGAGCAGCGCAAAGCGTTTATCGATTTCCTGCAGAATACCGCCATGCGTAGCGGCGAACATCTGCCGACGCTGACCTCTGACCAGCGTAAACAGTTCGGGCCGTTTGTCTCTGACTACGCCATTCTGTACGGCTACTCCCAGCAGATTAGCCAGGCGGTGGATTCCGGGATCAGACCCGTGGTCGACAGCGTGAATAGCATCCGTGTGCCGCAGGATTATGCGACCCAGCGTGAAACCCTGTCCCAGATTAACGGCTCGCTGGGTGTGCTGAGCCAGCAGATCCAGAGCGCCAGAATGCAGGCAGACAGCGCCCGGGCGACCTTAAAACAGAATGATGAACTCAAAGCGGTGTACGACAAGGTATACCAGAAAGTGGTCTCCGGCACTGCGGCAACCCTGGAGCCGCTGATCCCGGCCGCCCAGACGCTGACCGCGCAACTGGTGCAGGTGGGGGATTTCATTCAGCAGCAGGGCACGCAGGTGGGCTTTGTGGCAAACGGGATCCAGTTCCCGACCTCTCAGCAGGCCAGCCAGTACAACAGCCTGATTGGGCCGCTGGCTTCCCAGCAGCAGGCCTTTAACCAGGCCTGGAGCAGCGCTTCTGCCAGCATGCAGTAAGCGATAACATACCGGGGCAACCGCCCCGGTATGGGTGTATCACTTCAGCGCCTGCGGGTTCACGCAGTTCTGCGCAACATTCCCCTGCATGGCATTGATCAGGTTATCGACCGCACAGGCCGCCATATTGTAGCGGGTTTCGTGGGTGGCCGAGCCAATATGCGGCAGCGCCACCACATTGGGCATACTCAGCAGCGGTGAATCTGGCGCCAGGGGCTCGCGTTCAAACACATCCAGCCCGGCGGCGTGAATCACCTTGTTGTTCAGGGCATCGATCAGTGCCGCTTCATCCACGACCGGGCCACGCCCGCCGTTGATCAGAATGGCGGACGGCTTCATCAGCGCCAGTTTTTCCGCATTGATCAGGTGATGGGTCTGCGCCGTCAGCGGCAGCACGATACAGACAAAATCAGCCTCTCTGAGCAGGGTATCCAGCGGGCAATAGCGGGCATTAAAGCGCTCTTCGGCCTGGGGGTGATGGCTGCGGGCGTTGTAGAGAATTGGCATATCAAAGCCAAAGTGCGCGCGCTGAGCCAGGGCCAGGCCGATACGCCCCATACCGACAATCCCCAGGGTTTTGTGGTGGACATCCGTACCGAACCGCTCCGGGCCAATGCTTTTGGTCCACTTGCCTTGTTTTACCCACTCTGCCACTTCCACCACCCGGCGGGCGGTGGTCAGCATCAGGGCCATCAGCGTATCGGCGACGGTTTCGGTGAGCACGGTGGGGGTGTGCATCAGGGCGATGTGGCGGGCCGAAAGGGCATCGACATCAAAATTGTCGTACCCCACCGAAATGGTCGAGCTGACGCGCAGTGCGGGCATCTTCTCCAGCAGGGCCGGGCCCACCTTTTCACTGGAACCCAGTAACCCTTCGGCCCGGGCGAAAGCCTGCGCATGCTGTGCCACGGTCTCCGGGCGCAGATCCGGCACGCGGGTAACGGAAAAGTGCTCCTCTACGCGGGACAGCAGATCATCAGGCAGGGTTTTATACAAAATAACGGACGGCTTCATAACGGGCTCCGTAAACAGAAAAGAAACAGCAGGCGGCCGGGGCCGCCTGCCCTGTCAGGCGTGGTGCTGTGCGCTGGCCGGGATCGTCTGGCGGCTGGCCGGGCGGACAATTAATGTCAGCCACACGGCCACCAGCAGTGCGCCCCCCATAAAGATAAAAGAGGCGGAAGGGCTGCCGGTCGCCCCGTTGAGGTAACCCACAAACCAGGAGCCGAAGAACGACCCCAGGGCCCCCATACTGTTGATAAGCGCCATGGCGCCACCGGCCACGTTACGCGGCAGCATCTCCGGAATAATCGCGAAGAACGGCCCGTAAGGGGCATACATGGCGGCACCGGCAATCACCAGCAGGGTGTAGGAGACCCAGAAGTGATCCGGGCCGACCGCCCAGGAGCCGATAAACGCCAGTGCGCCCACCAGCAGCAGCGGCCAGACAAACAGTTTCCGGTTGTGCATCTTGTCAGAGGCCCAGGAGACCACAATCATGGCGATAGTTGCCGCCAGATAGGGCACAGAGCTCAGCCAGCCCACATCGACCATACTCAGGTTAGCACTGCCCGCGTGGATAATGGAAGGCAGCCACAGCACAAAGCCATACACCCCGATACTCCAGGCAAAGTATTGCATACACAGCAGGATAACGTTGCGCGAGCGGAACGCCTCGCCGTAGTTACGCACCGCCTTGATACCGGCCTGCTCTTTGTCCAGCTCTGCCTGCAGTGCGGCTTTCTCGTCGGCGGCCAGCCAGCTGACCTGGCCGGGTTTATCTTTTACCAGCACCCACCAGCAGAAGGCCCAGAGCACCGCCGGTACCCCTTCGATAATAAACATTTCCCGCCAGCCAAAGGCCTGAATCAGGTAGCCGGAGACAATCGACATCCACAGCACGGTGACCGGGTTACCGAGGATCAGGAAAGTGTTCGCCCGGGAGCGTTCCGACTGGGTAAACCAGTTGCTGATATAAATCAGCATGGCGGGCATGACCGCCGCCTCAACAACCCCGAGAATAAAACGAATGGCGGCCAGCATCGGAATATTGCTGACCATCCCGGTCAGCGAGGCGCAGCCCCCCCACAGGATCAGACAGACAAAAATCAGCTTACGCACGCTGCGGCGCTCTGCGTACAGGGCACCGGGGATCTGGAAGAAGAAATAACCGAGGAAGAACAGCGCCCCCAGCAGTGAGGAGATCCCCTTAGTGATCCCCAGATCGTCATTGATCCCGGCGGCGGAAGCAAAGCTGAAGTTCGCCCGGTCCAGGTAGGCCAGGCTGTAGGTAATAAAGATGATTGGCATGATGTACAGCCAGCGTTTTGGAGCATTCGTCGGGCTTTTCATAGGCTTGCCTCTGTGTTGAGGTTGAGCGTCATACCGGTGTGTAGGGTAGCGGCTGATGCTGACGCATTAACAAGTGTATGCACTACTGAGTCCATGCCCGGCGCCACCCGGGCCTGTGGTGGCGAATTACGCTGTTTCGGCCAGAGCCTCCCGGGTCGGGAGCCCTTCGCTGTCCCCGATAACCTGAATCGCCAGGGAGCCAATTTTATTACCGCGCCGCACCGCCTGGGGCAGGGGTTTGCCCTCCAGCAGGGCACTTATCACGCCCACGGCGAAGCCATCCCCGGCGCCCACCGTGTCGACCACGTTCGCCACATAGAACGGATCCACCCGCCCCTTGTCCCCCTGGGCGGTCTTGTACCAGGCGCCCTCTGGCCCGGTTTTGATCACCACAATCTGCACCCCCTGGTCGAGGTAGAAATCGGCAATGCCTTCCGGCGTGCTGCGCCCGGTGAGGATCTCCCCCTCACGCAGGCCGGGGAGCACCCAGTCTGCCTGGCGCGCCAGCTTATTAAGCTGGGTGACCATCTCCTGCTGGCTGCGCCACAGGGAAGGGCGCAGGTTGGGATCAAAAGAGATAGTTTTACCCGCCGCGCGCATGGTGCGGGCGGCAAAATGCAGCAGCTCAAGGGAGGTGGCAGAGAGCGCCGCCGCCACCCCACTTAAATGCAGATGCCGGGCCGCGGAGAAACAGGCGCTGTTGAAATCATCACAGGAGAGGTGGCTGGCGGCGGATCCTTTGCGGAAATACTCTACAATGGGATCGGTTCCATTTTCTGCTTTCGATTTCAGCTGGAACCCGGTGGGGTAGCGGTCATCCAGGGTTACGCCCCGGGTGTCGATACCCTCTTTTTCCAGATGGTCGATAATAAAGCGGCCAAAGGAGTCATTCCCCACCCGGCTTATCCAGCACACCCGGTGGCCCAGGCGGGCCAGACCGGTTGCCACGTTAAGCTCTGCACCGGCTGCGCGCTTTGTAAAGTGGCAGGCTTCCGCCAGCGGGCCGCTCTCTGCGGCAACAAACATCGCCATGGCCTCGCCAATGGTGATGACATCCAGGGTCTGTGACATAACTTATTCCTCGCGCAGCAAATTAACGTAGCGGCGGGTGACCGCCACCAGGTCCGCTCCTTCCAGCGGGAACTCAATTCCCCGGGGAACGCTATCGGGAAGCTGGCGCAGCAGGGCTGACCAGCGCTCAGGCTCTGATGTGTCTGGCGGCACGGCCCGGAACTGGCCGTTATGGGGGCTGGCCGCTTTCACATGGATATAACTGACGGACGGCGCCAGATGGCGGGCCGCCTGCTCCGGGCTGTCGTCTACCCACAGCCAGTTGCCCATATCAAAAGTCAGGGTGACGGGCAGCGCGTTGACCCGGCAGGTGGCCTGGAAGCGCTGCATCGGGGCGAGGCGCCCGTTGGGGGTCTGGTCATTTTCAATCACCAGCGCAACGCTGCCGGGGGCAAGACAGTCGCGCAGCCCATCGAACGCAATGGTGCGCGGAGCCTCCCCCAGGGAGAGCTTCAGCCAGCGGGCCTTCAGGCGGGCGGCCTCTGCCAGCAGCTGCGGGAGCAGGGGGTTAAGCTGACCACTGGCGGTAAACAGCGGCTCTGGTGCTGAGTAGCAGGCGAATAAGTGCCGGGCGCGGATGGCCGCGCTGAGTGTGCCCAGATCCTCCAGTTCGCGGGCGCTACACAGCTCGCGGCGGATCTCTACCCCGTCGGCCCCGGCGGCGGCAATCACCGGCAGTAACGCCTGCTGCCCGCCCAGTGCTGCCACACGGTCATTGCCGTAGGCAGATGTTACAACAACGATCTCCCGTTTCATCCAGTACCCCGTATTCATTACATCTGGCTAACATGATCAATACAGTAGATGGAACCGGTTCCATAAAAAAGTGCCAGGTGGCGAATTTATGATCACTATCACGCAAACGCCTGGTCCGGAGGTAACTGTTCAGCAGGAAATGTCGCCCGGTGGGCAATAATGTGCCGCCCGGCACTAGCGGGCGGTGGAGCCGCGGATAATAAGCTCGCCGGAGAAGTTCTGCTCGCGTACCGGTTCGCTGTTGCCTTCGATCCGGCTGACAACCTGCTCCAGCGCCGCATAGCCTATCTGCCAGGTGGGCTGTTTGAGGGTGGTGATCCCCACGCCTGCCAGCTCTGCCCATTCCAGCTCATCAAACCCGAGCAGGCCAACATCGCTGCCCCAGTTAAGGCCCAGGCGGCGCAGGGCCCGGGCAACCTGAAGTGTCAGGGCCCCGTTGGCGGAGATAATCGCTTTGCGCATGCCCCGGTGGCTGGCGTGGAACTGGCGCAGGGTGGTGTCGAGGGTTTCGCTGTCGTGCAGCGGCACGCCTGCGCTTTCTGCCCGCACGTGGGGGTAGCGGCTCAGGGTGCGGCGAAATGCCTCCTGGCGCTCCCGGCGGGTATTCACGGTGCCCAGGGGCTCGCTGAGGAACAAAATCGCCTCAAACCCCTGCTGGACCAGGTGCTCTGTGGCGGTGGTGGCGGCCTGGTTGTTATCCAGCCCGACCATATCGCAGGCAAAACCGGGAATTTTACGGTCAATCAGCACCATCGGCAGGGCGGACTGTTGCAGGCGGTTAAGGGCCTCTTCGCGCATGCCGACCGCGTTGACCACAATCCCCTCCACCTGGTAGCTGCGCAGCAGATCCAGATAGTGCTGCTCCTGGTTGATTTCGTTATTGGTATTACAGACCAGCGGGGTAAAGCCCTGCTCCCGGCAGGCGGCTTCGATACCGCTTAATACGTCCACGGAGTAGGGGTTGGTGATATCGGCAATGATAAGCCCGATAAGCCGGGTGCGCCCGCGTTTGAGCCCCCGGGCCATCTGGCTCGGGCGGTAGTCGAGCCGGGCAATGGCCTGCTCAATACGCTGGCGTAAATCGTCAGACAGCAGGTTCTGCTCACCATTCAGATAGCGGGATACGCTGGTTTTTCCGGTATTTGCTGCTCTGGCCACATCGCTGATGGTGGGCCGGGATGATTTCACCATGTCTGTTCCCTCGCTGACGAAGAGAACACCTTAGCGCGAAACGCCGTGGGATCAAGCAATAACGCACCCCGCCTGGGGGGGTGCGCCGGGATTACTGCAGTGGGCTGAGGGTGATTTCAACCCGGCGGTTCTGGGCTTTACCCTCTTCGGTACTGTTGCTGGCGATGGGGTTCGCCGGGCCCATACCGGAGGTGCGCAGACGGCCCGCCGCCACCCCCTGGGTGATAAGCGCGCTGGCTACGGCATCTGCCCGCTGCTGAGACAGGCGCATATTCAGCGCCTGGCCGCCGGTGCTGTCCGTATAGCCCACCACGTTAACGGCGGTTTTGGCATACTCTTTGAGCACCATCGCCACCCCGGTCAGGGTATTGGCACCCGCCGGTTTCAGGGTGGCACTGCTGCTGTCGAAGGTGACGTTGTTTGGCATATTGAGGATGATATTGTCGCCATTGCGGGTCACGCTGACGCCGGTGCCCTGCATTTTCTGGCGCAGTTTTGCCTCCTGCACGTCCATGTAGTAACCCACACCGCCACCCAGTGCGGCACCGGCGGCCGCGCCGATAAGCGCCCCTTTACCGCGGTCTTTTTTAGATGACGAGAGCGCCCCGACACCGGCACCGACTAAAGAGCCAATGCCCGCGCCAATGCCGGATTTCCCCGCTTCACGCTCGCCGGTGTATGGGTTAGTGGTACAGCCGGAAACGGCCAGGGCACCGCTGACGACAGCGGCAATGAAAATGATGCTTTTTTTGTTCATATTTTCCCTAATCTGGATTCTTGTACGATAGCGCTTTACCAGGGTAAATCCGCAGTTGATTATGACGGGTAAATATGTTGAAAATTCCGTGAATCATTCTGAATTTTGTAAAGAAAACGCAATCAGATCCCCGCCGTTAACCAGGAGTCCGCTGTGGCACATGCATCCTCTACCCGCCAGATCCTTACCGCCGCTCACTGGGGGCCCGTGCAGGTTGAAACCGATGGTGAGCGGGTGCTCACTTCCCGCGGAGTATTAGATACCGCGCTACCTAACAGCCTGCAAACGGTGGTTGCCGACCAGGTCCACAGCCCGGCGCGTATCCGCTACCCCATGGCGCGCAAAGGCTTTCTCGCCTCGCCGGAGGCACCACTCGGCGAGCGGGGGAAAGATGAGTACGTGCGTATCAGCTGGGAGCAGGCGCTGGATCTGATTGATAAACAGCACCGGCGCATTCGCACCGCTTACGGCCCGGGGGCGATTTTTGCCGGTTCTTATGGCTGGCGCTCCATTGGCGTGCTGCATAAATCGTCCACGCTGTTGCAGCGCTATATGGCCCTTGCCGGGGGGTATGTGGGCCACCTGGGGGATTACTCCACCGGGGCAGCCCAGGTGATCATGCCTTATGTGCTGGGCTCTAATGAGGTGTACCAGCAGCAGACCAGCTGGCCGGTGGTGCTGGAGCACAGCGAGGTGGTGGTGCTGTGGAGCGCTAACCCGCTCAATACCTTAAAAATTGCCTGGAACGCCAGCGACGAGCAGGGGCTGAACTACATTGCCGCGCTGCGCGACAGTGGCAAAACGGTCATCTGCATTGATCCGATGCGCTCAGAAACGGTGGAATTCTTTGGTGAGCAGGCCCGCTGGGTAGCACCCCGCCCGGGCACGGATGTGGCGCTGATGCTGGGGATCGCCCATACCCTGGTGGTGAACCGCTGGCTGGACAGCGACTTCCTCGCCCGCTGCACCGAGGGTTACCCTCAGTTTGCCGACTACCTGACCGGGCTGGATGACGGCCAGCCGAAAGACGCCCGCTGGGCGGCGGCGATTTGCGGCGTGCCGCAAGCACAGATCTGCCAGCTGGCGGAGCTGTTCAGCCAGCGGCGCACCCTGCTGATGGGGGGCTGGGGCATGCAGCGCCAGCAGTACGGGGAGCAGCGCCACTGGATGCTGGTGACCCTGGCCGCCATGCTGGGGCAAATTGGCCTGCCCGGGGGCGGGTTTGGTTTTTCCTACCATTTTGCGAACGGCGGTAACCCCACCCGGCGGGCGGCGGTGCCCGCCTCCATGCAGAACACCCTGCCGGGGGCTGGCCGTGTGGTGGATAGCATCCCGGTGGCGCGCATTGTGGAGGCGCTGGAAAACCCCGGCGGGCACTACCGGCACAACGGAGAGGATAAAACCTTCCCCGACATCCGCTTTATCTGGTGGGCGGGGGGCAATAATTTTACCCACCACCAGGACACCAACCGGCTTATCCGGGCGTGGCAGAAGCCGGAGCTGGTGGTTATCTCCGAGTGTTACTGGACCCCGGCGGCAAAGCATGCGGATATCGTGTTACCGGCGACCACCAGCTATGAGCGCAACGATCTGACCATGACCGGTGACTACAGCCACCAGCACCTGGTGCCCATGAAGCAGGTTGTCGCCCCTCAGTATGAGGCGCGTAACGATTTCGATGTGTTCGCCGATCTCAGCGCCCGCCTCAGCGACGACGGGCGGCTGCGCTTTACACAAGGCAAAGATGAAATGGCCTGGCTGGCGGAGTTCTACCAGGTGGCCCGGCAGCGGGGGGCTGAGAAGGGGGTCGTCCTGGCGGATTTTGCCACCTTCTGGGCGGCAAACCAGCTGACTGAAATGCCGCAGCAGGAAGAGAATAACCGCTTTGTCCGCTTTGCGGATTTCCGGGCCGATCCCCGGGCGAACCCCCTGAAAACCCCGAGCGGCAAAATTGAGATTTACAGCGCGCGGATTGCCGGGTTTGGTGAGCCAGACTGCCCGCCACACCCGGCCTGGATAGCGCCGGATGCCTGGTGGGGCAACCGGGAGCCGGGGCAGCTTCAGCTCCTTTCTGCCCACCCGGCCCACCGGCTGCACGGGCAGTTGCACTACAGCCGCCTGCGGGAGCTGTACCAGGTGGCGGGCCGTGAGCCGGTTACCCTGCACCCGGATGACGCGGCCCGCTACGGCATTGCCCCGGGGGATCTGGTGCGGGTGTGGAACGCCTGCGGCCAGGTGCTGGCCGGTGCCCTGGTAAGCGACGGGATCCGCCCGGGGGTTATCTGTATCCATGAAGGGGCGTGGCCGGATCTGGCGCCAGAGGCAGGGGGGATTTGCCGGCAGGGGGCGGTAAACGTGCTGACCCGGGATATTCCCACCTCGCGCCTGGGGAATGGCTGCGCCGGGGGCATGGCGCTGGTATGGATTGAAAAATACAGCGGCCCGCAGCCTGCGCCCGCAGCGTTTATCCCCTGAGAGCCGGTCAGGATGACCAGTTCATAATCCAGGTGGGCAGGCGGGTCTCTTCCTGCCAGGCGCAGTCTTCAATATGAAACCCCTGGCTCAGGTAGAAGGCCACCGCCCGGTGGTTTTGCTGGTAGACCTCAAGGCTCAGGCGGGCAAAGCGCTGCTGGACATGGTGCATCAGCGCGCGACCTGTGCCTTGCCCCAGGTGCGCCGGGGCGACAAACAGCGCCCCGATAAACTGCCGCTCCAGCACGCTGATAAACCCCTCAAGCCCGCCGGGCCCTTCCCACACCCAGGTGCAGGCGTGGGGCAGGTACACATGGCGTACCACCGGCAGGCTTTCCTGCCAGTAGCCCGGGTCAATAAACGGGTGGGCCTGGGTGGTGCTCTCCAGCCACAGCGCCAGCAGGGCATCCATCTCCTGCGGGTGAAAACGGCGGATCACCGGGGGGCCTGCGGGTGGCAAAAGCAGCTGGTCACATGGTCGTTTACCAGGCCGCAGGCCTGCATAAAGGCATAGCAGATGGTGGAGCCGACAAATTTAAACCCGCGCTTTTTCAGCGCTTTTGACATGGCGTCTGATTCGGGGGTTGAGGCGGGCACCCCGGCCAGGCTGGCGCGCTGATTATCCCGGGGCTGGTTATCCACAAATCCCCAGATAAAGTCGCTAAATGACTCCCCGGCGGCCTCCATGGCAAGAAATGCCCGGGCATTACCAATAATGGCGGTAATTTTCCCCCGGTGGCGAATGATTCCGGCATCCTGAACCAGCCGTTCAATGTCGGCATCGGTCATTTTGGCCACCGCGTGGGGATCAAACTGATGAAACAGACGGCGGTAATTTTCCCGCTTTTTTAAGACGGTTATCCAGGATAACCCCGCCTGCTGCCCCTCCAGGCACAGCATTTCAAATAAACGCTGGCTGCGTTTTTCCGGTACACCCCATTCGGTGTCGTGATAAGTGAGGTAGAGCGGATCCTGAGTGACCCAGCCGCATCGTTGCATAGTTCTGTCCTGGTCGGGGGCGAATTGCGCAAAATCAGCCTGACAGGTGACTTGACGTAACCGCTTTTACGATAATAGTTAAATCATAGCGCATTGATAATGCACAGCCTGTGCCTTATCCGGCTCTTTTCCGGAGTCGTACCCCATGACGATTATAAAGATAAGCAGTGTGCGCCAGATTAGCTGGCGTATGGCAGTGGTGTCGTGGTGTCTGTTGTTTTCACCTGTGTCGCATGCCTGGCCCCAGGAGTACCAGGGGAGCGATGACGAGGGAAATACCCACTCCCGGTATACCTGGGATAGCGAGCATCAGCCGAACTACAGCGATATTCTGGCAAAACGCCTGAATGCGGGCGCCACCGCTCCGGGTGCGGCCGGGCTGTTTCTGGGCGGCAGCGCCACACTGGGCGAGCCGGACACCACCAGCCTCGGGGTCGGGTGGAATATCCCGCTGTCTGGCGCGGTGACCACCGGACCGGTAGCCAGCCTGAAGCGCGACAACGCCAGCCAGAACCATGACGAGGCCGCCCTGACCGGCGCGGGGCTGGCAGATCCTTTGCAGCGGGCGAGCATCAGCTCCCTGGGCTGGCGGGTCAACTACTCCCTGGGGGCGATTAACTCCTGGGCCGCGATCAGCGTTAACCACCAGTATGGCGATAATCTCTGGCGTGCCCAGCCGGGCACCGGCGCGGTAGCGCTCACCGGCCAGGAGAGCAACTGGAAGGATATCGCCCTCGGGGCGGATATGCCCCTGTACCCCAATGTGGCGGCCTGGGCGTCGCTCTCCCAGAGTGATGGCGCCCTCTACGGCAATGACTACATGTATAACCTCGGGGTGAGTGCGCGCTTCTGAGTAAGTCAGCACCCACTAACTTTAAAGCCGGGGCGCTGGCCCGGAAAAAGGCGCCCGCCCGGCCTCCGCTACGTCATTCATTCCGCTCTCGCGGCATTTCATTCCGTCTTTACGGCATCTCATGCCAAATTCCCCTGGAATAAAGCGCCATTCGGTAAGGTTATTCACAGACGATATTCCCGAATTGCTAACCCAGGTGGCTGCTATGAATACACCCTCTAATCACCATGTTCGCTGGTTTACCCTGCTGGGCACCATCATTACGCAGTTTGCGCTTGGCTCGGTATATACCTGGAGCCTGTTTAATGGCGCGTTGTCCGACAAGCTGGGCGAGCCGGTAAGCCAGGTGGCCTTTTCGTTCGGTATTTTAAGCCTTGGTCTGGCGCTCTCCTCTTCGGTTGCGGGGAAATTACAGGAGCGCTTCGGAGTGCGTAATGTCACTATCGCCTCCGGTGTGCTGCTGGGCCTGGGGCTGTATCTTACGGCGCACGCAAACAACCTGATGATGCTGTGGCTGAGCGCCGGGGTGCTGGTGGGCCTTGCGGACGGGGCCGGTTACCTGCTGACCCTCTCCAACTGTGTGAAATGGTTCCCGGAGCGTAAGGGGCTGATTTCTGCGTTTGCCATCGGTTCTTACGGGCTTGGCAGCCTCGGGTTTAAATTTATCGACAGCCAGCTGCTGGCATCCTACGGCCTGGAGCACACCTTTATTATCTGGGGTGCCCTGGTGGCGGTGATGATTATTGGCGGCGCCTTCCTGATGAAAGACGCTCCGCTGCAGCAGGCATCTGCCGGTAACGGCGAAACGGCCAAAGACTACACGCTGGCGCAGTCCATGCGTAAACCTCAGTACTGGATGCTGGCCGTGATGTTCCTGACCGCCTGCATGAGTGGCCTGTATGTAATTGGTGTGGCGAAAGATATTGCCCAGACCATGGCGCATCTGGATGTGGCGACAGCGGCAAACGCCGTAACGGTTATCTCCATCGCTAACCTGGGTGGCCGCCTGGTGCTGGGGATCCTGTCTGACAAAATGGCCCGTATCCGCGTTATCACCCTTGGGCAGATTATCTGCCTGATCGGGATGGCCGCACTGCTGTTCGCACCGCTCAATGCCTGGACCTTCTTCGCCGCTATCGCCTGTGTTGCCTTTAACTTCGGCGGGACTATCACCGTCTATCCGTCACTGGTGAGCGACTTCTTCGGCCTGAACAACCTGGCGAAAAACTACGGGGTGATTTATCTGGGGTTCGGTATCGGCAGCATCTGCGGCTCGATTATTGCCTCCCTGTTCGGTGGCTTCCACGTGACCTTCCTGGTGATTTTCGCCCTGCTGATTGTCTCCCTGGCGTTCTCTACCGCCATTCGCCGCCCGCAGGCGCTGAGCCTGCACCATTCCCACGCCTGATGCGGCTTTTCAGGTAACAGTAAATACTCACTAACCGCCCGGCTTCTGCCGGGCGGTTTTGTCTGAAAAGCGCATTTTCTGTTAACTCTGTGAAGTGGCTAGCATAATTAGCATCAACAATAAGTAAATGGCTCTTTATTTATCGGTAAAACGAACTACCGTATCCCCCCGAAGTCTTACCTCAGGTAAATGATTATTCTTTCTTCTGGTTTCGGGAAACTGCATGAAATTTATTAAATCGATGACTCAGCAGAGACTCTGCTTTCTGCTGGCGGTGTATATCGGCCTGTTTCTGAATATGGCCGTATTCTCCCGCCGCTTCGATAGTGATGTTGATGGGTTTGCCTCCCGGGAGCTGACCATGGGTGTGGAGCTGATGGCGACAATCCTGGTTACGTTCTTCCTGTTTCGCGTGTTATCGCTGGCCGGGCGCTTCACCTGGCGCGTGCTGGCCTCTCTGGTGGTGGTGTTTTCCGTAGCCGCCAGCTACTACATGACCTTTATGAACGTGATAATCGGCTACGGGATTATCGCCTCGGTCATGACAACCGATGTCGACCTCTCTAAAGAGGTGGTGGGCTGGCACTTTATCCTGTGGGTGGTGCTGGTGAGCCTTGCGCCTTTGTGGCTTATCTGGCGTAACGACTGCCAGCAAACCCTGCTGCGGCAGGTGCGCTCCCCGGGGCAGCACCTGAAAAGCCTGGGGATGCTGCTGGTGGCGGGCCTGCTGGTGTGGGCGCCTATCCGCATGATGGATAACGTGCAGAAAAAGCACGAGAAAGCCAGCCGGGTCGATCTGCCAAGCTATGGTGGCGTGGTGGCGAACTCGTACCTGCCGTCTAACTGGATCTCCGCACTGGGGCTGTATGCCTGGGCCCAGGTGGATGAATCGTCTGACAGCCGTTCGCTGCTCAACCCGGCAAAGAAATTTACCTACACAGCACCGCAGGATGACGACGACACCTGGGTGGTGTTTATCATCGGCGAAACCACCCGATGGGACCATATGGGGTTACTGGGCTACGGGCGCGATACCACCCCGAAACTGGCGGCAGAGAAAAACCTGGTGGCGTTCCGGGGCGAATCCTGCGACACGGCGACCAAGCTCTCCCTGCGCTGCATGTTTGTGCGTGAGGGCGGGGCTGCGGAGAACCCCCAGCGCACCCTGCATGAACAGAACGTATTTGCAGTGCTGAAGCAACTGGGCTTTGAGTCCACGCTTTCCGCCATGCAGAGCGAGATGTGGTTTTACTCCAACACCCTGGCCGACAATATTGCCTACCGGGAGCAGATTGGGGCAGAGCCCGCCAACCAGGGCAAGCAGGTAGACGACATGCTGCTGGTCGACGAAATGAAGCGCTATATGGCCGGTCAGCCCCAGGGGAAACAGCTGTATATCTTCCACACCAAAGGCTCGCATTTTTCCTATTCCCAGCGCTATCCGCGCAGCTTTGCCCGCTGGAAGCCGGAATGTGTGGGGGTGGATGACAACTGCACCCGGGAGGAGCTGGTCAACGCCTATGACAACTCGGTGCTGTATGTGGATACCTTTATTGATAGCGTGATTGACCAGGTTCGCGACAGGAAAGCCATTGTGTTTTATGCCGCCGACCACGGGGAGTCGATCAGCGAAGGGAAGCACCTGCACGGCACGCCGCGCAAACTGGCCCCGCCGGAGCAGTTCCGGGTGCCGATGATGGTCTGGATGTCGGACAAATACCTTGAAAACCCGCGCAACCAGCAGGCGCTGGCGCAGCTTAAAGCCGCGGCCGCCGGGAAGACCACACGCCACCACGTGGAGCTGTACGACACGGTAATGGGCTGCCTGGGCTACAGCTCACCGGACGGCGGCATCAACCAGAACAACAACTGGTGCCACATTCCGGCGCAGAAAAAATAGACCGCTGTATTATTTTCAGCCATTCAGTCAATTTTTTTTATTAAAGCATTGACGGGTATCCGGGGTAGCAGTAATATGCGCCCCGCATTCGGCGAGTAGCGCAGCCTGGTAGCGCAACACGTTCGGGACGTGTGGGTCGGAGGTTCAAATCCTCTCTCGCCGACCAATTCCTGAGAAACCCGCAACACTTGTGTTGCGGGTTTTTTGCATTCAGCCCCCACGCACGCATTTCCTGCCAGCGCTTATCCGTTTTGTGAACTGTTCCATTGAATTTTCTTATGACGTCTGACCACTTTTTATCTTTTGCTTAGCGGTCTCATCAGCATTTTTCCCTGCCAGCCTGGCAAGTTACAAAATAACTTGTTCATATCTTAGCCATTCAGGCTAAAACTTTACAAAAAATGGCTAAAATCTAATCACCATGTTTTAGTGCCGAATCAGTGTTTTTCACTGCTGAGGCGGCGGTAACATAATTTTCTGTGCTGTAAATCGGGCTTCGCGGTTTTTTTTCTCGTTGTGTGGCGCTTCGCAAAGCGCGTGTAAATCCCCGCGGCGTGTATTGACGACGGGCGGAAGTGTTGACAGATTGTGACACGGGAAGGGGAGTTTACGGACAGTATCTGCTGGAAAATACTGACCCTTCTGAAAGGATTCTCCATTCTCAATGCCTTTTGCAGGCGCTCCCGCACGGACCGGGTAAAAAATAAAAAAAGGTCTGGCGGACAACACAACACTTATCACATCGGAGCAAAACAACAATGCGAATCTCCTTGAAGAAATCAGGGGTGCTGAAGCTGGGCCTCAGCCTGGCGGCGCTCACCGTTGCCGCCGGCGTTCAGGCAAAAACACTGGTCTACTGCTCAGAAGGCTCCCCGGAAGGGTTTAACCCCCAGCTGTTCACCTCTGGCACCACTTATGATGCCAGCTCAGTGCCCATCTACAGCCGACTGGTGGAGTTTAAACTTGGCACCACTGATATTATCCCGGGCCTTGCGGAAAAGTGGGATGTCAGCGCCGACGGTAAAACCTACACCTTCCACCTGCGCAAAGGGGTGAAGTGGCAGGAGAGCAAACTCTTTAAACCGACCCGCGACTTTAACGCAGACGATGTGGTGTTCTCCTTCGACCGCCAGCAAAACCCCAAAAACCCGTATCACGGCGTGTCCGGCGGCAGCTATGAATACTTCGAAGGCATGGGCCTGCCCGCGCTGATAACCGGCGTGAAAAAAGTGGACGACTATACGGTTGAGTTCACCCTGAGCCGCCCGGAAGCGCCGTTCGTTGCCGACCTGGCCATGGACTTCGCCTCTATTCTTTCAAAAGAGTACGCCGACAATATGCTCAAGGCGGGCACCCCGGAGAAAGTCGATCTTAACCCTATCGGCACCGGCCCGTTCCAGCTGCTTCAGTACCAGAAAGACTCCCGCATTCTGTATAAAGCCTTCCCGGGATACTGGGGCACCAAACCGCAGATAGACCGGCTGGTGTTCTCCATCACGCCGGATGCCTCCGTGCGTTATGCCAAGCTGCAAAAAAATGAGTGTCAGGTGATGCCATACCCTAACCCGGCGGATCTGGCGCGCATGAAAGAAGACAAAAACATCAATCTGATGGAAATGCCGGGCCTGAACGTGGGTTACCTGTCGTTCAATACCGAGAAAAAACCCTTTGATAACGTGAAAGTCCGCCAGGCGCTGACCTGGGCGGTCAACAAAGAGGCGATCATCAAAGCGGTTTACCAGGGGGCAGGCCAGCCGGCGAAAAACCTGATCCCGCCGACCATGTGGGGCTATAACGACGCGGTACAGGATTACGGCTACGATCCGGAAAAAGCCAAAGCGCTGCTTAAAGAAGCCGGTATGGAAAAAGGCTTCAGCGTGGATCTGTGGGCGATGCCGGTTCAGCGCCCCTATAACCCGAACGCCCGCCGCATGGCTGAGATGATCCAGGCCGACTGGGCCAAAATTGGCGTGCAGGCCAAAATCGTCAGCTATGAGTGGGGCGAGTACCTCAAGCGCGCCAAAGCCGGTGAGCACCAGACCGTGATGATGGGCTGGACCGGGGACAACGGGGATCCGGATAACTTCTTCGCCACCCTGTTCAGCTGTGCCGCCGCCAAAGACGGCTCTAACTACTCCCGCTGGTGCTATAAGCCGTTTGAAGAGCTTATCCAGCCTGCCCGCGCCACCGACGACCACAACCAGCGTATCGCCCTGTACAAACAGGCCCAGGAGATGATGCACGATCAGGCCCCGGCACTGATTATTGCCCACTCCACCGTGTTTGAACCGGTGCGCAAAGAGGTGAAAGGCTACGTGGTAGATCCGCTTGGCAAGCACCACTTTGAGAACGTCTCCATCGAATAATCATATCCACAACAGGAGGGCTGCGAGCCCTCCGACGATAACGCCAGACACGCCGGTAACAGGTTGTGCTGTGTTACCGGCCCCCCGTGCGCGGGCGTCTGATTGGTGAGCAATATCGCCTGCCGGCCAGTGCGGCGGCAGGCTTTTACAGAGAACCAGGGATATGTTGCAGTTTATTCTCCGACGTCTGGGGGTTGTGATCCCGACGTTTATCGGCATTACCTTACTCACATTCGCGTTTGTCCACATGATCCCCGGCGATCCGGTAATGATCATGGCCGGGGAGCGCGGAATCTCCCCTGAACGCCACGCCCAGTTACTGGCCCAGCTCGGGCTGGACAAACCCCTGTGGCAGCAATACCTCAGCTACATCCAGGGGGTACTGCACGGGGATTTAGGGATCTCCCTGAAAAGCCGTTTACCGGTGTGGGATGAGTTTGTCCCGCGCTTTAAAGCCACCCTGGAGCTGGGCCTCTGCGCGATGCTGTTCGCCATGATTGTCGGCATCCCGGTGGGGGTGCTGGCGGCGGTTAAGCGCGGCTCCATCTTTGACCACTCCGCCGTGGGCCTGGCGCTGACCGGTTACTCCATGCCCATTTTCTGGTGGGGCATGATGCTTATCATGCTGGTGTCGGTACAGCTGAATCTGACCCCGGTTTCCGGGCGCATCAGCGATACGGTATTCCTTGACGACTCGCTCCCCCTGAGCGGTTTTATGCTGATTGATACCGCCCTCTGGGGCGAGCCCGGGGACTTTACCGATGCCCTGGTCCATATGATTTTGCCCGCCATTGTGCTGGGGACCATTCCGCTGGCGGTGATTGTGCGCATGACCCGCTCCGCGATGCTGGAAGTGCTCGGGGAGGACTATATCCGCACGGCCCGGGCAAAAGGGCTCAGCCGCATGCGGGTGATTGTGGTCCACGCCCTGCGCAACGCCATGTTACCGGTGGTCACGGTTATCGGTTTGCAGGTGGGCACGCTGCTTGCCGGGGCCATCCTGACGGAGACCATCTTCTCCTGGCCGGGGCTGGGGCGCTGGCTGATAGATGCCCTGCAACGCCGGGACTACCCGGTGGTTCAGGGTGGGGTACTGCTGGTGGCGACGATGATAATCCTCGTTAACCTGCTGGTTGATCTGCTTTACGGGGTGGTGAACCCGCGTATTCGCCACAGAAAGTAAGGGAGCCCTGATGACACAACTGAATGAAAATACCGTGCTGGCCGCACCGGTGCCGATGACGCCGCTTCAGGAGTTCTGGCACTACTTTAAGCGTAACAAAGGGGCGGTAGTGGGCCTGGTGTATGTGGTGGTGATGCTGATCATTGCCCTGTTTGCCAGTGTGCTGGCGCCCCACGGCCCGGCGGAACAGTTCCGCGATGCGCTGCTCCACCCGCCGGTCTGGCAGGAGGGGGGCTCCTGGCAATATATCCTTGGCACCGATGATGTGGGCCGCGATGTGCTGTCGCGCCTGATGTATGGCGCGCGCCTCTCGCTGCTGGTGGGCTGCCTGGTGGTGGCGCTGTCGCTGGTGATGGGGATTATCCTGGGGCTGGTGGCCGGTTACTTTGGCGGCCTGGTGGACACCATCATTATGCGGGTGGTGGATATTATGCTGGCGCTGCCCAGCCTGCTGCTGGCGCTGGTACTGGTGGCTATCTTCGGCCCGTCGATTGTTAACGCCTCCCTGGCGCTGACGTTTGTCGCCCTGCCGCACTATGTGCGCCTGACCCGGGGCGCGGTGCTGTCTGAGGTGCACCGCGATTATGTGACCGCCTCCCGGGTAGCGGGTGCAGGCGCAATGCGCCAGATGTTTATCAACATCTTCCCCAACTGCCTGGCACCGCTGATTGTTCAGGCCTCTCTCGGGTTTTCTAACGCCATCCTCGATATGGCCGCGCTCGGCTTTCTGGGCATGGGGGCGCAACCGCCAACCCCGGAATGGGGCACCATGCTTTCCGACGTGTTGCAGTTTGCCCAGAGTGCCTGGTGGGTGGTGACCTTCCCGGGGCTGGCCATTTTGTTAACGGTACTGGCATTTAACCTGATGGGCGACGGGCTGCGGGATGCGCTCGACCCCAAACTGAAGCAGTAAAGAGGCACCCAATGGCGTTACTGAATATAGATAAATTATCGGTGCATTTTGGCGAGAAAGAGGCCCCATTCCGTGCCGTTGACCGGGTGAGTTACCGGGTGGAGCGGGGCCAGGTAGTGGGGATTGTCGGCGAGTCCGGTTCGGGGAAATCGGTCAGCTCGCTGGCTATTATGGGGCTGATTGATTACCCGGGTCGGGTCATGGCCGAGCGGCTGATGTTCGATGGTCAGGATCTGCAACGCTTGTCTGAGCAGGAGCGTCGCCAGCTGGTCGGGGCCGATGTGGCGATGATTTTCCAGGATCCGATGACCAGCCTGAACCCCTGCTATACGGTGGGGTATCAGATTATGGAGGCCATAAAAGTACACCAGGGCGGCAACCGCCGCACCCGGCGCCAGCGGGCCATTGATCTGCTGACCCAGGTCGGGATCCCGGATCCGGCCTCCCGGCTGGGGGTGTTCCCGCACCAGTTATCCGGGGGCATGAGCCAGCGGGTGATGATCGCCATGGCGATAGCCTGCCGCCCGCGGCTGTTGATTGCCGATGAGCCCACCACCGCCCTGGATGTGACCATCCAGGCGCAGATTATTGAGCTGTTACTGGATCTGCAACAGCAGGAAAACATGGCGCTTATCCTGATAACCCATGACCTGGCGCTGGTGGCGGAAGCGGCCGATAAAATCATTGTGATGTATGCCGGGCAGGTGGTGGAAAGCGCCGACGCGCAGGATATTTTCCGCGCCCCGCGCCACCCCTATACCCAGGCCCTGCTGCGGGCGCTGCCGGAGTTTGCCCAGGATAAAGCCCGGCTGGCTTCCCTGCCGGGGGTAGTGCCGGGGAAATATGACCGGCCACAGGGCTGTTTGCTGAACCCGCGCTGCCCCTATGCCACCGATCGCTGCCGGGTGGAAGAGCCCCCGCTGCACAGCCTGCCGGGCGGCCGCCAGTCGAAATGTCACTACCCCCTTGATGATGCCGGGAGGCCCGCATAATGCATATTCAGTTAGTCAGCAGCCAGCCGCTACTCCGGGCGGAGGATCTGAAAAAGTATTACCCGGTGAAAACCGGCCTGTTCCGGCCCGAGCGGCTGGTCAGGGCGCTGGACGGGGTCTCTTTCACGCTGGAGCGCGGTAAAACGCTGGCGGTGGTGGGGGAGTCCGGCTGCGGGAAGTCGACACTCGGGCGGTTGCTGACCATGATAGAAACCCCCACCGGCGGGCAACTGCACTATCTGGGCCAGGATCTGCTGATCCCCGATCCCCAGGCTCAGAAGCTGCGGCGCCAGAAAATCCAGATTGTGTTTCAGAACCCTTATGGCTCCCTGAATCCGCGCAAAAAAGTGGGGCAGATTCTTGAAGAGCCGCTGGTTATCAACACCACCTTAAGCCGCGACGCCCGGCGGGAGAAAGCCCTCGCCATGATGGCGAAAGTGGGCCTGAAGCCCGAGCATTACGACCGCTACCCGCATATGTTTTCCGGCGGCCAGCGCCAGCGTATTGCCATTGCCCGGGGGCTGATGCTGGATCCGGATGTGGTAATAGCCGACGAGCCGGTCTCCGCGCTGGATGTGTCGGTGCGTGCCCAGGTACTGAACCTGATGATGGATCTGCAACAGGAGCTGGGGCTGTCTTATGTGTTTATCTCCCACGACCTGTCGGTGGTGGAGCATATCGCCGATGAGGTGATGGTGATGTACCTCGGGCGCTGTGTGGAGAAGGGCAGCAAGGCGCAGATTTTCACGAACCCGCAGCACCCTTATACCCAGGCGCTGCTTTCAGCCACCCCCCGGCTGAACCCGGATCAGCGCCGGGAGCGCATTAAGCTGAGCGGCGAGCTGCCAAGCCCGCTGAGCCCGCCACCGGGCTGTGCCTTCAGCGCCCGCTGCCGCCGGTGTATGACGAGCTGCACCCAGTCACCGCCAGAGCTGAAGAGCTATGAGGGCCAGCAGGTGGCCTGCTTTGCGGTGGAGCAGGACCACGCGATGTCTCAATAACAGAGGCTATTGCGGGTACGGCACCCAGTCACCGCCGCTCAGGCGAACATAAGGGTGCCCCTGATATTCCACCACCACTGCGTTAGCATTCTCGGAGACCACCGCAGATTGTGGCAGACCACGGGTCAGGGCATTCCAGTCCACCGTGTCTGCCACAAAGTTCCTGCCGTCGACGGTGCGGGCGACCAGCTCAGAGATAGCCAGAAAACTGCTGGGCTGTGTTATCTCAATGGGGGTGCCCTGGTGGGGCGCCTTCATGCCGGTAAATTTCACGCCGACCGGCACATGGGTTATCGACGGGCTGGGGATATCGCGCAGCCCGGAGATCTGCATTTTATCGCCCACCAGCGCGGCACCGTGTTCCGGCACCAGCAGCACCATCACCTTGCGGTTGCTTTTTTCCAGCGCACTCAGAAAGGCGTCCAGCTCATCGAACAGTTTTTTGGCCCGGGTGCGGTAGTCGGCGGTTTTACGGGTTCCGGCGATGTAGTTACCGTCGTGCAGCGGCAGCAGGTTAAAGAAGGTGGCGCTGCGCCCGCCTGGCTGCTGGCCGCTGTGCGCCATCCAGCGTTGCAGGATAGCCGCATCGTCATAGATGCGGGAGCCGTCAAAAGAGTGCAGGTTCAGGGGCAGGTTTTGCTGGTCCATCAGCGGTGCCTGCATTCCCCCTTGTTCGCGGATCTCTTTGAGCATATCGCCGAACACGCCATTGTGGTCGAGCATCAGCTGTGAGGTAAAACCGAGGCGGGCAAGGTTCTCAAACAGATAGCACTTGTTACCCGCCGCCGAATAGAGATCTTTATGCGATGGCTGCCCGCAACTGGCGCGCAGCAGGCGAATAGCCGCCGGGCCGCTGTATGAGGTGGCCGAATTAAAGTGCTTAAACACAATGTCAAAGTGCGACCACAGAGGGTGGGTATCCAGCCCGGTGGCCTGAATATCTGACCACGCCAGTGAGCAGATATTAATAACCAGCAGGTCGAAGGGCTGGGCATCGGCGGGCAGCGCGGTGGGGAAATTGGTCTGGCGCTTCGCTTCGCTGGCATAAAAACGGTTAAGCCAGTCGGTCAGGTTATCCGTGGTCGGGGGGGCGGTCTGGGCCGGAATATCATTTGCGGCAGCAGCGGCGGTCTGATCTGCGGCTGTGTGAGAGTTTCCGGCGCTCACCTCCGGGGCCCGTGTCAGCACTGGCCCGCCCGGGGTTGCCAGGTTTAGCCAGACCATGGCCGCCACGCTTATGGTGGTGACCCGGAGCCACTGGGCGATAAACAGCCAGCCTACCAGCATCACAAAGGCGACGCCGACCATTTTCCAGTTAATAAAGCGGGCTATCAGATCGACAATATAATCCAGGCTAAATTCGGTCAGCTGCGCGCCCTGGCTTATCAGGCTGTCCAGCCCCAGCAGCCAGGTATCGTGCCAGAACAGGCCAATGCCCACGGGAAAACTGATCCAGTTGCGCAGGGTATGCAGCCGCTCACCGGGCAGCGGCAGCAGTAGCCAGGCCATAAAAATCAGGTTCGCCAGCGGGTGAAAATTAAGATAACCGGCCCACAACAGGGCAAATTTAAACAGAAAATAGAGGTTCCACCCCGCCAGCCCCCGCCAGCGCCACCCGGTGGCGGGTGTGTGTACGGATTCAGTCATGTTTACGCGTGGCCCCGGGTGCGGCAGAGCGACGTATCACCCCGGCGGGTTTCAGGTATCTGGCCGTGAAAAACGTGCGCGTTACGCGGGCGATTATCCCGGGTAATCGCGGGTGCAGGGCGTAGCCCAGCGGTATAAAAATGACCGCACACAGAAAAATCAGCTGTAAAATATCGTTAATATTCATGAGGGTTACGGATCCTGCGGGTTCCCGGTGAGCAGGGTGACGGGCTGTGGCTCCCGCCGCCATCCCTGCTCGTTGTAATGGATGTTCATGGCATCCTGACTGCCTGATGTCTGAGGGAGAGGCTGATTAAGCTGCCCCAGGCTGGATTTGCCCATCTCAACGAGCTGGGCCGCAATGTTTTTATCCTCATACCATACGGTGCGGTTAGCGATAATATCGGCCACAGGGAACGGGAAGATCCGGCTGAGCGCCTTGTCGAGATCGTTAATCAGGCAAAAAGAGAGAAACAGAAATATCTGTCCGTGGCCGATGGTCATGATGTCGCCCGTGCGGTTAGGGCGGCACAGGGTCAGCGCCTGTTCTGCCCGCAGGCCGGCAACCGGGCGCATGGCGACCAGAACGCCTTTACTGTCGAAGGCGATCAGCGGGTTATTCAGCAGATCGTTAATGGCGCGGCAAAAGGTCTCCCAGGGCTGGAGACCCTTAAGTGATAGCGGGCGGACGGAGTTGATCAACTGGTCGAAGTCCCGGGGAACATGCTGGTGGAAGACCTGGCTTTTGATGGCGTCAATCATGGCGAGGCTGCGCGAAAGCGTAATGGTCCAGGGTATTACCATATTGGCGCCGCAGCCCAGTAACAGGCGTTCGTCGGTGGCGCGCAGGCAGGGATTCTTCTCCCGGATAACCAGCTTCAGGGCTGAGCCGCGCTGCAAGCGCAAAGAGTGTACCGCCCGGGCTACGCGCTCGACCTGGCCTACCTGGCTGAGAGAGAAAATCACCGTGGCGGCACTGGCACTACGGGCGGCCTCGAACAGTGCGTTACTCGTGCTAAAGAGCACCCAGTGTTCCGAGAACGCCGGTGCCCCTTCCAGCACATCTGTCTGACACAAAATACGCTGATCGTCCGTGTAGCTTTGTGGGGGGGTATCTGTGGACGTGAGCACTTCCCAGCCGTTTTCGGTGTGCGTTACCGGCACCTGGCTGCGCCCGGCAATGCCTTTATCACTGCACCACCACTGCACGCTATAGCGGTGCTGATCACTCTGATAATGTAAATCCGCAAGGCCGGAAAGACGGGGATACTCTCCCATTAAGCGTGCGGTTTGTTTGCCAAGACTATTTCCCGGATTTAACACTAACAGACTGGCGTGGTGTGCATTAGTCCAGCGTGACGTTATTGTCAACCATGAAACTAACTCACTGTTATTAACATTTTCGAAAATTTTTTCACTTAATAAAAGAATAATAAAAAAATGTTCCGGATTAATGTTTCTGATTAAATCAGAGGAAAATGCCTGTAATGCTTTTATCTGCCCAGGCATGGTAAATAATGAAACTTTCCCGGGCCCGCTATTTGCCGCGAGGGTGATCTGCTCCAGGTCTGTTTTATCCATGACAACTGCCGCACAGCGTGCGTCAGGCGCCTGTTCAGCCAGTGTTGCGTTAAGCAGGGAAAGCGCATCCTGTTTACGATCTGTGTTAATCCACCATATTCCCCCGGCAGGCATATGACTCAGTTCGGCCCAGAGCGGTCGGATACCGAGCGAAAAAACTGGACCCATTGTCATCCTCGTGAAAATAGAAACAGGCTTTTGCCAGTATACGCGTGAGTACCAGAAAATAAACGGCTATTGAAAATAAAATATAGCAGTTCTATCATTCAGTTAAAGATTATCGCCTACATCATTAATGCAGGACCTGAATCATTATAGCCTGGATGAGAATGGGGAACGAAAATGAACATTAATGATGTATCCCGTAGCAGGAAAAGTGTCGTGGCTTATGCTTTTGAAAATGATTTTCTTGCCCTGCAACGGATCTTTGCGCTGCCCGACATTCACTACTCAGATATCTCTCAAAATGAACGGCTGTCTGCTGCATTGCAGCGCTGGCCGTTGCTGGCGGAATTCGCTGAAAAAAAACAGGGATAACAGGAGTTTTACTGATGGCTATTATTGGTATCCAGGGCGCGCGGCGGGGTGGGCACCTCGTCGGTGGTGGCAGGCCTGGGGTGGGCGCTAAAGCAACTGGGTGAAACGGTACTGGTGATTGATGCCTGCCCCGACAATATGCTGCGCCTGTTTTTCAATATTGCCGTAACGCATCCTGGCGGATGGGCCCGCGCCTTACTGGATAACCACCCCTGGCAGCAGAGCGCCTGGCGCTATGCCAGTGGCCTTGAGCTGCTGCCTTTCGGCCAGCTTACCCTCGCTGAATGGGGGGCCGCCAGCGCCAGCGGCTCACCGTTGCCCGGTTTTTCCGCCGGGTTACACAGCCTGAAAACCAGCCGGTGTTGGCAGTGGATCCTGGTGGATTTACCGGCGGGCTACTCCCCCCTTAACCAGGCGCTGATGGCGGAAATGGAGCATTTACTCACCCTGATCCGCCCGGATCCTAACTGTCATGTGCGCCTGCATCAGCAGGCGGTGGCGAAAAACGCCCACCTGCTGGTCAATGGCTTTGATGCGAAGAGCGAGCTACAGTCAGATATTTTACAGTTATGGTTAAAGAGCCTGCCCCGTATTTTGCCGGTGGTGGTGCACCGCGATGAAGCGGTCACCGAGAGCCTGGCGGCGAAGCAGCCGGTGGGAGAATACCGTAAGGACTCCCTGGCCGCAGAGGAGATGCTCACCCTGGCGAACTGGTGTCTGCTGCATTTTTCCGGGAGCCATGGTTAATGGGCTGGCATGGCGGGTTAATGATACCGCCAGTCGCGGGGCGCCTGGCTAAGCGGTATATGCACTACCGGCGTCACAGTGCGCCGCCGTTCAGCGCTTTTACGGGCTGCCTGATGGTGATGCTGGCGTGGGCATTTTTACCGCTGGAAAATGCCCGCTGGCAGCAGATACTGGCCCGGCGCAAGCTCTACTGGCCGCAAGTGGATGCAGATCGCCCGCGACCGCTGGATATTGTGCGCTACCTGATCCAGAGCCTGTGGCTGATATTGTGGTGCCCGTCGCGTGCTGCGGTGGCAAGATCTGCCCCGGGAGACTCCCCCATTGCCCGTCTGTGGCAGCGCTACCGGCGGTGGGCTGATGCGCTGCCCCTGCGGGTGGCAAACAGCAGGGGCCTGAATGCGGCGGATCACGGCTTTGAGGGGCTGAGTTTTCGCACGCGGCTGATAGTGCTGTATACGGTGTGCACTGTGGCGCTGATTCTGGCGCTGGTGTGTATTACCCAGCCTTTTAACCCGCTGTCGCAATTTGTTTTTTTGCTGACCCTATGGGGTGTGGCCCTGGTTATCCGCCGTTTCCCGGGGCGCTTTCCGTCGATGATGATGATCGTGCTGTCGCTGACGGTCTCCGGCCGCTATATCTGGTGGCGGGTGACTGCCACGCTTAACTGGCACGATCCGCTTAGCCTGACATGTGGCCTGATCCTGCTGTTTGCCGAAATCTACGCCTGGCTGGTACTGGTGCTGGGGTATTTTCAGGTTATATGGCCCCTCCACCGCCAGCCGGTACAACTGCCGCTGGCAATGGAAAAATGGCCGCAGGTCGATATTTTTATTCCTACCTACAACGAAGATCTGCACGTGGTAAAAGGCACGGTTTACGCCTCGCTGGGGATAGACTGGCCCAAAGATAAGCTCAGTATCTGGCTACTGGATGATGGCGGACGCCCGGAGTTTGAAGATTTCGCCCGCGACGCAGGTATCCACTATCTGGCGCGTAAAACCCATGAACACGCGAAAGCGGGCAATATTAACCACGCACTGCAGTACGCCCGCGGTGAATTCGTGGCGATTTTTGACTGTGACCACTTACCCACCCGCTCTTTTCTGCAACTGACCATGGGCTGGTTCTACAAAGATAAAAAACTGGCGATGATGCAGACGCCACACCACTTTTTTTCCCCCGATCCCTTTGAGCGCAACCTCGGGCGTTTTCGTAAAACCCCTAACGAGGGGATGCTGTTTTACGGCCTGGTGCAGGACGGCAACGACATGTGGGATGCCACGTTCTTTTGCGGCTCCTGTGCGGTGATCCGACGAGGGCCGCTGGATGATATTGGCGGGATTGCGGTAGAGACCGTCACCGAGGATGCCCACACCTCGCTGCGCCTGCATCGCCGTGGTTATACCTCTGCCTATATGCGCATTCCCCAGGCGGCGGGGCTGGCGACAGAAAGTTTGTCGGCACATATCGGCCAGCGTATTCGCTGGGCGCGGGGGATGGTGCAAATCTTCCGTCTGGATAATCCGCTACTGGGCCGGGGGCTAAAACTGGCCCAGCGCCTGTGCTATACCAATGCGATGCTGCATTTTTTGTCGGGGATCCCGCGGCTTATCTTTCTGACCGCACCGCTGGCGTTCCTGCTGCTGCATGCCTATATCATTTACGCCCCGGCGCTGATGATAGCGCTCTTCGTTCTGCCGCACATGATCCACGCCGGCCTGACTAACTCACACATTCAGGGCAAATACCGCCACTCTTTCTGGGGGGAGATCTACGAAACGGTGATCGCCTGGTATATTGCCCGCCCGACGCTGGTGGCGCTGTTTAATCCCCGTAAGGGGAAATTTAATGTCACCGCGAAAGGCGGCCTGGTAACGCATGAATACATCGACTGGATAATCAGCCGTCCTTATCTGGTGCTGGTGTTGTTAAACATTCTGGGCGTGCTGGCCGGGGGGATCCGCATGATCTACGGCCCCCGGGATGAGCTGCTGACGGTGATTATCAGCCTGCTGTGGGTGTTTTATAACTTACTGATCCTTGGCGGTGCGGTGGCGGTATCGGTGGAAAGTAAGCAGGTGCGCCAGGCAAACCGGGTGGAGATCGCGCTACCGGCCGCCATTGGCCGCGATGACGGGCACCTGTTCCCCTGCACCATTCGTGACTATTCCGAGTCCGGGGTGGGGATTGTGCTGCACAGCCATGCCGGGCTGCTGGACGGGCAGAAGGTGGATTTGATTCTTAACCGCGGCCAGCAGTCTTTCGCGTTCCCCGCCCGGGTTATCCGCATTGCCGGTCAGCGTATCGGCCTGGAGCTTGACCCCCTGACGACCAGGCAACATATTGATTTTATTCAGTGCACTTTTGCCAGAGCCGATACCTGGGCCCTGTGGCAAGACAGCTTCCCCCAGGATAAGCCGATGGAGAGCCTGCTGGATATTCTGATGCTCGGCTTCCGGGGGTATCGCCACCTGGCGGTCTTTGCACCGTCTAAAGTGAAATATGTGTTCCGTTTTCTTACCGCGTTAGTGGACTGGGTGGTCTCTTTTATTCCCCGGCGCGCGGTGGTCGCGCACGGCCAGATCAGGCATTAATTCAACAATGATGATGGTGTGATGAAAAAAACATACTTCTGGTTTTATGCTGCGCTACTTGGCATCGGGGGGCTTCCGGCCGCGTTGTCATGGGCAGCCCCCGGCCCATTACCCCAGACGCCGGTTGCCGTAAGCACCCCAGCGCCCCCCGTGCCGGGGGAGGATAACCCAGGGGAGGCGGCGCCACAGGCCCCGCAGCGTAGCGCGGTGTTGTCTTTTGCCAGTATCGCACCGGCACCGGGCAATATGACCCTGCGCGGCACCACCTCTGACGGCTATGCGGAGTTCGGCGTGCGCCGTGATGAGGTCGTCTCCGGGGCGCTACTGAATCTGGACGTCACCCCGTCGCCCTCCCTGATCCCGGGATTGTCCCAGCTTAAGATCTACCTGAACGACGAGCTGATGGCGGCCGTGCCGGTAACCCGTGAACAACTGGGTAAGAAAACCCGCCTGCAGATACCGCTGGACCCGCTATATATCACGGACTTTAACCGCATCCACCTGGCGTTTATTGGTCATTACCGGGAAGTGTGTGAAAACCCGGCCAATACGACGTTGTGGATGGACATTGGCCGGGACAGCAACCTGACGCTGACCTACCAGACCCTGGTGGTGAAAAACGATCTTTCGGCGTTTCCGCTGCCGTTTTATGACGCCCGGGATAGCGGGCGCCTGACCCTGCCGGTGGTGTTTGCCGGGGCCCCGGATACCGGGCAGCAAAAGGCCGCGGCTATCCTCTCTTCCTGGTTTGGCACCCGGGCCCAGTGGCGCGGGCAGGTGTTCCCGGTGTTTTATAATCAGCTACCGGAGCAAAACAGCATTGTGTTTGCCACTAACGCCCGGCGCCCGGACTTTCTGAAAGCGCACCCGCCGGTCACCGCGCCGGTTATCGAGATGCGCAGCCACCCGGATAAGCCGTGGATTAAAACGCTGGTGATTTGGGGCCGGGATGATAACGATCTTCTCCAGGCGGTCCGGGGGATCGCCAGCGGAGATGTGTTGCTGCGTGGCGAGCAGGTCACGGTGGATGCGGTAAAACCGCTACAGGCCCGCAAACCTTATGATGCGCCGAACTGGGTACGCACCGACAGCCCGGTGACGTTCGGCGAGCTGAAAACCTACGAGGGTCAGTTACAGTCGGTGGGCCTGCAGCCCTCCTCAATCACCCTGAATCTGAATTTGCCGCCAGATCTCTATCTGTTACGCAGCACCGGCATTGATATGGATCTGAAATATCGTTATACGGCGCCACCGGCCCGGGACAGTTCGCGGATGGACGTCAACCTGAATGATCGTTTCCTGAAGTCCTTCGGGCTGTACCCGAACAGCGAAAATAACCACCTGATGGTGCGCCTGCCCATCCTCCAGGGGCTGCTGGATGCGGGCGCTAACGTGTCTATTCCGGCACTGCGTCTCGGGGCGGCTAACAAGCTGCGTTTTGATTTCCAGTACATGAACCCGATGCCCGGCGGCTCGACAGATAACTGCGTAACGTATCAGCCGGTGTCCAATAAAGTGGTGCTGGATGAAAGCTCCAGCATCGATTTATCGCACTACTACCACTTTATCGCCATGCCGGATCTGCGGGTGTATGCCAGCGCCGGTTTCCCGTTCAGCCGGATGGCGGATCTGTCTGACACCCTGATTGTTGTCCCGGCGCAACCCCGGGCGGACCAGGTAGAGGCGCTGCTCAACGCGGTGGGCACCATAGGCGCCCAGACCGGCACCGCCGCGACCAGCTTGAGTCTGAGTGACAACCCCGCAGAGATGAAAGGGGCAGACAAAGACATCATGATAATCGGCACGCTGCCGCCCGGGATGAAAGATGACTCCCGGGTTAATCTGCTCCTGGAATCCACCCGGGCCTGGGTGAAGACCCCGGTGCGCCAGACCCCTGGCGATAGCGTGCTGCTGCCAGACGACGACAGGGCCGCACATGCGCAGACCACAATGAGCTCCGACGGGCCGATGGCGGCAATCGTCGGCTTCCAGTCCCCCTATAACGATTCGCGCAGTGTGATTGCCCTGCTGGCGGACAGCCCGCGCGGGTACAGTCTACTGAATAACGCCCTGAACGACAGCGGTAAACGGGCGGCGATTGCCGGGTCGGTTGCGGTGATCCGCGAAGCGGACGTACAGGGGATCCGGGTGGGGGACATTTATTATGCGGGGCACTTACCGTGGTTTGAGCGACTGTGGTTTGCCCTGTCTAACCACCCGGTTCTGCTGGCTATTCTTGCGGCCATCAGCGTGGTGTTGCTGGCGTGGGTTCTGTGGCGGCTGCTGCGTATTCTGAGCCGCCGCCGTCTGAAGGGAGACTAATATGCGATGGCGAGGATGTGCGCTGGCCCTGGTGATGGCCTGCGCCACATCCCGGGCCGCGACCTGTCCCTGGCCGGCCTGGGAGCAGTTTAAACAGGATTATCTCAGCGACCAGGGGCGGGTGATTGACGCCAGCGACCCGCGCCAGATAACCACCTCAGAAGGACAGAGCTATGCGCTGTTTTTCGCCCTGGTGGCGGATGACCAGACCACCTTTGACAGGGTGCTGACCTGGACCCGCAACAACCTTGCCCGGGGGGATCTGAGTAAGCACTTACCCGCCTGGCTGTGGGGGCGCCACAGTGCCAGCCAGTGGCAGGTGCTGGATGCCAACAACGCCACTGATGCGGACATGTGGATTGCCTGGGCGCTGCTGGAAGGGGGGCGGATTTGGCATAACGACACCTACACCCGCCAGGGAGAAGACTTACTGAAGCAAATTCGCCAGGAATCTGTCGTCCGGGTGCCGGGTCTTGGTATGGTCCTGTTGCCCGGTAAGCAGGGGTTTGTACAGCCGGGGAGCTGGCGGCTTAACCCCAGCTATCTGCCGCCCCAGGTGCTGGCGCGCATGGTGCGCTACCACGCCCCCTGGTCTGAAATGCGCGCGGCCAATATGGCCTTACTGGTAGATACCGCGCCGCACGGTTATGTGCCGGACTGGGTCGTCTGGAACAAGGGAGAGGGCTGGCAGCTTGGTGTGAAGCCGCCGCTTATCAGCAGTTATGATGCCATCCGGGCTTATCTGTGGGCCGGTATGCTCAGTGACAGCGATCCGGACAAAGCGCGGCTGCTGGACCATTTCGCCCCGATGATCACCGCAACAGCGGCGCGCGGGGCTCCGCCGGAAAAAGCCCGCGTCGCGGACGGCGGGCTGAGCGGTGAGGGCCCGGTCGGATTTTCTGCCGCGCTGCTCCCCGCCCTGCAACACAGCCCGGCGCTACAGGCACAGCGCCAGCGGGTGGCGGTGAACTTTCCCGGCAAAAATGCCTATTACAATTATGTTCTCACGTTATTTGGCCAGGGATGGGATCAACAGCGTTACCGGTTCTCCGTTAACGGGGAGCTGGTATTACCCCAGGATGGATCATGCATAAGTTCTCATTAAGTCTGCTCAGCCTGGTGGTGGGGCTGGTTATTCTCCCCCGGGCCTGGGGCGCCCAGGAGACGGCGAAACAGCATTTGCTGGATCAGGTGCGGCTGGGCGAGTCCAGCCAGCGTGACGATCTGGTGCGCCAGTCACTCCACCGCCTGACGCTGATAGCCCCGGATGATCCGGATGTTATGGCCGCCCGGCTGCGCTATTTGCTGCGCCACGGGGATACGGCTGGCGCCAGTAAGCTGATGGCGCAGATAGGCAAAACGGCCCCCGACAGCCAGGCATACCGGCAGGCGCAAACCAGCGTGGCGTTGTCCTCCCCCCGGGGGCGGGCACAGCTACAACAGGCCCGGCTACTGGGGACCACCGGCCATACCCGCGAGGCTATTGCCGCTTATGACGCGCTGTTTAATGGCCACCCGCCAGACGACTCGCTGGCGGGGGAATACTGGTTGCTGGTGGCGAAAATACCGGCCCGCCATCAGGGGGCGGTAACACAGCTACAGCAACTGTATGCCCGGGCGGCGGGGAATACGGATCTTGGCGGCGCGCTGGCCGGTATGCTGTTCGCCGATAACCGTAACCAGGAGGGGTATAACGTGTTGCGCCAGATGGCGCGCTCCGCTGCCGGGCGCTCTACGGCAGAGCGCCTGTGGTGGGAGCGCGTCAGGGACAAAGCCCCCGGCCCCGCCAGTACGGCGGCCCTGCAACAGTATCTGGCGGTATTCAGCGACGGGGAGAATGCCAGCGCCGCCCGGCAACAGCTTGCGCAGCACCACCAGCCGGTGCAGGTTCCCGCCCCCGGGCGCGCACCTGCAACAGAGCCTCCAACTGAGCGCCCGGTGGCGAAAGCGACCCCCCCTGCCAGTAAGGCACCCACGGTGACACGCAGCAGCCGTTACTGGTCGCTGATAGACCAGGGCGACCAGGCCCTGAAAAACCACGATACGGCGCTGGCGCGCCTGCGCTACCAGCAGGCGCGCAACACGGATCGCCACGACAGCTATGCGCTGCTGGGGCTCGGGGATGTGGCGGTCGCGGAAAAAAACGATCCCGTGGCCGGGGAGTATTACCGGCAGGCGTTACAGCTGGATGCGGGCAACAGCAGCGCGGTGCGCGGGCTGGCTAATATTTACCGCCGCCAGTCGCCGGAAAAGGCCAGTGCGTTTATCGGCACCCTGACCCCGCGCCAGCGGAGCAGTATTGATGATATTGAGCGCAGCCTGCGCGACGACAGCCTCGAACAGCAGGCCGCAGTGCTGGAAAACCAGGGCGAGTGGGCCCGGGCGGCCGCCCTGCACCAGCAGCGGCTGGACAGCAACCCGGACAGTGTCTGGATAACGTACCGGCTGGCAAAAGATCTGGCTGCTGCCGGGCAGCAGGCCCGCGGAGACCAGCTGTTCCGGGCGCTGGCGGCAAAGGAACCCCGGGATCCGGAGCGGATATATGCTCAGGGGCTGTATCTTGCCGCAACAGACAGAGACCGCACCGCCCTGGATGAAATTCACCGCCTGCCCCGCAGCCAGTGGAGCCCAAATCTCCGGGCGCTGGCAGCGCGACTGGAGAGCAACCAGGTGATGGCAGAGGCGAACCGGCTGCGTGACGGGGGCCAGGAGGCGCAGGCCATTGCGTTACTCCGTCAGCAACCACCGGCGGAGCGCTTCACCCTGGCGCTGGCGGAGTGGGCCAGCGAGCGGGGGGATTACCCGCAAGCAGAGCGGGAGTATCAGCGGGCGCTGGCCCGTGACCCGGCCAGTGATGAGGCGCGGCTCGGGCTGGTGGAGACCTTTCTTGCCGCAGGGGATAAGCCACGCGCCCGCCACTACCTGGCGGCCCTGCACCGCCCGGATGACGCCTCCCTCAACAGGGTGCGCCGGGAGGCCCGCGTGCGTAATGCGCTGGGGGATACCGCTACCGCCGGGCAGCTGTATCAGGCCGCCATTGCAGAGGCAAAGCGCCAGCCGCCGTCCATGAGTAGCGCGATGGCCCTGCGCGACGGGGCCCGTTACCAGGCCGCCGGGGGGGCACCTTTGCAGGGGCTGGATACCCTGCGCGATGCGATGGTCGCTGCCGGTATCAGTGATAAGCGCCCGGAGGATAACGACAGCTTCACGCAACTGACCCGTAACGACGCCCGCGATGACTGGCTGAAACGCGGGATCCGCAGCGACGCGGCCGATCTGTACCAGCAGCAGGATGTGCGCGTCACCCTCGATCACGATTACTGGGGCTCCAGCGGCACGCCGGGTTACTCGGATCTTAAAGCCCACACGACCATGCTCCAGCTGGATGCGCCGCTCAGTGACGGCACCGGCTTCCTGCGTGCTGATGTGGTGAATATGGATCCCGGCAGTTTTGGCAGCGAAACGAAGCCGCACTGGGGCACCTGTTATAAAGCGGGCTGTAGCCACTATGGGAGCCAGAGGGCCAGCGGGGTCAGTGTGGCTGCAGGCTGGCATAATGCCACCTGGGCCGGGGATATCGGCACCACCCCGATGGGGTTTGATGTGGTGGACCTGGTCGGGGGATTAAGCTATCGCGGGGATCTGGGCCCGCTGGGCTACACCCTGAATGCTCACCGGCGGCCGGTATCCAGCTCGTTACTTTCGTTTGCCGGGCAGCGCGATCCGAATACCGGTAAAACCTGGGGCGGGGTGCGGGCAACCGGTGGCGGGATCAGCCTGAGCTACGACCAGGGCAAGGCGCACGGTATCTGGTCGAGCCTGAGTGCCGACAGCCTGCAGGGGAAGAATGTGGAGGATAACTGGCGGGTACGCTGGATGACCGGCTATTACTACAAGCTGCTCAATGAGAATAACCGCCGGGTGACCGTGGGGGTGACCAATATGCTCTGGCATTATGATAAAGACCTGAGCAATTACACCCTCGGCCAGGGGGGCTATTACAGCCCGCAGCAGTATGTGTCGTTTGCGCTGCCGGTTATCTGGCGCCAGCGCACGGAGAACTGGTCATGGGAGCTGGGGGGCTCGGTGTCCTGGTCGCACTCGCAAAGCGATACGAACAGGCGCTACCCGCTACAGAATCTGGTGCCGCTCTCGCTGCCCGATCGCAACGCCCCGGAAGAGGGCGGATCGTCCAGCGGGGTGGGGTATACCGCCCGGGCGCTGGTGGAGCGGCGGATCAACAGTCACTGGTCAGTGGGGGCCGGGGTGGATATTCAGCAGGCCAAGGATTACACCCCCAGCCACGGGCTACTTTTTGTGCGTTATTCGTTCGGCGGCTGGATGGGCGATATGGCGTTGCCACCGCAACCGCTGGTGCCTTATGCAGACTGGTAAAAAAGCGCCAATTAGCCGCAGATCAGACGCAAAGTCCCCGCAATGCAGTATACTCTGCCGCGTGTGGTCATCATGGAGAGGGTGACCACTCCCTGATAGTCCATGTGGAGAGTGAACTTGCGAGTCAGCCGTTCTTTAACGATCAAACAAATGGCCACGGTTTTTTCCGTGTCCCTGGTGTTTATCGCTGTTTTTATTATTATTTTGCTTTTTCACTTTACGCAGCAAAATCGCTATACGGTCGCCACCCAGATGGAAAGTATTGCGCGCTCGGTGCGCGCCCCTCTGTCGGCGGCGATCCTGAAGGCCGATATCCCCCAGGCCGAATCCATTCTGATGCAAATTCCGCCGTCCGGTATTGTCGGGCGTGCCGATGTGGTGCTGCCTAACCAGTTCCAGGCACTGCATATTAACTTCGCCACCGAGCACCCGGTGCCGCTGCTGATGGCGCGCCTGTTTGAGCTGCCGGTGCAAATTTCGCTGCCGCTCTATTCCCTGGAGCGCCCGGCGAACCCGCAGCCGCTGGCCTACCTGGTGTTGCAGGCGGACTCCTGGCGGATGTACCGCCACATTATCAGTATTATCTCAACCCTGGTGACCACCTGGCTGATGCTGGTGCTGGTGGTGACCGTGGCGGTGACCTGGTGTATTAACCGCCTGATGGTCCACCCGCTGCGCAATATTGCCCAGGAGCTGCACGGGCTGGAGCGCAGCCAGGTGGCGGGCCACCAGCTGAAACTCGGGGCGCTGCACCGGGATGATGAAATTGGCCTGCTGGTGCGCAGCTATAACCGCAACCAGCAGCAGATCAGGCGCTTACTGGAAGAGAAAGAAAAACTCGCCACCCATTTCCCGCTCTCTGAGCTGCCCAACAAGGCGCTGTTACTGGCGCTGCTGGAGCAGACAACCAAAGAGGGCAAAGCCCCGGCGTTGCTGGTTGTCAGCAGTGAAACCCTCCAGGAAGTGGTGGGGGTGTTAAAAGAGAGCCAGCGCGAGACGCTGCTGCTGACGGTTATCTCCCGCCTGAAGGGCTGCCTGGGGGCTGATATGACCCTGGCGCAGATGAATCAGTATGATTTTGCGGTGATTTGCCCGCAGCAGAGCGATCCCTGGGCGATGATGACCCTCGCGCGCCAGATACTGGCGGCGCTGCACGAGCCGTTGCCCCTTCAGAATCTGCACCTGCGCCCGACGGCCAGCATCGGCATTGCCATGTGGGCACAGGCGCTGGGGGCGGAGCAACAATACCGCCGGGCCATGTCCGCCGCCCTTGCGGCGCGGCGCTTTGGCCGCAACCAGGTGCAGTTTTATGAGCCGGAGCAACTGCAGCGGGCCCAGCAGCGCCTGGCCCAGGAGAGCCATATTCTCAACGCCCTGGAAACCGGGCAGCTGGCTATCTGGCTGCAGCCGCAGGTGGATATCCTCAGTGGCACCCTGCTCGGGGCGGAAGTGCTGCTGCGCCAGCACCAGGAAGACGGCCAGTGGTCCCAGCCGGATACACTGCTGGAGCAGGCGGAAGCCTGCGGGCTGATAATGACCGTCGGGATCTGGATGCTGGACGCCTCTGCACGCCTGCTGGCCAGCTGGCAGCAGCGCGGTGTGATGCTGCCGCTGAGCATTAACCTGTCGGCGCTGCAACTGGTCACGCCGGACGTGGTGGCCCAGCTTGGCGAGCTGTTGCAGCGTTACCGTATCCAGCCCGGCACGCTGATTCTGGAAGTGACGGAAAACCGGCGGGTGGACGACCCGCAGGCGGCGATCAACATTCTGCGCCCGCTGCGTGACAAAGGCGTGCGTATCGCGCTGGATGACTTCGGCATGGGCTATGCCAGCCTGTACCAGTTCCACCAGAATAAAGCGACCCCGGTAGATATCCTGAAAATTGACAAGGCGTTCGTTGACCTGTTACCGGACAATAACAGTGTCGCCAGCCTGATCATGGACGCCGCCGGGCGGCTGAATCTTGACGTGGTGGCACAAGGGGTGGAAAACGACGCGCAGCAGCGCTGGCTGCAGGAGGCCGGTGTGCAGGTGGTGCTGGGGCAGCAGTTTGCCGAGCCCCTCTCGCCGGATACCTTTGCCACCCGCTATCTCCATAGCCCGGCTTTCCTTACTACAGATTCCATCACTAAAATTCATCAAAACGTGCTGAGTTACGAAAAAAAATAACATTTCTGTTTCATATGTGATGCCTGTTCATTTCTGAAATGTTTCAAAGGTGTAAATTCGGAGCCGTCAGCCTGGGTCACTGCGACGCAGGCTGTGACTATCCCTCTGAAGGACACCCTATGAAAATTTCATTTTTCAAAAGCCTTTACGTTCAGGTGCTGACCGCTATTGTCATCGGTATTTTACTGGGACACTACTGGCCGGAACTGGGCGCACAGATGAAACCGCTGGGCGATGCGTTCGTTAAACTGATAAAAATGATTATCGCGCCGGTTATTTTCTGTACTGTTGTGACCGGTATTGCCGGTATGGAAAGCATGAAAGCCGTGGGCCGCACCGGGGCCGTGGCGCTGCTTTACTTTGAAGTGGTCAGTACGGTTGCGCTGATTATCGGCCTGGTGATTGTGAATATCATTCAGCCCGGTGCCGGTATGAACGTGGACCCGGCCAGCCTGGACGCGCAGGCGGTGGCGATGTACGCCCAGCAGGCCCAGGAGCAGGGGGTGGTCGCATTCCTGATGGATGTGATACCCGCAAGCGTGGTGGGCGCTTTTGCTGGCGGTAATATTCTGCAGGTGCTGCTGTTTGCCGTGCTGTTTGGCTTTGCGCTGCATCGCCTTGGCAGCAAAGGCCAGCTGATTTTTAACGTGATTGAGAGCTTCTCACAGGTTATTTTCGGCATCATCAATATGATCATGCGCCTGGCGCCCATCGGTGCGTTCGGGGCCATGGCATTTACCATCGGCAAATACGGGGTGGGGAGCCTGGTACAGCTCGGTCAGCTGATTATCTGCTTCTATATCACCTGTATTCTGTTTGTGGTGGTGGTGCTGGGGTCGATTGCCCGGGTGACTGGCTTTAACATTTTCAAATTTATCCGCTATATCAAAGAAGAGCTGCTGATCGTGCTGGGGACCTCGTCGTCGGAGTCTGCCCTGCCGCGCATGCTGGATAAAATGGAAAAGCTGGGCTGTAAGAAGTCGGTCGTGGGTCTGGTTATTCCGACCGGGTACTCGTTTAACCTCGACGGTACATCTATCTACCTGACTATGGCGGCGGTCTTTATTGCCCAGGCCACCAACAGCCATATGGATATCTTCCACCAGATCACTTTGCTGGTGGTGCTGCTGCTCTCTTCTAAAGGGGCGGCGGGCGTGACCGGCAGCGGCTTTATCGTACTGGCGGCCACCATTTCTGCCGTCGGGCATTTGCCGGTGGCGGGCCTGGCGCTGATCCTGGGTATCGACCGCTTTATGTCTGAAGCCCGTGCGCTGACCAACCTGGTGGGTAACGGTGTGGCGACGGTCGTGGTGGCGAAGTGGGTAAAACAGCTGGATGAAACCCAGCTGCAGAAAACCCTGGATAACCCGCCCTCCGCTGACTCACAAAAAGTTCCTTCCTGATATCCTGTCCGGCCGCAGCCACTTGCCCTGGCTGCGGTCGCTTCGCATAATTGGCGCGGCGTATCATCCGCGCGTTGCTCCCGCGATTGTCCGGTGTCCGCACCCGCTGAAAAATTTAATGCTCCGCAGGACTTTTTTCGTTATTCGTGGTCTAACAGCGATGATGCGTCATTCTGGCGGTACTGATAACGCCGCCATTGCAGTTTTTTTAACCGGGAATGTTGATCAGGGGTTTACATGCAGGGCAAAACAATTCGACTTTTGACAGGGGCGCTGCTGATGGTTGCCGTCAGTGGATCTGTACAGGCCGATCCGCTCCAGCCTGATCCGGCCTGGCAGCAGGGAACATTGTCGAATGGTTTTCGCTGGCAGGTGCTTGCCACCCCCCAGCGCCCCAGCGACCGGGTGCAGGTGCGCCTGATGGTGGACATCGGCTCGCTGGCAGAAACCACCCAGCAGAGCGGTTACAGCCGCGCGCTGGCCAGTATGGCGCTCCAGCGCAATGTGCCGGGGGCCGCCCCGGGCGCGTTCTGGCAGCAGAGTGTTGATCCCCGACACGGGATGGCCCCTGCCGTTGTCTCTTATGATGTGACCCGCTACAACCTCAGCCTGCCTAACGGGCGCAATGACTTACTCAAAGAGGCTTTTGACTGGCTGGCCCACACGGCGGGCCAGTTGCCGATCACCCCCCAGCGGGTTGCCCACTTGCCGGGCGCGGAGAGCGCAACCGTTGGCACCTGGCCGGAAAACCCGCGCGACGCCTGGTGGCGCTACCGGCTGAAAGGCTCGGTGCTGCTGGGCCACGATCCCTCCGCCCCGCTGAAGCAGCCGCTGGACGCCGCCGGGCTGAGCAGCTTTTACCACAAGTGGTACACGCCAGACGCCATGACCCTTATCGTGGTCGGCAATGTGGACAGCCGCAGCGTGGCAGAGCAGATAGCTAAAGTCTTTGGCGAGCTGAAAGGCAAGCGCGAGACCCCGGCACCGGTGCCGGCGATTTCGCCCCTGCGCCGCGAGGCGGTAAGCCTGGTCAGCGAACATCTGACCCGGGATCGGGTGGCGATTATGTGGGATAACCCGTGGACCCCCATCCGTGATTCTGCGGCCCTGCTGCGCTACTGGCGGGCAGATCTGGCTCGTGAAGCGCTGTTCTGGCATGTCCAGCAGAGCCTGAGCAAAAACAATATCCGCGATATGGATCTGGGGTTTGACTGCCGGGTGCTCTACCAGCGTGCCCAGTGCGGCATTAATATTGATACCCCGGGGGAACGGCTGGAGGCCAATTTCGCCGCGGTCGTTAAAGAGCTGGAAAAGGTTCACCAGAAGGGGCTGGAGCAGGAAGAATTTAACGCGCTGGTGGCGCAAAAAAATCTCGAACTGCAAAAACTGTTTGCCATGTACGGGCGTACCGACACCGGGATCCTCACCGCCCAGCGCCTGCGTTCATTGCAAAACCAGGTGGTGGATATTGCGCCGGAGCAGTACCAGGCACTGCGCCAGGATTTCCTGAACAAGCTCACGGTCACCAGTATCAACCAGGAGCTGCGCCAGGTCCTCTCCCAGCAGATGGCGATTATTTTGCAGCAGCCGAAAGGCGAGCCGGAGTTTGATGTGAAATCGCTTCAGGCTATCTGGGACGGGTTAATCAAACCCGTTGCGGCAGGCGGTGCGGCAGATACAGTCGCACCGGATGACGTGGCGCCAGACGCTTCAGACATTCCGCCCGGCCAGTAGCGGGGCCGGCCGTCGGGAGAGATAAAAAAAACAGGTGCCGCGGCACCTGTTTTTTTGTGGTTAATGGTCAGGCTGGCATGGCCTCGCGGGGGATTATCGCCCCGCGATACTGAATAACCGTGCTGGCCGTCAGGTGGCCGCGCTGTGCCGCAGCGGCAGTGCTGCCACCGGTCAGGCGTACGGAGAGATACCCGGCGCTGAACGAATCCCCGGCGGCGGTGGTGTCCACCACGCGCTCTTTGGGCAGTTTCACCGCCGGTACTTCTACCAGCGGCTGGCCTTTTTCTGCCACCAGGCAGGAGTCGGCACCGCGTTTAATAACCACTTCGCTGACGCCAGCGGCCTGGGTGCGGGCAATCACTTCATCAACCGGTTTTTCCCCCCACAGGGCGTCTTCGTCATCCAGGGTGAGGAACGCAATATCGGTGCAGCTCAGCATCTGCTGGTAAACCTGCTGCGTCTCTTCTTTGCTGGCCCACAGGCGCGGGCGATAGTTGTTATCAAAAATCACTTTGCCGCCGTTTGCGCGGCACTGGCGCAGCAGGCCGAGCAGTTTTTCACGACTCTGAGGGCTGAGGATAGCCAGGCTTATCCCGCTCAGGTAGAGGTAGTCAAACGTCGCCAGCTGCGCGCAGATGGCGTCGGCGTCGGCGCTTTCCAGCCAGTAGCGGGCTGCGGCTTCGTTACGCCAGTAGTAGAAGGTGCGCTCGCCGGTGGCGTCCGTTTCAATGTAGTACAGGCCCGGCAGGCGGTTTTCCATGCGCTGGGTCAGTGAGGTATCCACATTCTCTGCCTGCCAGGCATCCAGCATCTGCTGGCTGAAACTGTCCTGGCCCAGGGCGGTAACGTAGTGCACGCTCAGGGCCTGCGGGGCCACCTGGCGGGCAATATAGACCGAAGTATTCAGGGTATCGCCGCCAAATCCGCGGCTGACACTGGAGCCCTTTTCGGACAGCTCAATCATACATTCGCCAATAACGGCAATTTTCTGCGTTGACATAGTTTTGAATACCAGAATGAGGAAATATGCAGCTAGTTTGAGCCGCCATGTCCGGTGAGTCAAATATTTTAAAACATCGTTTTGATAAACTTTGAGCTAAACGAAAGTTCGGGGAGAATTCCGCCCGGAAAAGGGCGTAGCGCCTGTTACAGCCGCTGTCAGCCAGCCGTAACAGGCGCGATTTACCCGCGAGCGGGTAATAACCGGAAACTTATAACGCCTGGTGGCGGGTCTCTTTGCTGTACCACAGGGCGATAAGGGTAATGGTCGCCATGGCCGCCAGATAAACGCCCACCCAGAATAACCCCCAGTTCGCCTGTAGCCAGGTGGCGATATAGGGCGCGACCGAGGCCCCGAGGATCGACGCCATATTATAAGAGAAGGATGCCCCGGTGTAGCGCACCTCTGTGGGGAAGAGCTCCGGCAGCAGTGCGCCCATGGGGCCGAAGGTCAGCCCCATCAGGCTAAGCCCGATAACCAAAAACAGCATCACCCGGGCCGGGCTGCCGGAGCCCAGCAGCGGCACAAACAGGCACAGGGCAAACAGCAGGATCAGGCTGGTTATTACCAGCATGCAGCTGCGGCGGCCGGTGTTGTCCGCCAGCCAGCCGGATACCGGCACCATCAGGCCAAAGCCGAGCACGGCGAGCATCAGCATCCACAGCACGTCGTTACGGGAGAAGCCAAGGCCCGCCGGGGCCGGGGTGGTGCTGTAGGTCATGGAGTAGACCGTCATAATATAAAACAGGGTGTAGGTGGCGAGCATAATCAGGGTGCCGATGATAGTGGCCCTGAGATGCTGGCTGAGCAGGGTGCCCAGCGGGATTTTTACCTGCTTACCGGCCCTGGCGATTCTGGCGAATACCGGGGTTTCATGCAGCGAGACGCGCACATACAGGCCAATGATCACCAGCACCGCCGAGAGTATAAACGGCACCCGCCAGCCCCAGGACATAAACTGCTCGTCGCTCAGCAGCCAGGAGAGCAGCAAAAAGGTGCCGTTGGCAAAGAAAAAGCCAATCGGGGCACCCAGTTGCGGGAATGAGCCATACAGCGCCCGCTTATGGGGCGGGGCGTTTTCGGTAGCCAGCAGGGCCGCACCGCCCCATTCGCCACCCAGCCCCAGCCCCTGACCAAAGCGCGCCAGTGCCAGCAGCAGGGGGGCGAAAATCCCGATACTTTCATAGCCCGGCAGTAACCCGATAACCACCGTAGAGATCCCCATCGTCAGCAGGGAGGCCACCAGCGTGACTTTGCGGCCCACCCGGTCGCCAAAGTGACCAAACAGGGCTGAGCCGATTGGCCGCGCCACAAAGGCGATGGCAAAGGTAGCCAGAGACTGTAGCGTGGCGGCGGTGGCATCCCCCTGGGGGAAAAAGATATGCGGGAAGACAATCACCGCAGCAGTGGCGTAGATGTAGAAGTCGAAGAATTCAATGGCGGTGCCCACCAGGGAGGCAATCACCACTTTGCTGCGCGGGTTAACCGGCAGAGACTGGGAGTCCGCAGGGGCGGCGATGGAGGCTTGCATAGGCTTTTTTCTTATTAACAGGCGAACGAATCGCCATATTACGCACAGCAAAAGTGTGATTTCAACGGCCGGAACGGGGCGAAATTGCCTGAAAAATCGCCATAAAGCGAATAATTTTCACTCAGTGAAATTTAACGGCAGATAGCGCTGTGGCGTAAGCATCGCGCAGTGGATAACACCAGATTCAGGTTAAATAAAAGTTACAGAATAGTCGGGTGTGCGGTATACCCCCGGCCAGGGCCGGGGGAGGCGGGCTCAGACAGGGGGGTTGCCTTCTGCCCGGGGGGGATCATCCTGGTAGCGGGCGGTGGCAATCCAGGAGGCGCAGAACAGGATCAGGCGGGCAAAGAAATAGAAAAAGGCCATCAGCCCCAGTACCGAGCCAAAGGCCGCCCCGGAAGGGGAAGAGACCAGTTTGGGCAGGGTGAAGGTCATGATGATTTTCAGCACTTCAAAGCCAATGGCCGCCAGTAGGGTGCCGCGCAGCAGCGCTTTTTTGCGCGGCCGGTGGCGCGGCAGGCGCCAGAAGATCCAGAAGAACAGCAAATAGTTCGCAAAGACCGAGATAGACAGGCCAATCAGCCGCCAGGCGGGTTTTAACCAGCCGATGGCATCCAGATGCAGGATATTAATAATGGTCTGCTGGGCCGCACCGGAGATGGACGTTATCGACAGGGTGATTATCAGGGCAATTAAGAGCCCCACCAGGGCGACCATGTCGCGCAGGTATTTCACCCAGATTTTTTCTTTGTCGTCAGGGTTGCGCTCCCACACGTCCCGAAACTGGGCGCGGACCGCTTCGCGCAGGTTACCCATCCAGTTTATGCCTGAGTAGAGCGCGACCAGCAGCCCCACCAGCCCGACGGCCGTGCGCTGCTGCACGGCGGTATTAATGGTGTTTTGCAGGGTGGCGGCAAGGGTCGGATCGCTGACGTTGCTCAGAATGCGCGCGAAGATATCCTCCAGCAGTGTCGGGTGCGAGGCGAGGATATACCCCCCGGCGGCGAAGGCGACCATCAGCATCGGGATCAGGGATAAAAACGAAAAGTAGGTGATGGCCGCGCCAAACTGGTTGCCCATCCGGTCGTTAAAGCGCTCGGTGGCGCGCAGGAAGTGGGCAACAACCGGGTTGCGCTCCACGTGGTTAACGGCCTTTTTTACCCCGTTAAGCGTGGTCTGTACGGTGTCACTGCGGTTATTTTCTGCCGCGGCAGGTTCATGCTCCACAGCACCTGTCGCCCGGGAGGTTTTTTGCTCCGGTGTCGTCATGTGTTGGTTTCCTTGTCATGCGGGGCGTGAATTTTAATAAAATTATAGCGTTAATACTAATCCACCGGGGCTTTCGTTGCATCACTGTGGCGGGCTATGCGCCACTGAAGCACCGGCCGGGCCGCTTCAGTGGCGATAATGGTACGAGAGCGAAGGTTAGTCGACAATAAACAGTGTCGCCCCGGTTTGGCGCTACGGGCAACCCTCAGCCCGCCGGTTCACCATACAGGCTTATCAGCCGCCGGGTGACGCCGTTTGTCCAGCCGAAGCCATCCTGCAGCGGGTACTCACCGCCGCCCCCGACCCGGGGCGTCTCCCCGGAAATATTATATTTTTCAACCACCTTGTTTGATGTACGGTAAACCCGGTTTACCGTGGAGAGCCAGTTATGGGCTATCTCATCGGCCAGGCCATCCTGGCCGTAATTTTTCAGCCCCTGGATAGCCATCCACTGTAACGGGGCCCAGCCGTTGGGTTTATCCCACTGTTCGCCGCTTTCGATGTCGGTTGCGAGGATCCCCCCCGGCGAAAGCAGGCGCAGGCGCAGATGCATGGTCAGACGCCGGGCCTGTTCGTGGCTTGCCAGCAGCACAAACAGCGGTACTACGCTTGCGGCGGAAAAGGCCGCCGGGCGCTGGCGTCGCCAGTCGTAATCGTGATACAGGCCGTTAATGTCGTCCCACAGGTAGCGGTTGATCGCCTCCCGGCGGTCGGCGGCTTTGGCGAAAAACAGGCGCTGGGTCTCTTTCTCACCTTTGAGCCCGGCAATATTGGCGATGGTGGTCTCCAGCTTAAACAGGAAGGCGTTCAGATCGATGGGGATAAACTGGGTGGTACGAATACTGGCCAGCCGGTCCTGGTCTCGCAGCCAGCGTGAGGAGTAGTCCCAGCCGGAGGCCGCCCCGGCCCGCAGATCCCGGTATACTTCGCTGGCGGGTCGCCCGGAGAGGCGCGCAGTCTGGATATCTTCAAGCCAGGATTCATCCCGGGGGGTGTCCCGGTCATCCCAGTAGCGGTTAAGTAGCGAGCCGTCCGGCATGCGCACCACGTGGCGATAGGCCTGGTTATCCGCCAGGGCCTCGGCCCCGTCCATCCAGTAGCTGTACTCTTTGCGTAAATGCTCAAGGTAGCGCCGGGCGCCGCGTACCCCGTCTTCTTCAAACAATTCCACCATCAGGGCAAAGACCGGCGGCTGGGAGCGGCTCAGATAGTAGGTGCGGTTGCCGTTGGGAATGTGGCCGTAGTTTTCCAGCAGCCAGGCGAAGTTGTCCGCCATATTGCGCAGCAGATCGTCCCGCCCGCTGTCCACCAGGCCGAGCATGGTGAAGTAGGAATCCCAGTAGTAGGTTTCGGTAAAGCGCCCGCCGGGCACAATATAGGGCCGGGGAAGGGGCAGGAGTGATGAGTCTTCATAGTGCTCGCGCGGGGTGCGGGTGAGCACCGGCCACAGGGTGTCGATATGCTCCAGCAGGGTCAGGGACGGGTCCGCCACGTAGCGATCGCCGTCGGGCTTTGGCATATGGAAGTGGGCCTCCACAAAGACCTTCAGGTTAAAGCCGCTCACCCGCCGTGCCCGGCGGTAGTTAATCAGAATGGTGAGCGGATCCATCTTCGGGGCGCAGTCGGGGAAGGTTTTGCTGTCCGGAAACAGCCGCGAGGACTGCACATGTTCGAACAGCTCCAGGTAGCGATCCGCCGGCGTCAGGGCATCGGACGCGGGCAACCCTTCAATGATCTCCGGCTCTGGCTCGGCATCGATCATCTCGTCGAGTTTCAGCTCACAGGGATCCTGCTCCCAGGGGATCTCCTGCTCAGCAATCAGCGCAGACGGGGTGGTGCGGGCGTTCTGGATTGGCATAGTGACGGCTCCTCCGGTTGCCAGACAAATTATCGCAGCGGCGACGTGTGCTCCTTATTAAGGGTAGTCAGATTGTTGGCGGTGCGGCACACCGCGTGCGCTAACTTTGCAACGATTTATTAAAACGCCCCTTCAGATCGGCGGGAACGGGCCAGTGCGAACCAGACTGCCAGCGCCAGCCCCAGCAGCAGAACACTGGCCGCCCCGAGGGCCAGACTGTGGGAGAGGCTGAACGCGTGGCGCGCAGCCTGAGCCAGGTGCTGACCTGTTTGCGCATCCAGCTGCCCGGCCAGGGCCATGGCCTCCCCGATGGACGAGGCGGCCTGGCGGGAGAGGGGGGCCGCCAGCCCGTCGGGCAGGATAATCGCCGCCGTAAAGCTGCGGCTTAACAGCAGCCCGAACAGGGCGACCCCCAGCCCGGCCCCCAGCTCATAAGCCATGGTTTCGATGGCGCCCGCCGCGCTGGCCTTTTCCGGTGGGGCGGCGGCCATGATGGCCGCGGTGGAGGCCAGCAGCGCGCTGGCGACGCTAAACCCGAGGAGCGCCATCAGAGCCCAGGCCTGGTACGGCTGGCTGGCAAAATCCGTGGCCGATAACCCGGCAAAGCTCAGCCCGCTGAGCAACATGCCGCCTGCGGCCACCCGGCGCAGCCCGCAGCGGGAGACCAGAACCCCGGCCACCGGCCCGCTGATACCGCTGGCCAGCATCACCGGCAGCATAAACGCGCCCGCTGCCAGCGGGGTAAACCCGTGCACGAACTGGAGCTCCTGGGCCATCATCAGCTCAAAGCCCACCAGGGTTATCATGGCGACCATCGCCATCATAATGCCGCAGAAGATCACCCGGTGGCCGAACAGGCGGATGTCGATCATCGGCCGCGCCAGGCTCAGCTGGGTGCGGATAAAACGCCACAGCAGCAGTGCGCCGACCGCCAGCGCCGGTAGGGTGACACCCAGGGGCTGGGTGCCTTTGAGCAGGGTTTTCAGGCTGTAGATAATCAGCAGGATGGCGGCTATCAGCATCAGCGCGTGGCGCAGGTTAACCGGCTGGCCGGGCCTGCCCTGCTGAACCGGCACCAGAAAACGGGTGAGCAGCATCACCACCAGAATAATCGGAACGTTGACCAGAAACACCGATCCCCAGTAGAAGTGCTCCAGCAGAAAGCCGCCGATAAGCGGGCCAAAGGCCGCCCCGCCGGAGCCCACCGCCGCCCAGATCCCCAGGGCGATATTGCGCTGGCCGGTATCGGCAAAGAGGGTGCGGATTGCCGCAAGGGTTGCCGGAACAATCATCGCCGCCCCCACGGCCAGCAGACCCCGGGCGGCGATAAGCCAGCCCGCTCCCGGTGCGAGGGCCGCCGCCAGTGAGGCCAGGCCGAACAGGGCGCTGCCGGTCAGCAGCAGGCGTTTAAAACCGATGCGATCCCCCAGTGCCCCCATGGGCAGCACCATGCCCGCCATGATCAGCGAGTAGATATCAATAATCCACAGCAGCGTATTGCTGCTGGCCCCGAGCCGGGTGCTCAGGGTCGGGGTCGCCACGTGCAGCACGGTGGCGTCGATCGCCACCGGAATATACACCAGCACCACAATGAATAAGGTTAACCACGGGCGCAGCCGGGCCCATAACATGCGCATACTCTCACCCTGAAAATGAATTTGAACAAGCGTCCAGTTTGCTATTCTGACCATCAATTGAACGCATGTCCAACTTTTTGCTATGCTGGCCCGCAGGCAGCAACTGAGGTGAGCATGAGTTATCTGAATAAAACACAGCGGCGGGAAATTATCCTGGAGGCCGCCGGGCGCGTGGCGCTGAGCGAAGGGCTACAGGCCATGACGGTGCGCCGCATTGCCAGCGAGGCGCAAATTGCCACCGGGCAGGTGCACCACCATTTTGCCTCCGCCAGCGCCTTAAAGGCCGAGACGTTCGTACGCCTCAGCGAGCAACTGCTGGACACCTACCGCCAGAAGCCCGCCACCAGCAGCTGGCGGGAGTGGCTGCACCAGGTGCTGGGCAGTGACACGAGCGGCTCAAGTGAGTATCTGGCCCTGTGGCGCGATGCCCAGCAGGAAGCAGGGCACGACCCGCTCATCCGCGAGGCCTATATCCAGTCGATGCTGGCGTGGCACCAGGAGGTGGTGGCGGTGATCCGCGCCGGGATGGCCGGTGGCGGGTTCAGCACCAGCGGTGAGCCGGACAGTATCGCCTGGCGGCTGATTGCCCTGAGCTGCGGCATGGACGGGATCTACCTGCTGGGGATTGCCGGTATTGACGACCGGGCGTTTTATCAGCACCTGGATGCGGCCATTACCCGGGAGCTGGCACCTGCCGCGCTGTAAAACTGAGCACCCGGTACCCGGGCCGGGGTTTTTCGCTGTCCATTAGCCATCTTCCTATAGTGCCGCCGGGCGCTAAGGCCTATCCTTGCCGGTTTTTATCAGTGAGTCAGTCAGGTAATTACCGTTAATGGTGTTGCTAAGAGATGAGATCCGCGATCATTTAGCGGAAAAAAGACTGTTTGCCCGCCGCGCGGTAACCTCCCTTCTGCTGGTTGTGGTCTGTTTCGGGATACTGGTTGCGAACCTGTGTCGCCTGCAAATCAGAGAGCATGATTTTTACCAGACCCGCTCCGAGCAAAACGCCATCAAAATGTTGCCGGTGGCCCCGACCCGGGGGCTGATTTTTGACCGTAACGGCACGGCGCTGGTGCGCAATATTACCCTGTTCCGCCTGCAGGTGATCCCCGGGAAAACCGCCAGTATCAGCCAGATGCTCCAGGCGCTGACCCCGGTTGTGCACCTTACACCGGAGGAGGTCGCCAGCTTTCGCAATGCGCTGCACCACAATAGCCGCTATAAGTCCATTACCCTTAAAGACCGGCTCAGTGAGGTCGAGGTGGCGCGCTTTGCGGTCAATGAGTTCCGCTTTCCCGGGGTCACGGTGGAGACCTATCAGGAGCGCGAATACCCCTTCGGATCCGCCCTGGCCCATGTGGTGGGGTATGTCTCTAAGATTAATGACCACGACCTTGAGCGCCTGAGCCGCGACGGTGAGGCGGAAAACTACGCCGCCGACCACAATATCGGTAAGCAGGGGATTGAGGGCTACTATGAAAAAGCCCTGCACGGGACCACCGGTTACCAGGAGGTGGAGGTCGATAACCACGGGCGCATTGTGCGCACGTTAAAAGTGGTGCCGCCCCAGGCCGGAGAGGATCTCTACCTGACCCTGGACGTGCGCTTACAGCAGTATATTGAGACGGTGCTTAAAGGCCAGCGCGGGGCGGTGGCAGTGGTGGACCCCCGGGATGGCGGCGTACTGGCGATGGTCTCCAGCCCCAGCTATGATCCCAGCCCCTTTGTGAAGGGGATCAGCGCGCCGGCGTACCGCGCACTGCTCTCCGACCCGGACCGGCCACTGATCAACCGGGTGACCCAGGGGCTGTATCCGCCCGCCTCCACGGTGAAACCCTATATGGCGGTTTCGGCGCTTTCTGCCGGGGTTATCACCCCGGGGACGCGCTTTTTCGGGGCCCCTACCTGGACCTTACCCGGCACTCAGCGCCGCTATCGCGACTGGCTGAAAACCGGCCACGGTATGCTCAATGTGACCAAAGCGATTGAGGAGTCTGCCGATACCTTCTTCTACCAGGTGGCTTACCAGATGGGCATCGACAGGATCCACACCTGGATGAGCAAATTCGGCTACGGGCAACGGACCGGTATTGATCTGAATGAAGAGTACGCCGGGGTGCTGCCCAGCCGGGAGTGGAAAAAGCGCGTACATAAAAGTATGTGGTATCAGGGGGATACGGTCTCTGTGGGGATCGGGCAGGGCTACTGGATAGCCACCCCGGTGCAGATGGTTAAAGCGCTGACCACCTTACTGAATAACGGCAAGGTGAAGGATCCGCATTTGCTGTATTCCATGGCCAGCGGCACCCGGGTGATGCGGTATCAGCCACCGGCGCAGACACCACAGGTGGGCGATCCGAACTCCCCCTACTGGAATATTGTGCGCAACGGTATGTACGGCATGGCAAATTTACCTAACGGCACCGGGTATAAGATGTTTCACTCGGCCCCTTATGGCATTGCGGCAAAATCAGGGACATCCCAGGTGTTCAGCCTGCGCCAGAACCAGGTCTATAACGCGCGGATGATCCCGGTACGCCTGCGCGACCATATTTTTTATACCCTGTTTGCTCCCTACCAGCATCCGAAGGTGGCAATGGCGCTGATCCTGGAAAATGGCGGTGGTGACGGGGTGGTGGCCGGGCCGGTGGCAAGGAAGATCCTTGATCATATCTTCCTGCCCGGCCACGGTATGGCGGAAACGCCGCCCGGCCTCCCGGGGGATGCGCCGCCCGCAGAGCGCGACGCACTTCCCCCGGGCGACAGTGACGGCGCCCGGTAGCCCCGGGCGTTATTTTATTCCGTTCTCAAACAGTCTGGCATCGGTAGCCAGGCTGTCTATTACGCCTTTCAGGGTCTCCATGGTGACTGCCTGCTGGGAGTTAGAGAGCTGTTTCCCGTTCCCTTTACGCAGCACTTTTATCAGCACCTTCCCGGTGACAGAGTCAACCGCTTCGGCTTCGAAGTAGAGGTGGGTATCCTGGGTACGATACCCGGTGACCACCTGCCCGGCGGCCAGCACCATGGTGACCGGCAGCACTTCATAGAACTGCATGGATTCATTGCTGGTATTCACCGCGGTAATGGCGCTGCGGATGATGAGCGTTTTCGGCCCCGGTTTGGTGGTGAGCGTGAAGCGGGACTGCAGGGATGACTTCAGCTTCTGGTCGGCATAGTTGCGGACCTGGTTGAGGGTCTCCTGGGAAACCTGAGGGCCCGGGCGCGGGGTCGGGTAGTAGGTGACCGGGTTATAAATTAACTTGTCGTAGTTTGCGAAGTTTACTGTGGGATCAACCCAGCGCAGGACCGGCTGGCCCGAGGCGCTGACGGCTTCCGTCAACCCGCTGTAGTCTTTAAGAAAGCCGGAGTATTGTTGCTTTTCTGTCCGGCTGGAGCTGCACCCGCTGAGCATGACGCCCGCAGTGACCAGTGCGCAAAGCAGTTTAGCTGTGGAATTCAGGTTCATGGTTATGGTCTCTGTCTTATAAAGTGGGATCCCGGGATATTATTGAGGTTATTTCCACGGGTAATTAATGACGATTTCCTGTACACCGTTAATAACAAACTGCACACCCATACAAACCAGTAAAAAGCCCATCAGCCGGGAGATGGCATCAATGCCGTTTTTTCCTACCAGACGCATGATGGTATTTGAGCTTAGCAGGCTGCCCCACAAAATAATGCTCAGCAGAGCAAATATCAGCGGCGGCGCCACCCAGATAACCCACTCCGGGAAAATACTTTTGTCGTTAATGGTTGAGGCGGAGCTGATAATCATGGCGATGGTGCCGGGCCCGGCGGTGCTGGGCATCGCCAGGGGCACAAACGCGATATTTGCCGCAGCCCGCGGTGCTGTGGTGGCGGGCTCCGGGCGTACCGGGGCCGGGAATAGCATTCGAAAGCCAATAAACATCACGATTAAGCCACCGGCGATACGCAACCCGGGAATAGAGATACCAAAGGTATTCATCACCACCTGGCCTGCATACCAGGCCACCATCAGAATAATAAACACATACAGGCTGGCCATGGCAGACTGCTGGCGGCGCTCGGCGTGGGTCATTTCACCAGAAAGGCCGAGGAATAAAGCAACCGTGGTTAGCGGGTTAGCCAGGGGCAGTAATACGGCCAGCCCCAGCAGGATGGCCTCAATTAATTCGAACATAATTTACCTGACAGGCACGGCCTGAATCTGACCAGCCAGCGGCTGGCACATACGTAATGAGTGTCTGCGCATGATGTCGTTGCGGTACTTACGCTGACGATGCGGCCCGGCATTACCCCTATTTATAATGCAGAGAGTATAGCCCGCTGTAATCATAACGGGTTATTTTTAGCGCCTGTCTCATTCTGTGCGAAATTAATTGAAGTGTATCAATGAGTTATTTTGGCGACGTTATATTTTTGCTGTTTGTTATTTAGCCATATTTTTATATTTGGCCGGTCTTCCTGGCGGGTAAAAATAAGGTTTATCGCATTTAAGCGTGGCAGCTGAAGCCTTTCCCAAAGGGTGGTTTTGGCGAATAGCGATTCGCAGGCGCCTCAGGCATTGTGCCGGGATCTGGTCTATGTACGTTTAGTGAAAAGGTTCCGCTCCCCGACCCCCGGTATTTCTTTTTCGCGGGACTGGAAAACCCCTACGGTACAACAACACAGTTTCAGCGGCTGAAATGCCGCTGAATGTCAGTTAATGGCCGCGAGGGTGTTAAACCCCCGCATAAAGGCAATCGGCGGAAACGCAGGTGCAGCTCAAGGACTGGCTGCCAGGATGGCAGCCAGAAGGAAGGTTGAGGCATGGATGCCGAATCCTGACTGGTCCGCCAGAGCAAGCCGGAGTTGCAGCGAACCGCGCAGCGGCGATTGACCGCGGGCCGGCGAGGTCTCCAGGAGGGGGCCGGCCCCCCCTCCTGGAACGCGACCAGGTTCCGCACACAACATATGAGTGCCCATCGTTGGGGAGCGGAACCCGTTCATCGGGCGTTCATATGCCCGAACCTGAAGCGGGCGAGAATCGCTATTCTCACAAATCACCCTTTGGGAAATATCACGCTAACCTGCGATGAACCAAAAATAAGGGCCAGTGTTTACTGGCCCCGGGTCTGTCAGCGGTACTGAATCGCGTGGGAATGCCCATTAGCGCATGGTGACAAACTCTTCTGCTGCTGTCGGGTGAATAGCCACCGTATTGTCGAAGTCTTTTTTAGTCGCGCCCATTTTCAGCGCTACGGCAAAGCCCTGGAGCATTTCATCCATGCCGGAGCCGATGCCGTGGATCCCGACGATTCGCTCCTCCGGCCCGGTGCAGACCAGCTTCATCCGGCACGGCTGGCGGTGCGTGGTTACCGCGGTATACATGGCGGTAAAGGAGGAGGTGTAAACCTTCACCTGAGCATCACCGAACTGCTCCCGGGCCTGGGGCTCCGTCAGCCCCACAGTACCAATAGGCGGGTGGCTGAACACCACGGTGGGAATATTGCTGTAGTCGAGATGCTCGTCCGGCTTGTTGTTAAACAGGCGTTCAGACAGGCGGCGGCCCGCCGCCACGGCGACCGGCGTCAGCTCAACGGCACCGGTATTGTCACCTACCGCGTAGATCCCCGGCACGCTGGTATTCTGGAATTTATCCACCTCGATATAGCCCCGGGCGTTGGTTTTTACGCCGGTCACTTCCAGATTGATCCGGTCGTTCGCCGGTTCGCGGCCAATGGCCCAGATCAGGCAGTCTACTGTCTGGCTGCGGCCATCTTCCAGGTGCAGGGTCAGGCTGCCGTCGCTGTTTTTAACCACCTCACGGGGGATGGCCTGGGTGTGCAGGGTCGGCCCTTCGGTGTTCATCACTTCCACCAGGGTATCGACAATCAGCGGGTCAAAATTGCGCAGCGGCGCGTGTTTGCGCACAAACAGGTGGGTCTCCTGGGCTCCCAGCCCGTTAATCACCCCGGCCAGTTCGACGGCAATATACCCCGCGCCAACGACCGCCACGCGCTGTGGCAGCTCGGGCAGTGCAAAGAAGCCGTTGGAATCAATACCGTACTGGGCTCCCGGAATAGTCGGGTGGCTGGGGCGCCCGCCGGTGGCTATCAGAATATGATCTGCGCTGATCTGCTCGCCATTCACCTCTACCGTGTGGGCATCCACAAAGCGGGCGAAACCTTCGATAACGTCAACGTGGTTTTTGGTAAAAACGTTATTGTATGAGGTGTGGATCCGGTCGATATACGCGCTGCGGCTGGCGACCAGGCGCTGCCAGTCCAGCTGGTTTAAGGTGGTATCAAAGCCGTAATCCGGCCCGTAGAGGCGGATAGCCTCTGAAATTTGCGCCGCGTGCCACATGACCTTTTTCGGCACACAGCCCACGTTGACGCAGGTGCCGCCGATGGCGCTGGCTTCGATAATGGCGCACTTCTTACCGTACATGGCTGCCCGGTTAACTGATGCGATACCGCCGCTACCACCACCGATAGCAAGATAATCGTAATGTCTGGTCATGGCTATTCTCCGACAAACCTGTCAATCAAATATGTATCCGGGACGGTAGCGCGCCCGGAGTGCGCTGTAAACTATCGCTGTAATCGCCGGTTATTCCGGCACTATCCAGCTTACGGTGGCGTGGCCGTAGCCTTCCGGCACCAGGGTTTTATGCAGCCACGGCAGTACGCTGGTCATTTGCTGCTCCAGCTTCCAGGGCGGGTTGATGACAATCATCCCGGAGGCGGTCATACCGCGCTGGTCGCTGTCCGGGCGCACGGCCAGCTCAATTTGCATAATGCGGCGAATGCCGGTCTCTTCCAGGGCGTGGATCATGCGCTTAATTTGCTGGCGCAGCACCACCGGATACCACAGGGCGTAAACCCCGGTAGCAAAGCGTTTATAGCCCTCGCTGATGCCTTTGACCACATCCTGGTAGTCGGTTTTCATTTCATAGGGCGGGTCGATAAGCACCAGCCCGCGGCGGGAAACCGGCGGCAGCTTTGCCTTGAGCTGGATAAAACCATCGCCCCGGGTCACGGTGGCGCGGGCGTCTTTCTGAAATTCGCCGCGCAGCAGCGGGTAGTCTGACGGGTGCAGCTCCGTGAGTTGCAGCGTGTCCTGGGGGCGTAACAGGTGCCCGGCAATCAGCGGGGAGCCCGGGTAATAGCGCAACTGGCCGCTGCGGTTGACCGCGCGAACGGCGCTAATATAGGGGGCCAGCTCGGCGGGCAAATCTTCCTGTTGCCAGACCCGGGCAATACCGTCCAGATACTCGCCGGTGCGCTCTGCCTGAGGGCTGGCCAGCTGGTAGCGGCCCGCGCCTGCGTGGGTATCCAGGTAGAGAAACGGCTTTTCTTTTTCTTTCAGTGACTCGATTATCAGGCTCTGAACGGTGTGTTTTAAAACGTCGGCATGGTTACCGGCGTGGAAGCTGTGGCGATAGCTGAGCATAGGGGCAGGGGTTCCCGAAAACGATAATTGCGCCATCTGTCCGCGGTGTTTACGACCGGTATACGACGATATGGCAGGATCAGAAAATAAAAACGTAACCGACAGTATACCGGAAAGTGAGCGTCTCCGGCACGGCATTCACCGCCACGCGTTACCATTGAAATTCACTACACTAATCCCCATGCTATCAAGCATTGCGGCGCGACGCGCCACTTACCTTATTACAGGACTGCGCTTATGACTAACCCGTTGTTAACTGATTTTACGTTACCGCCTTTTTCCGCGATTAAACCTGAGCATGTGGTCCCGGCGGTAACCAAAGCGCTGGACGACTGCCGGGCGGTGGTTGAACAGGTGGTTGCCCACGGTGCCCCGTGGAGCTGGGAGAGCCTGTGCCAGCCCCTGGCTGAAGTGGACGACCATCTGGGGCGTATCTTCTCACCGGTAAGCCATCTGAATTCGGTAAAAAACAGCCCGGAGCTGCGCGAAGCCTACGAACAGACCCTGCCGCTGCTGTCTGAATACAGCACCTGGGTGGGGCAGCACAAGGGGCTCTACCAGGCGTACCGCAACCTGCGCGACGGCGAGAACTACACCCGGCTTGATACCGCACAGCAAAAAACAGTGGATAACGCCCTGCGCGATTTTGAGCTGTCCGGTATTGGCCTGGCGGCAGAGAAACAAAAACGCTACGGCGAGATTGCCGCCCGCCTGTCGGAGCTGGGCTCCCGGTACAGCAACAACGTGCTGGATGCCACCATGGGCTGGAGCAAACTGATTACGGACGAATCCCAGCTTTCCGGTATGCCGGAGAGCGCCCTGGCGGCGGCCCGGGCGCTGGCGGAATCCCGCGAGCAGCAGGGCTGGCTGTTAACGCTTGATATCCCGAGCTACCTGCCGGTCATGACTTACTGCGATAACCAGGCGCTGCGTGAAGAGATGTACCGGGCATACAGCACCCGGGCTTCTGACCAGGGGCCGAATGCCGGGACGTGGGATAACACCCCGCTGATGGAAGAGATCCTCGCCCTGCGCCATGAACTGGCCGGGCTGCTCGGTTTTGACAACTACGCGCAAAAATCCCTCGCCACCAAAATGGCGGAGAATATCAACCAGGTGCTGGATTTCCTGACCGATCTGGCGAAACGCGCCCGTCCGCAGGGCGAGGCGGAGCTGACCCAGTTGCGGGCTTTTGCCCTGCGTGAGCACGGGGTCCATGAGCTGCAACCCTGGGATATCACCTACTACAGCGAAAAACAAAAACAGCATCTGTACAGCATCAGTGACGAGCAGCTGCGCCCCTATTTCCCGGAAAACAAAGCGGTAAATGGCCTGTTTGAGGTGGTAAACCGTATTTACGGCATCACCGCCCGGGAGCGCCACGATGTGGATGTCTGGCACCCGGATGTGCGCTTCTTCGAACTGTATGATGCCCGGAACGAACTGCGCGGCAGTTTCTATCTGGATCTGTATGCCCGTGAACACAAGCGCGGCGGGGCGTGGATGGATGACTGTGTCGGCCAGATGCGCAAGGCAGACGGCTCCCTGCAGAAGCCGGTCGCCTACCTGACCTGTAACTTTAACCGCCCGGTGAACGGCAAACCGGCGCTGTTTACCCACGATGAAGTGATAACCCTGTTCCACGAATTTGGCCACGGTCTGCACCATATGCTGACCCGGGTTGAAACTGCCGGGGTCTCCGGGATCAACGGGGTGCCCTGGGATGCGGTCGAACTGCCGAGCCAGTTTATGGAAAACTGGTGCTGGCAGCCCGAGGCGCTGGCGTTTATCTCCGGCCACTATGAAACCGGTGAGCCGCTGCCCCAGTCCCTGCTGGATAAAATGCTGGCGGCGAAGAACTACCAGGCGGCGCTGTTTATTCTGCGCCAGCTGGAGTTCGGCCTGTTCGACTTCCGCCTGCATGCGGAGTTTGACGCGCAGCAGGGGGCCCGGATCCTCGAAACCCTGCGGGAGATTAAAAAACAGGTTGCTGTGGTGCCGTCCCCGGCCTGGGGCCGCTTCCCGCATGCGTTCAGCCATATTTTTGCCGGTGGGTACGCGGCGGGCTATTACAGCTACCTGTGGGCCGATGTGCTGGCGGCGGATGCGTTCTCCCGCTTTGAGGAGGAGGGGATCTTCAACCGGGAGACCGGGCTGTCATTCCTGAATAACATCCTCAGCCGCGGTGGCTCTGAAGAGCCGATGGTGCTGTTTAAACGCTTCCGTGGCCGCGAGCCGAAGCTGGATGCCATGCTGCACCATTACGGCATCAAAGGCTGAGCCCGGTTGTGAAAATCTGTTTAACTGATGAGTCAGGCGCCGGAGACGGCGCCTTATCTGTTCTGGCCGCCCGCTGGGGGCTGGAGCACGATGCAGATAACCCCATGGCGCTGGTGCTGACCCCGGCGCACCTGGAGCTGCGTAAACGCGACGAGCCAAAGCTCGGTGGGATCTGGGTGGATTTTGCTGATGGCGCCATGGCACACCGGCGCAAGTTTGGCGGGGGCCGTGGTGAGGCAGTCGCCAGAGCGGTGGGCGTTAAAAGCGGCTACCTGCCGGATGTGGTGGATGCCACCGCCGGGCTGGGGCGGGATGCGTTTGTGCTGGCCTGTATCGGGTGCCGGGTGCGGATGCTGGAGCGCAACCCGGTGGTAGCCGCCCTGCTGGATGACGGCTTACAGCGCGGCTACCAGGATGCGGAGATCGGCCCCTGGCTGCGGGAGCGCATGTCGCTGCTGCACGCCTCCAGCCTGACCTCGCTGGCGGAGATCACGCCGCGCCCGGATGTGGTCTACCTTGATCCGATGTTTCCCCACCGGCAAAAAAGCGCGCTGGTGAAAAAAGAGATGCGGGTATTTCAGTCCCTTGTGGGGCCGGATCTGGATGCGGATGGCCTGCTGGCCCCGGCCCGGGCGCTGGCGAAAAAGCGGGTGGTGGTAAAACGCCCGGATTACGCGCCGCCGCTGGCGGGGGTGGCTACCAGCGATGCGGTGACCACCAAAAGCCACCGTTTTGATCTTTACGCCGGTACGCCGGAGGCCGTGTAACCGTCAGGTGCGCCTGGCGGTGATCCACTCCTGAACCTCAATATTAAAGGTGTCTGGCGCTTTGCGGTAAGTGCGGCGCGCCAGATCCAAAATGGTGTGCCGGGCCAGGGCCTCTTCCATCTGTTGCTGAGCGCTGTCCATTACCGCCCGCACGCCGCAGGGGCCATCACAGGCCCAGGCGGGGGGCGTATCGTTAAACAGCGCCAGACGCTGGCGAATTTCCCGGCACTCAAACAGGGATTTCTCCCCGTCAATGGCCTGCACCACATCCAGCACGGTGATAAGCTCGCTGGGCCGCGCCAGGCGGAACCCGCCGCCTTTACCTTCGCTGCTGGTGACCAGGCCCGCCCGGGATAAGCGGGTGAAGATCTTGGCCAGATAGTCATAGGGCACGTTTTGCAGCCCGGCCATCTCGCGCACGCTCATTTCGCGGGCATCACCTTTTGCATCCACCATGCATATCAGGCTGTGAATACCGTACTCCACGCCAGAGCTGAAAAACGCCATGATTGACTCCGATTCTGTTAATCCGGGTCATTATACATAATGCACCGGTGTCAGACAGCACTACGGGCAAAAAACCGGCACTGAGATAATAAAACAAGCGCAATATCAATTGGTTAGGACAGGATCGCCGCTGCGGGCATTCTTTTAACTCAGAAAGATCTTGTCTGAGTTGACTGCGACAAGTATAGTCGCAGTCAACAACGGCACGGGCCGTGGCAACAACAGGATCGATGATGAAAAACAGTGTTCTGATTATTGGCAGTGGGTTTGCGGGCATGTGGTCGGCAGTCAGCGCAGCGCGCCTGGCGTACCTTAATGGCCGTGACGATGTGGAGATTACTGTGCTGGCACCCCGCCCGGAGCTGGGGATCCGCCCGCGTTTTTATGAGGCAAACGTCAGCACGCTGGCCGCCCCGCTGGGCCCGCTGTTCAGCGCGCTGGGGATCCGCTTTATTGCCGGTGCCGCCGAACATATCGACACACACCAGCAGCAGGTGACCTACCGGGAGCCCGGCGGCGCCACCGCCACGCTGGGCTACCAGCGGCTGATCCTGGCAACCGGTAGCCGCCTGCGCCGGGAAGGGGTGGCGGGCATTGCACGCTACGGGTTTGATATTGATAACCAGGAGAGCGCCGCGCAACTGGAGCGCCACCTGTCCGGGCTTGCCGACCAGCCGGAGAGTGTGGCCCGCAATACGGTGGTGGTGTGTGGCGGCGGCTTTACCGGCATTGAGCTGGCCTGCGAATTACCGGCCCGTTTGCATCAGCTGCTGGGGGGCGGTACTCAGATTAAGGTAATCGTAGTTGATCGCGGCCAGACCATTGCGTCCCGCTACAGTGCGCAAATGCGTGAAACCATTGTGCAGGCGTCTGCTGAGCTGGGTGTTGAATGGCGGCTCAACAGCCAGGTGGCCTCGGTGGATGCGCAGGGCGTGACCCTGGCCGACGGCAGCCGGATTGCCGCCCACACGGTAGTGTGGACTGCCGGGGTTCAGGCCAGTGACCTGAGCGGGCAGATCAGCGCCCCCCGGGATGCCCGGCAGCGGCTGGTGGTGAATGAGGAGTTACAGGTGCCCGGTTTCCCGGCGATTTACGCCACCGGTGATATGGCCCACGCCCGCACGGATGACAAAGGCCACACGGCCCTGATGACCTGCCAGCACGCGATACAGCTGGGAAAATTTGCCGGGCATAACGCCATGGCCAGCCTGCTGGGCTGCCCGGCGCTGGCGTATCGCCAGGAAAATTACGTGACCTGCCTCGATCTCGGGGCCTGGGGCGCGGTGTATACGGAAGGCTGGGATTCGCAGGTGAAAGCCGTTGCCCGGGAAGGGAAGAAGATTAAGCGCACCATCACCCATGAGCTTATCTACCCACCGGCAGCAGACCGTGAGGCGGCATTCGCCTTGGCGGATCCGCTGGCGAAGTTTGTTTAGGAAGGTCTCTGTAAGAACACCCCCCGCATGGGCGGGGGGCGGGTAATCAGAAGGGGTAACGGGCAGGGTTACGCGTCTTCTTCATCTTTTAGCGGCACAATCAGCATATCAACGTGTACGGTGTTGATAAGCTGGCGGGCGGAGGACATCAGCTTGCTCCAGAAGTCCTGATGATGGCCGCAAACCACTAAGTCCATATCGTATTTCTTAATAGCGTCAACCAGCACCTGGCCCAGATCGCCGCTACCGCTTAAGGTCTCGGTCACCGGGTAGCCTGCGGCGGTACACAGATCGTTCAGCGCCTGGTGGGTCTCTTCAGAGATGCGTTTTTGCATATCGCCCAGATTGACATCGATAAGCCCGGTGTACAGATCTGAGTAATTTACATCAACGTGGATCAGGGAAATTTTGGCATTGTACGGACGGGCCATAGAAACGGCTTTTTCGACCAGGACATTGCTCTCCGGGGAGAGGTCAACAGCGATAAGAATATGTTTATAAGCCATAGTGTTACTCCTTCCATAAGACGTCGATGACTTGAGGCGCCGGATAGTTTGCATGGTCCGGGCTATCTGCTCGCCCGCGTGCGCATACTACATACGCGGGAGTGATTGTTGTGTAACTCACTCAGTAACGGCAAACATACTAACTCAAAATACGCATTTATTTGTACTTCTGTCGCGGGTTATCGCATTTCACGCGGCGATTAACTGCGCTTGCCGCGCCTGTGGCCTGGTACTAAGAAAAAACGCTGAACTTTACTGATGTTGCTTATGGATGTGGTAAAAAAATTAGCGGATCTCCTACACTATTTAATAAGCCGACTGAAGAAAGAAATGTGACGCAGGTCGACTTTTCCAGTGCTCATGGTAATGAGCGTGCTGGGAGTGTGGTCTTTCCGTTGTAGTGGCGCGGTAAACGCCGGGGAGGGGTTATGATCAGTACCATAGCGCTGTTTTGGGCTTTATGCGCAGTATGTGTGGTGAATATGGCACGTTATTTTTCATCGTTGCGGGCGTTGCTGGTGGTGCTGCGCGGTTGTGATCCGCTGTTGTACCAGTATGTGGACGGGGGCGGGTTTTTTACCTCCCACGGGCAGCCGGGCAAGCAGATGCGGCTGGTGCGCTATATCTATATTCAGGGCTACCTGGATCACCACGATGAAGAGTTCATTCGCCGCTGTGAGCGGGTGCGCCGTCAGTTTTTGCTGACCAGCGCACTGTGCGGGCTGGTTGTGGTCAGCCTGGTGGCGCTGATTATCTGGCACTGACGCCCTGCGGGCGCGTTAATTATCAAAAAAAAACGGGCCTGTAATGGCCCGTTTTTTGTGACTGGTGTGCGGTCAGATTAACTGCAGCGACAACCAGTACAGCACCCCGGAAAGCAGAATGGAGGCCGGCAGGGTAAATACCCAGGCCATCAGAATGCTTTTCACGGTTTTGCTCTGCAGGCCGCTGCCGTCTACCAGCATGGTCCCCGCCACCGAGGAGGAGAGCACATGGGTAGTGGAAACGGGCATCCCGGTATAACTGGCCACGCCGATAGAGATAGCGGCAGTGACCTGCGCGGCCATCCCCTGGGCATAGGTCATGCCTTTCTTACCGATTTTCTCACCGATGGTGGTCGCCACGCGGCGCCAGCCAATCATGGTGCCGACACCCAGCGCCACCGCAACGGCCATGATTATCCAGATAGGTGCATATTCCACCGTAGACAACATATCGCTGCGCAGCTGTTTCAGGTAGCGGTTATCGCTGACAGAGGTTTCCGGCAGACCGGCGACTTTCTCTGTGGTGTCCGCTACGCAAAGCAGCAGACGGCGCATATGACCACGCTCTTCCGGTGACAAGTCTGAATAGCTTTTCAGGTTGTTGAGAATCGCTTTTGCCCGCTCCAGCGCCAGCACAGCGCGGCTGGCGTCACAGTGGAACTCCGGCCTTGCGGTGCCCGCTTCTGGTGCCGGGATATTGGGGGTCATATCGATAACGTGCTTCAGCGATTCGCTGTGCAGGTTAAAGTAGTTCTCTACGTTGTTGACCGCATCACGGGTATGGGCGATGTCATAACCGGTCGCGTTCATATTGACCACGAACCCGGCAGGCGCCACGCCAATCAGTACCAGCATCACCAGACCAATGCCTTTCTGACCATCGTTAGCACCGTGGGAGAAGCTCACCCCGATGGCGGAAACGATAAGTGCGATACGGGTCCAGAATGGCGGCTTTTTCTTGCCGTCTTTCTTTTCACGCTCTGCGGGGGTCAGGTGGACACGGCGGCGTTTTTTGGTGCCGCTCCAGTAGCGACGCAGCAGGAAAATCATCCCCCCTGCGATAACCAGACCCACAATCGGCGAGATGATCAGCGAGGCAAAAATGCCCAGCACTTTCGGGATATTCAGCGCATCAACTACTGAGCTGCCCGTCATCAGCGCATTGGTCAGGCCGATACCGATAATCGCGCCAATAAGCGTATGTGAGCTGGAGGCCGGAAGCCCCAGATACCAGGTGCCAAGGTTCCAGATAATGGCGGCAAACAGCATGGAGAACACCATTGCCAGGCCATGGGCGGAACCGATATTCAGCAAGAGATCTGTTGGCAGCATATGCACAATGGCATAGGCCACACTCAACCCGCCGAATAACACGCCGAGGAAGTTAAACACCGCAGCCATCATCACGGCCAGTTGCGAACGCATCGCGCGGGTATAGATAACCGTAGCTACGGCGTTTGCCGTGTCGTGGAAGCCGTTAATGGCTTCGTAGAACAGAACAAACAGCAGTGCCAGTATGAGTAATAGCCCGGTATGGTATTCCAGGCCGGCAAACAGATGTAGCATAGACGTTAAGCCATTTTGAGGACATGAACGCGGCGCATTATCAGGGACTTTAGCGACGCGGGCAAAGTGAAATATAGACTTTTTTTGACATAACATCGGTTGCTGTTACGTTCTGAAATGATTTATCTACATATATTCATAGGGTTATCGCCAGAATATTCTTATTGCGCTGGTGCGACCACTGAGAAAACTTTACAATTCGCCCCCCTGTTTTTAAGAGGTTATTGTGGAAAAGTTTGATGCCATTATTATCGGCGCGGGTGCTGCCGGTCTGTTTTGCGCCGCTCAGGCCGCGCAGGCGGGCAAACGCGTGCTGGTTGTGGACAACGGCAAAAAGCCAGGCCGGAAGATCCTGATGTCGGGGGGCGGGCGGTGTAATTTCACCAATTTGTATATTGAGCCCGGCGCCTACCTGAGCGCGAACCCCCATTTTTGTAAGTCCGCCCTGGCCCGCTATACCCAGTGGGATTTTATTGATCTGGTTAACCAGTACCAGATTGCCTGGCATGAAAAGACCCTCGGCCAGCTGTTTTGTGATGATTCTGCCCAGCAGATTGTCGATATGCTGCTCAGTGAGTGCGAGAAGGGCGGCGTGACCCTGCGCCTGCGTAGCGAGATCCTGAGTGTGGAAAAAGACGACCAGGGCTTCAGCCTGGCGCTGAACGGTGCGCAGGTACAGGCACCGAATCTGGTGGTGGCCTCTGGCGGGCTGTCGATGCCGGGGCTGGGCGCTTCGCCGCTGGGGTATAAAATTGCGCAGCAGTTTGGCCTGCAGGTGTTACCCACCCGGGCCGGGCTGGTGCCTTTTACCCTCCATAAACCGCTGCTTGAGGTCCTGCAACCGCTTTCCGGTGTTTCAGTACCGGTCACGGTGACCGCCGCAGACGGCACCCTGTTTCGCGAACAGCAGCTGTTTACCCACCGGGGGTTATCCGGCCCGGTGATGCTGCAAATTTCCAGCTACTGGCAGCCCGGTGAATTTCTGACGGTCAATTTACTGCCCGACTGCGACCTGGCGGCCTTCCTTGATGAGCAGCGTGAGCAGCGCCCGAACCAGAGCCTGCGCAATAGCCTGGCGACCCTGCTGCCAAAGCGGCTGGTCGAAGCGCTGGTCACCCTGGGTAAGGTGCCGGATATTACGCTAAAACAGCTTAACAGCCGCCAGCAGGCGGAGCTGGTGGCCGGGTTGCAGGCGTGGCAAATTCAGCCGAACGGCACTGAAGGCTACCGCACCGCGGAAGTGACCCTGGGCGGGGTAGATACGAATCAGCTCTCTTCGCGCACCATGGAGGCCCGTGAGGTCAAAGGGCTCTATTTTATTGGCGAAGTGGTGGATGTCACCGGCTGGCTGGGGGGCTATAACTTCCAGTGGGCCTGGAGCTCGGCCTGGGCCTGTGCTCAGGCGCTGGCGGCGCAGGCATAAACTTTTCCGGCATGCGGCCCCTTGCGGTGCAAGAGGCCGTGGATCTGGTGTGATTATTTCACATCCAGGGTGCTGATAATGTTTTCTGCTTCGCTCTGGGCTTTTTGCTGATCGTCTGCCGGCAGGGTTATCTGCATGGTCAGCAGTTTGCCGTCAACTTTACCGATGATAACGGAAGACCAGGCGGTCTGCCCTTTGGCGGAGATGATGCTGTCCAGCTGCTGTAAGTCGTGGCCGTTAACCTGGATGGCTTTGTTCGCCACCACCTGCAACTGCGGGTCGCGGTTGCGCTGCTGTGCCTGCAGGCGGTCTGCCAGGACATTCAGCGGCTCATCACTGGTGTCGCCCACAATCACGATAACCGCTTTCTGGCCGGTGGTATCGGAATAGACATGCATATTATTGGTCTGGGTGCCCAGCTTACCGCTCTGATCAGACATCCCTGCCGGTAATGAGAAGGCCAGTTTGCCATCCAGCAGAGAAATGTTTTGCCCTGCTGCGTTACTCTGTGCTGCACTGTCTGGTGTGGCTGAGTTACTGTCGCTGTTGTCGCAGGCGGCCAGTCCGAATACCAGCAGACCGATACCGACGTATTTTACCAGGTTACGCATTACTGATTCCTTCTCTGTTTAACGGCCCTAGCGGCCATCGCGCCATATTATCATAAGATTGCTAAGTTGCTCTTAACCCGCACGTAATGGCCGGGTTTCGGACTTTTCCGCCACTCTTTTTAATAGCATATTCAGCAGTACGCCATACATCGGCAGGAAGAACAGAATGCTGATAAACACCTTAAAGCTGTAGTCCACGGCGGCAATTTCCACCCAGTGTGTCGCCATAAAGGGATCCGGGCTGCGCCAGAAGGCAATAAAGAAGAACGAGGCCGTATCACTGACATTGCCTAAAAATGTGGAGGCCACCGGAGCCAGCCACCAGTGGCGGCTCTGGCGCAGGCGGTTAAAGACGTGGATATCCAGAATCTGCCCGAGGGCGTAGGCCATAAAGCTGGCGCAGGCGATACGGGCCACAAACAGATTAAACTGCCCCAGCGCCGCCAGCCCCTGCCACTGGCCCATATAAAACAGGGCCGAGATCCCGTAAGAGACGACCAGCGCCGGGATCATCACCGACCAGATAATCCGCCGCGCCAGCGGCGCACCGAAGATCCGTACCGTCAGGTCTGTGGCAAGGAAGATAAACGGAAAGCTGAACGCACCCCAGGTGGTGTGAAACCCGAAGATATTCACCGGCAGCTGTACCAGATAGTTACTGGAGATAATCACCAGCAGATGAAATAGCGATAGCCAGACAAGCGCCTTGCGGTGCTGGCGCAGTGAAGCGGAAAACGACATATTGTGACCTTTTTATTGGCTGGGGTGAGGGAACCCATAACACACACGGCCGGAACCTACCGGCAATGGTTCGAAAACCGCCGCATGATACTGCTTTAGCCTGGTGATGCAATGGTTAATTTTAACGCAATCGTTCACGTATCTTGCGCGCTTTGCGCCACGGCGTAAAATAAGGCCGTTTTTTCGACTGTCTGAGAATACTATGAGTGATTTGTTTGCCGGCTCTGACCATACCCTTGATGCCCAGGGGCTGCGCTGCCCGGAACCGGTGATGATGGTGCGCAAAACCGTGCGTAAGATGTCCGTTGGCGAGACGCTGCTGATTGTGGCGGACGACCCGGCGACAACCCGCGATATTCCGGGGTTCTGCCGGTTTATGGAGCATGAGCTGCTGGCCCAGCAGACCGACGCACTGCCCTACCGCTATCTGCTGCGTAAAAGTAATTAAGCCTTTTGTTTCCCCCCGGCAGGCCTGCCGGGGGGCTACCCTTCGTTAGTTTTTCCCGCGGCGCAATAAGCGCAGGGCGTTGGCTGTGACCAGCGCCGTGGCGCCCGAATCCGCCAGTACCGCCATCCATAACCCGGTGACCCCCAGCAGGGTGGTGACCAGAAACAGCGCCTTTAACCCCAGCGCCACGCCGATATTCTGGCGAATATTGCTGTGGGTGGCCCGGGCCAGGCGGATCAGCGCCGGAAGCTCTGCCAGGCTGTTGCGGGTCAGCGCCGCGTCTGCCGTTTCGAGGGCCACATCGCTCCCGCTGCCCATGGCAATCCCGATGGTGGCGGTTTTCATGGCCGGGGCGTCGTTGATCCCGTCGCCCACCATGGCCAGCGGGGCCTGCTGGTTGAGGGCCCGCACGGCGGTGACTTTATCCTCCGGCAGCAGGCCGGCCCGGAACTCAATACCCAGCTCACCGGCGATGGCCGCCGCTGCCCGGGGGTTATCCCCGGTGAGCATAATGCCCTCAATACCCAGCGCCTTAAGCTGCGCTATGGCCTGGCGGGCGTCTTCACGCAGTGTATCGCTCAGGCCAATAATGCCCTGGAGCTGGTTATCCGCCAGCGCCACAATCACCGTTTGCCCGCCGGATTCCAGGGTGGCTATCTCCCGGGGCCAGTCGCCACTGAGTGCCTCCCGGGGGGCGCGGGCGGGGGCACACAGGGTGATGTTCTGCCCGTTAATGACCGCCTCGATACCGACACCCGCCCGGGTGGTCTGGGATGTGGCCCGGCTGACCTCCAGCCCGCGGGCCTGTGCTTCACGCATAATGGCCTGGCCCAGGGGGTGGCTGGTGCCCTGTTCGGCGCTGGCGGCCAGGGCCAGTAACTGCGCCTCACTCAGGGTGCCGTGGGTGACAATGGCGCTCACCCGGGGCTGGCCCCGGGTAAGGGTGCCGGTCTTATCAAAGGCCATCTGCTGCACCTGGCGCAGCCGCTCCAGCGCCACGCCGCCTTTAAGCAGGGCCCCCCGGCGCGATGCGGCCGCCAGGCCCGAAGTGATGGCCGCCGGGGTGGAGATAACCAGCGCACAGGGGCAGCCGATAAGCAGCAGGGTCAGCCCTTTGTAGATCCACGGCTCCCACAACTGGCCCATCAGCAGCGGCGGGATCACCGCCACCAGCAGCGCCAGGGCCATAATGGCCGGGGTATAAACCCGGCTGAAGCGGTCAATAAAGCGCTCAATGGGCGCCCGGCGGCTGTCTGCCTCTTCAATCATTCTGAGAATGCGATCGATGGCGCTCTCTCCCGGGCGGGAGGTGACCCGCAGCGAGACCAGCCGGTCAACGCTGGTGCAGCCCGCGGAGACAGGATCGCCGTTCTGATGCTCCACCGGCACCGACTCACCGGTAATGGCGCTTTCGTCAAAACTGGCCGGGCCGTTGAGTAAGATACCGTCTGCCGGTAAGCGACCCCCGGCGGAGACCTCAATCACATCGCCGGGGTGCAGATCCGCCAGCGCAACGGTGGTGCGCTGGTCGCCCTCAACCCGGGTGGCCACTTCGGGCCGGAGCGCCATCAGTGCGGTTACGCCTTTGCGTGCCCGGCTGGCGGCCCAGCCTTCCAGGCGCTCGCCCAGCAGGAATAACAACAACACCATGGCGGCTTCATGGGTGGCACCGATCACCAGAGCACCGGCGGCGGCCACGGTCATCAGCGTTTCAATGGCAAACCAGCTGCCGCTGCGGATAAGCCGCCAGGCCTGGCGCGCAATCGGCCACAGCCCGGTAAGGGTGGTGACAATAAAAGCAATATTGCCCGCCGCCGGGGCAGCCCAGGCGATAATCTGGCTGATTATCATCATGGCGGCGAGGATCAGGATCGTACGGTTTTCCTGCCAGAATCCGGCTTCTGCTACCGGTGGCGTGCCCGCAGGCCGGGAGGATAACAACTGGTAGCCTGCCCGGGTGACCGCCTGCTCTACGGCCGCGCAGAGATCGCCCTGGCCGGTCACCAGCAGCTTTTCGGTGGCGAACAGCACCTGCACCTGGCTGACGCCGGGCACGCTGCGCACTGCGTTTTCCACTTTGCGGGCGCAGGCGGCACAGTCCATGCCGCTCACCTGCCAGCTGTGGCGGGTCGCCCCCGGGGGCAGTGGTGCGTCGGCCGGGCTCTCCCGGGTTTCGCTGGCGGTCGCGGCACAGCAACTGCCCGAGTCGCAGCAGGTTGCGTGCTCAGTGTGCGGTGTGTGTTGCTCTGGGGAGACGGGGTTTGCCATGGGGCCCTCCGGTAATGATAATTTTCTCATTACCTTATCCTACACTCTGGAGTTGCCTCCAGAGTCAAGACGATTTTAGCGGGCCCGTGGTTACGGCATATCTCAGAGGTAGAGGGCCCGGACTATCATAAAATGACCGGCAAAATAGCAGGCGGCGGCGAGGGCCGTATCCCCTTTAAAGCGGTAGCGATAGCGGCTCACCAGCCAGACGATATTGCTCAGCAACAGCAGCGCAGCCCCGACAAAACCGGAGAAGCTGGTATCCACCGGGCGTGAGAACCACTGCTCTGCGGCCATCCAGACCATGGCGAGGGTGGCGGCGATAAACAGTGTGACCGGCAGCCGCAGAGTGTCGAGCCGGCTCCAGATGGTTGCCAGCAACAGGGCGCCGATGATCAGCAGCGCCAGGGGCGCGGGCCAGAAGAACGAAAACGACAGCTGGCTGGCAAACCAGACGGCATACAGCAGGTGAGAGACAAAAAACGCCATGAAGGCATAACGCGGGGTGCTCCCCGACATCTGGCTGAGGGTGTCGCCAGCCAGCGAGGCGACCAGACCGGCCAGGACCAGGTAATAGAGCGGGGTGAATACCGGTGCCTGCCAGGCAAGCATCAGTAACAGCAGTAAAGTTATGGGTTTAAAGATCCAGCGTTGCCAGGCGGGACCACGATAGGATGCATCAACATACAGCCAGCCGGAGAAAAATACGGCTATAAATGACCAAAGCATAATTGCTCCCTGATTCGTTACAGTGGCACACGCCGCTGCGTGTGTCTGCCTGCCAGTGTAGTGGGCATTGGTCTGTCGTGACAATGGGTGAACTCCGGGTTACGCTGCACGCCATGATTTGACTGAGGATCCCGGATGAACAGACCCCCGTTTATTGTGCTGGTGATTGCCGCTGTCATTGTGGTGGCGGCCGGTACGCAGTTTGTCAGACAGTGGCGACAGCGCGCGGCGGATGATGCCGCGCCACAGGTTCAGACCCGGGTGATTGTTATAGAAATGCGTGAGTTTCCCGCCAGCGAGCGGCGATCGCGCCAGCAGACGGTGGCTCCCGCCGGTAGCGCGATGCGTTATGAAGTGCGGTTTCGCCCGCAGAACGCCGGGGCGGGAAGCGACATCATCTGCCGGGTAACCGCCGCCCGGTATCATGATATGACGGCCGGTGAGCAGGGAGTGCTGACTATGCAGGGGAAACGTTTTGTGCGTTTTGATCCCCTGCCCGGGCGCTAGCTTTTCTTTTGCGCCTTTTGCCAGGCGAGCAGCTCAAAGACACCGAACAGAAAAATCCGCAGCTGGAACCAGCCGCTCATTTTTGGGCTCTCTTTCGGCAGTGAGGCTTTCAGCATTGCCGCCTGCAGGCCGTGCATAAAGAACATAAAGATTGCCGCGACATTAATAAAAATATTCAGCGGGCGCGGGTAGGGGTGGATCAGGTTGAACAGCAAAAACCCCCAGACGAACAGCATCACCAGGCGGCCAAAATTAATGATCAGCATTGCCAGCTCCTTGAGTTTCACGGCGGTACAGCCGGTAGGCGACCTGGCCTGCCACTTTTTCCCGGTGCAGTGACCAGTTAGCCGGGGTGGGCGGGAGGCCGTTCTCCACTTCACTTTCTATATAGATGAGCGCGTCTTGCGCCAGCCAGCCCTGCTGTTCCAGCAGGCGCAGTGTCTCTTCCAGTAGCCCTTTGCGAAAAGGGGGATCGACAAAAACAATATTGTGCGCCTGCCCGGGCCGGGCGAGGAAGGTCAGCGTGTTGGTATTCACCACATCGCCCTGGCTTGCCTTAAGGGTGGCGAGATTGAGCTGGAGCTGCCGGGCAACGCTGCGATCCATCTCCAGCAGGGTGGCGCTGGCCGCGTAGCGGGAGAGCGCCTCCAGCCCCAGGGCACCACTGCCGGCAAAGCAGTCCAGGCAACGGGCATCGACAATGTCCGGCGCCAGCCAGTTAAAGAGGGTTTCGCGCACCCGATCGGTGGTGGGGCGCAGCCCCGGGCTGTCCGGGACCGGTAATTTCCGGCCGCGCCACTGGCCGCCGATAATGCGAATCTGGCCGCTGCCTGTACTGTGGGTTTTTTTCATGGGGATTACTGTGATTATTCCGGGAGTGCTATTCTAGCGGGCCGTCAGCGCCGGGGGAACCATAATCCCACGGCGTGATGCCATGACGGGAAAGTGGTAGACTAACATATTCATTTTCCGTCCCTGCGATACGTGAAAGCAGGGCTGCGCCATGAACCAATAGCGAGGAGTCCGATCGCCAATGGCAAAAGAAAAAAAACGCGGCTTTTTTTCCTGGTTAGGCTTTGGCCAGAAAGAACAGACGCCAGAAACAGAAAAAGAACAGGAAGTTCAGGAACAACAGCAGGTTATTGACGCGCAGCCCGAACAGGTGCCAGCAGAGACACCGGTTGAACATCACTCTGAATCCTCTTCTGAACCCACCGCAGAGGCCCAGGCCGTAGCTGACGCAGAGGCACAAGCCGCAGCAGAAGCCAAAGTGGCTGCCGAAGCACAGGCTGCCGCAGAAGCCAAAGCAGCTGCCGAAGCTCAGGCCGCAGCAGAAGCTAAAGCGGCCGCCGAAGCCCAGGCCGCAGCAGAAGCTAAAGCGGCTGCCGAAGCACAGGCCGCAGCAGAAGCCAAAGCAGCTGCCGAAGCCCAGGCCGCAGCAGAAGCCAAAGCAGCTGCCGAAGCACAGGCCGCCGCAGAAGCCAGAGCGGCCGCCGAAGCCCAGGCCGCAGCAGAAGCTAAAGCGGCTGCTGAAGCCCAGGCCGCCGCAGAAGCTAAAGCGGCTGCCGAAGCACAAGCCGCAGCAGAAGCTAAAGCTGCCGCAGAAGCCGAGGCCGCCGCAGAGGCAGAGGCACAGGCCGCAGCCCAGGCAGAGCCAGAGATCCACGAGCAGGAAAAACCCACCAAAGAGGGGTTCTTCGCCCGTCTGAAGCGCAGCCTGCTGAAAACCAAACAGAACCTGGGCTCTGGCTTTATCAGCCTGTTCCGGGGCAAAAAAATTGATGACGATCTGTTTGAAGAGCTGGAAGAGCAACTGCTGATTGCCGATGTGGGGGTAGAAACAACCCGTAAAATCATCAGTAATCTGACCGACGGCGCCAGCCGTAAACAGCTGCGCGACGCAGAAGCGCTGTACGGATTGCTCAAAGAAGAGATGAGCGGGATCCTGGCGAAGGTTGACGAGCCGCTGAACATTGAAGGCAAAATGCCCTACGTTATCCTGATGGTCGGGGTCAATGGCGTGGGTAAAACCACCACCATCGGTAAGATGGCGCGCCAGTTCCAGCAGCAGGGGAAATCCGTCATGCTGGCCGCCGGGGATACGTTCCGCGCCGCAGCAGTAGAGCAGTTACAGGTGTGGGGCCAGCGCAACAATATTCCGGTGGTGGCTCAGCATACCGGGGCGGATTCCGCCTCTGTGATTTTTGATGCCATCCAGGCCGCTAAAGCGCGCCATGTGGATGTTCTGATTGCCGATACCGCCGGGCGTTTGCAGAATAAATCGCACCTGATGGAAGAGCTGAAGAAAATTGTCCGGGTAATGAAAAAACTGGATGAAGACGCCCCCCATGAGGTTATGCTTACGCTGGATGCCAGCACCGGGCAGAATGCCGTAAGCCAGGCAAAACTGTTTAATGAAGCCGTTGGGTTAACGGGGATCACGCTGACTAAACTTGATGGTACAGCCAAAGGCGGGGTGATCTTCTCCATTGCCGATCAATTCGGGATCCCTATCCGCTACATCGGTGTCGGGGAACGCATTGAGGATTTACGTCCGTTTAAAGCGGACGATTTTATTGAGGCACTATTTGCCCGAGAGGATTAACAATGATTCGCTTTGAACACGTCAGCAAAGCCTATCTTGGTGGGAGACAAGCGCTGCAGGGGGTGTCGTTTCACCTGCAGGCAGGCGAAATGGCGTTTCTTACCGGGCACTCTGGTGCCGGTAAGAGTACGTTGCTCAAACTGATTTGTGGTATTGAGCGCCCCAGCGCCGGGAAAATCTGGTTCAGCGGCCATGAAATCAGCCGCCTGAAGAACCGGGAAGTCCCGTTTCTGCGCCGCCAGATCGGCATGATTTTCCAGGATCACCACCTGCTGATGGATCGCTCCGTCTATGACAATGTCGCGATCCCGCTGATTATTGCCGGTGCCAGCGGTGAAGATATTCGCCGCCGGGTGAGTGCCGCACTGGATAAGGTCGGGCTGCTGGACAAAGCGAAAAACCTCCCTATTCAGCTCTCCGGCGGGGAGCAGCAGCGGGTGGGTATTGCCCGCGCGGTCGTCAATAAACCGGCCGTCTTACTGGCGGATGAACCGACCGGTAACCTGGATGATGCCCTGTCAGAGGGGATCCTGCGCCTGTTTGAAGAGTTTAACCGGGTCGGGGTTACCGTGCTGATGGCGACCCACGACACTGGCCTTATCGCCAGCCGTCCGTATCCGGTTCTGACCTTAAGTGAAGGGCACCTGCACGGAGGCCATTCTGGTGAATAAAAACAGCGCGTTAAACCGTATTCGCCGCTACAGCCATAAGTTCGACAAAGTTAACCAGCTGGGCGGTAAACTGGGTGATCTCGGCCGTTCTGTGCAAAAGCGCAGCGGCGGCGGTGGTAAAAAGCCGAAATCGAAGCAGCAATCCCTGAAAGGCGGCCTGAATGAGCAGGTGCGTTATGCCTGGCAGGGGGCGGTGCAGGATCTGCGTAACAAACCACTGGCCACCTTTCTGACGGTAATGGTTATCGCCATTTCGTTAACGCTGCCAAGCGTGTGCTATATGGTCTATAAAAACGTCAGCCAGGCCGCCAGCCAGTATTATCCGACCCCGCAAATTACCGTGTATCTGGATAAAGCGCTGGATGATGACGCCGCCCAGCAGGTGGTGGCGCAGCTGCAGGCACAACCGGGGGTAGAGAAGGTCAACTACCTGACCCGGGACGAAGCCCTGGGCGAGTTCCGTAACTGGTCCGGGTTTGGCGGCGCGCTGGATATGCTGGAAGAGAACCCGCTACCGGCGGTTGCGGTTGTGGTGCCGAAGATTGATTTTCAGACCCCACAGGCGATGGGCACCATTCGCGACCAGTTAACCGGCATTAAGGGGATTGACGAAGTGCGCATGGATGACAGCTGGTTTGCGCGCTTGTCGGCGCTTACCGGGCTGGTGGGGCGCGTTTCCGCAATGATTGGCGTACTGATGGTCGCTGCGGTGTTCCTGGTCATCGGTAACAGCGTGCGGCTGAGCATTTTTGCCCGCCGGGATACCATTAACGTGCAGAAGCTGATCGGCGCAACGGATGGTTTTATTCTGCGCCCGTTCCTGTATGGCGGGGCGCTGCTGGGGTTCAGCGGGGCGTTTTTATCGCTGATCCTGTCGGAGATTCTGGTGTTGCGCTTGTCGTCGGCGGTGAAAGATGTAGCCCAGGTCTTCGGCGCCAGCTTTGAGCTCAGCGGCCTCTCTTTTGATGAGTGTCTGCTGCTGTTGCTGGTCTCGTCGATGATTGGCTGGGTGGCCGCCTGGCTTGCCACCGTGCAACATTTACGTCGCTTTACTCCCGAGTAATTAAAACTCTGGTATACTTTGCCCCTGCTCGCGAGACGTATTCGCCAGCAGGGGATGCAGCCTGGCAACCCGTCGCGCTTCCCCCTTCTGCCGTTCATCTCCCTGTCACAGTTATGTGTAATTTATTCACAGGCGTAATTGAACTTGTGGATAAGATCACGGTCTGAGATCGGGTGCGAATGCGAAAGTGCGTGCCCTGTAGCGCGCGGCGTAGTAGTCTCGCAGGTCGGGGCCGGAAAAAGCGTTATCGCGGCACCGGAATTTAACGTAGAGAGGGTTTGAATGACCAACGAAATGCAAAATTTAGCTTTAGCCCCGGTCGGTAACCTGGATGCTTATATCCGGGCGGCCAATGCCTGGCCGATGCTGTCGGCTGAGGAAGAGCGGGCACTGGCTGAAAGGCTGCATTACCAGGGCGATCTGGAAGCAGCGAAAAAGCTGATTCTGTCTCACCTGCGGTTTGTTGTTCATATTGCTCGTAATTATGCGGGCTATGGCCTGCCGCAGGCGGATCTGATTCAGGAAGGGAATATCGGCCTGATGAAAGCCGTGCGCCGTTTTAACCCGGAAGTGGGTGTGCGCCTGGTCTCCTTCGCCGTGCACTGGATCAAAGCAGAGATCCATGAGTATGTCCTGCGTAACTGGCGTATTGTGAAGGTGGCAACCACCAAAGCACAGCGCAAACTGTTCTTTAACCTGCGTAAAACCAAGCAGCGTCTGGGCTGGTTTAACCAGGACGAAGTGGAAATGGTAGCCCGTGAGCTGGGGGTATCCAGTAAAGATGTCCGTGAGATGGAGTCCCGTATGGCGGCTCAGGACATGACCTTCGATATGTCGTCTGATGATGACGCCAGCGACAGCCAGCCGATGGCGCCGGTACTGTACCTACAGGATAAGTCCTCTAACTTTGCCGATGGCATTGAAGATGACAACTGGGAAGAGCACGCGGCCGATAAACTGACTGAAGCAATGAGCGGCCTGGACGAGCGCAGCCAGCAGATTATCCGGGCGCGCTGGCTGGATGAAGACAACAAAAGCACCCTGCAGGAGCTGGCCGATCAGTATGGCGTCTCTGCAGAGCGTGTGCGCCAGCTTGAAAAGAACGCAATGAAGAAATTGCGTGCTGCCATCGAAGCCTGATACCAGCCTTTGTGATTAAAAAACCACCTGCGGGTGGTTTTTTTGTGCGCGTCATCCCCCTTCTGGCTATTCCAAATTTCTGAAAATACGTTATGGTCTTAGCAGAGTATGCTGCTAACGCACCGCCGTACTCGGGGTTTACCAATAACAAAAACCATTTTATGAATATTAAATGGTATAAAGTTCTAAAATATAACACAAAAGCAACACGCCATCACAACAATAATGGGGAATGCAGGATGAAGATACAGGGTAAAGCGCTTCTGGCAGGATGCATCGCGCTGGCAATGAGCCACACCGTATTTGCAAAAGAGATTAAAGTCGCCGTGGTCGGGGCCATGTCCGGCCCGGTAGCCCAGTACGGAGACCAGGAGTTCACCGGCGCCAAACAGGCGATTGCCGATATTAATGCCCGGGGCGGCATCAAAGGCGACAAGCTGGTCGCCGTAGAATATGACGATGCCTGCGACCCGAAACAGGCGGTTGCGGTGGCCAACAAAGTGGTGAATGACGGCATTAAATACGTTATCGGCCATTTGTGCTCCTCCTCCACGCAGCCCGCTTCTGATATCTATGAAGACGAGGGGATTTTGATGATCACCCCGGCGGCAACGGCGCCTGAGCTGACTGCCCGCGGCTACTCCCTGATCCTGCGCACCACCGGTCTGGACTCCGACCAGGGGCCGACGGCGGCGAAATATATTCTTGACCATGTGAAGCCCCAGCGTATCGCGGTTATCCACGATAAACAGCAGTACGGCGAGGGGCTGGCCCGCTCCGTGCAGGACAACCTGAAAAAGGGCGGCGCCAATGTGGTGTTCTTTGACGGTATCACCGCCGGTGAGAAAGACTTCTCTACCCTGGTCGCGCGGCTGAAAAAAGAGAATATCGACTTTGTCTATTACGGCGGTTACCACCCGGAAATGGGCCAGATCCTGCGCCAGTCCCGGGCGGCTGGCCTGAAAACCCAGTTTATGGGCCCGGAAGGGGTGGCGAACGTCTCGCTGTCGAATATTGCCGGGGCTTCTGCTCAGGGGATGCTGGTCACCAAGCCGAAAAACTACGATCAGGTACCGGCTAACAAACCGGTTGTAGACGCCATTAAAGCGAAGAAACAGGACCCGAGCGGCGCCTTTGTCTGGACCACCTACGCAGCCCTGCAATCCCTGGCGGCGGGCCTGGAAAAAGCCCCGGATCAGCAGCCGGAAGCGGTGGCGAAGTATCTGAAAGGCACCAGCGTGGATACGGTGATGGGCCCGCTCTCCTGGAATGACAAGGGCGACCTGAAAGGCTTTGAGTTTGGTGTGTTCACCTGGAACGCGAACGGCACATCCAGCGAAGCGAAATAACCGCCCGTTTTTTCTTTCTGATCAGCACGCTGAAAACGCCCGCATTGCCGGGCGTTTTTTGGTCTGTGCTCAGCGCTGCCAGCCGTGGGCACAGGGGCTGAAGCCCAGCGCCTGCATAAAGGCGTTCATGACGGCCCTGTCTTCCACGCCCTGGTCGCTCATCTCCCAGTGGGTGATTTCCGGGTGCCGGGCCAGAAGCTCTTCTATCAGGTACAGGCCCACCCCGCGACGGCGGGTAAGATCCCGGATCCGCAGCGAATCCAGCATGGCGCGCTGCCCGTTAACGGTGACCCGCACGGCCCCCAGCAGGCGTTCATTAAAGCAGGCGGCATACAGCATATGCGTGGCGTCTGGTTGCAGCGTGTCCGCCGGGTATTCCGGCCAGATTTTCCCGAGATCGATAATATCCTGATCGGACAGTGTGGTAAGGCGAAGAATCGTCAGTTTCATAGTTTCAGGCTAATCGTGAACAAAGTCGCAGTGTATCAATTTCATCTGCCAACAGGCGTGCTCTTTTCCTGCGGTTAAAGCAGGCGATTACTTCTTGTGCTTTTATGATTCTGGTTCAAAACGTTATCAATGAAAAAAATGGTGGGTTTATTAACTGTTTTTTTACCTTTTTATCCGCCTATTATGCCGGAGTTTTATGCTGCTGCCCGCACTTTTTTTTGTTTATCTGAACTGTTAATCAGCATAATATCTTTGGTTAATAGGCTGAAAAATAGAGATATTGGTTGCGTAATTCCCAAAATAACGCGCTAACTCCTTATTCAGGTTATAAAAACCGGCTTTGATTATAAAAAGTACAGAATGCTTTTTAACCATAATAAGACCGAATATTTACAACATCACGAAATGGGGTTTACACAGGATGAATAACAATGCAAAGCGCCTGATTGTTGCAGGTATTGCGCTGGCTTTGTCTCATACCGCTATGGCGAAGGACATCAAAGTTGCGGTGGTCGGGGCCATGTCCGGCCCGGTAGCACAATGGGGCGATATGGAGTTTAACGGTGCCCGCCAGGCGATAAAGGACATCAACGCCAGCGGCGGTATTAAGGGCGACAAGCTGGTGGGCGTGGAATATGACGATGCCTGCGACCCGAAACAGGCCGTTGCGGTGGCGAACAAAGTCGTCAACGACGGTATTAAGTATGTGATTGGCCATCTTTGCTCTTCCTCTACTCAGCCCGCTTCCGATATCTATGAAGATGAAGGCATCCTGATGATCACCCCCGGGGCCACTAACCCGGAGCTGACCCAGCGCGGTTATCAGTTCATTATGCGCACCGCCGGGCTGGATTCCGCCCAGGGGCCAACCGCCGCCAGATACATCCTCGACCATGTGAAACCCCGGCGTATTGCCATCATTCATGACAAGCAGCAGTACGGTGAAGGGCTGGCGCGCTCGGTGCAGAGCACGCTGAAAGCCGCCGGTACTGAGGTGGTGTTTTTTGACGGTATCACCGCCGGTGAGAAAGACTTTTCCGCCCTGGCCGCCCGCCTGAAAAAAGAGAATATCGATTTTGTCTACTACGGGGGCTACTACCCGGAGATGGGCCAGATCCTGCGCCAGTCCCGGGCCCTTGGCCTGACAACCCGGTTTATGGGGCCAGAAGGGGTGGGTAACGCTTCCCTGTCGAATATCGCCGGTAAAGCCGCCGAAGGCATGCTGGTCACCATGCCCAAACGCTATGACCAGCAGCCTGCCAACCAGCCGATTGTGGCGGCCCTGAAAGCCGCGAAGAAAGACCCCAGCGGGCCCTATGTCTGGATAACCTACGCTGCCGTGCAATCCCTGGCCACGGCGATGAACCGCACCGGCAGTGACGACCCCGCCGGGCTAATTAAAGACCTGAAAGCCCACGGGGCAGAGACGGTTATCGGCCCGCTCAAATGGGATGAGAAGGGCGATCTTAAGGGGTTCGAATTCGGGGTATTCCAGTGGCACGCTGATGGTTCCTCCTCAGTGGCGAAATAAGCGCCCCGTCCCCTGCCTGCGGGCAGGGGCGGCACAAAGGTGATGTTATGTCTGAACAAGTTCTCTATTTCATGCAGCAGATGTTTAATGGCGTGACGCTGGGGAGTACCTACGCGCTTATCGCCATTGGCTACACCATGGTGTACGGCATCATCGGCATGATTAACTTCGCCCACGGCGAGGTCTACATGATTGGTAGCTACGTCTCGTTTATGATTATCGCCGCCCTGATGATGGTGGGCGTAGACGTGAGCTGGATGCTGATTGGCGCCGGGTTTATCGGGGCGATTATTATCGCCAGCGCCTACGGCTGGAGTATTGAGCGGGTGGCCTATAAGCCCGTGCGCAGCTCCAAACGCCTGATTGCGCTTATCTCCGCCATCGGGATGTCTATCTTCCTGCAAAACTATGTCAGCCTGACCCAGGGCTCCCGGGATATTGCGCTGCCGGGGCTGATCAACGGCCAGTGGGTGATTGGCGCCAGTGAGGGGTTTAGCGCCTCGATTACCGCAATGCAGCTGGTTATCTGGGGGGTTACCCTGGTAGCGATGGTCGCGCTGACGCTGTTTATCCGCTATTCGCGTATGGGGCGGGCCTGCCGCGCCTGCGCAGAAGATCTGAAAATGGCCAGCCTGCTGGGTATTAATACCGATCGGGTTATCTCCCTGACCTTTGTTATCGGGGCGGTGATGGCGGCGGTCGCCGGTGTTCTGCTGGGGCAGTTTTACGGGGTGATTAACCCCTATATTGGCTTTATGGCCGGGATGAAAGCCTTTACCGCTGCGGTGCTGGGCGGGATCGGCAGTATTCCCGGGGCGATGATAGGCGGCCTTATCCTCGGGGTGGCTGAAGCGCTGACCTCCGCCTACCTGAGCACTGAATACAAAGACGTGGTCTCTTTTGCCCTGCTTATCGTGGTGCTGCTGGTGATGCCCACCGGTATCCTGGGCCGTCCGGAGGTAGAAAAAGTATGAAACCGATGGATCTGGGTATGGCCCTGTTATCGGCCGCTATCTTCTTTGTGCTGGCGGCGGTGTTTATGGGGGTGCAACTGGGGCTGGACGGCACGCACCTGGTGGTGAACAGCGCAACTCCGGTGCGCTGGCAGTGGGTGTATACCGGCACCGTTGTGGTGTTTTTATTCCAGGTGCTGCGCGCACTGTGCCAGAAGGGGCTTAGCAAGATCCCGGGGCCGAAATTTGTGCTGCCGGCCATTGATGGTGGCTCGGTAAAACAGAAGCTGTTCCTCGGGGCTTTGCTGGTGGTGGCGGTGGCCTGGCCGTTTATGGTGTCCCGCGGTACGGTCGATATCGCCACCCTGACGATGATCTACGTGATCCTCGGGCTCGGGCTGAACGTGGTGGTGGGATTATCCGGGCTGCTGGTGCTGGGCTATGGTGGCTTTTACGCGATTGGCGCCTATACCTTTGCGCTGCTGAATCACTATTACGGTCTCGGGTTCTGGACCTGCCTGCCACTGGCGGGGTTAACCGCCGCCGCTGCCGGTTTCCTGCTGGGCTTCCCGGTGCTGCGCCTGCGCGGTGACTATCTGGCCATTGTTACCCTCGGCTTTGGTGAGATTGTGCGCATTCTGCTGCTGAACAATACCGAGATTACCGGCGGGCCGAATGGCATCAGCCAGATCCCGAAGCCCACGCTCTTCGGGCTGGAGTTCAGCCGAACCCCCCGGGAGGGCGGCTGGGATACCTTCAGTAATTTCTTCAATGTTCCCTATGATCCCAGCGACCGGATTATCTTCCTGTATCTGGTAGCGCTGCTGCTGGTGGTGCTGTCGTTGTTTGTTATTAACCGCCTGCTGCGTATGCCCCTGGGCCGGGCCTGGGAAGCGCTGCGCGAAGATGAGATAGCCTGCCGTTCCCTGGGGCTGAGCCCGCGGCGCATTAAGTTGACGGCATTTACCATCAGTGCGGCATTTGCCGGTTTTGCCGGGGTGCTGTTCGCGGCCCGCCAGGGCTTTGTCAGCCCGGAATCCTTCACGTTTGCCGAGTCTGCTTTTGTGCTGGCGATTGTGGTGCTGGGGGGGATGGGCTCCCAGTTTGCGGTGATCCTGGCGGCTATTCTGCTGGTGGTGTCCCGCGAGCTGATGCGCGATCTTAACGAATACAGCATGCTGCTGCTGGGGGCGCTGATGGTGTTAATGATGATCTGGCGTCCGCAGGGATTACTGCCGATGACCCGTGTGCAAATGAAGCTGAAAAGCAACGGCAAACAAGGAGAGCAGGCATGAGCCAGCCATTATTAGCAGTAAACGGCCTGATGATGCGTTTTGGCGGCCTGCTGGCGGTCAATAACGTCTCCCTTGAGCTGCACCAGAATGAAATTGTCTCGCTGATTGGCCCCAACGGGGCCGGTAAAACCACGGTATTTAACTGCCTGACCGGCTTCTATAAACCCACCGGCGGCACTATTTTGCTGCGTGATCGCCACCTGGAAGGGCTGCCGGGCCAGGAGATAGCCCGGCTGGGCGTGGTGCGCACCTTCCAGCATGTGCGCCTGTTCCGGGAGATGACGGTAATTGAAAACTTACTGGTGGCGCAGCACCAGCAGCTAAAAAGCGGGATTTTCTCCGGCTTGCTGAATACCTCTGCCTTTCGCCAGGCCCAGAAAACCGCCCTGGATCGGGCGGCCCTGTGGCTGGAGCGCATCGGCCTGCTGGGGCTGGCTAACCGCCAGGCCGGAAACCTGGCCTATGGTCAGCAGCGCCATCTGGAGATAGCCCGCTGTATGGTAACCCAGCCAGAGATCCTGATGCTGGATGAGCCTGCCGCCGGGCTGAACCCGAATGAAACCCGGGAGCTGGATGAGCTTATCGTGGAGCTGCGCGACAAGCACAACACCACCGTGCTGCTGATTGAGCACGATATGAAGCTGGTGATGGGCATTTCAGATCGTATCTACGTGGTGAACCAGGGCGCTCCGCTGGCCCGGGGAACCCCGGAGCAGATCCGCGAAAACCCTGATGTTATCCGTGCATACCTGGGTGAGGCATAAGATGGGAAAAGTGATGTTATCGTTCGACCAGGTCAGCGCCCACTACGGGAAAATCCAGGCGCTGCATGAGGTGTCGCTGCATATTAACCAGGGGGAGATAGTGACCCTGATTGGGGCCAACGGGGCGGGGAAAACCACCCTGCTGGGCACCCTGTGTGGCGACCCCCGGGCCAGCACCGGGCGGATAATCTTTGATGGTAAAGATATTACGAGCTGGAACACCGCACGCATTATGCGCGAAGCGGTGGCGATAGTGCCGGAAGGGCGGCGGGTATTCTCGCGTATGACGGTGGAGGAGAACCTCGCCATGGGCGGTTTTTTTGCCAGCAGCGAGCAGTTCGCCAGCCGGATCAAACGGGTGTATGAGCTCTTTCCGCGCCTGTATGAGCGGCGTATCCAGCGGGCGGGAACCATGTCCGGCGGGGAGCAGCAGATGCTGGCCATTGGCCGGGCGCTGATGAGCCAGCCGCGTCTGCTGCTGCTGGACGAGCCCTCCCTGGGGCTGGCGCCGATTATTATTCAGCAGATCTTCGATACCATCGAACAGCTGCGCCGGGAAGGGATGACTATCTTCCTGGTCGAGCAGAACGCCAACCAGGCGCTGAAGCTGGCGGATCGCGGCTATGTGCTGGAAAATGGCCGGGTCGTTCTGGAAGATACGGGGGACGCCCTGCTGGCGAATGAGGCGGTGCGCAGTGCATACCTCGGGGGGTGAGAATACCCGCAACATGCTAAAGGGCCCGTAAGGGCCCTTTTTTATCGGTTCAGGGCCCGCAGGGGCGGAGCACCTGCTCCGCCTGGCGTGGCTCATCGGGCAGGGTAAATCTGGCCGTGAGCGGCGGCTTGCCTGCCGCAGCCTGCGATATAACCACTCTTAAAATATGGTCTTTACCGTGCAGCCACTGGTTCAGGGCCTGTACGGTGGGGGTAATGGTCCAGGTGAAGTTGCTCTCCTGCCAGGCGCCGCTGGCGGTCCACGCCTGGCTGTGTGTCTGCACCTGCTCATGGCTCAGCACCTGCACCCGGGGGGTGTGCTCCCCGATGGCATCCGGCCCTTCGAAATCATCCAGCGGGAAATCTGCCAGCAGGGCACCGGCTACCCGCAGCGTAAGCAGGGCCGGGGGCGAATCCGGGCGGCAGGAGAGCACCAGCCAGGCGTTATCACGCTGTTCGCCGAATTGTGCCTCACCCTGTAATGTCGCGGTTTTCAGCGGGTTCCCCGGGTAGGGGCTCCCGGTAACCCAGTGGGTTGTGGCCAGGCTGGCGGTGCTGAACATGGCCGTCAGAAACAGGGCGGTGTACTTCATGGGGATCCTCCAGGGTATGCCAGGTAATAACGTCCTGTTTTATGGAATAGTTTTATTAAACCAAAGATAAACCTTCAGGTGATTTCATCTTCACCGCGCCTTTTGCTCCCGGTATCCGCCCGGCATATATTGCGCTAAGCTCACAGACCGCAGGGCTCTGCCTGTGTTTAACCAAAACCGGATGTTGCTTATGAATCACTGGCCTTACCCGACTATTGTCGCCCACCGCGGGGGCGGTAAACTGGCCCCGGAAAACACCCTTGCGGCGATTGATACCGGTGCCCGCTACGGCCACACCATGTTCGAGTGTGACGCAAAACTCTCCCGGGACGGGGAAATTTTCCTGCTGCATGATGACACCCTGGAGCGCACCAGCAACGGCTGGGGCATTGCCGGGGAGCTTCCCTGGGCGCAGCTGGCTCAGGTGGATGCCGGAAGCTGGTTCTCCCGGGCGTTTGCCGGTGAACCGCTACCGCTGCTGCGCCAGGTGGCTGAGCGTTGCCGCCAGCACCACATGATGATCAATATTGAAATTAAACCCACCACCGGCGAGGAGAGCCGCACCGGCACGGAAGTGGCACTGGCGGCCCGGGAATTGTGGGCGGGAATGACGCCCCCGCTGTTATCTTCCTTCTCCCCTGAGTCTCTGGCGGCGGCACAGCAGGCTGTTCCGGCGCTGCCCCGGGGGCTGTTAATGGATGAGTGGCGCAGGGACTGGCGTGAGCTGGTGCAGCAACTGGGCTGTGTTTCCATTCACCTTAACCACCGGCTGCTGGATGCCGGGCGGGTGGCAGAGCTGAAAGCGCAGGGGCTGCGTATTCTGGTGTATACGGTTAACCGGCCCCAGCGTGCCGCCCAGCTGCTGGGCTGGGGGGTAGACTGTATCTGTACCGACCGGATAGACGAGATTGGCCCGGATTTCCGGGGCTGAGAGACCGGGAGCCCGTGGCTCCCGGTATGCGGTTCAGTAGCGGGGGGGGTTGCCAGGTTGCAGGCTCTGGGTGCGCTGGCGGTTTTGCTCTATCTGGCGCTGCAGTTGCTGGCTTTGTTGCTGGCGCTGCATCTGCTGGCTTTGCTGAAGCTGGCTCTTTTGCAGGCTCTGCTGGGTGCGCATATCTTCGGCCAGGCGCTGCTGGCTGGGGTTCTGGTAGTTTGGCTGGTTGGGGTTGGTGGTCTGGCTAAAAGGGTTTGCCAGTGTGCTCAGCGGCACCATAAGCGCCAGCCAGAATAATCTTTTCATGGTGTTCGCTCCTCCTGTCAGGGCGATACTGACAGTGTATCGCGTTTTATGCCGGTTTGCCGGGCATTGTGATGCCGCTCCGGTTTTTTTCAAAAATAAGCTGGACAGATGCAAATGATAATGATTATTATTGCCACGCACTCAGGGGGAACCCCTAACGGAATCACCTGAAGGCACGACATTGCTCACATTGCTTCCAGTATTTCTTAGCCAGCATTTTTGCTGGCTTTTTTTTTATTTACTGCGCGCCATTCGTTCACAATTTTTGAACGAAGGAGTCAATTTTCACCCTCTATGATTACTTAGTGAATACGTCCACACTGATGTCATCAACGAAATACGAGGGGGATTCACCATGATTTATGTTCGTAAGGCTGACCAACGTGGGCATGCTAACCATGGCTGGCTGGACAGCTGGCATACCTTCTCTTTTGCCGATTACTACGACCCGAACTTTATGGGGTTCTCCGCCCTGCGGGTAATTAACGATGACGTTATCGATCCGGGCCAGGGGTTTGGTACTCACCCCCATAAAGATATGGAGATTCTGACCTATGTTCTGGAAGGTGCGGTAGAGCACCAGGACAGCATGGGGAATAAAGAGCAGGTTCCGGCCGGTGAATTCCAGATAATGAGCGCAGGCACCGGGGTGCGGCATTCGGAATATAACCCGAGCGACGTTTCGCGCCTGCATCTGTACCAGATCTGGATAATCCCGCAGGAAACCGGGATCACCCCGCGCTATGAGCAGCGCCGGTTCGATGCCCCCCAGGGTCGCCAGCTGGTGCTTTCGCCAGATGCCAGAGACGGCTCTCTGAAAGTCCACCAGGATATGGAGCTCTACCGCTGGGCGCTGGCAAAAGATGAGCAGTCGGTGTATCAGCTGCCCGCCGATCGCCGGGTGTGGATCCAGGTGGTAAACGGCAACGTGAAAATTAACGGCAGCCACGTGACAACCGGCGACGGGGTCGCAGTGTGGGATGAGCCGGCCATTTCGGTACACGCCGACAGCGCCAGCGAAATTCTGCTCTTTGATTTACCCCCGGTCTGATTCCGGCCTCTGATCCGCATCAAATGAACCGGGCAACCCTCTCTGTAACAGGAGGAGGTTGCCCGTGGTCCGTGTTACACTGAGCTGATTATTCAATGAAGCTCCAGGACAATGAAAAAAAAACGACCAGTTCTCCAGGACGTAGCGGATCGCGTCGGAGTAACAAAAATGACCGTAAGCCGTTTTTTACGTAACCCGGAGCAGGTTTCAGCTGCATTGCGGGTAAAAATTGCAGCGGCGCTGGACGAGTTAGGCTATATCCCTAACCGCGCTCCGGATATCCTCTCCAATGCGACCAGTCGCGCCATTGGCGTGTTGCTGCCGTCGCTGACTAACCAGGTATTTGCTGAAGTGTTGCGCGGTATTGAAAGCGTGACCGACGCGTTTGGCTACCAGACCATGCTTGCCCACTACGGCTATAAGCCGGAAATGGAAGAAGAGCGCCTGGTTTCTATGCTGTCGTGGAATATCGACGGGCTGATCCTGACCGAACGCAGCCACACCCCCCGGGCACTGAAGATGATCGAAGTGGCCGGGATCCCGGTGGTGGAGCTGATGGACAGCGTAAGCCCCTGCCTGGATATCGCCGTGGGGTTTGATAACTTCGAAGCGGCCCGCCAGATGACGTCTGCTATTCTCCAGCGCGGCCATCGCCATATCGCCTATCTTGGTGCGCGTCTCGATGAACGTACTATTATGAAGCAGAAAGGTTATGAGCAGGCGATGCGCGACATGGGGCTGACCCCTTACAGCGTGATGGCCGAGCAGTCTTCTTCGTATTCATCCGGTATTGAGTTGTTCCGCCAGGCACGGCGCGAATACCCCCAGCTCGACGGTATTTTCTGTACCAACGACGACCTTGCTGTCGGGGCGGCGTTCGAATGCCAGCGGGTAGGGCTACGTATTCCTGACGATATGGCGATTGCCGGTTTTCACGGCCACGATATCGGCCAGGTGATGGAGCCACGGCTTGCCAGCGTGCTGACCCCCCGTGAGCGGATGGGCCGGATTGGCGCCGAGCGCTTACTGGCCAGGATCCGGGGGGAAATCGTCACGCCGAAGATGCTCGACCTCGGGTTTACATTATCGCCAGGCGGCTCAATTTAACTTTCTTTTTTTTGACGTACTTCACATTTATTCACTTTGTACGGTAATGGTTATTGCCTGTTACCTGTGCAAACGGGACAATGTTACCGATAACAGTTACCCGTAACATTGTTCCTTTCCGTTACTATATTGTGCTACCAGGAGTTAGCTATGAGCACGACCAACCAAGATCACTACATTTTTGTCCTGATGGGCGTTTCTGGTAGCGGGAAATCTGCTGTCGCCAGCCAGGTTGCCCATGAACTTCAGGGTGCATTTTTGGATGGTGACTTCCTGCATCCGCGCAGCAACATTATCAAAATGTCTTCTGGCGAACCCTTAAATGATAATGATCGCGAGCCGTGGCTCAAAGCGCTGAATGATGCCGCTTTCGCAATGCAGCGTACTAACAAAGTATCGCTGATTGTGTGTTCCGCACTGAAAAAAAGTTACCGCGATATTTTACGGGAAGGAAATCCGAATCTGCGCTTTGTGTACCTGAAAGGGGACTTCGACCTGATCGAAAGCCGCCTGAAAGCACGCAAAGGGCATTTCTTTAAGACCCAGATGCTGGTCACTCAATTCGAGACTCTGGAAGAGCCAACGACGGATGAACGCGATGTGCTGGTTGTGGATATTAACCAGCCCCTGGACGGCGTGGTTGCCGATACGATCGCAAAAATTCATAAGGTTTGTTAATGGGTACACTGACGCTTGTTCTGACAGCTGCAGGTTCCGTATTACTGCTGCTGTTCCTGGTGATGAAGGCGCGTATGCACGCCTTCCTGGCCCTGATGGTGGTGTCTATTGGTGCCGGGTTGTTTTCCGGCATGCCGCTGATGAAAATTACCGAAACCATGGAAAAAGGCATGGGGGGAACCCTGGGCTTCCTGGCTGTGGTGGTCGCCCTGGGGGCGATGTTCGGTAAAATTCTGCATGAAGCGGGCGCTGTTGATCAGATTGCCGTGAAAATGCTCAAATCTTTTGGCCACAGCCGCGCCAGCTATGCTATCGGTATTGCGGGCCTGATTTGTGCGCTGCCGCTCTTCTTTGAAGTGGCCATCGTGCTGCTGATTAGCGTGGCATTTTCTATGGCGCGCCACACCAATGAGAACCTGACCCGGCTGGTTATTCCGTTGTTTGCCGGGGTGGCCGCTGCGGCTGCCTTCCTGGTTCCCGGCCCGGCCCCGATGCTGCTGGCATCACAGATGCACGCGGATTTTGGCTGGATGATCCTGATTGGCCTGAGTGCGGCCATCCCGGGGATGATTATTGCCGGCCCGCTGTTTGGCCGCTTTATCGCGCGTTTTGTGGCGCTTGAAGTGCCGGAGGATGTGAAAGATCCGCACCTTGGCGAAGGTAAACTGCCCTCTTTTGGTTTCAGTATCAGCCTGATTTTACTGCCGCTGGTGCTGGTGGGGCTGAAAACCATTGCCGCCCGTTTCATTCCTGAAGGCTCTGAAACATACCAGTGGTTTGAGTTTATCGGCCACCCGTTTACGGCGATTCTGGTTGCCTGCCTGGTGGCGATTTATGGTCTGGCTATGCGCCAGGGCATGCCGAAAGAGCGGGTGATGGAGATTTGCGGCCACGCCCTGCAACCTGCCGGGATTATCCTGCTGGTGATTGGTGCCGGTGGCGTGTTCAAACAGATCCTGGTGGACTCCGGCGTGGGCCCGGCACTGGGCGAGGCGTTAACCGGTATGGGGCTGCCTATTGCCCTGACGTGCTTTATCCTGGCGGCTGCCGTGCGTATTATCCAGGGCTCGGCAACGGTTGCCTGCCTGACCGCGGTAGGGCTGGTGATGCCGGTTGTTGAGCAACTGAACTACTCCGGCGCGCAAATGGCGGCACTGTCTATCTGTATCGCCGGGGGCTCTATTGTGGTGAGCCACGTGAATGACGCAGGCTTCTGGTTGTTCGGTAAATTTACCGGTGCAACCGAGGCCCAGACCCTGAAAAGCTGGACCATGATGGAAACCATCCTCGGGACTGTCGGGGCGATCGTCGGGATGATTTACTTCGCTGCATTATCCTGAACCACATCTTATGTAAATGTGAGAAAGGCCGCTGGTGCGGCCTTTTTTTTATGTTGTGGCGCAGCGTCTCTTAGGTTTTCCTCAGAGTGCAACAGAGACTGGCGCGATCCCTTTGCCGGATAAGGCAATTTTCTAATACCCTTATAATCATCGATTAATTTCACTTGCGACTTTAGCCACATTTTGTAATGTGAACGGATGCCCGGTTTACCGTAGGCTGACGCAACGCAACACACACCTCTGCAGGAAATACTCGTTATGAAAAATGTTGGTTTTATCGGCTGGCGCGGGATGGTCGGCTCAGTGCTTATGCAGCGCATGGTGGAAGAGCGCGATTTCGACGCTATCCGCCCGGTCTTTTTCTCTACGTCCCAGTCAGGGCAGGCCGCACCGGCGTTTGGCGCCCATACCGGCGGGACCCTCCAGGATGCCTACTCCCTGGATGCGCTCAGAGCTCTGGACATTATCGTAACTTGCCAGGGCGGCGATTATACCAGCGAGATCTACCCGAAGCTGCGCGCCAGCGGCTGGCAGGGCTACTGGATTGATGCCGCCTCTTCGCTGCGCATGGAAGACGACGCGATAATCATTCTGGATCCGGTAAACCAGCATGTGATTGAGCAGGGGCTCAATAACGGCATTAAAACGTTTGTGGGCGGTAACTGCACCGTAAGCCTGATGCTGATGTCCCTCGGCGGCCTGTTTGCGGAAGGGCTGGTGGAGTGGGTCTCTGTGGCCACTTATCAGGCGGCCTCTGGTGGCGGTGCCCGCCATATGCGCGAACTGCTCAGCCAGATGGGCATGCTGCATAATCTGGTGGCTGCAGAGCTGGCGGACCCGGCTTCTGCCATTCTGGATATCGAGCGCAAAGTGACCCGGCTTGGCCGCAGTGGTGACCTGCCGGTTGATAACTTCGGCGTTCCGCTGGCGGGCAGCCTGATTCCGTGGATCGACAAACAGCTGCCGAACGGCCAGAGCCGCGAAGAGTGGAAAGGCCAGGCGGAAACCAACAAAATTCTTAATGCATCACCGGTGATCCCGGTGGACGGTTTGTGTGTGCGCGTGGGGGCGCTACGCTGCCACAGCCAGGCGTTTACTATCAAACTGAATAAAGATATCTCCGTTTCGTCCATCGAATCATTGTTAGCCAGCCATAATGAATGGGTCAGTGTTGTGCCTAATGATCGAGAAATTACGATGCGTGACCTGACCCCGGCCGCAGTTACTGGTACACTCAGCACCCCCGTTGGTCGCTTGCGTAAGCTCAACATGGGGCCACAATATTTATCTGCCTTCACGGTAGGTGACCAGTTATTGTGGGGGGCGGCAGAGCCGCTGCGCCGTATGCTGCGCCAGCTGGCCTGACTGATATAGCGCCGCCTGTTCAGGATTAGGGGTGCCAGGCACCCCTTTATTTAGTGCGTATGACAAGGAGTAACGCAGATGTCCGATATTTTACCGGGAGTAATATAACGTTTGGCTATGCTTGAGATGAGGTTGCAAGCGCATACCGCATCTGGAAGATGTTTGAGCCGCAGAGGATAGTGTGTCTGGCTCATGACAGGTCAATAAAAAATGTCAGTCTGGTCAAATAGATAAACACCAGGCAGGCTGGCACTTAAATTACAGGATGATCAACATGTCTGTTCGTATAGAAAAAGACGTGATTAATGCGCTAATTGCGGGACACTTTGCAGACCCTTTTGCCATTCTGGGGATGCACCGAACCGAAAACGGACTGGAAGTCCGGGCCCTGCTTCCTGACGCCACCGATGTGTGGGTCATAGAACCAAAAACCGGCCGCAAGGTGGGTAAACTTAACTGCATGGACTCCCGTGGCTTTTTTGCCGGGGTGTTACCGCGCCGTAAAAACGTCTTTCGCTACCAGCTGGCAGTAGTCTGGCATGGTCAGCAAAACCTGATTGATGACCCGTACCGGTTCGGCCCTCTGGTTGAGGAGCTCGACAGCTGGCTGTTATCTGAAGGCACCCATTTACGCCCTTATGAAACCTTAGGCGCCCATGCGACAACCGTGGATGGCGTCTCAGGAACCCGTTTTGCCCTCTGGGCACCGAACGCCCGGCGCGTGTCGGTCGTGGGGGAATTCAACTACTGGGATGGCCGTCGCCACCCCATGCGCCTGCGCCAGGAAAGCGGGATCTGGGAGCTGTTTGTACCGGGTGCGCGTAACGGGCTGCTGTATAAGTTCGAACTTATCGACGCCAACGGCGCGTTACGTATCAAGTCAGACCCTTATGCCTTCGAGGCGCAAATGCGCCCGGATACCGCATCGCTTATCTGCGGCCTGCCGGAAAAAACCACCCTGAGCCCCGAGCGCCAGCGGGCAAACGGCATGGACGCGGCCATCTCCATTTATGAAGTACACCTGGGGTCCTGGCGGCGCCATACCGACAACAACTTCTGGCTCAGCTACCGGGAGCTGGCAGACCAGCTTATCCCTTACGTCAAAGGGATGGGCTTTACCCATATTGAGTTGTTGCCGATTAACGAACACCCGTTCGATGGCAGCTGGGGTTACCAGCCCCAGGGGCTCTACGCGCCTACCCGGCGCTTTGGCACCCGGGATGACTTCCGCTATTTCGTTGATGCAGCACACAACGCGGGCCTGAACGTGATCCTCGACTGGGTGCCTGGCCACTTCCCGTCTGACGAGGCCGGTCTGGCAAACTTCGACGGCACCGCCCTGTATGAACATGCGGACCCGCGCGAAGGTTACCACCAGGACTGGAACACCCTTATCTACAACTATGGCCGCCGCGAAGTGAGCAACTATCTGGTGGGGAACGCCCTGTACTGGATGGAGCGCTTCGGGATCGATGCCCTGCGGGTGGATGCGGTCGCCTCAATGATCTACCGCGACTACAGCCGTAAAGAGGGCGAATGGGTGCCCAATGAGTACGGCGGGCGCGAAAACCTGGAAGCGATTGCGTTTCTGCGCCACACCAACCGGGTTATTGGCGAGCAGATCCCCGGCGGGGTCACCATGGCGGAAGAGTCAACAGACTTCGCCGGTGTCTCGCGCCCGCCAGAAACAGGCGGACTGGGCTTCTGGTATAAGTGGAACCTGGGCTGGATGCACGACACCCTTGATTTTATGAAGCTGGACCCGGTGTATCGCCAGTACCATACGGATAAGCTCACCTTCGGTATGCTGTATAACTACACCGAAAACTTTATTTTGCCGCTCTCCCACGATGAAGTGGTACACGGTAAAAAATCGATCCTTGACCGTATGCCCGGGGACGCGTGGCAGAAATTTGCCAACCTGCGGGCGTATTACGCCTGGATGTGGGCTTTCCCGGGGAAAAAATTGCTGTTTATGGGCAATGAATTCGCCCAGGGGCGGGAGTGGAACCACGATAGTAGCCTGGACTGGCACCTGCTGGAAGGCAGCGATAACTGGCACCACGGTGTTCAGCGCCTGGTGCGGGATCTGAACCGCACCTACCGCAAACACGCCGCGCTGTATGAGCTGGATTTCGACCCCTACGGCTTTGAGTGGCTGGTGGTGGAAGATAAAGCGAACTCGGTGTTTGTGTTTGTCCGCCGGGATCGTGCCGGTAATGAAATTATTGTGGCCAGCAACTTTACACCAGTGCCGCGCCATAACTACCGCTTCGGGGTAAACCAGCCAGGCCGCTGGCGCGAAGTGCTGAACAGCGATTCGCTGCACTACCACGGCAGCAACGCCGGTAACGGCGGGGCCGTAGAGAGTGAAGCTATCGCCAGCCACGGGCGTGAGCATTCGCTCAGCCTGACGTTGCCGCCCCTGTCCACCATCTGGCTGGTCCGGGAGGGTGAATGACGCAACTGCTGCCTGGTAATCCGGCCCCGTTAGGGGCCAGTTTTGACGGTAAAGGGGTGAATTTCACCCTGTTTTCGGCCCATGCCCAGCTGGTAGAGCTCTGCATCTTTGATGCGCATGGCCAGGAGCAGCATTTTATTTTACCGGGCAAAACGGGGGATATCTGGCACGGCTATCTGCCGGATGCCAGACCAGGATTGCGCTACGGCTACCGGGTACACGGGCCCTGGGATCCGGCGAACGGGCACCGTTTCAACCCGGCAAAAATGCTGATTGACCCCTGCGCCAGAGCCATTGAGGGTGACGCCTGCGACGATCCGCGCCTGTATGGCGGGCGGGAGACGCCAGACTCACGGGATAACCGGGAGGTTATCCCGAAAAGCATCGTGGTGCAGGACCGCTATGACTGGGAAAATGACCAGCACCCGCGTACTCCCTGGGGCGAAACCATCATCTATGAGGCCCATGTCCGGGGGCTGACCCGGCTACACCCGGGGCTGCCGGAGCATCTGCGCGGCACCTACGCGGCGCTGGGCCACCCGGTGATGATCGACTACTTTAAGCGCCTTGGGATCACCGCGCTGGAGCTGATGCCGGTTAACCGCTTCGTGAGTGAGCCGCGCCTGCAGCGCCTGGGGCTGACAAATTACTGGGGCTACAACCCGATAGCCCTGTACGCGGTGGAGCCCCGCTACGCCATTAACGGGGATATTACCGGGGCGGCGAACGAGTTTCGCGACGCGGTAAAAGCGCTGCACGCGGCGGGTATCGAGGTTATCCTGGATATTGTGCTCAACCATTCAGCAGAAACTGATCTGGATGGGCCGACGTTTTCGCTGCGCGGAATAGATAACCGTAGCTATTATTGGTTACAGGAGAATGGCGATTACCACAACTGGAGCGGTTGCGGTAACACCCTTAATTTAAGCCACCCGCAGGTGGTCAGTTTTGCGATCGACTGCCTGAAATTCTGGGTTGAAACCTGTCATGTTGATGGTTTCCGGTTTGATCTTGCCTCGGTCATGGGGCGGACCCCGGCATTCCGCCAGGATGCGCCGCTGTTTGAGGCTATCCGCCATGATCCGGTGCTCAGTGGCGTGAAGCTGATTGCCGAGCCCTGGGATATTGGCCCGGGGGGGTATCAGGTGGGGAATTTCCCGCCGCCGTTTGCCGAGTGGAACGACCATTTCCGCGATGTGGCGCGCCGCTTCTGGCTGCAAAAAGAGCTGGCTGCCGGGGAGTTCGCCTGCCGGTTTGCCGCCTCCAGCGACCTGTTCCGGCGAGGAGAGCGCCGCCCGTCGGCAAGTGTCAACTTAGTGACCGCCCATGACGGTTTTACCCTGCGCGATTGTGTGTCGTTTAACCAGAAACACAACGAAGCGAACGGTGAAGAGAACCACGACGGCACCAGTAATAATTACAGCAACAACCATGGCGTTGAGGGCGAGAATGTTTCGCACCATATCCGGGAGCGGCGTCGCGAAAGCGCCCATGCGCTGCTCACCACACTGCTGCTTTCCCAGGGCACGCCGATGTTGCTGTCCGGTGATGAACATGCGCATACCCAGCACGGTAATAATAACGCCTACTGTCAGGATAACGCCCTGACCTGGCTGGACTGGGAGCATGCTTATATCGGGTTAACGGAATTTACTGCGGCCCTGATCCAAATACGGAAAAAAATCCCTGCACTTATCAGGGATAACTGGTGGAATGATCAGGACGGCAATGTATGCTGGCTGAATGCAAACGGCCAGCCGATGAGACTGGAAGACTGGCAGGGGCAAACGCGACGCTTACAAATCCAGCTGAGCGATGCCTGGCTGATTACTATTAACGCAACTGAAGAAGTGGGCGACCTTGTTCTGCCCACAGGGGAATGGCGTGCTGTTCCGCCGTTTGCCGGGGAAGATAACCCGGTAATAACCACGGTATGGCACGGCCCCGCGCACGGAGTGTGCGTTTTCCACAGGTCATGAGTAAAGGAGTAAATCATGGTGAAGTTAGATAAAAACGATACGTTGATGCTGGCGCGTCAGCTGCCTATTAAATCAGTTGCTTTAATTCTGGCAGGCGGCCGCGGAACCCGGTTAAAGGATTTAACCAATACCCGCGCCAAGCCGGCAGTGCACTTTGGTGGCAAGTTCCGGATCATCGATTTTGCGCTGTCCAACTGTATTAACTCCGGCATTCGCCGGATCGGGGTTATTACCCAGTACCAGTCCCATTCCCTGGTGCAGCACATCCAGCGCGGCTGGTCCTTCTTCAGTGAAGAGATGAACGAGTTTGTTGATCTGCTACCGGCCCAGCAGCGCGTACACGGTGAAAACTGGTATCGCGGCACGGCAGATGCGGTGACCCAGAACCTCGACATCATCCGCCGCTATAACGCCGAGTATGTGGTTATCCTCGCCGGTGACCATATCTACAAGCAGGACTACTCGCGCATGCTCATCGACCATGTGGAGAAGGGCGCCCGCTGTACCGTTGCCTGTATGCCAGTGCCGATCGAAGAGGCCAGCGCATTCGGGGTGATGGCGGTTGATGAAAATGAAAAAATCATCGAGTTTGTCGAGAAGCCCGCCAACCCACCGGCCATGCCCGGCGACGCGACCCGCTCACTGGCCAGCATGGGGATTTACGTCTTTGACGCCAGCTACCTCTACCAGCTGCTGGAAGAAGACGACCAGGATGAGAACTCCAGCCACGACTTCGGGAAAGATATTATTCCGAAGATAACCCGTGCCGGTGCGGCATATGCCCACCCGTTCCCGCTCTCCTGCGTGCAGTCCGATCCTGATGCGGAACCCTACTGGCGCGACGTGGGCACCCTGGAAGCCTACTGGAAAGCGAACCTGGATCTGGCATCGGTGACGCCGGAACTGGACATGTACGATCAGCACTGGCCGATTCGCACCCATATGGAGTCTCTGCCACCGGCAAAATTTGTGCAGGACCGCTCCGGCAGCCACGGCATGACGCTGAACTCGCTGGTCTCCGGGGGCTGTATTATTTCTGGCTCCGTGGTCGTGCAATCCGTGCTGTTTCCGCGCGTGCGAATCAATTCCTTCTGTAATATTGATTCTGCTGTGTTATTACCGGATGTCTGGGTCGGGCGCTCTTGTCGCCTGCGCCGCTGTATTATCGATCGCGCCTGCGTTATTCCTGAAGGGATGGTGATTGGTGAGAACGCCGAGGACGATGCACGTCGCTTCTACCGTTCGGAAGAGGGCATTGTACTGGTCACCCGCGAAATGCTCGCCAGACTGAAAGATTGACGGCTAGTCGAAAGGGATTTTCACGTGGGGTAACCCACTGTAGAACACTGTGTTTTGATGCGGCGCCTGCCGCATCACTATCTGAGGACGGGAGCGACGATGCAGGTCTTACATGTCTGTTCTGAAATTTTTCCATTATTAAAAACCGGTGGCCTTGCGGATGTCATCGGTGCTCTGCCTGCCGCACAAATTGCTGACGGAACCGATGCCCGGGTGCTGTTGCCCGCTTTTCCGGATATCCGCAAAGGCGTTACCGACGCCCAGCTGGTGACCAAAAGAAATACCTTCGCAGGCCCCATATCACTGTTATTCGGCCATTTTAACGGGGTTGGCATCTACCTGATTGACGCGCCACACCTCTACGACCGCCCCGGCAGCCCCTATCACGATACCAACCAGTTTGCCTACACCGATAACGTGCTGCGTTTTGCGCTGCTTGGCTGGGTTGGGTGCGAAATGGCCTGCGGGCTTGATCCGTTCTGGCACCCGGATGTGGTGCATGCCCATGACTGGCATGCGGGCCTGGCACCGGCCTACCTCGCGGCCCGGGGGCGCCCGGCAAAATCCGTCTTTACAGTACATAATCTGGCGTATCAGGGGCTGTTTTACGCCCACCATATGCCGGAAATCGACCTGCCCTGGTCGTTCTACAATATGCATGGCCTGGAGTTTAACGGGCAGATTTCCTTCCTCAAGGCGGGGCTGTATTACGCAGACCATATTACCGCCGTGAGCCCGACCTACGCGCGGGAGATTACCGAGCCGCAGTTTGCCTGTGGCATGGAAGGGCTGCTGCAGGAGCGCCACCGTCAGGGGCGGCTTTCCGGCATTCTGAATGGCGTGGATGAGCGTATCTGGGATCCGGCTACCGATCCGCAGCTGACAGCCCGCTACACCCGCGACACCATTGAGCTGAAGGCGCAAAACAAGCGCCAGCTACAGGTGGCGATGGGGCTGAATATTGATGACAAAGCACCGCTGTTTGCGGTGGTCAGCCGCCTGACCAGCCAGAAAGGGCTGGATCTGGTGCTGGAGGCGTTACCCGGCCTGCTGGAGCAGGGCGGGCAGCTTGCGCTGCTGGGTGCCGGTGATCCTGTTCTGCAGGAAGGCTTCCTGGCGGCGGCGGCAGAGCACCCCGGGCAGGTTGGGGTACAGATTGGCTATCATGAGGCGTTCTCCCACCGCATTATGGGTGGCGCGGATGTGATTCTGGTGCCCAGCCGCTTTGAGCCCTGTGGGCTGACCCAGCTGTACGGCCTGAAATATGGCACGCTGCCGCTGGTGCGGCGCACCGGTGGCCTGGCAGATACGGTATCAGATTGCTCGCTGGAGAATCTGGCTGACGGTATTGCCAGTGGTTTTGTGTTTGAGGACAGCAATGCCTGGTCGCTATTACGGGCGATCCGGCGGGCTTTCGTTCTGTGGTCCCGTCCCTCTCTGTGGCGCTTTGTACAGCGCCAGGCGATGGCAATGGATTTTAGCTGGCAAGTCGCGGCGCAGTCTTACCGCGATCTTTATCAACGCTTGATGTAACTATCCAGGAATCACTGTTTATGAATGCACCTTTCAGTTATGCATCCCCGACACTCAGCGTTGAGGCTCTGAAGCACTCTATTGCCTATAAGCTGATGTTTACTATTGGTAAAGATCCTGCCATTGCCAACAAGCACGACTGGCTGAACGCCACACTGTTTGCCGTGCGGGATCGTATGGTCGAGCGCTGGCTGCGCTCTACCCGTGCGCAAATGTCCCAGGAAGATCGCCAGGTCTATTACCTGTCGATGGAGTTCCTGATTGGCCGGACACTATCCAACTCGCTGTTATCACTGGGTATTTATAATGATATCCAGGCCGCCCTGTCTGAGATGGGGCTGGATCTTGAAGAGCTGATCGACGAAGAGAACGATCCGGGCCTCGGTAACGGTGGTCTGGGCCGCCTGGCGGCCTGCTTCCTTGACTCTCTGGCAACTCTTGGGCTGCCGGGGCGCGGGTACGGCATTCGCTACGATTACGGCATGTTCAAGCAGAACATCGTAGATGGCAGCCAGAGAGAGTCCCCGGACTACTGGCTGGAGTACGGCAACCCCTGGGAGTTTGAGCGCCACAATACCCGCTACCGTATCCGCTTTGGCGGGCGTATCCAGCAGGAGGGTAAAAACGCCCGCTGGCTGGATACCGAGGAGATCCTCGCGGTGGCCTATGATCAGATTATCCCCGGCTACGACACGGACGCGGCAAACACGCTGCGCCTGTGGAGCGCCCAGGCGAGCAGCGAAATCAACCTTGGTAAGTTTAACCAGGGGGACTACTTCGCGGCAGTGGAAGATAAAAACGTCTCAGAGAACGTGTCCCGGGTGCTGTATCCGGACGACTCTACCTACTCTGGTCGCGAACTGCGCCTGCGCCAGGAGTATTTCCTGGTCTCCGCCACGGTGCAGGATATTCTCAACCGCCACTATATGTTGCATAAAACCTATGACAACCTGGCGGATAAGATAGCGATTCACCTTAACGACACCCACCCGGTGCTGGCGATCCCTGAACTGATGCGCCTGCTGATGGATGAGCACCGCTTTAGCTGGGAAGAGGCCTTTGAGGTGACCTGCCAGGTGTTCTCTTACACCAACCACACGCTGATGAGCGAAGCGCTGGAGACCTGGCCGGTCGACATGCTGGGCAAGATCCTGCCGCGCCATTTGCAGATAATCTTCGAGATTAACGACTACTTCCTGAAAACGATTCAGGAGCAGTACCCGAACGATACCGGGTTACTGAGCCGCACCTCGATCATTGATGAGTCCAATGGCCGCCGGGTGCGGATGGCCTGGCTTGCGGTGGTGGGCAGCCACAAAGTGAACGGCGTTTCTGAGCTGCACTCTAACCTGATGGTGCAGTCGCTGTTTGCGGATTTTGCCACCGTCTTCCCGATGCGTTTTTGTAATAAAACCAACGGGGTGACACCACGCCGCTGGCTGGCGCTGGCGAACCCGCCTCTGTCTGAAGTGCTGGATAAAAACGTGGGCCGCAACTGGCGCACGGATCTTGGCCTGCTCAGCGGGCTGACCAGCCACATTAAAGATCCCAAGGTGAACTACGCGGTCCAGCAGGCGAAGCTGGAAAACAAACGTCGCCTGGCGAACTTTATTGATCAGCAGCTGGATGTCAAAGTGGATCCCCACGCGCTGTTTGATGTGCAGATCAAGCGCATTCACGAGTACAAACGCCAGCTGATGAACGTGCTGCACGTGATAACCCGCTACAACCGGATCAAAGATGACCCTAACGCGGACTGGGTGCCGCGGGTCAATATTTTTGCCGGTAAGGCCGCCTCGGCCTATTACATGGCCAAGCACATTATTCACCTGATCAACGACGTAGCCGGGGTGATCAACACCGATCCGGCAGTGAAGGATAAGCTGAAAGTGGTGTTTATCCCGAACTACAGCGTCAGCCTGGCCCAGATAATCATTCCGGCGGCGGATTTGTCGGAACAGATCTCTCTGGCCGGTACGGAGGCCTCCGGCACCAGTAATATGAAGTTCGCCCTTAACGGCGCTCTGACTATCGGCACGCTGGACGGCGCTAACGTTGAGATCGGCGAGCGGGTGGGTGAGGAAAACATCTTCATCTTCGGGAATACGGCGGAGCAGGTTGAAGCGCTGCGGCGCAACGGCTACAACCCGCGGGAATACTACGAAAAAGATGCGGAGCTGCACCGGGTACTGACCCAGATTGGCTCCGGGGTGTACAGCCCGGGTGATCCTGGCCGCTACCGGGATCTGGTGGATTCGCTGATTAACTTTGGCGATCACTACCAGGTGCTGGCGGACTACCGCAGTTATGTGGACTGCCAGGACGCGGTGGATAACCTGTATCTGGACAAAGAAGAGTGGACCCGCCGGGCAATGTACAACATTGCCAATATGGGGTATTTCTCTTCTGATCGTACCATTCAGGAGTATGCGGACGAGATCTGGCACATTAAGCCAGTGCGCCTGTAACGCCCCGCAACACAATAAAAAACCGGCCTCTCAGGCCGGTTTTTTTATCTGCGCGCCGCTCAGGAGGCCAGCGATAGGGACGGTTTATCCCGGTTTCCGGCCAGCCATTCGGCGATGCGCTGTTTCTGCGCGTCATTCAGCCACATACCCAGCCGGGTGCGCCGCCAGATGGCGTCGTCCAGATCATGTACCCACTCATCGGTGACCAGGTAGCGCAGCTCCGCCTCATAGAAGTCGTGGCCAAAATGTTCCCCCAGATCGCTGTTGCTCCGGGCTCCCGCGAGCATTTTTTCTGTCAGTGAGCCGTAGGTCCGGGCGTAGTGCCGGGCCTGAGACTCGCTGAGGAACGGATACTTACGGCGCAGGGTGGCGGCGTAATCGTCCCTGTCTCCCTGGAAATCGCCACCGGGTAACCGGGCTTCTCTGGTCCAGGCCGGGCCCATTTGCGGGAACCAGGGTTTCAGTTTCTCCAGCGCGTGCTCGCCCAGTTTCCGGTAGGTGGTGAGCTTACCGCCAAATACCGACAGCAGCGGCGCTTTGCCGTCCTTGTCGTGGATATCCAGGGTGTAGTCGCGGGTGACCGCCTGGGGCGAGTCTGATTCGTCGTCGCACAGCGGGCGCACGCCGGAATAGGTCCAGACAATATCCTGGCGGCTGAGCTGCTTTTTAAAATGGTCGTTATACACCTTCAGCAGGTAGCTGATTTCCGATTCATCAATCGCCACCTGGCGCGGGTCCCCGTGGTATTCAACATCGGTGGTGCCGATAATGGAGAACTCATCCATCCACGGGATCACAAACACGATCCGCTTATCTTCGTTTTGCAGAATATAGGCCTGCTTCTGGTTATGTACCCGCGGCACCACAATATGGCTGCCCTTGATCAGGCGGATCCCGTAAGGGGAGGGCAGCGCGAGTTCTTCATCAAAGAATGTCTTCACCCAGGGGCCGGTGGCGTTAACCAGCGCCCGCGCGTGGTGAATCTGGCGCTCGCCGCTGTCGCGGGCCTGGGTCTCCACAACCCACAGGCCATTTTCCCGGCGGGCAGAGACGGCGCGGGTGCGGGTCAGCACCTCACCGCCCAGCTGGCGCACCATCTGGGCGTTAGCCAGTACCAGTCTGGCATCGTCTACCCAGCAGTCGGAGTATTCGAATCCGCGCGTCAGCGCAGGTTTAAGGACGGAATCCGCGCCAAAGCGCAACCCGCAGGAGCCCGGCAAGCGGGTGCGCTTGCCCAGATGGTCGTATAAAAACAGCCCGGTACGGATCATCCATGCGGGGCGTAAATGGGGCTGGTGCGGCAGGCGAAAGCGCATCGGGAAGGCCAGATGAGGCGCCATATTCAGCAGCACTTCGCGCTCGGCCAGGGCTTCGCGCACCAGGCGAAACTCATAGTGCTCCAGGTAGCGCAGCCCCCCGTGGATCAGTTTAGAGCTGGCTGAGGAGGTCGCGCACGCCAGGTCGTTTGCCTCCAGCAGGACAACGGATAATCCGCGACCGGCTGCATCGGTGGCAATACCTGCACCATTTATACCGCCGCCAATCACAATCAGATCTTTGATATTCATCTTGCCCTCACGCATTTTCGTTAAAGCTCTAAAATGTTCGATATCGAGCATAATAGCACTAAAAATGCGTTTGCGATAACAGTAAAAAAACATTTGCGCGTGATATGCATAACATTCTGGTATTGTGCTACCCGGGCAACGTACACTGCTGTGGCCTTCGCGCCTGTCCTGCCTGGTGGTGGCGGGCGCCGGACCACAAAACCCTGACTGAATAAGATGAGTGACGTGATGGAACAGTTTGAATGTATTGATATTGAGCAGGCTTACCAGAAACTGCAGCACGGGCAGGCCGTACTGGTGGATATCCGCGATCCGCAAAGCTACGCGCTGGGCCACGCCACCGGTGCCTGGCACCTGACCAACGACACCCTCGGGCGTTTTATACAACAAACGGATTTCGACACGCCGGTGCTGGTGATGTGCTACCACGGTAACAGCAGCAAAGGGGCGGCCCAGTATTTGCTACAGCAGGGATATGAGCAGGTCTACAGTGTGGATGGGGGCTTTGATGCCTGGCATCGCCACTTCCCCGCCGAAATCGCCAGAGGCGAATAGCGCGACAGACAGTCGGCAGCCGCCGCCGGAGCAGATATACTGTGACCCTTTTCGGGAATAAGGGATCCGTTCCATCATGTTGATGATTACCTCTTTTGATAATCCGCGTATGGCGCAGGCGTTCGTGGATTATATGGCTACCCAGGGCATTACACTGACCATCCGGCATGCGGGGCCACGTTGTGATATCTGGCTGGCGGACACCAGCGCACAGGAGCGGACCCGTGAGGAGCTGGCGCGCTTTATGGCGAACCCTCACGATCCGCGCTATATGGCGGCCAGCTGGCAAACCGGCCACACCGGCAGCGGGCTGCAGTATCGTCGCTACCCCTTCCTGGCCACCCTGCGCAATAAAGCGGGCCCGTTTACCTTGCTGATTATGGCGGTCTGTATTGTGGTCTGGCTGCTGATGCAGTGGGTTGGCAACCAGCAGATGATGCTGTGGCTGGCCTGGCCCTGGGATGACTCTGTGCGCTTCGAGCTGTGGCGCTACTTCAGCCACGCGCTACTGCACTTTTCAGTGCTGCATATCACCTTCAACCTGTTATGGTGGTGGTATCTGGGGGGGCCGCTGGAAAAGCGCCTTGGCAGCGGCAAATTGTTTGTCATAACCGTCATATCCGCACTACTCAGTGGCTACGTACAGCATAAATTCAGCGGTGCCTGGTTTGGCGGGCTCTCCGGCGTGGTCTACGCCCTGATGGGCTATTGCTGGCTGCGTGGCGAGCGTGACCCTGAGTGCGGCATTCATATGCCGCGCGGTCTGATGGCGTTTGCCATTGTCTGGCTTATTGCGGGCTGGTTTGATCTGTTTGGCCTGTCGATAGCCAATGCCGCCCACGCCAGTGGCCTGGCGGTGGGGCTGGCGATGGCCTTTGCCGATACCCTGCATGTGCGAAAACGAACATAATAACGATTACGGAGAACCATCCGGTGAAGCAAACACAACGGCATGATGCGATTATTGACCTCGTCAAAAAACAGGGATATGTCAGCACCGAGGAGCTGGTGGCGCATTTTTCCGTCAGCCCACAAACCATTCGCCGGGATCTGAACGATCTGGCCGATCAGAACATCATTATGCGCCACCACGGTGGTGCGGCGCTGCCTTCCAGCTCGGTGAACACCTCCTGGCATGACCGTAAGGCCACCCAGACGGAGCAAAAAGCGCGGATCGCGCGCCGGGTGGCGATGGCCATTCCGGATGGCGCCACCCTGTTTATTGATATCGGGACCACACCGGAAGCGGTGGCCCACGCCCTGCTGGATCACAACAATCTGCGTATTGTGACCAACAACCTCAATGTGGCCACGACCCTGATGGTCAAAGACGATTTCCGGATAATCCTGGCCGGTGGCGAGCTGCGCAGCCGCGACGGCGGGATTATTGGTGAAGCGACGCTCGATTTTATCTCACAGTTCCGGCTCGATTTCGGCATCCTCGGGATAAGCGGCGTGGATACCGACGGCTCATTACTGGAGTTCGACTATCACGAAGTGCGCACCAAGCGCGCGATCATTGAGAATTCCCGCCATGTGATGCTGGTGGTCGATAACTCTAAATTTGGCCGTAACGCCATGGTCAATATGGGCAGCATTGGCATGGTGGATGCGGTATACACCGACCAGGTGCCCCCGGCGGGTATTATGAAGGTGATTACGGATAACAAGGTCCAGCTTGAGCTGTGCTGAGTGACACCAGCCGGCGGCTGGTGCGGTGAGTGAACAGGAGGGGAAACGTGCGTTTCCCCTCTTTTTTTACCCGGTGTGGGTCAGACCCCGTACCCCATCATCTTCAGCAGATGCTGGGCATGCTGCACCGCATCCTGACGGTGGGCCACCCCCAGTTTCTGATACAGATTACGAATATGGGTTTTGATGGTGGTGGCCGCCACATCCAGCTCCCCGGCGATTTGTTCATTGCTGTAGCCGGAGTAGATAAGCCCCAGCACCTGCCACTCCCGCTGGGTCAGCGGGCTGGTGCGGATAAGCTCCGGGACTTGCGGGTGACTGAGCAGCCGGGCCACGAACCCTTCATCAAAGTGGGCAAACTTGTGGCGGTGGTGCTGGTTAATCTCGCGCAGGATACGCTGGGCGCGGTGCTGGTCTATCTCCGGTAGCGTATTGAGCTGCAGTAACTGGCGCAACTGCTGGGCCATGGCCTCGCCCTCAATCACAAAGTGGCTGATAAACCCGGTACGGTTAGCCAGATCCAGCGCGTCAATCAGCAGCCGCTGGGCTTCGCTCTTACGGCCAGCCTGCCAGTACAGCTGGTTAAGCAGCAGCATATTGCGGTTGAGATCGCTGCGTAACTGCAGGCGGCGGGCGTTTTCGTTAAGCTCCTCAAGGATAATCTCTGCCGGTTCATACTCCCCCAGCAGAATTTGCGCCCTGGCGATATTGCGCCACTGGCCCTGCAAAAAGTGGTTGTCGGCGCTGTCTGGCCGGGGGGTCAGGCGCAGCCAGTTAGCGGCGGCACTTTTGTCCCCGGTCATCTGCCAGTAAATCACCCGGACTTTATCTGCGTTGGTTATCCAGTCGCTGTGCCAGGGGCCGCTGCCGAGCAGGTTTTCCAGACGGTTAAGATGGCTGCGGGCATTGTCCAGCTGCCCTCTGGCCAGCGCACACTGAATAATGAGCGCCAGACACTGGAGCTGCTGGCGGGGCTGAAAACCGGCTAACACCTCGATCCCCTGACGGGCGCAGGCTTCGGACTCATCCAGGCGTGACCAGGCCCAGAGTAACTGGGCGCGAATACGCAGCAGAAACTCATGCAGCGGTAACTGCTCAAGGTGGTGCTCCTGGACCAGCCGGAAGGCGCTCTCCTGGGTCTCCCAGGCGGCCTGCAAAAACCCCTGGGCAATCAGAATTTCGCTTTGCTGAATCAGGCTCCACAGGGCGTAATGCCAGACATCGTTATGGCGCGCCATCTGCTCTGCCTGCTGCATCACCGCCAGGGCTTCACTGAGCTCCCCTTTGCAGTGCAGCACCTCCCCCTGAACGGAGGTGGCGACAATCCGGCTGTGGAAACTTGCGACCGGCAGCGCTTCCAGCGCCTGCGTTGCCAGGCGTTCGGCCTCTTCCTGCTCGCCGTGGTTAATCGCAACCTGGGCGCGCAGCGCGTTAAATTCGGCCCGCAGAGTCGCATCCGGCGGGGTTTTCATCTCCTGCTCGGCCCGGGCCAGCAGGGTGTTGACCTCACCATAGCGGTGCTGGCTTTGCATCAGCCAGGCCTGGAGCAGCAGCAGTTTGGGCTGCTCCAGCAGCGTCTCCCAGGGCAGGGCTTTAATGGAGTCTTCCAGCAGCGGCAGCTCGCTGTTATTAAACAAAAGCCAGGAGTGATGCAGCAGGATATCGCGCAGCATGGCGGTATCGCCCGCCGCCATTGCGTGGTGGATGGCCTCACCGGGGAAGCCCTGGGTAAGCCAGCTTTCCGCTGCGGCCCGGTGAATATCCGCAAGCTCCCCTGCCAGCTCCCACTGGCAGCGCTGGCGTAAAAAGTTACCAAACAGCGGGTGGTAGCGGAACCACTCTCCGCTGCCGTCCATTCGTTGCAGGAACAAACCCTGGCGCTCCAGATCTTCAAGGCGCATCTGGCCGTTCTCTTCCCCGGTGACCCGGACAATCAGCGCATCATTCATGGAGCTGAGCAGGGCGCTTTTGAGCAGGAACTGGCGGGTGGCGCTGTCTACCTTGTCGAGCACTTCATCCACCAGGTAGTCATTAAGGTGCCCGGCATTGATGCCGGACAGGCGCCGCGCAGAGTGGTGCGGTGTGTGGCGATTCTGGCGGGCGGCCAGGGCAATCAACTGCAGGGCGGTTGCCCAGCCTGCCACATCGTCACACAGCTGGCCGCTTTCACTGGGATCCATCGGGGTTACCAGCCGGTCATCAAAGAACTGCTGCGCTTCGTGGTGGGTAAAGGCCAGCTGCTGGCTGCCTATCTCCAGAAGCTGCTCGCGCACGCGCAGGTTCGCAATCCCCAGCTGGGGTAAATTGCGCGACAGGATAACCAGCGTCACGTATTCCGGCTGGTGGCGCAGGAAAAAACGCATCGCGTCATGGATGGCCGGGTTGGTTATCAGGTGGTAGTCATCAATCACCAGATAGAGGGGCTTTTGCCACTGCTCAAGCTCAATAAACAACTGGGAAAACAGTGACGACAAACTCGCATACTGGCGCTTTTGTGCCATAAGCTCACTGCTGGTGCAGTGGTTACCGGTCGCCTGCTGTATGGCGGCAATCAGGTAGGTGGCAAATTTTTCGGGCTGGTTATCGCTCTCATCCAGAGAGTACCAGCCAAGAAAGTCCTTTTCCGCTGCCCACTGAGAAACCAGAGTGGTTTTGCCATAGCCTGCCGGGCTGGTGAGCAGCGCCAGCCGGTAGTTACCGGCAGCGGACAGTTTTTCCAGCAGACGATTGCGGACCACAGTGTTTCCCGGACGTGCTGGCCGACTTAATTTCGACGGTATCAACATAGGTAGTCGCTTCACTGTGAAGGGGGAAAATATTTTTTTTTGCGCTTCGTAATTAATGCTAAGGGTAAAGTCCGGTATCTCGCGGGTTTATGCAAGTAAGCGTTGAATTTAAACTATCCAAAGTTGCACTTTGTCACATTTTAGAATTTTACCCGGTGAGGGGATAACCCGTCGCGCACCAGGCGCGGCGCGGCCTGGTAGTGTGTCGCGCCCTGATGAAACTATATGAGTATCAGATAATTACGCCATGTATTACCGGTAATATCCGGCGCTGTTATTGCGGGCAGGTATTGGTATTTCCCGTACTCCGGCTCATTATTTTTGCCTGTTATGACTCCCCCCGGTGAGCCCGAAAAAATAGCCCGCAACCGGCGGGGTTTTATTTCTCCACCGGGGGGGAATACATAATTATGTGCTGTTTTATCTGTCTCAGGCTGCGTGCTGCGCTATTTATGTCAGAGTAGTAGTGCCTGGGATCACATTTTCTCCTACTACCTGCTCCTCCTCCCCATCTAATCCCTGACAGGATGAGGAAGTCCCCCCAGGCACCCGGCACACTAATGGAAAATGTTTCAGTTATCACAGGAACCGATTACTTATGTCTCAGCCTATATTTGATAAAGCACAGTTTCAGGCTTCACTGACCCGTCAGTGGCAAGCTATCGGTCTTCATGCAGCAGACGAGATGACACCGCAACAGTGGTGGCATGCTGTCAGCGGTGCGCTGGCCGAAAATCTGGCCGCCCGGCCCGCACCGGCCAGTGAATCAAACCAGCGCCATGTGAACTATATCTCCATGGAGTTTCTGATTGGCCGCTTAACCGGCAACAACCTGCTGAATCTGGGCTGGTATGACGGCGTTCGCGAGGTGTTGCAGGGCTACAACATCAACCTGAGTGATTTACTGGAAGAAGAGCGAGACCCGGCACTGGGTAACGGCGGGCTGGGGCGTCTGGCTGCGTGCTTCCTGGACTCCATGGCGACAGTGGGCCAGGCGGCCACGGGCTACGGGCTGAACTACCAGTACGGGCTGTTCCGCCAGTCCTTCAGTGATGGCAAACAAATCGAAGCGCCGGACGACTGGTCCCGGGACAACTACCCGTGGTTTCGCCATAACCGCGCGCTGGATGTGCAGGTAGGCATTGGCGGTAAGGTGCTGAAAAACGGCAGCCAGATCCGCTGGGAACCGGCCTTTATGATTCATGGCCAGGCCTGCGACTTACCGGTGATTGGCTACCGCAACGGGGTGTCCCAGCCGCTGCGCCTGTGGCAGGCGAGCCATGCCCACCCCTTTGATTTAACGCTGTTTAACGACGGCCAGTTCCTGAAGGCCGAGCAGCAGGGCATTGACGCGGCGAAGCTGACCAAAGTGCTGTACCCGAATGACAACCACCAGGCCGGTAAAAAACTGCGCCTGATGCAGCAGTATTTCCAGTGCGCCTGCTCCATTGCCGATATTCTGCGCCGCCACCATCAGGCGGGCCGCAAACTGGCGACGCTGCCGGATTATGAAGTTATCCAGCTGAACGATACCCACCCGACTATCGCTATTCCGGAGTTACTGCGCGTATTGCTCGATGAGCACCAGATGAGCTGGGATGATGCCTGGGCTATCACCAGCCGCACCTTCGCCTACACCAACCACACTCTGATGCCGGAAGCGCTGGAGTGCTGGGACGAGCGCCTGATTCGCACCCTGCTGCCGCGCCATATTCAGCTGATCAAAGAGATCAACCGGCGCTTTAAAAAGCAGGTGGACAAAACCTGGCCGGGCAACAAAGCCCTGTGGGCGAAGCTCGCCGTGGTACACGAAGGCCAGGTGCGGATGGCAAACCTGTGCGTGGTGAGCGGTTTTGCGGTCAACGGGGTGGCGGCGCTGCATTCTGAACTGGTCGTTAAAGATCTGTTCCCGGAATACCACCAGCTGTGGCCGAATAAATTCCATAATGTGACCAACGGCATCACCCCGCGCCGCTGGATAAAACAGTGCAACCCGGCCCTTTCCGCCCTGCTGGATAAAAGCCTGAACCGGGAGTGGGCAAACGATCTTGATGCCCTGTCCGGGCTGGAAGCCTGTGTTGATGACGCGGCATTTTGCGCCGAATACCGGGCCATTAAGCGGCACAATAAAGAGCGCCTGGCGGCCTATATTCAGGCGCACACCGGCATTACCATTAACCCGGAAGCGCTGTTCGACGTGCAGATAAAGCGCCTGCATGAATATAAACGCCAGCATCTCAACTTGCTGCATATCCTCGCGCGCTATAAAGAGATCCGTGAGAACCCGCACCTGGATTGCGTGCCGCGGGTGTTCCTGTTCGGGGCGAAAGCGGCACCGGGCTACTATCTGGCAAAAAATATTATCCATGCGATCAATAACGTGGCGGAGAAGATCAACAACGACCCGCTGGTAGGCGATCGCCTGAAGGTGGTGTTCCTGCCGGATTACTGCGTTTCCGCCGCAGAGATGCTGATCCCGGCGGCCGATATTTCTGAGCAGATCTCCACCGCCGGTAAAGAAGCCTCCGGCACCGGCAATATGAAGCTGGCGCTCAATGGTGCGCTGACCGTGGGCACGCTGGACGGCGCCAACGTAGAGATAGCTGAAAAAGTCGGCCAGGAGAATATCTTTATTTTCGGTCATACGGTGGAGCAGGTAAAAGCGCTGAAAGCGGCGGGCTACTCCCCACTGGCGTGGCGGAAAAAAGACAAAACCCTGGATGCGGTACTGAAAGAGCTGGAAAAAGGCCTCTACAGCGGTGGCGACAAGCATATGTTTGATCTGATGCTCCACAGCCTGGGCAAAGAGGGTGGGGACCCTTATCTGGTGCTGGCGGACTTCACCGCCTATGTTGAGGCCCAGCGCCAGGCCGATGCCCTGTACCGCGATCAGGACGCCTGGACCCGGGCGGCGATCCTCAATACCGCCCGCTGCGGTATGTTCAGCTCTGACCGCTCTATTCGTGACTATCAGCAGCGTATCTGGCAGGCACCACGTTAAGGAAGCGACCATGGAAAGCAAGCGTCTTGATAAAGCCGCCCTTGCTGCGGGGATTGCAGCAGACTATATCAACGCCCACGGTAAAACCCAGGCTATTCCGGCGCAGACCCGGCAGCGTTTGCTGGAGGCCATGAACCATACCCCACGCCCGGCAACGGAGGCCGGGCCTGTACCCCAGGTGAAGGTCCTGGTTCAGGCGAAAAAACTCGCGCTGGCGGTGGCAGGCCACGGGGAATACCGCTGGATGCTGACCACCGAACAGGGCGACCAGTACCGCGGGCAGGTTAGCGCAGGCAGTATGCTGACTTTGCCCGCCGGGATTGCCACGGGCTACCACACGCTGACGCTGGTGCGTGACGAGGCGCGCTGGAACTGCTGGCTGATTGTGGCACCGGCGCGCTGTTATGAGCCGCAGGCACTGCGTGAGGGCCACAAACTGTGGGGCGCCTGTGTGCAGCTGTATACCCTGCGCTCTGCCCGTAACTGGGGGGTAGGGGATTTTGGCGATCTGCGCCAGATGGTGACAGAAATGGCGGCCCGGGGCGGGGCATTTATTGGACTGAACCCGATCCATGCGCTCTACCCGGCCACCCCGGAAAGCGCCAGCCCGTACAGCCCCTCATCCCGGCGCTGGATGAATATTATTTATATTGATGTGGAGGCCGTTGAGGATTTCTCTCTCAGCACCCGGGCACAGCAGTGGTGGGAAAGCCCGGAAACCCGCCAGCAGTTACAGGCGGCCCGGAACGCCCACTGGGTGGACTACAGCGCGGTCACCGCGCTGAAGCTGACGGCCCTCTCCATGGCCTGGCAGCAGTTTTTAACCAGGGGCGGTGACGATGCCCTGATGGCGGAATTTCGCGGGTTTATCGCCCGGGAGGGAGAGAGCCTGTTTTACCAGGCGGCCTTTGATGCGCTCCACGCCTGGCAGATGCAGCAGGACACCACCCGCTGGGGCTGGCCGGTATGGCCCCGGGAATACCAGGATGCAGACAGCCCGGCAGTGGCGGCGTTTTGTGTGCAGCACCGGGAGCAGGTGGAATTTTACATGTGGCTACAGTGGATTGCCTGGCGGCAGTTTTCCGCCTGCTGGGAGAGCTGCCAGCGGCACGGTATGCCGGTGGGGCTCTACCGGGACCTGGCGGTCGGCGTGGCGCAGGGGGGGGCGGAAACCTGGCGAGACAAAGAGCTGTACTGCCTGAAGGCGTCTGTCGGGGCACCACCGGATATCCTCGGCCCCCTGGGCCAGAACTGGGGATTGCCGCCAATGGATCCGCATATTATGGCCCAGCGCGGCTACGAGCCATTTGTTGAGCTGCTGCGCGCTAATATGACCCACTGCGGCGCCCTGCGCATTGACCATGTTATGTCGCTGCTGCGCCTGTGGTGGATCCCCTACGGGGAAACGGCGGATAAAGGCGCCTATGTCCACTACCCGGTAGATGACCTGCTGGCGATCCTCGCCCTTGAGAGCCAGCGCCACCAGTGCATGGTGATCGGCGAAGATCTGGGAACCGTGCCACAGGAGATAGTCGCCAAACTGCGCGATTTTGGGATCTACTCCTACAAGGTGCTGTGGTTTGAGCAGGATGGCAAAGGGCACTTCCGGGCACCGGAGGATTTCACCGCCCAGGCGATGGCGGTGGCCTCAACTCATGATATGCCGACGGTGCGGGGCTACTGGGAGTGCGGTGACCTGGCGCTCGGGCAGTCTCTCGGGCTCTACCCGGATGCGGACGTGCTGGCGGGGTTGTACCAGGATCGCGCCCGGGCGAAGCAGTCGCTGCTGGACAGCCTGCATCAGTATCAGTGTGTGCCGCAAAAAACCGGGCGTCTGGCCGCGCGCATGAAGATGACGCCAGCCCTGAACCGGGGGCTACAGCGCTATATTGCCGACAGCAACAGTGCGCTACTGGGGCTACAGCCGGAAGACTGGCTGGATATGTCGCAACCGGTCAATGTGCCCGGCACCAGCGATCAGTACCCGAACTGGCGGCGCAAACTGACCCACAGCCTGGAGGCGATGTTTGACAGCCCGCAGGTGAACCGGCTGCTAAAAGATCTTGATAAGCACCGGCGGCAGAAGCCACTGAGGGTGGCAAAACCCGCCCGCCGGGCGAAAGCGTCCTGATAATCAAAACGCCCGCAGTGCGGGCGTTTGTTTTTACAGGCCCGGGGATCAGTAGTAGGAGTGCTCGCCGCGCTGGTGCTCGGTCAAATCTTTCACCCCTTTGAGTTCCGGGAACGCTGCCAGCAGCTGTTTCTCGATCCCTTCTTTCAGGGTGTAATCCACCATTGAGCAGCCGTTACAGCCGCCGCCGAACTGCAGAATGGCGAAGCCGTCTTCGGTTATCTCCATCAGGGAGACGCGCCCGCCGTGGCCGGCCAGCTGCGGGTTAACTTCAGCCTGCAGCATATATTCAACGCGCTCGATAAGCGGCGCATCGTCCGCCACTTTACGCATTTTGGCGTTAGGGGCTTTCAGGGTCAGCTGGGAGCCGAGCTGATCGGTCACAAAGTCGATTTCAGCGTCTTCCAGAAACGGGGCGCTGAGCTCATCCACATAGGCAGTCAGCAGGTCGAATTTCAGGGCGGTGTCAGTGGCTTCTACCGCATCAGGCGGGCAATAAGAAACACCACACTCCGCATTCGGGGTACCAGGATTAATGACAAATACGCGGATTTGCGTCCCTTCTTCCTGATTTGCCAGCAGTTTGGCAAAGTGTGCCTGGGCGGCATCGGAAATACGGATCATAGCTTTGGCCTAATAGTTGACTATTTCAGTTGGTTATAATACGCCCATCAGCCGGGCTCTACAAGGTGCGGCACAGGCACCAGATTTGAACCGTGGCGGCACCGTGGCGCATTAACAGTCGGGTGATTTCCGCCACTGTGCTGCCGGTAGTGACCACATCATCCACTATAGCGATATGGCGATGCTGCACCGGGATTTCAAGACTGAATGCCCGGCGCAGATTACGCCTGCGCAGGGGGGCGCTCAGCCGGTGCTGAACCCGGGTGGATTTCACCCGCCGCAGCCCGCCGGGCACATAGGAACACCCGGTCCAGCGGGCCAGATACCGGGCCAGCAGATCGCTCTGGTTATAGCCCCGCCGCCAGGCCCGGTGGTGGTGCAACGGCACCGCCAGGATAAGGTCTACCCGGGGTAAATGGCGGCTGCGGCGCTCCGCCAGAATGCGCAGCAGCATCAGCCTTGCCAGGGCCGGGGCCAGCGCGGTTACCCGGTTAAATTTGAACTGCTGCACGGCGCGGCGCAAGGGCGGGCGGTAGTCGTCCACCATTACCAGGCGCTGCCAGGGGGGCGGGCGCAGCAGGCAGCGCCCGCAGGGCAGTGCCCCGCTTATGGCGGGTAAACCACAGCACGGGCAGCAGGGCGGGGGAGCCAGGGCGCGCTGGCAGTAGCTGCAGATGCCCCAGTGGCTCTGGTGCAGGGGCATTGCGCATAGCCAACACAGGCCGGGGATTGTTAGCATAAGGGCCTCTGTGGTGATCAGGAAAACAGGACTGTAGCGAATGAAAGATATCTGGTGGCAGACGACCGGCTCGGGAAATTGTCATCTTGTGCTGTTGCACGGATGGGGGCTGAATGGGCAAGTCTGGCATTGCATTGAGGAGCAACTCAGCGCGCATTTTACGCTGCACCTGGTGGATCTGCCGGGCTATGGCCGCAGCCAGGGATACGGGGCGCTGAGCCTTGAGGAGATGGCCGGGCTGGTGGCGCAGCGGGCGCCGGAGCAGGCTATCTGGCTGGGCTGGAGCCTGGGAGGGCTGGTGGCAAGCCAGGTGGCGTTAAGCCAGCCCCGGCGGGTACAGGCGCTGGTGAGTGTGGCCTCCTCCCCGTGTTTTACCGCGCGCGATGGGTGGCCGGGCATTAAGCCTGAGGTGCTGGCCGGGTTTCAGCGCCAGCTGAGTGAGGATTTTCAGCGTACCGTGGAGCGCTTTCTGGCGCTGCAGACTCTGGGCACAGAGAGCGCCCGCCAGGACGCCCGGCGGCTGAAAGAGGTGGTGCTGTCTTTGCCGATGCCAGAGGTCGACACCCTGAACGGCGGGCTGGAGATCCTGCGGACTGCGGATTTGCGCGAGCCCATGTCCCGCCTGACGATGCCGGTGTGGCGGCTCTATGGCCGGCTCGATGGTCTGGTGCCGCGCCGGGTGGCCGGGTTACTGGACGACGCCTGGCCTGACAGCCCCTCATGGATTTTTGATAAAGCCGCCCACGCGCCGTTTATTTCGCACCCGGCGCAGTTTTGCGAGCGGCTACTGGCCCTTAAAGACCTGCTGTGTACGCCGCAGGGCTAGTCAGCCTAAACGCGCGATACGGACAGCGGCTTCGTCAATATGGTGGCGTAATGCCTCAATACAGGGGGCAAAACTGGCGGAGAAGCGATCGCTACGGCGGATCTCTTCCAGGAAGATTTGCGCCAGAGCCAGCGCCTCGTGCCAGATATCTGCGTCGATATTCTCCGGCAGTGATGCCGGGCGCAGGGTGCTGGCCATATCGCCACTCGTTTTGGGGGCAAAGCCCATCGGCAGAATGTCATAGGCCGGTGCGAGTTCATACGGGCCCCCGTGGTGGTGGCTGATAAACGACAGGTTGCCGGTGTGCATGTCGGTGTTCCCGATGAGCCGCCCGAATGCCCAGAGTAGCGCGCTGCGCCAGGCGGCATCAGGCGTGACGCATTTTTCATCAACCAGCCGGGTGACCAGGGCAGGCCAGGACGCGCTGCCCCCGCCGACAAATTCAGCATCCAGCGCCCGCAGCGAAATAACGGCTTTGCGCCCCAGGGGGCCAACCCGGTCGAAGCGGGGGATCTCCAGGAACCGCTGGTGGTCAAAATCAAAGATCTGCGTTTCCACCCCCAGTGCCTTTAGCGCCAGGTGTTCGGCCAGCAGCAGGTCGCGCCAGCGTTCGCTGACCGGGTTATCAGACACTGCGGTAAATTTCACTAATACGTGGCCACGCGCGGTATAGGCGCAGAACTTCGGCTGCTCCCCGCCTGCGGATGAACCCGGTAACTCACCAGTACCGGCTGCCCGGGCCAGCCGGGGGAAGGCGGTTTCCCGTTCAGCGGGAACAGGCTCAGGCATTGCCACGAAGTTGTCTCTGGCCCGTTCACCGACCAGCAGATTACCGATGGCATCGTGGCCGTGTGCGAGCAAGGCTCTGATTACGCTGGTGTCATCCCACTTATCAGGATTTGTCGGCAGGCCCAGAGTGTCTGCATACGCAGAGGCATAGGCTCTCCCCAGGTAACCCTGTGGCCGCATATCAAACAGCCACCAGGGTATGGCATCGCTATGCTGGCTCACACCGTCTGTTGGCTGCATGACAAACCCGTCGGGATAAACCGGAATAAGATTGCCAGGGGGCTTAATTTTCCCGGTATCCGTAACCCGGTAAATGGGGGCGCATTTGAAGCCACGGGTACTGTCGCGCAGGGCATACTGAATAGCTCTGCCGCAGCCGATACGGATAATGTCATCGCCGCAAGCCGTTAACGCGCGGGAGACGGTGGGCTGGCTAATACCCAGTTTTTCAACCAGTTGCCTCACGGTTACCGGCCCCTGGCGGAGTAACCGGTGTAGCGTATCTGAGCGGGTAGACATTATCGGCAGCGCCTGATGAATAGAAAGATGAATAGGAAAATGAATAGCTACACTAGCATTCAGGCCGTGGCCTGTCATCTGCCCGGGGCGCGGATATAAAAAAGGTTCATCGCGGGTTAGCGTGATATTTCCCAAACGGTGATTTGTGAGAATAGCGATTCTCGCCCGCTTCAGGTTCGGACATATGAACGCCCGGTGAACGGGTTCCGCTCCCCGACGATGGGCACTCATATGTTGTGTACGGAACCTGGTCGCGTTCCAGGAGGGGGGGCCGGCCCCCTCCTGGAGACCTCGCCGGCCCGCGGTCAATCGCCGCTGCGCGGTTCGCTGCAACTCCGGCTTGCTCTGGCGGACCAGTCAGGATTATTCGCCTCATCCATGAGGCTCACCCCTCCGGGGCCAGCGCAAGCGCTGTTTAACATTGTTCCTGACAATGTTATGCGGCATCCATGCCTCAACCTTCCTTCTGGCTGCCATCCTGGCAGCCAGTCCTTGAGCTGCACCTGCGTTTTCGCCGATTGCCTTTATGCGGGGGTTTAACACCCTCGCGGTCGTTAACAAACGTTCAGCGGCATTTCAGCCGCTGAAACTGTGTTGTTTTACCGCAGGGGTTTTCCAGTCCCGCGTAAAAGAAACTGGCGGCGCGAAGCTGAAAAGACCAGGGGTGGCGGCCCGGATGGCCGCCACAGGGAGGGCTGAGACAGGATGTCGAATCCCGACCGGACCGCAGGATTGAGGCGCAGCAGAGCGTATCGCGCAGCGACAGTTTCCCCGCGGGCCGGGGGTATCCCTAAAGGGGAATCGGTATTCCCCTTTAGGACGCGACCAGGTTCGGTTGCCACAAAGAAATACCGGGGGGCGGGGAGCGGAACCCGTGCACACCACTGACATGGACAAAATCACTGGCACCGCAGCCCATCCCGGCACCATAAGGCCAGTGTGAATCGCCGGATTCCACTAAACCACCCTTTGGGAAAAGGCTTCAGCCGCCACGCTTAAATGCGATGGGCCATAAAAAAGCCCCGGCGGGTGCCGGGGCTTTCAGGGTTATTGCCGGGTTAACACAGGGTCCACCATACCGGCTGGCACTTTTTACCGTCCGGGCACTCTTTGCAGCTGCCGTGCAGGCAGCCGGAGAGATCGTCGGTCACGGTGGTTGCTTTGCCCATGGCCGCCAGCCTGTCCAGCATGGCGTCGACCATCGGGCGCGGGGTGTTCAGCAGCTGGCTTATCTGGCCTGCCTCCAGCCGCCCGCGCAATGCCAGCAAATCCCGGACTTCAATCAGCGTAGCCATGTATCCCCCGCCTTAGTGGCAATCGCCGGAGCTGTTCTGGCAGCAGGAGGAGACCGGCTTACCCTGTGTCAACAGGTTCACATCCACCAGGCTGCGGGAGCGGCGCAACAGGCCAATCACCACCACATTAAACAGAATCACCGCCAGAATGCACACCAGACTGTACTGCGGGTGGGCGCTGAAGCTGGCTATCTGGTAGTTAAGGGTGGCCAGCGAGTAGCCGATATCCATCCCCCAGAAGACCGCAAACATTACCCAGCCACGGCTGGCTTCCCGGGCGATGGCCCCCATGACCGCGATGCACGGCGTATACAGCAGCACGAAGATCAGATAGCTGTAGGCGGCCGCATCGCTGCCGAATTTGGCGTTCATCACGCCCATGGTGCCGGTGCCCATGTCGCCGTCACCTTTGCTGGCTTCAATCGGGTTGGCCAGTACGCTCAGGCTGAAGGTGTCCACCAGGCTGGTCCAGGTCTCCTGTAGCGCGTCGCTCAGCTCGCCGGTCAGGCTGAAGCTGGCCGGATCAAACGCTTCTTCGTGGATATTTTCCGCCGTATAGAGGGTGTTCAGGGTCCCGACAACCACCTCTTTTGCCATGGCGCCGGTAAACAGCCCGATGGTCGCCTGCCAGTTATCTTCATGAACACCGATCGGCGCCAGGAGCGGGGTCAGCACTTTACTGACCGAGGCCAGGGCCGAATCATTGATGTTGTCTACCGCCTTACCGCTAAAGGAGAAGCTGTTCAGCGCGCCGATAAACACACTGACAATCACAATCACCTTACCGGCACGCAGTACAAAGCCTTTCAGGCGCTGCCAGGTCTGGAGCAGCAGCCCTTTAAGGTGCGGCACGTGGTAGACGGGCAGCTCCATCACAAAGGGGCTCGCCTCGCCGCGCAGAATGGTGAATTTCAGCATCAGCCCCGTGAGGATAGCCATCACAATGCCGAGGATATACAGCGAGAACACCACCAGCGCACCGCTCTGGCCGAAGAACGCGGCGGCAAAGACCGCAAAGATAGCCAGCCGCGCGCCGCAGGACATAAACGGCGCCATCATAATGGTCATCAGCCGTTCCCGGGGGGCGTCCAGGGTGCGGGCACCCATAACGGACGGCACATTACAGCCAAACCCGACAATCAGCGGCACGAACGATTTCCCCGGCAGGCCAAGGGACTGCATCAGACGGTCCATTACGAACGCGGCCCGGGCCATATAGCCGGAGTCTTCCAGGAACGAGAGGAACAGGAACATCATCCCAATCTGCGGCACCAGCGGCAGCACGGTATTAATACCGCCCCCGATCCCCTGGGCGAGGAAGATAGTCAGCCATTGAGGGAAGTGCAGGGTCGCCCCCAGCCACTGGATGCCGTGAATAAAGATAGCCACAGAGCCACCGTCAAAGATGGGCTGTAGCGCGCCGCCGATGTTGATAGCCAGCAGGAACATCAGGTACATCACCAGCAGGAAGATAGGCAAACCCAGCACCCGGTTCAGGATAATTTTATCCATGGCGGCGGTGAGTTTATTGGGGCCGGAGGTGAGGGTGTTGCTCACCGCTTCGCAGATGGCGGAAATGCTCTGGTAACGGGCATCGGCAATGTGCAGTGCCGGGTCGTCAATCTCATCGGCCAGCCGCGCCCGGGCAACATCCAGCTTCTCCTGGGCTTCGCCTGCGTAGTTGCGGCTGTAGATATCCCCTTCGAGCATCTGAATCGCCAGCCAGTTGCGCTGGCGCGCCGGGATCTGCGCCGGCATTTCGCCCGCCAGCCAGGCCGCTTCGCGTTGCAGGGGTTTGGCGTAGTGCACCAGTTCGATGTTCTGGTTCTGGTGGCGGCGGTCAATGGCCAGCTTGAGGCTGTCGATACCGCGCCCGCGGGTAGAGATAATCGGAACCACCGGGCAGCCCAGCCGGGCGGCGAGGGCATCGGCATCAATCTGAATATGCTGCTTTTCGGCAATATCCAGCATGTTGAGGGCAACAATGCAGGGAATGCCCAGCTCTATCAGCTGCAGGGTCAGATACAGGTTACGCTCAAGGTTCGAGGCATCCACTACGTTAATCAGCAGGTCGGCATCACCGCTGAGAATGTAGTGGCAGGCAATCTGCTCATCAAGGGAGGTTTGTGAGGAGATAGTGGTGAGTGAGTAAGTGCCGGGCAGGTCTACCAGCGTGACTTTATGGTCGGTGGTAGAGAACTGGCCTTCTTTGCGCTCAACGGTCACCCCGGCCCAGTTTCCCACCCGCTGGCGGGAGCCCGTCAGCTGGTTGAACAGGGTGGTTTTTCCTGAGTTCGGGTTACCAATAAGACCAATAGTAAGATTTTTCATGGGTTAACGTGAACGGAAATAATGAATAGGGCGCATCGCGCCGGAAATATCAGGCGACGGATTCCACCTGTAATAATTCTAAGTCTTTTTTACGCAGCACCAGGTTTACGCGCCGGGTTTCGATGTGAATCGGGTCGCCTAACGGGGCAATACGAACCACCTGAAATAAAGCACCGGGTAACATACCAAGGGAGAGTAATTTCTGGCGGTATGCCGGGCTGATTTCGCGGGAGAAGCCAGTAATCTTCCACGCACTATTGGGTATAAATTGCATAGAACCTACTTAGTTTTTCTGACTGAGCTTCAGCAGTGCGGGGCTCAGGGTACGGTAAAAAAACAGCACACATGCGCGATATCGCGGTGATATGCGGCCCAGCTGCATCAGGGATGTGGTTGTGGCGTGCTAACAATGATAATGAGAATGGTTTTTATCAGCAATCATAAAGCTAAAGTATTTGTGATTTTATTGACACAGCGCAACCGGCAGGGCGTTTTTTGCACTGCATATAACACAAAAAGCGAAGCGGGAAATAATGCAGGCGTATTTGCTCTGTTACGAATAGCGTACTTATTAACATTTCTTCGTATATTGTTATCTCATTGTCTGGGCAATTAATTATTCGGGCCGGGAAATAACGCTGGGTTATAACGTTAACGGTTAATAAACAATAGCTGTCATTATTAAACAATCGGGCGGGGCGGAATAACCCGGCCAGTGATGGCCGGGTGGGGGAGTATCAGCGTTTTTTGCCAAATGCAGCGGCCAGCGCGTCGCTCATGGCGCTGTTACCGGCCGGGGCGTTATCCCGCGTGCGGGGTTTGGCGCCCCGGGTGGCCGGGCGGTTGCCGCGGCCCTGCTCCTGGGGGGTATTGCCGCTGCGGCGCGGGCTGCCCTCGCCGGGTTGCTCATCCAGGCGCATGGTCAGGGCAATGCGTTTGCGGTTGAGATCCACATCCAGCACTTTGACCTGCACAATGTCACCGGCTTTCACGACCTTGTGCGGATCGTCGACAAACTTGTCAGACAGCGACGAGATATGCACCAGCCCGTCCTGGTGGACACCGATATCCACAAACGCACCGAAGTTGGTCACGTTGGTGACCGCCCCTTCCAGCACCATGCCCGGGGTCAGGTCGTTCATGGTTTCGACCCCGTCGGCAAATCTGGCGGTTTTAAATTCCGGGCGCGGGTCACGGCCGGGCTTTTCCAGCTCTTTGATAATGTCTGTCACCGTGGGTAGCCCGAAGCGCTCGTCGGTGTAGTCGGCAGCTTTCAGGCCGCGCAGGGCACTAGTGTCGCCCATCAGCACTTGCAGGCTCTGCCGGGTGGCGGCAAGGATACGCTCTACCAGCGGGTAGGCTTCCGGGTGTACGGTGGAGGCATCCAGCGGGTTATCCCCGTGGTTAATACGCAAAAAGCCCGCACACTGTTCGAAGGCTTTTGGCCCCAGACGGCTGACTTTCAGCAACTGCTGGCGGTTGCGGAACTGGCCGTTTTCGTCGCGCCAGGCCACGATATTCTGGGCCATCATTCTGGTCAGCCCGGCGACCCGGGTTAACAGCGCCACAGAGGCGGTATTCAGATCCACCCCCACGGCGTTTACGCAGTCTTCCACTACCGCATCGAGTTTTTTCGCCAGCAGGGTCTGGCTGACATCATGCTGGTACTGACCAACCCCGATAGACTTCGGATCGATTTTCACAAGCTCTGCCAGCGGATCCTGAAGACGGCGGGCAATGGAGACAGCACCGCGCAGCGAAACGTCAAGATCCGGGAATTCCAGCGCCGCCAGCTCCGAGGCCGAATAGACCGAGGCACCCGCCTCGCTGACAATCACCTTCTGGGCGGTCACTTTCGGGAACTGTTTCTGAACATCAAGGAAGAAGCGCTCCGTCTCGCGGGAGGCGGTACCGTTACCGATAGCCACCAGCTCAACCTGATACTTTTCACACAGTGCCGCGACAACGACGGCGGCTTTGGCGGCCTGGCCCGTGTGCGGGTAAATGGTATCGGTCGCGACCAGTTTACCGGTGGCATCCACCACGGCCACTTTCACCCCGGTACGCAGGCCCGGATCAAGGCCCATTGTGGGGCGCAGCCCTGCGGGGGCCGCCATCAGCAGGTCGTGAAGGTTACGGGCAAAAACGTTGATGGCTTCATCTTCCGCCCGCTCGCGCACGCTGCCCATCAGTTCGGTTTCAAGGTGCATCATCACTTTGATGCGCCAGGTCCAGCTGACCACCGCGCGCCGCCAGCTGTCTGCCGGGGCGTTATTCAGGCGCAGGCCCAGATGGTCGATAATAATCTGCTCGCAGTAGCTCTCTTTGGGGGGCTCATCAAATTGCGGATCCGCATTCAGCGACAGCTGCAAAATACCCTCGTTGCGGCCGCGGAACATGGCCAGCGCCCGGTGAGACGGCACGGCGGCAATAGGCTCATGATGATCAAAGTAGTCGCTGAATTTCGCCCCTTCCTGGGCTTTGCCTTCGGCCACCCGGGAAACGATATGGGCATTTTTCCACAGGTAGTCGCGCACTTTGCCCAGCAGCACCGCGTCTTCGGCGAAGCGCTCCATCAGGATATAGCGGGCACCGTCGAGGGCGGCTTTAACGTCTGCGATGCCTTTATCGGCATCAACATAGCTTGCGGCGGTGGTTTCCGGATCATGGTCCGGCTCGTTCCACAGCAGATCCGCCAGCGGCTCAAGCCCGGCCTCAATGGCAATCTGCCCACGGGTGCGGCGCTTTGGCTTATAGGGCAGGTAGAGGTCTTCGAGCTCGGTTTTGCTCAGGGTGCCGTTGATGGCGCTGGCCAGCGCCTCGGTGAGCTTACCCTGTTCGGTGATGGACTTGAGGATCGCCTGGCGGCGGTCTTCCAGCTCGCGCAGGTAGCTCAGCCGGGTTTCCAGCTGGCGCAGCTGGGTATCGTCCAGCCCACCAGTGACTTCTTTACGGTAGCGCGCAATAAAGGGCACGGTGTTGCCCTCGTCCAGCAGGCGAACGGCGGCTTCTACCTGCTCGTTCCGGGCCTGGAGTTCAGCGGCAATAATGCGGCACAGAGAATCATTCATCATGGTGTTGTCATCTGTTGATTGCGGAAATAACCGGAGGATACGGACTGGCAGCCAAAATTGCCAGCAACCGGGCCCCTCCTTCCGGGATTCAGACGGTTCCGGGCCGGGGGTATTCAATACTGTTCACATACCATACGGCTTCCCCTGCCGGGGTCTGCACGCAGGCCAGATCGCCCACCTCTTTTTTGAGCAGGGCCCGGGCCATCGGGGAGTCGATGGAGATATAATCGTTGCGGCCGAAAATTTCGTCATACCCGACAATACGAAAGCGTTTGAGCTCTCCGTCGTCGTTTTCTATCTCCACCCAGGCGCCGAAGAAGACCTTGCCTTCCTGCTGCGGGGAGTAGTCGACGATTTTCAGCTGTTCAAGGCATTTGGTCAGATAGCGCACCCGGCGGTCGATTTCCCGCAGCCGTTTTTTATTGTACTGGTAATCGGCATTTTCGCTGCGGTCGCCAAGGCTTGCCGCCCAGGTCACTTTTTTGGTGACCTCCGGCCGCTCCTGGCGCCACAGGTAGTCCATTTCCTGTTTAAGTTTTTCATAACCTTCGCGGGTGATAAGCGGTGTTTTCATTGATCAGTAACTCCGGTTTTCCTGCTCTGCGGCTGCGCGGCTCTCCTGGCGCGTAACCGGGCCGAAATCAGGCTAATTTGTTGATAAACGCACAGATAACTTGCTGTAAAATATGCTTTGTAACAATTTTGACTAGAATATATACCTGAATAGGCTGGTGAAGCGCGTGCGCTTTTTTAGAATACCCACTCAGTATTCGAACCTTTGGGAGTAACATAATGCAAGAGAATTATAAAATTCTGGTTGTGGACGACGATATGCGTCTGCGCGCGCTGTTAGAGCGTTATCTGACTGAGCAAGGCTTCCAGGTTCGTAGTGTGGCTAACGCCGAGCAGATGGATCGTTTGCTGACCCGCGAATCCTTCCATCTGATGGTGCTGGATCTGATGCTGCCCGGTGAAGATGGCCTGTCTATCTGCCGCCGCCTGCGCAGCCAGAGCAACCCGATGCCTATCATCATGGTGACCGCCAAAGGTGAAGAGGTGGATCGCATCGTCGGGCTGGAAATCGGCGCCGATGACTATATTCCCAAACCGTTTAACCCCCGTGAACTGCTGGCCCGTATCCGCGCGGTGCTGCGCCGCCAGGCCAACGAGCTGCCCGGGGCACCCTCCCAGGAAGAGGCGGTTATCGCCTTCGGTAAATTTAAACTTAACCTCGGCACCCGCGAAATGTTCCGCGACGAGGAGCCCATGCCGCTGACCAGCGGTGAGTTTGCGGTGCTGAAGGCTCTGGTCAGCCACCCGCGTGAGCCGTTATCCCGCGATAAGCTGATGAACCTTGCCCGGGGCCGCGAATACAGCGCCATGGAGCGTTCCATCGACGTGCAGATCTCCCGTCTGCGCCGGATGGTGGAAGAGGATCCGGCCCACCCGCGCTATATTCAGACCGTCTGGGGTCTTGGCTACGTCTTCGTTCCGGACGGCGCTAAAGCATGAGGCGCTTGCGCTTCTCGCCGCGCAGCTCTTTCGCGCGCACCCTGTTGCTGATCGTCACCCTGCTGTTTGTCAGCCTGGTGACGACCTATCTGGTGGTGCTCAATTTTGCCATTCTGCCGAGCCTGCAGCAGTTTAATAAGGTACTGGCCTACGAAGTGCGTATGCTGATGACCGACAAACTGCAGCTGGAGGACGGCACGCAGCTGGTGGTTCCCCCGGCATTTCGCCGGGAAATTTACCGGGAGCTGGGTATTTCGCTCTACTCTGACGAAGCCGCCGAAGAGGCCGGGCTGCGCTGGGCACAGCATTATGAATTCCTCAGCCAGCAGATGGCGCAGCAGCTGGGCGGCCCGACAGAAGTGCGGGTAGAAGTTAACAAGAGCTCACCGGTGGTGTGGCTCAAAACGTCGCTCTCGCCCAGTATCTGGGTGCGGGTGCCGTTAACCGAAATTCACCAGGGGGATTTTTCCCCCCTGTTTCGCTATACCCTGGCGATAATGCTGCTGGCGATTGGCGGGGCCTGGCTGTTTATCCGTATCCAGAACCGGCCGCTGGTGGATCTGGAGCACGCGGCGCTGCAGGTGGGTAAGGGGATTATTCCGCCGCCGCTGCGTGAGTACGGGGCGTCGGAGGTGCGCTCCGTGACCCGGGCCTTTAACCATATGGCCGCCGGGGTTAAGCAGCTGGCAGATGACCGCACCCTGCTGATGGCCGGGGTCAGCCACGATCTCCGCACACCGCTGACCCGTATCCGCCTGGCAACGGAAATGATGGGCGAACAGGACGGTTACCTGGCCGAGTCCATCAATAAAGACATTGAAGAGTGCAACGCGATTATCGAGCAGTTTATTGATTACCTGCGGACCGGGCAGGAGATGCCGGTAGAGCGCACGGATCTGAATATGGTGCTGGGTGAGGTGATTGCCTCTGAAAGTGGCTACGAGCGGGAAATTGAGACCGGCCTGCAAAACGGCGAGATTATGGTGGATATCCACCCCTTGTCAGTTAAACGGGCTGTGGCGAATATGGTGGTGAATGCGGCGCGCTACGGGAATGGCTGGATCAAGGTCAGCAGCGGAACAGAGCTGAATCGCGCCTGGTTCCAGGTTGAAGATGACGGCCCGGGTATCAGCCCCGACCAGCTCCAGCATCTGCTTCAGCCGTTTGTACGCGGCGACAGCGCGCGCAGTACCAGCGGCACCGGGCTGGGGCTGGCAATCGTGCAGCGTATTGTGGATAACCACCGCGGTATGCTCGATATCGGCAGTAGTGATAAGGGCGGGCTGCGCATCCGGGCGTGGCTGCCGCTGGCGCCGGGCACCGGTGTCACCCTGGCGAAAAATAAACCCACCGCCTGAGCGAGACCATAAAAAAAGCCGCTGATTATCAGCGGCTTTTTTGTCAGAGCCTTACAGCTGCGGGCCGGCGCTGACCAGCGCTTCCCCGGCCGGGGTGTCCGTATACTTATCGAAGTTCTCGATAAACAGCTTCGCCAGAGTGGTGGCTTTTTCCTGCCACTGCTCGGGTGAGCCGTAGGTATTACGCGGATCCAGGATCCGGCTATCCACGCCCGGCAGTGCAGTCGGCACGGCGAGGTTGAATATCGGCAGCGTAAAGGTTTCGGCGTTATCCAGCTCCCCGTCAAGGATAGCGTTGATAATGGCGCGGGTATCTTTAATGGAGATCCGCTTACCGGTGCCGTTCCAGCCGGTGTTGACCAGGTATGCCTGAGCACCGGACGCCTGCATACGCTTAACCAGCACTTCAGAATACTGGGTAGGGTGCAGGGTCAGGAAGGCAGCCCCGAAGCAGGCCGAGAAGGTCGGCGTTGGTTCGTTAATACCGCGCTCCGTACCGGCCAGTTTCGCCGTAAAGCCCGACAGGAAGTGATACTGGGTCTGGCTTGCGGTGAGGCGGGATACCGGCGGCAGCACGCCGAACGCGTCTGCTGTCAGGAAGATAACCTTGGTGGCGTGGCCTGCTTTTGAGACCGGTTTAACGATGTTGTCGATAAACTCAATCGGGTAGGAGACGCGGGCGTTTTCGGTTTTGGAGGCATCGTTAAAATCGATGACGCCATCAGCGTTTACGACCACGTTTTCCAGCAGGGCATCGCGGCGGATAGCGTTATAGATTTCCGGCTCTGCTTCTCTGGACAGGCGGATGGTTTTGGCATAGCAGCCGCCTTCGAAGTTAAACACGCCGTCATCATCCCAGCCGTGCTCATCGTCGCCAATCAGGCGGCGCTTCGGATCGGTGGACAGGGTGGTTTTCCCGGTGCCGGACAGGCCAAAGAATACCGCAACGTCGTCTTTCTCACCCACGTTTGCCGAGCAGTGCATTGACGCAATGCCTTTGAGCGGCAGCAGGTAGTTCATAATGGCGAACATGCCTTTTTTCATCTCGCCGCCGTACCAGGTCCCGCCGATAAGCTGCATGCGCTCGGTGAGGTTAAAGGCGACAAAGTTTTCTGAATTCAGGTTTTGTTCTTTCCAGTTCGGGTTGGTGCACTTGGCACCGTTCATAACGATAAAGTCTGGCTCGAAGCCTTCGAGCTCTTCCTCGCTGGGGCGAATAAACATGTTTTTCACGAAGTGTGCCTGCCAGGCCACCTCGGTAATAAACCGTACGGAAAGGCGGGTGTCCGCATTGGCACCGCAGAACGCATCGACAATAAACAGTCGCTTGCCCGATAACTGCTCCGTTACCAGAGACTTCAGCTGCTGCCAGGTCTCCTGGGACAAGGGCTTGTTGTCGTTTTTACCCTTGCCGTTGTCTGCCCACCACAGGGTATCGCGGGTGGTGTCATCACGGACGATGTATTTATCTTTCGGGGAACGGCCGGTAAAGATACCGGTATCTACTGCCACTGCGCCCAGACTGGTCAGCACACCACGCTCGAAGCCTTCCAGGCCCGGCGCCAGTTCTTCCTGGTAAAGGGTGTCGTAATCGGGGTTATAGACCACTTCACTCACGTCGTGAATGCCATAAGCTTGCAGAGCCTGCGGGGTAACACCATGAAAGCGCATTTGACTACTCCTTTGCTAACTTATACTGATGCAAATTGTAGGGTTGTTTTACGGTTGTTAACCGGGACGGGCTTCATAGATTTGCGGTTTGACGGAAATGCGTTCTCCACAAAACGTTGTGATACCAGTCACAATGTGGGACCGATTATGACAGCATTCAGCTTGACGGCGTGAAAAATATTTAAGGAATGTTAAATAAATGGGATCGAAATGAGCTTTTTGTGAGTGGGATCGATTTTGCAGAGGAAAATGTGACCTCAGCCATGCCAGAAATGACATGGCTGCACACCTGTTATGGGCGATTAATGGATATGCGGATCCGCCGGGGCGGCGTTCTTACGCAGTTCAATAATGTCCATTTCGTTAAACTCGTAGTGATTACCGCAGTAATCGCAGTGCATATCAATTTTACCGTCTTCTGCCAGGATGGAGGCTATCTCGTCTTCCGGCAGGGTTTTCAGCGCATCGGCGCAGCGCTCACGGGAACAGGTACATTTAAATTCCACATCCTGGGGATCGTAAACCGTGACCTCTTCTTCGTGGTACAGGCGCCACAACACTTCGCGCGCCGGCAGGGTCAGTAACTCTTCCGGTTTGATGGTCGCCGTTAAGGTGGCCAGGTGGTCGAAGTCTTCACGCTGGGCGTTCTGGGCCGGTAATACCTGCAGCAGCATCCCCCCGGCTGCCGGTTTGCCTTCTGCTTCACCGGTCAGAATAAACAGGCGGGTGGGCAGCTGCTCTGAGCGCATAAAGTAATCTTCCAGGCAGGCGGCCAGGGTGTCGCCTTCCAGGCCGACCACGCCCTGATAGCGTTCGCCTTCATCCGGCGTGATGGTGATAACCAGATAACCGTTCCCCACCAGAGTTTTCAGATCCGCATCTTGCGGAACCTCGCCCTGGGTACGGGCCACACCGCGCATCTGCTGCTCGTTGTTGCCGTTGATCACCGCCAGAGCCAGCGGGCCATCCCCCTGGAGCTGCACGGTAATGCTACCGGCAAATTTCAGGGTGGCGGTCAGCAGACTGGTGGCCACCAGTAATTCACCCAGCACTTTTTTTACCGGCTGCGGGTAGTCGTGGTTTTCCAGAATGTGTTGCCAGGTTTCAGAAACCGTCACCAGCTCGCCGCGCACGGCGTGATTTTCGAACAGGTAGCGATGTAATTGGTCATGTTGGGCCATAGTCGTCTCTCTTGCGGGGGGCAGCGATTATTCGCTGTCACCGTATTTAAATTTCATCAGATCCCGGCGCTCTTTTTTGTCCGGGCGACGCTCCGGGTTCGGCATCGACAGCGCGTTCATTTTGCGCGCCAGGGCAATGCTCTCGCGTCTGGCGATACTTTCGGCCGTCTCTTCATAGAGGGCTGCTGCGTCACTGGCCGGGCGGCGCTGTTCACTGATTTCGCGCACTATCACGGTGCGCTGGTCGTTTCCCTGGCGCAGGGTAATCAGCGCACCGGTCTCTACCAGCTTGCTGGGTTTGCTGCGCTGTCCGTTGTAGTGGACTTTGCCGCCGTCGATCATCTCGCGGGCCAGGGCGCGGGTTTTATAAAAGCGGGCGGCCCAGAGCCATTTGTCCAGGCGAACACCGGCGGTTGTTTTTTCTTTCACTGCGACTCCAGAAGTTCAGGGATCAGACGCCGGTAGTCACTGAGCGCGCGAAAGCGCTGGTACTGCTTATCCGGCATGCCGGAATCCGGGTTGCTGACACCCAGGCAGTAGCGGATCCCGAAGCGGGCGGCGGCATCAAGAATCGCCTCGCTGTCATCAATAAACAGCGTGCGGGAGGCATCCAGCCCGGTTTCACCGGCAACGGCCTGCCACAGGCGCTGATCTTCTTTCGGATAACCAAATGTGTGGGTGGAAAGTAATAAATCAAGGTGTGCGCCCAGGCCGGTGTGTTTTAGTTTTACCGCCAGGTTATGGGGGTGGGCGTTGGTCAGCAGAATGCGGCGCTTGCCGCACCGGGCCAGGGCATCAAGAAACGGCTGCGTATCGGCGCGCAGTTTTGCCTGCGGCCCCTGTGCGGTGGTCATTGCCCGAATATCCAGCCCAAGTGTTGTGCTCCAGTAGTCCAGACAGTACCAGTTTAGCGTATGTTGCACCGCATGATACTCACGCATGATGAGCTGGTGTGCCTGCGTCGGGCTGAGACCCCGGCGCTGTTGCAGGGTCTGTGGCACCAGGCGCTGCCAGAAGTCCGTATCAAAGGCGAGATCCAGCAGCGTGCCGTCCATATCCAGCAGGACAGTATCAATATTTTTCCAGTCAATGGTCATGGGCGCGGGCTCCGGGCAGGCAAAAGGCCACAGAGTAGTATAAACCCCCGGCGACGGGAATAGCCGGGGTTAACGGGGGCTGTTATCCGGCCCGGGTAGCAGGTTTTTGGGCAGGCAGTCTTCGTAGTAGCGCTGGATAGCCACGGTGCGCATCTGGTTGTGCTGGTAGCGGCGTACAGCCATCACCCCGTTCCAGAGCGTGCAGCCAAGCAGCAGCAACAGCAGCAGTGTGGTGCCCGTATTGCGCCAGATCCCGGCGCTGTCCGGTATGGCGTGCAGGGTTACATGCCGGGTGCCGTTGGCGTCGGTCTGGATCCCGGTGACGATGCCCTCGGCCGTGAACGGGGTGTTCATCAGCTGACCGGCCAGGTGGCGCAGCGCGCTCCAGCGCTCGGCGGGCGGATAGTCGTCAAGGGGGGTGGCAGGCCCGGGAAGGTTCACCAGCGAGTTGCCCTCATCACTGATAATCACGAAGCCGCCGGGGGCCGGGCTGTTCAGGGCCTGGGCGGCCCGCTCGGTCTCCCGCAGGAAAAAGGGGTTGGTGGAGGTGGTCACTAAGTTATCAAGGGATTCGGCGCTGACCGGGCGCAGCAGCAGATTTGTACCATCGAGCTTGCCGGTGCTGGCGCGGCGGGTGAGGGTGGCCCAGTCCCGGGTATTGCCCAGGTTTGTCAGGGCGTTTTTCAGCCGCACGCACTCATCCCGGCCGGTGCACAGGGCCTGGGTTTTCCTGACGATGTCGGCAAAATCGCTCAGCAAAATCATGCCGGAGCGCTGAATTGCCGAGGCCAGCTGCGGGTTAACCTCGCTCTCGCCGGGCTGGGGGTGGAGCTGCTGATTAACCGACGCCAGCAGGGCGCTGGCTTTCGCCACCGTTTCGGACTCCGGGAATGGCAGTGCGCGCGCGGTATTCCAGATAATTTGCGAACAGTCAAAAGGCGCGAACGGGCTGTGATTACGGGGAGAGAAGCTGCCGATATTACAGGTGCCTGTGCCCTGTATTTTTAGCGTGTCCCCCACCTTCACCCCGGCGCTTTCCAGCTGCCGGACATGCTGGGCGCTGATGGTCTGGGCACCCTTGAGCCAGGAGAGGGTCAGTTTTAATGGCATATCCAGCGGCACCCAGATGGCCATCATAACCAGCACCAGTAGCGACCCGGTGGCAAGGACCAGGCTGCGCGACCAGCGCTGCAGCGGAAAGTGCTTTACCTCATCTTCAAGGGAGAGAAACGGCCCCTGGCGCACGACCCGGCGATCCAGATAGACGTCAATATCGGTCTGGCGGCCCAGATTATGGCTGACAAACGGTTTCCAGTGCTTCGGGTAGATAAGGTCAATAACCCCCAGGGAGATGTTATTGAGCGGATCCTGGTCCGACTCGCCAAACAGCCCCCAGCGCTTGGGGGTGCCCCGCAGGCAGTGAATTTCACGCAGTGAGCGGCGGGCGGGTGGGGCAAACATCCCCAGGCAGCCGACAGCACACAGAATCAGCCCCGCCCCCGCCAGCCACGGGATCAGAAACCCCGGGGTTACCAGGCATAAAAACGCGAGTACCAGAGCGGCGACAATAAAGAGCGGATCGCGCAGATTTTCCGCCTGGCTCAGGGCGTATTCTTCCGGCGTTTCCTGGCGCACATGGCGCAGTTCCACTTGTTCGCTCTCTTCACCACGGATAAACGAATGCCCCTGCGAGGTATTTTCCAGGGCGAAGCCCGCCGCCTCATTAACATAGTCCTGCAGGGTGTGGCCGTTGAGGCTGATGACCAGCGGCATGGTTTCGGTGCGCACCAGCTCGATGCGGTTATCGTTGCTGATATAGGGCTCCCAGAACGGGGGCAGGTGTACTTCAACCGAGTCCAGATAGTAGCGCCATTTGTTGGCCTCATCGGTAGAGAGACCATAACGGGTAATGGCCCGGGTAACGCAGATAACTTTGGTGCTGCGCGGGCTTAAGGTGAGGGGCTGAGGGGCATTACTGGCCGCAGAGAGCCCCACCAGCTGGCGGGAGCGGTTAAAGGTTTCCAGGTAGTTTTCTGCCGCTTTGCGCTCATCTGCCGAGAGCTTGCGAAACGTGGCCCCGGGGAAATTTACCGCAGGCAGGCGCGCGCTCTGCTGCTGGCTGCGCCATAGCAGACTCAGGGCAAGCGTCACGGTTGCCAGAACAGTTGCGACTAAAATCAACAAGGTGCTCATTGGTTCCCCGTCACATCAGCATGTTATTTTTCAAGTGCAGCAAACGGTAACCCTTCAGCATGAACGTAGTACCACGATATAAAACACCTGCGGCCGGCAGTTATATCAGCTTTATGTTGATGACGAGTGGAATCTGATCAACTTTAGCAACAAAACATGACCCGCCATATCAGCAAAATCCCGTTTCATATGCAACGTGTTGACATGAATAGCCAGGCACCAAATCATATTGGTTACTAATATGTAAATGGAAAACAATTTACATTGCCCAAACCGTGCGGCGTATCGCACAATGAGGGCCATTTTCAACCGCAGAAGCCCAGGACGATGAGCGAATCCTTAAAAAAACCGACCATTCTGAATGTTGAAACCGTGGCCCGGTCCCGGCTGTTTAACGTTGAAGCGGTTGATCTCGAATTCAGCAACGGCGTTCGCCGGGTCTACGAGCGTATGCGCCCTTCTAACCGTGAAGCGGTGATGATTATCCCGATTGTGGATGACCACCTGGTCCTTATCCGCGAGTATGCGGTGGGCACGGAAAGCTATGAGCTGGGCTTCTCTAAGGGGCTTATTGACCCGGGTGAGGATATCTACCAGGCGGCGAACCGCGAACTCAAAGAAGAGGTGGGGTTTGGGGCCCATCAGCTGACCTTCCTGAAACGCCTGTCGATGGCGCCGTCTTATTTCTCCAGCCAGATGAACATCCTGGTGGCGGAGGCACTCTACCCGGAATCCCTGCCGGGCGATGAGCCGGAGCCGTTACCCCAGGTGCGCTGGCCTCTGAACCAACTTGATGCGCTGCTGGATGAGCCGGACTTTAACGAAGCGCGTAACGTCAGCGCGCTGTTCCTGGTGCGCGACTGGCTGCGCGGGCAGGGGCGTCTGTAGGCCAGCACGCCGTGAGATACCCGGTTAACGCCCGGGGAAAACCATAAAAAAAGCCCTGCTTATGGCAGGGCTTTTCTCTTCCGGTTGTGTGCCCGGTTTATCTGTACCTAAGATAAAAATCACATTACTTCACTATTCTGACTTGTCGCCATTCCTTAGTATCCCTCGTCTGTAATCACCTTTCTCTCCGGCAATTATCCCTGCCTGTTTTCCGCTGTATGCCGTTCAGTGCTTTCTTTGGATTTTGCTTAAGAGATTGAAATATAAGGAATATATTGAATGTTTCTCTTGACATACACATGGTTCGTCAGTATAATTACGGGCTTACGGGCTTACGGGCTTACGGGCTTACGGGCTTACGGGCTTACGGGCTTACGGGCTTACTTTTACTCTCTGCTCCCGCATTGTCTACTATTCTTCCTCCTTCCAGCGCAACTATTCCATATACACTGAGCAGCGATATCACCACAATGCCTAACCGGCCTGGCACTTTTATAACTAATGTTTATGTTGCGTTTCGTCATCAGGGGGGCTACGACACTGCTTTGCCAGCCAGATGGGGACGGAACACCTGGGTTTGCGCATCAGCATCCAATCCAGAAAATGGCGCTTGTAATACTTCCCCAATGGGGTTCACTCCTGGAGTGAAAATTCGCGGCAGGGAATTTGTACGTTTGATTTTTACGGAACAGCGTAGTAAGCAGCGTATGGAAATTCTGATGGGGATATCGACTTATCTGAGATGGAATGGGGGATCGGCCTGCGGCTCTGAAGCTACAGGGATCAGTTCGGATACATCAACGCCCGCTTTTACCTCTCCCTATTACCCGGCATATGCTGTATGCAGTAAAGATGGTAAGCAAACTGATGGTAAGGAATTAAATGTATGGTTCGCGGCGCAGCAATTGCCAAGATTTACTGGCGGTATCTGGAAAGCCAGGCTTATCCTTAACGAAATGCAGTGGCGGCCGAGTATTCAAGTCGCTACCTTCACGGCGGATATCACCGTTGATGTCACCGATAAACATAATGGCGCAATTTATCTACCGGCCTTTGGCCGCGCCACGCCGCTGGTGGACCTCAACTTACGCACCAAACCCTTGTCTACCGCCCCAGGCGGGGAAGTCTCTGGTGGCACGGTGATTGATACCTGCCTGTACGACGGCTACAACAGCAACAGTCCGTGGCTTAAGGTTACGCTTTCCGATCTGCTGACCTCCTCCGGGCGGGCGGCGGATCTCTTCTCGGTGGTGAAAACCGGCGCGGCCAACAGCCAGCCACTAAACCGGATAGATTACCGGGTGACCCTCAATTATAACGGCCAGCCCGTGAAAGTGGAAAACGGCAAAGAGATCACCCTGACCGGGGTAAACCGTGCGCTGATTCGTCCGGTGGCCTTACCCGGCATACCGCACCCGGTGATTTGTGTGCCCGCCCCGCTGACCCTGGATGTACTGCCCTTTGCCAAAGCCAGCAAAACCGCAGGCCGCTACCAGGGCACGCTGCGGGTTAATCTCAGCGCCACAGCGCTGGCACCATAAAAAAAGCCCTGCTTATGGCAGGGCTTTTTTGTCGGGGCGAATCAGAACAATTCCTGGGTTTCGCCGTTTTCTGTCACTGTGGTGCCCACCTCATGCACCGCCTGCGTGGTGGGCTGGGTGCCTTCAATAAAGAACTCCGGCTGCCCGCCACGACCGGCCAGCTGGCCGGTGGCCCGGTCAATATTGACCGAAACCACCCCGGCAGGGGGGGTTAATGGCTGCTCCGGCACCCCTTTGAGAATGAATTTCATAAAATCATCCCAGGCAGGCTGCGCGCTTTTGGCGCCGCCTTCATAGCCGGAAATCTGATCGGGAATTGCCCCGGAGGCGGTCGTGCGCCCCAGATCGCGGCGGTGATCGTCAAACCCTATCCAGACGGAGGTCACCACCCCCGGGCCGTAGCCTGAAAACCAGGCGTCTTTGGCGCTGTTTGTGGTGCCGGTTTTGCCGCCAATATCAGGGCGGTTAATTGCCCGGGCAGCACGCCAGCCGGTGCCCATCCAGCCAGGCTCCCCGACGATATTGGTATGCATGGCGCTTTTAATCAAAAAGGCCAGCGGGGTGCTTATCACATGGGGGGCATACTCCTGAGGCTGGTTCACGGTCAGCGCCTGGTTGGCCTGCTCCAGCTGAGGCATCGGCACACTGCCGTTTTGCGGGTTTTCAGAGGTGGCCACATCTTCCACATCGTGGTTTTCCAGCAGATTCGATTTTGGCGTATCCCCGTAGATCACCGGAATATCGCAGTCGGCACAGGCGATTTTCGGTGTTGCTTCGAACACGGTGTTGCCCTGCTCGTCGGCGATCCGCGCGATAAACCACGGGTCAATCAGGTAGCCGCCGTTGCTCATCACGGAATAGCCCCGGGCAACCTGCAGCGGGGTGAACGAGGCAGAGCCTAACGCCAGTGACTCGGTGGGCACGATATTTTGTGCCGGGAAGCCAAAGCGCTGTAAATACTCTGCCGCGTAATCCACCCCCATGGCGCGCATGGCGCGCACCATGACCACGTTCTTCGACTGCCCGAGCCCCTGGCGCAGGCGGATAGGCCCGGCATACTGCGGCGGGGAGTTCTTAGGCTGCCAGTCGGAACCGGCACCCGCATCCCAGCGGGAGATAGGCACGTCGTTGAGGATACTGGCCAGGGTCAGCCCCTTATCCATGGCGGCCGTATACAGGAAGGGTTTGATATTTGACCCCACCTGGCGCAGGGCCTGAGTGGCGCGGTTAAATTTGCTCTGGTTAAAGTCAAACCCGCCGACCAGGGCGATAATCGCGCCGTTATTGGCATCAATTGACACCAGCGCGGAGTTAACATCCGGAATTTGCGCCAGCCACCAGTCCGCGCCGGACTGGCGCACCCAGATTTGCTGGCCTGCCTGTATCACATCGGTCACTTTGCGCGGGGTTGCCCCCTGCTGGGTATCCGAGCGGTATGGCCGGGCCCAGCGTACGCCGCTCATACTGAGGGTAACGGCGGAGCCGTCTGCCAGGAGTGCGCTGGCCTCAGCCCCACTGGCCCGGGTGACCACAGCCGGTAACAGCGGGCCGGAAGCCGGGATAGTGCGCAGCAGGCCGGTAATTTTATCCTGCCCCCAGGGGGTCTCGCCGATTTTCCACAGCTGGCTGGCCGGGCCCCGGTAGCCGTGGCGCATATCATAGGCCAGCACGTTGTTACGCAGGGCATCCTGCGCGGCCTGCTGTGCCGGGCGGTGAATGGTGGTATACACCCGGAAACCGTCCTCATAGGCTTTTTCGCCATAGCGGCTGACCATCTCCTGGCGCACCATTTCCGACAGATACGGGGCAGAGAAGGTAATTTTCGGCGCATGGTAGTTCGCCCGGATAGGCTCTGCCCGGGCCTGATCAAGCTGCCCGACGGTGATGTAGCCTTCATCGCGCATACGGGCGAGCACCACGTTGCGACGGGCGGTGGCCCTGTCCAGTGAATAGAGCGGGTTAAAGGTGGAGGGCGCTTTAGGCAGCCCGGCTATCATCGCCATTTCACTGAGGGTGAGCTGATCAACAGGTTTACCGAAATAGACCTGCGCCGCCGCACCCACACCGTAAGCCCGGTAGCCGAGGTAAATCTTATTCAGGTACAGCTCAAGAATTTCTTCTTTGCTGAGTAGCTGCTCAATGCGCACCGCCAGGAACGCTTCTTTGACTTTGCGTATCAGCGTTTTTTCCGGGCTCAGGAAGAAGTTTCTTGCCAGCTGCTGGGTAATGGTACTGGCCCCCTGAGAGGCGTGCCCGGAGAACAGGGCAATACTGGCTGCGCGGAAAATACCAATCGGATCAACGCCGTGGTGCTCATAGAAGCGGCTGTCTTCTGTGGCAATAAACGCGTGCACCAGTTCCGGCGGTATCTGATTCAGGGCCAGAGGAATGCGGCGCTTCTCACCGTACTGAGCAATCAGCTCGCCGTCGGCACTGTAGACCTGCATCGGGATCTGCAGGCGCACATCCTTCAGGGTCGCCACATCCGGCAACTGGGGCTCAATATATTTGTACAGGCCGTAAATCGAGCCGGCTCCCAGCATGATGCAAAACAGTGCAAGGATGAATAAATACTTTACGAACTTCACTCGGCATTTTCCATTTAGTATGCAGTGGACAGTTTATAAACAGACGCGCGGTAGTATAAAGGCAAGCCAGACGCTTTGATACACCTGAACCTTGCGGGCCGTTTCCCGGAGGTTCCCACACGATGACAGTGTGGCACCACTTTGGGGGGCGCAATCATGATGAACAGCCAGTGGCGAATAGGGCTTGAGTTACACAGCAGCGGCCTGCGCGCCGTGGGGTTACAGTTCCGGCGGCAGGGCTGGCGGCTATGCCGCTGGTGGCATCTGCCTTTTGGCTCCCCGGGGGTGGAGTACACCTCCGGGGAGTTTGCCCGCCAGGCGGCGCAAACCCTCAGCCACTGGCGGAAATCCCTGCCGTACCGTTACCAGTTGCGGGTCTCTGTTCCGGCGCAGCGGGCGCTGCAACAGCAGGTGGCAATGCCGGACTGCACACTGCCGGAGCCCCAGTTACAGCGCTATATCGAGCAGGCCGCGGCGGCACAACTGGCCCTGCCAGACGATCCCCTGGCCTGGGACTACATGCACCCCGGTACGGGCCCGGCAAGGGTTACCGGGGTGCGCCTGCGCGATATTCAGCGCCTGGTGGCTATTCTGCGTAGCGCGCGGCTGACGGCCAGCAGCATCAGCCCTGACGCCAGTGCACTACAGAGCTTTTTACCCCGGGCGCAGGGCGGTGACCAGTGGCTGGTTCACCGGGAGCCGGGGCACTGGCTATGGGCCGGTGGCGGGCAGTGGGGTACGGAGGCCAGCACGGATCCCCACTGGCTGGCTCAGTGGTGCCAGCAGCGCGAGCTTAACCCCGCCTCCGTTGCATTCAGCTCTGCGCTGGCGGAGGACGCAGCGCGGGTCACATTCTCCCCCTGGTCCGGGATCCCGGGGCTTTCTGCACCGCTGCCGCCGTGCGCCGGTGTGTTTACCGTGGCGACGGGCCTGGCACTCGGAAGCCTGCGCTGATGACCCCCCTGGTGAATATGCTGCCCTGGCGCCACCGGCGCCGCCAGGCACAGATGCGCACGGGGGCCATGCTGATGCTGCCGGGCCCGGCGATTGCGGCAGTGTTCTGTAGCCTGCTGTGGCAGGAGGGGCTCCTGGCCCGGCAGCAGCTGGCCGCCACCGGCCAGGCGCATCAGCAGCGGGTGGCGGAGATCGCCCTGCGCCTTGAGCGATGCCTGCAACAGCAGGCAGAGCAGCAGCAATTGCTCCAGCGCAGGCAACGCCAGGTGGCCGCCCGGGAGGCGGGGCTGGCGTGGCAGCAGCGCCTGACCCGGCTGTCTGGCGCAATGCCGGATCCCGCCTGGCTTCTGGCGCTGGAGGCCCGGGGGAGCAGTGTGCGCCTGTCCGGGCAGAGCACAACCCTGGAAGGGGTGAGGCAGCTGGAGCAGCGCTTACCCGGTGTGGGGTTTAGCCACTACCGGATGGGCGCCATTACGCGCACTGACCAGGGGCTGTGGCAGTTTAACGTGCGCCTGGTTTGGGAAGCACTCTCCACGGCCGGTGGTGGCCCCCATGCGCCCGCTGGCTGAGCGCCGGGGCCTGTGGGCTGGCGTGTGGCTGGTGAGCCTGCTGGTGGCGTTGCTGGTTGTCGGGTGGCTGTACCGTGATACAGCCCGCCACCACCAGGCCCTGGCCCGCGTCAGCCTCACATTTGACCAGGCGTACCGGGTGCAACAAAAGCGGCTGCTGGCGCTGAGTGTGCCGCTGCCGGAAATACCGCCTGCCCGGCCAGCCCTGCCGGTGCTGGCCTTCGCCGCCGCCTGTGGCGGGGAGCTGATTGCCTGGCAGCCGGAGGCCGACGGCGGGCCAGCGCTGACCCTGGCGCTGCCCTGGTCCCGGGTGCCGCCGCTGTTTTCACAACTGGCGGGCTATGCGGTCACCCTGCGGGGCTTTTCACTGAGCGCCCGGCCAGACGACGTGCTGCTGGTGCTGGCCCTCACCCCGGAGGCGGAATGAGAGCCGGTACTGTGGGCGTGGTGTTGTGGCTGGCCAGCGGGCTGCCCCCGGGGGAGGCCCGTGACCCTTTCCACCCGCCGGGGGCGGCCTGTGCCCGGGAGTGGCACGGCTGGCGCTACGGGGGGCAGGTGGCCGGTGAAGAGGGCGTTATTGCCCTGGTCCAGTCCCCGGACAGGCGCTGGCAGCGGCTGGGGCCCGGCGCGGCCATTGTGGCGGGCTGGCGGGTGAGCACCATTACACGCCAGGCCCTGGTGCTGGCTCACGACGGGGAGTGCGGGACACAGCAGCTGGTGTGGATGCCCGGCGCTGGCCGCCAGGAGGAAGAGTAATGCGCACTGTTTTGTTGTTACTGGCCCTCTTGTGGCCGCTGATTACCGGGGCCGGAGAGGCCGGGGGGAAGAGCAGCCTGCCGCAGCAGCCTGTTTCACTGATGCTCGACAATGTTCCCGCCGGGCAGGTGCTGCAATCCCTGGCGCGCCAGGCACAGCTTAATATCGTGGTGGCGCCGGGGGTGAGCGGGGCGCTGTCATTACAGCTGGCGGCGGTGCCCTGGGCCCAGGCGCTGGAGATTGTGGCCGCCGCGCTGGATGTGCGCTGGTCGCTCAGGGGCAATGTGTTGCAGATAACCCCGGCCAGCCGGGCCCGGGAGCAGGCGCGCTACCCACCGCGCCAGGCCCCGCTGGGGAGTGCCACCCTTGGTCTGCGCCACGCCAGTGCCGCCGATCTGGCCGCCGCCCTGACCGGGGGAGGCGCAAGGTATCTTTCCCCCAGGGGGAGTGTGCTGGCGGATGTGCGCACTAACCGCCTGCTGGTGCAGGATACCCGCCCCGCCCTGGAGGCGCTGCGCCACTGGGTAGAGACCATGGATGTCCCCCTGCCACAGGTGGAGCTGGTGGCCCATATTGTCTCCATTGGTCAGGAGAGCCTGCGCGATCTGGGGGTGAAGTGGGCCGCCAGCGCCGGAGGGGGCACACTACAGGCGGAGTTGCCCGCCACGGCGGCCTCCACGCGGCTGGGGTTTAATATCGGGCGTATCAGCGGGCGAATGCTGGAGCTGGAGCTTTCCGCCCTGGAGCGGCGCCAGCAACTGGCAATTATTGCCAGCCCGCGCCTGCTGACCTCTCACCAGCAGCCTGCCAGTATCCGCCAGGGAAGCGAGATCCCCTACCTGCTGACCAGCGGTGAGAACGGCAATGTTTCCGTGGATTATAAAGAAGCGCTGCTGGGGATGACGGTCACGCCTTATGTCTACTCCCCGGAGCGTATCCGCCTGAAACTGCATATCAGCCAGAATATGCCGGGCCAGAAACTGCAGTATGCCCAGGGAGAGGTGCTGACAATCGATAAACAGGAAATTGAAACCGAGGTGGTGCTGCGGGACGGTGAAACCATTGCGCTGGGCGGTATCTTCCAGGATAAGCGCCAGCAGGCCCGGGGCCAGGTGCCCTGGCTGGGTGGGGTGCCGCTGCTGGGCGGGCTGTTTCGCCACGAGGCAAAAAACCGCCAGCGCCAGGAGCTGGTGGTCTTTATTACCCCCCGTTTGCTGAACGGGCGTTAATCACGCCGCCCGGACACCCTTTTTTACCAGAAAGATGCGCATCTGTTTGACGGCGGAAGGGAATTAGCATACAAGGTTTAGCGGTTTCGCAGGTGCTCCGGAAATAGACTACACTTCGGGTCCTGAATGATGCTGTACCAATCCGCTACCTTATCGCGTAGTGTCTTTGGGCCCTGGCAGGCCGATGGTGCGAAGTTTACGGAATTCAGCCTGTTAGCAAAAGGCGCCTGAATCTGACCTCTGGTTATGCATTCCGTAATTTAAGATTTCTTTCCGGTTCTTCAGGAACGGTAATTTATTCGGTTGCCAAACTGCCTTGAGTGTTGAGATAATTTTTCACCTGACTCTCGCTCTATCGCATATGAGGTTTCAGTTCATGTCCAGTTCTGCCACAGCGTGGCGGGACGGGTTTATCATTAACGAATAGTCGTAGTAATACCGAAAAAATGGCAGAGAAACGCAATATCTTTCTGGTTGGGCCTATGGGTGCCGGCAAAAGCACTATTGGGCGTCAGTTAGCTCAGCAGCTCAATATGGAATTTTACGATTCTGATCAAGAGATTGAGAAACGTACCGGCGCTGATGTGGGCTGGGTCTTCGACGTTGAAGGTGAAGAAGGTTTCCGCGAGCGTGAAGAAAAAATCATCAACGAACTGACGGAAAAACAGGGTATTGTTCTGGCGACTGGCGGCGGCTCTGTCAAATCCCGTGAAACCCGTAACCGTCTTTCCGCGCGTGGTGTCGTTGTCTATCTGGAGACGACTATCGAGAAACAGCTGGCCCGTACCCAGCGGGATAAAAAGCGCCCGCTGCTGCAGGTCGACTGCCCGCCGCGTGAAGTGCTGGAAGCGCTGGCCGGGGAACGCAACCCGCTGTATGAAGAAATCGCGGATGTGACTATCCGTACTGACGACCAGAGCGCAAAAGTGGTCGCAAATCAGATTATTCACATGCTCGAAAACAATTAAATTTGCCGTAATACACTGCCGCGTCTTCGGGCGCTGCCTTATGCGTTAAAAGGGGCTGAGCATTATGGAGAAGTTGACCGTCACTTTGGGGGAGCGTAGTTACCCTATCACCATCGCCTCGGGTTTATTCAACGATCCGGCGTCTTTTTGGCCGCTGAAGGCGGGCGAGCAGGTTATGCTGGTGACTAACGAAACGTTAGCGCCGCTTTATCTTGCCACGGTCCGGCGTACGCTGGAGCAGGCCGGTGTTCATGTCGATCAGGTCATTCTGCCGGATGGCGAAAAGTACAAAAGCCTCCCCGTTATGGATTCCGTCTTCACGGCGCTGCTGAAAAAGCCGCACGGCCGTGATACGACGCTGGTGGCGCTGGGCGGCGGGGTGATTGGCGATTTAACCGGGTTTGCCGCGGCCTGTTATCAGCGCGGGGTGCGCTTTATTCAGGTGCCGACCACGTTATTGTCCCAGGTGGACTCGTCCGTAGGCGGTAAGACCGCCGTTAACCATCCGCTGGGTAAGAACATGATTGGCGCCTTCTGGCAGCCTGCGGCGGTGGTGATTGATCTCGACTGTCTGAAAACCCTGCCGCGCCGGGAGCTCTCCTCCGGGCTTGCCGAAGTGATTAAGTACGGCATTATCCTTGATGCGCCTTTCCTGGGCTGGCTGGAAGAGCATATCGATGCGCTGCTGGCGCTGGAGCCGAAAGCGATGGCCTATTGCATTCGCCGCTGCTGTGAGCTGAAGGCGGATGTTGTCGCGGCCGACGAGCGGGAAACCGGTATGCGCGCGCTGCTCAATTTAGGCCATACTTTTGGTCACGCCATTGAAACCGAGATGGGCTATGGTAACTGGCTGCACGGTGAGGCCGTGGCTGCCGGTATGGTGATGGCGGCGCGTACTGCTCAGCGTCTTGGGCAGTTTAGCGAGGCAGATGTTCAGCGCATTATCGCGTTACTGAAGCGGGCAGAGTTGCCGGTTCACGGGCCAGAGAGTATGGCGCCTGAGGCTTATCTGCCGCATATGATGCGTGATAAGAAAGTTATCGCCGGGGAGCTGCGTTTGGTGCTTCCTCTGGCGGCAGGGAAGAGCGAAGTGCGTGCCGGAGTGGCGCGTGACGTGGTGTTAAGCGCGATAGCTGATTGCCAGCGGGCGTAACAATTATAAAGGTCAGTCGCCGTATTACGGCGAGTATTAACTTCGGGTGTTGTGCAAAGTAACAAATGCTGGCATGAACCTATGAGTGGGGTGTCAAATGGATGAAAGAAAACCGGAAGACGAGCTGAAACCCGATCCCAGCGATCGTCGTCCTGTTCGCGCGCAGAAATCCGCAGAGTACGATAACGATCCGCAGATTAACGTTGATGATATTGACGTTGATGATGAGGATGATCGTCGTCCTGCCCGGCGTCGCAGCCGGGAAGAGCGCGAAGAGCCAGAGATGTCACTTGATGATGACACCCTTCTGGATGAAGAAAACCAGGAAGACGATGACGCGGAGCCTGCCGTAGAGCGCCGCCGTCCGCGTAAGAAAGCCCCTTCCCGGGCCCCCGCTTCCCGCCAGCGCCTGATGATGGGCGTGGGTATTCTGGTGCTGCTGGTGCTGATTGTCGGCATTGGCGCGGCCCTGAAGACCCCCTCTTCAGACGCGGAGACCGCCTCTCAGGGTGGTGAGAAAAATATTGATCTGGCATCCCCTGCCGGTGACAGCACTGCCCCGGCAGCACAGCCTGCTCCTGGTGTTGTGGATCAGACTGCGGCCAACGGGCAACAGCCTGTACAGCCTCAGCAGGAAGTGACACTGCCTCCGGTCTCTTCACAGCCGACCCTCAGCCAGCCTGCCACCGCGCCTGCTGGTCAGCAGCGTGTAGAAGTGCAGGGTGATCTGAACACCGCCCTGACCCAGCCTGCGGGCCAGCAGGTGAATCAGGTCGCCAGCACCGCGACACTGCCGACCCAGCCCGCTACGGTTGCGCCGGTCAATGGTCAGCGCCATCAGTCAGTGGTACGTACCCCTGCTGAACCGGTCGCCCCGGCCAGCCAGCGCCGTGAGCCGGAACCGCGCAAAGCACAACCCGTGCAGAGCAAACCGCAGGCCGTTGTTAAAAACACCGTTACTGAGCCGAAAACCGTTGTGAAGGCCGCCCCGGCGCCGGCACCGGTAAAAGAGACAGTAAAAGCCCCGGTGAAAGAAACCGTACCGGCACAAACGGCGAAAACCACGCCGGCTGCCACAACCGCCCCGAAAGCTACAGCACCGGCAGCAGCAACGGAAACCGCATCAAAAGCGGCCCCGGCAGCAACTGCAGCAGCAACAGCGGGTGCTGCGGTATCCAGCGGGAATGTTGATGCACTGAAAACTGCCCCCTCCAGCCACTACACGCTGCAGCTGAGCAGTTCGTCAAACTACAACAATCTGAACGCCTGGGCGAAAAAAGAGAACCTCAAAAACTTTGTGGTGTACCAGACTAAGCGTAATGGCCAGCCCTGGTATGTACTGGTGAGCGGTGTTTATGCCTCGAAAGAGGATGCTAAACACGCGGTCTCTTCCCTGCCGGCAGATGTGCAGGCGAAGAATCCGTGGGCCAAGCCTATTCATCAGGTTCAGTCCGATCTGAAACAATGATATAAAGCGCAGGATGCTGTCGGAGCTTCTCCCTCAGCTGGAGAAGGTGTAAATAGTCGGACGGCATGAAAAAGAATCGCGCTTTTCTGAAATGGGCAGGGGGCAAATACCCCCTGCTCGACGAGATCAAAACTCATCTTCCTGAGGGTGAGTGTCTGGTAGAACCTTTCGTCGGGGCGGGGTCGGTATTTCTGAATACCCACTATGACCGCTATATTCTGGCCGACATTAATGCCGATCTGATCAATCTTTACCGCATCGTACAGACGCAGGCGGATGCCTATGTGGCGGAAGCCCGCAGGCTGTTTGTCCCCGAGCGTAACGAGGCGGACAGCTATTACCAGATTCGGGAAACTTTCAACCGCAGCAGCGATTTGTTTGAGCGCGCGGTGCTGTTTTTATATCTTAACCGCCACGGTTACAACGGCTTGTGCCGCTATAACCTGAAAGGGGCGTTTAACGTGCCCTTTGGCCGCTACCGTAAACCCTATTTCCCGGAAGCGGAGCTTTACGGGTTTGCCGAGCGGGCCCGCAATGCCACCTTTCTTTGTCAGTCCTATGATGTCACTATGAACAGTGCGTCTGCCGGGCAGGTAGTGTATTGCGATCCCCCTTACGCACCGCTGTCGGACACGGCAAACTTCACGGCCTACCACACCAGTGGCTTTTCACCGGAGCAACAGCAGGAGCTGGCCCGGCTTGCCGAATCACTGGTCGCGCGGGGCGTATCGGTACTGATTTCTAACCACGACACCCAGCTGACCCGCAAATGGTATCACCAGGCGGCAGCGTTAAATGTTGTGCAAGTGCGGCGTAATATCAGCAGAAATGGCGGCGCGCGTAATAAGGTGGACGAATTACTGGCGCTGTATAAAGCCTGAACCGGTTCGTCCCTTGCAGAGTAGACCATTCACCTGGAGAAACGGATGAAACAGTTTTTGATTGCCCCATCGATCCTTTCGGCTGATTTTGCCCGCCTGGGCGAGGATACGGCGAAAGTGCTGGCCGCCGGGGGCGACGTGGTTCACTTTGATGTTATGGATAACCACTATGTTCCTAACCTGACCATGGGCCCGATGGTGCTCAAGGCGCTGCGCGATTACGGCATCAGCGCGCCCATCGATGTGCATTTAATGGTCAAGCCAGTCGATCGTCTGATCCCCGATTTTGCCGCCGCAGGCGCCAGCATTATTACCTTTCACCCGGAAGCCTCAGAACATGTTGACCGCTCCCTGCAGCTGATCAAAGAGCACGGCTGTAAAGCGGGGCTGGTCTTAAACCCGGCCACACCGCTGAACTGCCTTGACCATGTGATGGATAAGCTGGACGTGATTTTGCTGATGTCCGTAAACCCGGGCTTTGGTGGGCAGTCGTTTATCCCCCATACCCTGGAGAAGCTGCGCCAGACCCGGGCGCGGATTGACGCCTCCGGCCTGGATATCCGCCTTGAGGTCGATGGCGGAGTGAAAACCGGTAATATTGCACAAATCGCCGCCGCCGGGGCCGATATGTTTGTCGCAGGCTCGGCGATTTTTGGCCAGCCGGACTACAAAAAAGTTATCGATGATATGCGTAGTGAACTGGCAAAGGTACGTCATGATTGAGTTTAATCAGATTAAAGCGGTGGCCTTCGATCTGGATGGCACCCTGGTAGACAGTGCGCCAGGCCTGGCCCAGGCCATGGATAGCGCCCTGTATGCCCTTGAATTACCGCAAGCCGGTGAAGCCCGGGTAAAAAACTGGATTGGCAACGGTGCCGATGTGCTGGTTCAGCGGGCTGTGGACTGGGCTGTCCGGGAGAAGAAAGCCCAGGATGAGCAGAAAGCGGCCAACACCGGGCTCCCGGTGGTGGTGCACCCGACAGTGCCGGAGAGTGAGCGCGCCATGATGCTGCGTAAACTGTTCGACCGCTATTATGCAGAGTGCGCGGCGAGCGGCAGCAGCCTGTTCCCGGCAGTAGCCGAAACCCTGGCGGCCCTGAAACAGACCGGGCTGCAACTGGGTCTGGTGACCAATAAACCCACGCCGTTTGTCCGCCCGCTGCTGGAATCGCTGCATATTGACCACTATTTTGATGTGGTTATTGGCGGCGATGATGTGCAGCACAAGAAGCCGCACCCGGAAGCACTGCTGCGCCTGCTGGCGCAGTTTGGCCGTCAGGCCGGTGAGATGCTGTTTGTGGGCGACTCACGCAACGATATTCTGGCCGCTCAGGCCGCCAGCTGCCCCGCAGTGGGGCTGAGCTATGGATACAATTACGGTGAAGCTATCAGCCAGAGCAACCCCGATATGGTGCTTGATAGCTTCAGTGATCTTTTGCCCGCTTTCGGGCTCCCGGTAAATGAACATCAGGAATAAAAAAATGAGTAAGCCTATTGTCTTTAGTGGCGCGCAGCCATCAGGTGAATTGACCATCGGCAACTATATGGGAGCGTTGCGTCAGTGGGTAAACATGCAGGATGATTACCACTGCATTTACTGCATCGTTGACCAGCACGCCATTACGGTGCGCCAGGATCCGCAGGCGCTGCGTAAAGCGACCCTGGATACCCTGGCCCTGTATCTGGCCTGCGGTATTGATCCGCAAAAAAGCACTATTTTTGTCCAGTCCCATGTTCCGGAACACGCGCAGCTTGGCTGGGCGCTCAACTGCTACACCTACTTCGGTGAGCTGAGCCGTATGACCCAGTTTAAGGACAAATCTGCCCGCTATGCGGAGAATATCAACGCCGGTCTGTTCGACTACCCGGTACTGATGGCGGCAGATATTCTGCTGTACCAGACCAACCAGGTACCGGTTGGTGAAGACCAGAAACAGCACCTTGAGCTGAGCCGCGATATCGCCCAGCGCTTTAACGCCCTGTATGGCGAGGTGTTTAAAGTGCCGGAGCCGTTTATTCCGAAATCCGGCGCGCGGGTGATGTCGCTGCTGGAGCCGACCAAGAAAATGTCCAAGTCTGATGACAACCGCAATAACGTCATCGGCCTGCTGGAAGATCCGAAATCGGTGGTGAAGAAGATCAAACGTGCGGTGACCGACTCTGACGAGCCGCCAGTGGTGCGCTATGACCTGCAGAACAAGGCGGGGGTTTCTAACCTGCTGGATATTCTGTCTGCGGTAACCGGCCAGAGCATTGCGGAGCTGGAGCAGCACTTTGAAGGCAAAATGTACGGCCACCTGAAAGGGGAAGTGGCGGAGGCTGTCTCCGGTATGCTGACAGAGCTTCAGGAGCGCTATCACCGCTACCGTAATGATGAAGCCTTCCTGCAGCAGGTGATGAAAGACGGGGCCGCGAAAGCCCGCGTTCACGCCTCAGAAACCCTGCGCAAAGTGTACGATGTGATTGGCTTTGTCGCCCATCCGTAAGCTATCGTACCCTGTTAAAAAGGCTCCCCCGGGAGCCTTTTTTATTATCAGTGGTTTGAGAACCAGTTGAGCTTATCGCGCAGGGCCACCACCCGGCCAACGATAATCAGTGCCGGGCTGGCCACTTGCCCGGCCAGCTGTTCAAGCTGCTCGAGGGTGCCGCTAACCACCCGCTGGCGCACTGCGGTGCCGTTTTCGACCAGCGCAACGGGCATATCCGCTTCCATACCGTGGGCCAGCAGCTGGCGCTGAATTGTACCCGCCTGGCTGAGGCCCATATAAAAGACCAGGGTCTGCTTTTCGGCGGCCAGGTTGGCCCAGTCCAGCTCGCCCCCGGTCTTCAGGTGCCCGGTCACCAGGCGCACGCTCTGGGCGTAGTCCCGGTGGGTGAGCGGGATCCCCGCATAAGCGGAACAGCCGGAGGCGGCAGTAATGCCCGGCACCACTGAGAAGGGAATATTTTCCGTACACAGGGTTTCCAGCTCTTCCCCGCCACGGCCAAAAATAAACGGATCGCCGCCTTTCAGGCGCACCACCCGTTTGCCACTGCGGGCTTCGCGCAGCAGGATCTGGTTGATTTCATCCTGGGGGACACAGTGATAACCGGCGCGTTTGCCCACGAATACCCGGTCGGCATCCCGGCGCACCAGGTTCATAATCTCATCTGAGACCAGCCGGTCATAGACCACCACATCCGCCTGCTGGATCTGCTGTAGCCCTTTGAGGGTCAGCAGGCCAGGATCGCCGGGGCCTGCGCCCACCAGCACCACTTCGCCCCGGTGGTCGAGCGGCTCGCTGAGCAGCGCGTCGGTTGCCTGCTCTACGGCGCGGAGATCCTGGTTCGCCAGTGACTGGGCCAGCCGGTCATTTACGAAGAATTTCTCCCAGAAGCGGCGGCGTTCGGCCACGGTTTTAAAGCTCTGTTTTACCCGGTTGCGCAGGGCCCCGGCATAGCTGGCGACCTGGCCCAGATGCTGGGGCAGTAATGATTCCAGTTTTTCGCGCAGCAGGCGCGCCAGCACCGGTGAGGTGCCGCCGGAAGAGACAGCCACCATCAGCGGCGAGCGATCGATAATCGACGGCATAATAAAGCTGGCCCGGGCGGGGGCGTCCACCACATTACAGAAGATGCGCCGCTGTTCCGCCTGGTGGCTGACTTCCTGGTTAACGGCGTCATCATCTGTGGCGGCGATAGCCAGCCAGCAGTTATCCAGCAGGTGAGGGGCAAACTCACCTTCGGCCAGCGTCAGCGCCTGAGCGCTGGCCCAGACATGGAACTGGGGAGTAAACGCCAGTGCGTTGACCGTCAGACGGGCACCGGCTTCCAGCAGGAGTCGCGCTTTGCGCTCTGCAACATCACCACCACCAACCAGTAAACAAGCCCGGTTTTGCAGCTGACAAAAAATCGGCAGATGATCCACTGTAAACCTCAATAAATACAGGAAAGGACGCGCAGACCTGACCGCGCGACGCCTAGCATAACAGCAAGCCGTCGCGGGTAATATAACGAGTGGTTATTAGACATTACCCCTTCATGGTGAAGGGGCATGCGGGTTACAGCCGCACCTGGACGTTACCGTTCTGTACCCGGGCTTCAAAGTGGGCCACAGAGCGGCTTTCATCTTCCATGCACAGACCGTCGCGCAGGCGAAAACGCTGTTTTTTCAGCGGGCTTGCGACCCACAGCTCGTTCTGGTGCTCGGCAATGATGCCCCGGGAAAGCACGCTGGCTTCAAAAAACGGATCGATATTGCTGATGGCGAAGACCTGCTCATCGTTACGCGGGCGGAACAGCGCAACCTGCTGAGTGCCCACCAGGGCACAAACACCGGTGGCGGGCAGAATATCGGTTAACGGGCAGACAGTGGTCCAGGCGCTCATGCTTTTTCCTCCACAAGGGTGACCGGGATGCGTTCATGCGGGGTGGCCGGGCGGTGCTGGGCACGCTCTGCCACCATCTGGATGTTCGGATCGCGCTGCGGGCTGTTAATGAAGTGGCGGAACCGTACCTGAGCCTGGGGGTTATTGACCGTTTCGGCCCATTCGCAGTGGTAGGCGGCGCGCAGTTTTTCCACCTCCGCTTCCAGCTGGTCGTTGATCCCCAGCTTGTCGTCGATTATTACGCTGCGCAAATAGTCGATACCGCCTTCCAGGTTGTCCATCCATACGGAGGTGCGCTGCAGTTTATCTGCCGTGCGGATATAGAACATCATAAAGCGGTCCGTGTAGCGCACCAGGGTTTGGGCGTCGAGATCGGCGGCCAGCAGGTCCGCGTGGCGCGGTTTCATCCCGCCGTTACCGCAGACATACAGGTTCCAGCCTTTGTCGGTGGCGATGATCCCGACATCTTTCCCCTGGGCTTCAGAGCACTCGCGGGTACAGCCGGAGACGCCAAATTTCATTTTGTGCGGGGTGCGAATGCCTTTGTAGCGGTTTTCCAGCTCAGCCCCCAGGCCTGCGCTATCGTTAACACCGTAACGGCACCAGGCGCTGCCGACGCAGGTTTTCACCATGCGCAGGGCTTTGGCGTAGGCGTGGCCGGTTTCGAAGCCTGCCTCTGTCAGCTGGCGCCAGATCTCCGGCAGATCGTCTTTTTGCGCACCAAACATGGCAAGGCGCTGGGAGCCGGTGATTTTGGTGTACAGGTTAAACTGCCGGGCGACTGCGCCCACCACCATCAGCCCTTCGGGGGTAATCTCGCCACCCGGTGAGCGCGGAATAACGGAATAGGTGCCGTCTTTTTGCAGGTTTGCCAGGAAGTTGTCGTTAGTCTCCTGAAGCGGGACTTTGTCCGGTTGCAGAACATACTCATTCCAGCAGGAGGCCAGCAGCGAGCCGACGGTCGGTTTACACACTTCGCAACCGTAGCCAGTGCCGTATTTCGCCAGCAGTGCGTCAAAGGTTTTAATGCCTTCGACGCGGATCAGGTGGTAGAGCTCCTGGCGGGAGAACGGGAAGTGTTCACACAGGTTGTGGTTTACCTCGATCCCCTGTTTTGCCAGCTCCGCATTCAGCACCTGGGTGACCAGAGGAATACAGCCGCCGCAGCCGGTTCCGGCTTTGGTTTCCGCCTTCAGGGCCGCCACTGTATGGCAGCCACGGTGAATGGCGGCAATCAGGTCGCCTTTGCTGACATCAAAGCAGGAACAGATCTGGGCGCTGTCCGGCAGGTTGTCCACGCCGATGGCGGGCTTCCCGCCGCTGGCATAGGCAGGCAGGATCAGGGTGTCCGGGTGCTCCGGGAGGGGGATGCTGTTGAGCATCAGCTGCAGCAGGTTGCCGTAGTCGCTGGTGTCGCCCACCAGCACGGCGCCGAGCAGGGTTTTGTTGTCGGCGCTGACGTTAATTCGCTTGTAGACCCCGGTGCTTTCGTTCAGGAAGACATAGCTGCGGGCCCCCGGTGTGCGCCCGTGGGCGTCGCCAATCCCGCCCACATCAACACCGAGCAGCTTCAGCTTGGCGCTCATATCGGCACCGGTAAAGGCGTTCTCATGGCCGAGCAGATGGTCAACGGCCACCTGGGCCATTTTGTAGCCCGGTGCTACCAGGCCGAAGGTGCGCTTTTGCCAGCTGGCGCATTCGCCGATGGCATAAATATCCGGGTCAGAGGTCTGGCAGCTGTCGTTAATGGCTATCCCGCCGCGTGGTGCTATCTCCAGCCCGCACTGGGCGGCCAGCTTATCCCGGGGGCGGATCCCGGTGGAGAAGACAATAAAGTCCACTTCCAGGCTACTGCCGTCGGCAAAGTTCATGGTCTTGCGGGCGCTGCTGCCCTGCTGAACAATCGACTGGGTGTTTTTGCCGGTGTGGACAATAACGCCCATCTCTTCGATTTTACGGCGCAGCTGTTCGCCCCCCTGCTGATCAAGCTGTTCGGCCATCAGCATGGGTGCGAATTCAATCACGTGGGTCTCCACCCCGAGGTGTTTCAGGGCACCGGCGGCCTCCAGCCCCAGTAACCCCCCGCCCACCACGGCGCCCCGTTTGCTGCGCCGGGCGCAGGCTTCAATGGCGTTCAGATCTTCAATGGTGCGGTAGACAAAACAGTCGGCGGTGTCGGCCCCTTTGATGGGGGGCACCCAGGCCCAGGAGCCGGTCGCCATGATCAGCTTGTCATAGAACACGCTGCGCCCGGCGCTGGAGTGGATCACTTTTTCTTCGCGGTTAATGGTGATAGCCCGCTCGCCTGTCAGCACCTTAATGTGGTTTTTTTCGTAGAACCCTTCCCGGACCAGGGAGAGCTCTTCGGCCGTGTGGTGGGAAAAGTAGGAAGAGAGGTGCACGCGATCGTAGGCGATGCGCGGCTCTTCGCAGAAAACGGTGATTTCGAACTGCCCGGGTTCTGATTTATCGAGAAGATCTTCAATAAACCGGTGGCCGACCATCCCGTTACCGATGATAGCGAGTCTGACTTTGCTCATTTTTGCCTCAGTATTTTTTCTCTTACTGCCTACCTTAACGATTCAGCAAAGTGAATTATTGATGCAAATCAAATACGCCTTTAGGTACTACTTTGGTGGTATATGGCTGATTTTATTGTGTTTTTGTAAGCTACGGAAATGGATGGATTTTCACCGCTTACGATTTTGAACATATTTGAGTCGGTGTCCGGCTGCGGGATGTGCTATCACTCACCACAGTGTCAGATTTAATGAGGAGTTACCATGTCAGCACCGTTATGGCTTATTCAGAATGTCCGGCTGGCGGATAAAACCGGGCTCTGGCAGATAGCCATTGAGCAGGGGCGCTTCGGGGCGATAACGCCAATGGGCGCAGAGCGCCACGAAAGCTATGAGGTTCTTAACGGCCGGGGCGGGCTTGCCATTGCGCCGTTTATTGAGCCCCATATTCACCTTGATACCACCCAAACCGCCGGGCAGCCTGCCTGGAACCAGTCCGGCACCCTGTTTGAGGGGATCGAGCGCTGGGCCGAGCGTAAGGCCCTGCTCAGCCATGAGGATGTTAAAGCCCGGGCCTGGAAAACCCTCAAGTGGCAAATGGCGAACGGCATCCAGTATGTGCGCAGCCATGTGGATGTGTCAGACCCCTCCCTGACGGCGCTGCGCGCCCTGCTGGAAGTTAAGCAGGAAGTGGCCCCGTGGATAGATCTGCAACTGGTGGCCTTTCCCCAGGAGGGGATCCTGTCCTACCCGGACGGCGCCGCCTTACTGGAAGAGGCGCTACAGCTGGGGGCCGATGTGGTGGGCGCCATACCGCATTTTGAATTTACCCGTGAGTACGGTATCGAATCGTTGCATATCGCCTTTGCGCTGGCCCGCAAGTATAACAAGCGGATTGATATCCACTGCGATGAGATTGATGACGAACAGTCGCGCTTTGTGGAAACCGTCGCCGCCCTGGCGCTGCGCGAAGGTATGGGGGAGCGGGTGACCGCCAGCCACACCACGGCGATGCACTCCTATAACGGGGCCTATACCTCACGCCTGTTCCGGCTGCTGAAAATGTCGGGGATTAATTTTGTGGCGAACCCGCTGGTCAATATTCACCTCCAGGGGCGCTTTGATGACTACCCGAAACGGCGCGGGATCACCCGGGTTAAAGAGCTGCTGGAACACGGGATCAACGTCAGCTTTGGCCATGACGATGTGTTTGACCCCTGGTATCCCCTGGGAACGGGCAACATGTTGCAGGTGCTGCATATGGGGCTGCATGTCTGCCAGATGATGGGTTACCAGCAAATTAATGATGGCCTGCGGCTGATAACCCACAATAGCGCCCGGACCTTCGGGGTGACGGATTATGGCATTGCCACCGGCAATACGGCGAATTTACTGATTCTGCCCGCGAAGGATGGTTTTGATGCGCTGCGTCGCCAGGTGCCGGTACGCTGGTCGATTCGCCAGGGGCGGGTTATCGCCACCACCCAGCTTTCCCAGACCTGGGTACAGACAGACAGCGGCGGCGAAGAGACCGATTTTAGCCAGTGATCCCCGCCGGGCGGCGGGGAGAGTCACCGTCAGTGGGGCATCCGGGTTACGGAGTCGCGCAGCTGGCGGTGGCGGCTCACAAAGCCCAGCAGGAAGCACATCACAAAGACCACCGCATACAGGCCGTTTGCGGTGAACAGGGCCGCCTGCGGCCCGCTGTGGGCAACAATGGGGCCGGTGACCACGAAGGTCAGCATGGTGCCGATGGTGCCACAGGTCAGCACCACGTTAACCAGCTTCGGAGAGGCCACCCGGGTCTGGAGCGAGGCAAGGGTAATCACCGAGGTGTAAATCGCACTGGAGAAGAAACCCAGCGCCAGAATAAACAGCGGCATATGGTCAGTGCTGCTGGTGATAAAACCGTACATCAGCGCACAGGCCAGGGCCGCCAGCACCGTGAGCAGGCGCTGCAGATCAAAGAAGCGCAGAATCACGCTGAACGCCCACATGCCGAACATATAGGACATCCAGAAATTGCTGACCAGCTGCCCGGCGTCGTGCAGATTCATCCCGAGGGTTTTGGCGTATTCCGGCACCCAGGAGATAAACCCCAGCTGGCCGAGGATATAGCACATGGCGGCAATGGAGAGAAACAGCACGCCAGGGCCCCACTTCTCTTTCACCACCGGCTGGTCACTTTGCGCCGCGTGTTTACCCAGCGCCGGAAACTCACTGCCGAATGTCAGCAGGAAGATAGCCACATAGACCAGGCCAATACAGGCATAGACCCAGTACCATTCGATACTGCGGGCCAGTAAAAAGGCGGCCAGTATCGGGAAGATCATCCCCGCCATGCTGAAGAACGAATCGGTAAACAGCAGTCGGGAGCCGCGCTGGCGCCCTTCATAGAGATGGGTGATAAGAAATGTGCCGATAGACATGGTGATACCGCTCACCAGGCCCAGAACAAACATCGACGCGGAGAAGATCGTCAGGTTATGGCCCAGCATCAGCCCGGCCACCGCCAGCAGCATCAGCAGGAAACCAAAACGCAGCTGGGTTTTCAGCGGGACGATTTCCATTAACCAGGCATTGAGGAAAATAGAGATAAGGATCCCGGCGTTGAGGAAGGTGAAGGTGTTGCTCATGCGGGAGACGGGCAGGTTAAAGTACCCGGCAATATCACCCATTACCATGCCGGTCACGATGACCAGGGCACCGGTAAGCGCGTACGAGAAAAAACTTATCCATGTGAGCCTGATACGATTGCTGTTAGTCATAGGGAGCCTGTGAATAGAACGGTAAAGCGCCTTGACAGCGCGGTAAACGGGCAGATTTTAGTCACAAGCGTGATCTATTCAAATCTTTTATGTATTTGGCGTGTATTGCTGTCATTTAATATTGATGTCTGTCACAAAAAACTCCCCAGGGAGGCGGCGCGGACCCCAGGGGGTGAAGGGGGGCGCTATCCGGCGTAACCCGTGCTTACAACGTAAAGGCTGGTAAATGCCTGGTATGATGCTAAGGTGCTTCTTAGAATTGACAGCCATTCTGCCCACTCTTGTTTTTAAAGGAATCTTTCATGCTCAAATCTACTCTGGCGGCGGTCGCCACCGTTTTTGCGCTTTCGGCAATGGCGCCTGCTGCCCTGGCTGCCGGTAATGATCCCCATGTCCTGCTGACCACCTCTGCCGGGAATATTGAGCTGCAGCTGGACGGCGAGAAAGCGCCGGCCACGGTGAAAAATTTTGTTGATTACGTTAACAGTGGCTTTTACAGCAATACCGTTTTCCACCGCGTTATCCCGGGCTTTATGATTCAGGGCGGGGGATTTACCGCCGACATGAACCAGAAGCAGACCCGTGCGCCAGTTAAAAACGAGGCGGATAACGGCCTGCGCAACACGCGCGGTACTATCTCTATGGCCCGTACCGCCGACAAAGACAGCGCCACCAGCCAGTTCTTTATTAATGTTGCGGATAACGCCTTCCTTGATCACGGCCAGCGCGACTTCGGCTATGCGGTATTTGGCAAAGTGGTGAAGGGGATGGACGTGGCTGACAAGATTGCCCAGGCGCCAACCAGCAATGTGGGCCCTTACCAGAACGTGCCGTCCAAACCGATTGTCATCCTGTCTGCTAAAGTTCTGCCTTAAGGGCAGGATCCCTTCTGCGGGTGCTGTGGCACCCGTTTTGCTTCCTGAATATCGCCCTTTCTGACGCCCCGTGCACCCGGCAGGGCCGGGAATTGCTGCTTATACTTGTGGCATCCATCCACGACAGACGGGGGCCCTATGGGCAGAAAACTGACTGACCGGCAAAAAACACGGCTCTGGGAGCGGGTGCGCGCGCGTAATTTTCAGGCCAGCCAGCAGCTGGAGGGGTTTACGGCTCCCCTGGTGATCCCGGACCCGGCGCACCCCCTGGAAGAGGCGCTGAAAGCCGCGAGGAGGCGCTATGGCTGAGATGAACGACACGTTCGGCGAAGTGCGCGACCCGTATTTCTGGTCCGGCAGTGAGGTACTGCGCAACCGGCTGGATATCCGCGATGCCGCGCGCCTGCAGGAGGCGGAAATGACCTTCAGCGCGCTGCGGGTGACAACACTGGGGCTGGGGCCGGTGCGCCGCGGGCTCCCCCACCTGTGCCATATCCACCACCAGCTGTTCCAGGATATCTACAGCTGGGCCGGTAAACTGCGCGAGGTAGATATTTACCGGGGCGATACCCGGTTTTGCCACTTTGCCTACCTGGAAAAGGAAGGGAACGCGGTGATGCGTGGCCTGGAGGAGGAGAATTACCTGGCGGGCCTGGAGCAGGATGCCTTTACCCGGCGTCTGGCGCACTTTTACTGTGAGGTGAATGTGCTGCATCCGTTTCGTACCGGTAATGGCCGCGCCGAGCGGATCTTCTTTGAGCAGCTGGCGATCCACGCCGGGTACAGCCTTGACTGGCGCGGGCTGGATATTGCCCGCTGGCGTGAGGCAAACCAGCTGGGGGCGATGGGGGATCTGGCCCCGCTGGTGACCATATTCAGTAAAGTGATAAGCGCTGCGCACGAAACTGAGTAGAATGGCCGGGTTTTACATAGACCCGGAGCGACCATGCTGCTGTTGATCGATAACTACGATTCGTTTACCTGGAACCTGTATCAGTATTTTTGTGAGCTGGGAAGTGAGGTGGTGGTCCGGCGCAATGACACCCTGAGCCTTGACGAGATAGCCGCCATGGGGCCAGAGAAGCTGGTTATCTCCCCGGGCCCCTGTACCCCGACCGAAGCGGGGATCTCCCTGGCGGCAATTACGCATTTTGCCGGGCAGCTACCCATACTCGGTGTCTGCCTGGGCCACCAGGCCATAGCCCAGGCGTTCGGTGCCCGTATTGTGCGGGCCGGGCAGGTGATGCACGGTAAAACATCGCCGGTGACGCATCATCATCAGGGGGTTTTTCATGGCCTGAATAACCCGCTGACTGTCACCCGCTACCACTCGCTGGTGGTGGAGCCCGGCTCCCTGCCGGACTGTTTCGAGGTGACCGCCCGTAGCGATGACGGTGAAATTATGGGGATCCGCCACCGGGAGTGGGATCTGGAAGGGGTGCAGTTCCACCCGGAAAGCATCCTCAGCGAGCAGGGCCACGCGCTGCTGGCCAATTTCCTCAGGCGCTGAATTTTTATTGCCATTAAATGATTTTTTATGCATATTTTGTGATTATCTTTTCATGTCGCAGTACGCATAAAATGGATGGTCACGAATGGCAACTGAACAATCAGCAATTACCCGCGCTACTTTTGATGAAGTTATTCTGCCGATTTATGCGCCGGCAGAATTTATTCCGGTAAAAGGCCAGGGAAGCCGGGTGTGGGATCAGGCCGGGAAAGAGTATATCGATTTTGCCGGGGGGATCGCGGTGACCGCGCTGGGGCATTGCCACCCGGCGCTGGTGGCGGCGCTGATCGACCAGGGGCAGACCTTATGGCACACCAGCAATGTCTTCACCAATGAGCCTGCCCTCACTCTGGGCAAAAAACTCACCGGGGCCACCTTCGCCGAGCGCGTGGTGTTCCTGAACTCCGGGACAGAGGCGAACGAAACCGCGTTTAAACTGGCCCGCTACTACGCAAGCACCCGCCACAGCCCGTACAAAACCAAAATTATCGCTTTTCACCACGCCTTCCATGGCCGCTCACTGTTTACCGTGTCGGTTGGTGGCCAGCCTAAGTATTCCGATGGCTTCGGGCCGAAACCGGCCGATATTGTCCATGTGCCGTTTAATGATTTAGCCGCCGTGAAAGCGGTCATCGATGATCATACCTGTGCCGTTGTGGTGGAGCCTGTCCAGGGGGAGGGCGGGGTCTGCGCGGCAACGCCGGCGTTTTTGCAGGGGCTGCGTGACCTGTGCGACGAGTACCAGGCCCTGCTGGTCTTTGATGAGGTGCAGTGCGGCATGGGCCGCTGCGGCGAGCTGTTTGCTTATATGCACTACGGGGTGACCCCGGACATTCTGACCAGCGCCAAAGCGATTGGCGGCGGCTTCCCGGTGAGCGCCATGCTGACCACCGAAGAGATAGCCTCTGCCTTCCATGTGGGCTCGCACGGCTCCACTTACGGGGGCAACCCGCTGGCCTGTGCGGTGGCGAATGCGGCATTTGATATTATCAACACGCCTGAGGTGCTGGGCGGTGTTCACCATAAACGGGATCTGATGGTGAAGCATCTGCACCGTATCGACGAGCAGTACGATGTCTTTAGTGATATTCGCGGTATGGGGCTGCTTATTGGCGCCGGGCTGAAGCCGACATTCCGGGGTAAGGCGCGGGATATTCTGTACGCCGCGGCAGAGGCCGGGGTGATGGTGCTCAATGCCGGGCCGGATGTGATGCGTTTTACACCGGCGCTCAATATTGACGACAGGGATATTGACGACGGGATGGCCCGCTTTGCGGATGCGGTTGCCCGGGTGGCTCAGGGCCTGTAGCAGGCAGAAAAAAGGCGCGTTGCCGGTGGCACGCGCCCTGTAAGACGGCGGGATTAACGGGTCCCGTAAACGACGATGGTTTTACCGTGGGCAGAGATCAGGTTCTGATCTTCAAGCATCTTCAGGATGCGGCCTACGGTCTCGCGGGAGCAGCCGACAATCTGGCCAATTTCCTGACGGGTAATTTTGATCTGCATACCATCCGGGTGGGTCATGGCATCCGGCTGTTTAGCCAGGTTCAGTAAGGTCTGTGCGATACGACCGGTCACATCCAGGAAGGCCAGGTTACCCACTTTTTCTGAGGTGACCTGCAGACGGCGGGCCATCTGTGAAGAGAGGCGCATCAGGATATCCGGGTTAACCTGAATCAGCTGGCGGAATTTCTTATAGGAAATTTCAGCAACTTCACAGGCTGTTTTGGCGCGTACCCAGGCACTACGTTCCTGACCTTCTTCAAACAGACCCAGTTCGCCGATAAAATCGCCCTGGTTCAGGTAGGACAGGATCATCTCTTTGCCTTCTTCATCTTTGATCAGAACGGCAACGGAGCCTTTGACAATGTAATACAGGGTTTCCGCCTTTTCGCCCTGATGAATCAGCGTACTCTTCGATGGATACTTATGAATGTGGCAATGGGACAAAAACCATTCGAGAGTCGGGTCGGTTTGCGGTTTGCCAAGCACCATGCGCAATTATCCTCTTGTTATCTTGACTCCAAAGCGCGGGTTCTGCCGTCTCTGGGGCTGCAATCGTTAAATAATCCCCACCCTGGGGTAACCGGCAGAGGGTCTGCCTCTGTGAACTGATGTTCCTGTTCGCGTATCCGCATTGTGCGGTGGGTGTATTGCTACACATCCTGGTTGTTTTAGCATAGGTTTCCGAAAGTGTCTCCTGTTGTCTCGCTTCAGCTTGACCCAGGTCGTCTTCTGTTGCCTGTTTTCTTTCAGGCGCATACCCTTGTAGAAAAGTTTTGTCCACGGAGTAATAAAAATGCAAGCAAGAGTTAAATGGGTTGAGAGCCTGACATTCCTCGGGGAGTCCGCTTCCGGGCATCAGGTTTTGATGGATGGCAACTCCGGCGATAAAGCGCCAAGCCCGATGGAGATGCTGTTAATGGCCGCCGGTGGCTGTAGCGCCATTGACGTGGTGTCTATTTTGCAAAAGGGCCGCCAGGATGTGAGCGACTGCGAAGTGAAGCTGACTTCGGAGCGCCGTGAAGAGGCACCGCGCCTGTTTACGCATATTAATCTGCATTTCGTGGTGACCGGCCATGAACTGAAAGACAGCGCAGTGGCGCGCGCGGTGGAGCTGTCTGCGGAGAAGTATTGCTCAGTCTCGCTGATGCTGGGTAAAGCGGTAAATATTACCCACTCCTACGAAGTGGTTGAGAAGTAACAGAGTGTACCTGCCGGGCAGTGCGTAACAGATTGCCCGGCGGCACTTAGCGAATCTCCGGGCGCTGTAGCCCGCCGTCGGTAATTTTCTTCCCTTCCATAATGCGCTGCACCAGCGGCAGCATAATCAGCTCCATTGCCAGCCCCATCTTGCCGCCAGGCACCACCAGGGTGTTGATATGCGAAATAAACGAGCCCTGCAACATGGCCAGCAGCCAGGGGTAATCGATATTCTCCAGGTTGCGGAAGTGGATAACCACGAAACTTTCATCCAGCGAGGGGATACCCTTTGCGGCAAAGGGGTTGGAGGTATCCACCGTTGGCACCCGCTGGAAATTAATATGGGTGCGGGAAAACTGCGGGGTGATGTAGTTGATATAGTCCTCCATGGAGCGCACCACCGACTCCATCACCGCCTCCCGGGAGTGCCCCCGCTCGCTGGTGTCGCGGATAAGTTTCTGGATCCATTCCAGGTTCACAATCGGCACCACCCCCACCAGTAAATCCACATGGCGGGCTACGTCGTTGCTGTCGGTCACCACGCCGCCGTGGAGCCCTTCATAAAAGAGCACGTCGGTGGGTTCGGCAATGGGCTGCCAGGGGGTGAAGGTGCCCGGGGTCTGGTTCCAGGGGACCGCTTCATCATAGGTGTGGAGGTATTTGCGAAATTTACCGCGCCCGTGCTGGCCATATTCGGTGAAGGTCTGCTCCAGCAGGCTGAAATCGTTCGCCTCCGGGCCGAAGTAGCTGATATGGCGCCCGAGATCCCGGGCCTTGCGGATTGCCATATCCATTTCCGGGCGGGTATAGCGATGGAAACTGTCCCCTTCAATTTCTGCCGCGCGCAGGCCAAGCTGGGAGAAAATTTTCCTGAAGGCCAGGCTTGTGGTGGTAGTACCGGCACCACTGGAACCGGTAACGGCAATAACCGGGTGTTTCGCAGACATAACGACAGCTCCTGGGTTAGCAAACAACAGGCAAGTAAGCGCACTAATGTAGTATGCAGTATAGCTGGTCGCCAGGGGGGCGCGGGGCTATCCCCGGAACTGTGAGCGGGGCATTATATTAATGGTTTCATGCAGTTCAGACCAGACCAGCACCGCTTCGCCGCTTTCCAGCTGGCGCCTGACATCGGCGACTTTTTGCGCGAGGGAACGCTCCTGTTCACCATAATCGGTCCCTTCCCGTAATACAAAGGATTCGAGAAGATTCTCCAGGGTGTCGGGATCCAGCTGCTGCCAGGGAATTAGCATGAGGGTTTGTCCAGATAAGTGTGTAACCAGGCCGGAATGCGTTTTTCCAGCCACATCTCCGGCTGACGCCAGCTACCGCTAATGAACCCTACATGGCCGCCATGTTCTGTGAGCTGGTATTCAATATTTGCCGGTAATCCGGACGGATCCGGGATCACGTGGTGGTCCATAAAGGGATCGTCTTTGGCGTGGATCATCAGCAGTGGCCGGGTGATATTGGGCAGTAACGGCATGGCGCTGCACTGGCGGTAGTAGTCCAGCGCATCGGCAAAGCCGTGAATTTTCGAGGTGATCAGGTCATCAAACTCTTTGATGCGCCGCACTTTGCGCAGCCGCGAAAGGGGAATAGGCAGCGAGCCCGGGTAGGCTTTCAGCTTGCGCGAGGCATTGGCTTTGAGCAGGTTGAGCAGGTAGCGCTGGTAGAAGCGTGAAAAGCCTTTTTCCATATGGTAGCAGCACTGCTCCAGCATCAGCGGGGCGGAGACAATCACCCCGGCATCCAGCCGGCAGTCACGGCCCTGGCGCGCCATCAGGCAGGCCAGCATATTGCCCCCCAGTGAATAACCCACCGCCGCGGTGGGCACCTCCCCGTAGCGCTGCGCCATCCACTCCAGAAAGTAGCTGCCGTCTTCCGTTTCGCCGGAGTGGTAGATGCGCTCTGCGCGGTTGGGGATGCCGCTACAGCCGCGAAAATGCATCACGACACCCAGCCAGCCTGCCTGCTGTGCCGCATGGATAAGCCCGTGGGCATAGGGGCTGTGCAGGCTGCCTTCCAGGCCGTGAAATACCACCAGGCGCGGTTTATGGCGGGCCTGTTCCGGGTCTTCACTCCAGGCGAGGTCGATAAAGTCCCCGTCCGGCATGTCGAGACGTTGCCAGTGGGGACGAAACTGTAAGCGCCGGCGTAACAGGCGGGGCAGCATGGTTTGCAGATGCGGGTTACTCAGCCCCGGCATGGGGACAAAGTCCGCTGCGGGGTCGGCGAATGTTAGCGTTGTCGGGCAGGTTTTATCCATATTGCTGATTATTTTTCGAATCGAACTCTCTACTATACCGGGCCATCACGGGGATGGTTATGGAATTGGTGTCATTGCCTGCCCGGGGGCAGGCATGGCGTCATTACGCCTGTTGCTGAAGCATCTGCTCCAGCTGTTCCTGGGCGTCCAGCCAGTCCATTTCGCAGTTTTCCAGCTCCGATTTCGCCTGAGCCTGTATCTGCAGGCATTCTGTCATTTCCGCCTTGCGGGATGGCTCATAAATCGCGCTGTCGCCAAGGCGGGCTTCCGCTTCTGCCAGGCGGGCGTTGAGCTTTTCCATCTGTTTTTCCAGCTGGGTGATTTTCTTACGCAGTGGCTGGGTCTGGGTGCGCAGCTCCGCCTCCCGGCGTTTCTGATCTTTACGGGCCTGGGCGCTGTTGGCGTTGTCTTTTGCGGTGTCGGCTTCGCTGCTTTCCTGCTTCTGGCTGTCGCTCAGCCACTGCTGGTAGTCATCCAGATCACCGGCGAACGGCTCGACTTTGCCGTCGTGCACCAGGTACAGGTCATCCGTGGTGGAGCGCAGTAAGTGGCGGTCGTGCGAGACCACCACCAGCGCGCCGTCGAAATCGATCAGCGCCTCGGTCAGGGCCTGGCGCATGTCCAGGTCCAGGTGGTTTGTCGGCTCATCGAGCAGCAGTAAATTGGGGCGCTGCCAGACGATAAGCGCCAGCACCAGGCGGGCCTTTTCGCCCCCGGAGAAGCGGGCAACTGCCTCGCTGACTTTATCCCCCTGGAAACCAAAGCCCCCCAGGTAGTCACGCAGTTGCTGCTCCAGCACGTTGGGGGCCAGGCGCACCAGATGCTGAAGGGGGGAGTCGTCCGGGCGCAGGTATTCCAGCTGATGCTGGGCGAAGTAGCCGAGCTTGATCCCTTTGGCAAGGCCAATGTCGCCGTGCATGGGGGCAAGCTCACCGGCCAGCAGTTTGATCAGCGTTGATTTACCGGCACCGTTGCGGCCCAGCAGGCCAATGCGCGAGCCGGGCACCAGGTTGAGCTTGATGGAGTCCAGCACGACATGCTCCCCGTACCCGGCGGAGACCTTCTCCATGCGCAGTAGCGGGTTGGGCAGGCTTTCCGGCGGGCGGAAACTAAAGTGGAACGGGTTGTCCACATGGGCCGGGGCAATCAGCTCCATACGCTCCAGCATTTTGACCCGGCTCTGGGCCTGTTTGGCTTTGCTGGCCTTGGCTTTAAAGCGATCAATAAAACTTTGCAGGTGGGCCACTTTTTGCTGCTGGCTTTCATACAGCGACTGCTGCTGGGCCAGGCGCGTGGCGCGTTGCAGTTCGAAGTCGCTGTAGTTGCCCGTGTATTCGAACAGGTTTTCCTGCTCGATATGCAGAATTTTCCCCACGATAGGATCGAGAAAGTCCCGGTCGTGAGAGATAAGAATCAGGGTGCCGGGGTAGTTTTTCAGCCATTTCTCCAGCCAGATGACCGCGTCCAGATCCAGGTGGTTGGTGGGTTCATCCAGCAGCAGTAAATCGGAGCGGCAAATCAGCGCCTGGGCGAGGTTAAGGCGCATGCGCCAGCCCCCGGAAAAGTCGCTGACCGGCTGCTCAAGCTGCGGGTTGCTGAACCCCAGCCCGTGTAACAGGCTGGCGGCGCGGGAGCGGATAGTCCAGGCGCCGATGGCGTCCAGCTTGCCGTGGATGGTGGCAATGGCGTGGCCGTCGTTACGCTCGTTGGCCTCGTTGAGCGCTTTTTCCAGCTGCCGGTACTCCCGATCCCCGTCAATCACATACTCCAGGGCCGGAACGGCAAGGGCCGGGGTCTCCTGGTTTACCCAGGCCAGTTGCCAGGTCCCGGGAAAGGTGACGCTCCCGCCATCTGCGCTGATTTCGTCCTTCAGCAGGGAGAGTAATGTGGATTTGCCGCAGCCGTTTTTACCCACCAGGCCCACCTTCTGACCCGGGTTAATAGTGGCAGAGGCATTGTCCAGCAGAACGCGGGTGCCGCGACGAATTTGTAATGAGGAAAAAACAATCATAACGCGCCGTATGTTTAGAGTATGTTAAATTGTCATTATAATCGGGTAACCTGAAGCGGTTGCCGATGCAACGGGCTGCATGGTAGCCCAAAAAACTAACGATTACGACGCCCGGAGGGAGATGATGCCGCAGCCTGCGAAAGTATTGCTTATCTATGCCCATCCGGAATCGCAGGACTCCGTGGCTAATCGCGTGCTGCTGCAGCCGGCATACCTGCTGGCCAATGTTACCGTGCATGATCTCTACGCCTGGTATCCCGATTTTTTTATCGATATCGCCCGGGAGCAGGCGCTGTTACGCGAGCATGACGTGATTGTCTTTCAGCACCCCCTGTACACCTACAGCTGCCCGGCGCTGCTCAAAGAGTGGCTGGATCGGGTGCTGAGCCGGGAGTTTTCCGGCAGCCCCGGGGGTAACCAGCTGGCCGGTAAATACTGGCGCAGCGTGATAACCACCGGTGAGCCCGAAACCGCCTACCGCCATGATGGCCTGAACCGTTACCCCATCAGCGATATTTTGCGCCCCTTTGAGCTGACGGCGGCCATGTGCCGTATGCACTGGCTGACCCCGATGATCATTTACCGGGCGCGACGCCAGTCCCCGGAAGATATGCAGGCCCATGCCCGGGCCTACAGTGAATGGCTGGCGTCTCCTGTGATGCAGGGGGGATAAATGGAAGGCGCAGACTGGTTACTGGCCGGGGTGTTATTTCTGTTTGCCGCCGTAGTGGCGGTGCCGCTGGCGGCGCGCCTGGGGATCGGTGCGGTGCTGGGCTACCTGCTGGCCGGGATTGCCATTGGCCCCTGGGGGCTGCGGCTGATTAGCGATGTTGACGAGATCCTGCACTTTTCGGAGCTCGGCGTGGTGTTTCTGATGTTTATCATCGGCCTGGAGCTCAACCCGAACAAGCTGTGGCAACTGCGCCGCCCGATTTTTGGTATCGGCACGGCACAGTTACTGCTGAGCGCGTTGATACTTGGTGGCCTGCTGATGCTGGCGCAGTTTTCGTGGCGGGCGGCACTGGTTGGCGGGGTGGGGCTGGCGATGTCCTCCACCGCCATGGCGCTGCAACTGATGCGCGACAAAGGGATGAACCGCAGCGAGTCCGGCCAGCTTGGGTTTTCGGTGTTGCTGTTTCAGGATCTGGCGGTGATCCCGGCAGTGGCGCTGGTGCCGCTGCTGGCCGGTAATGGCGATGAGCACCTGAGCGGCTGGACAGTGGCGCTCAAGGTGGCGGCCTTCGCCGGGATGCTGCTGGGCGGGCGCTATTTACTGCGCCCTCTGTTCCGGTTTATTGCCGGTTCCGGCGTACGGGAGGTTTTTACCGCGGCCACTCTGCTACTGGTGCTGGGGGCGGCGCTGTTTATGGATGCGCTGGGCTTCTCGATGGCGCTGGGCACGTTTCTGGCCGGGGTACTGCTGGCGGAAAGTGAATACCGCCACGAGCTGGAAACCGCCATTGAACCGTTTAAGGGGCTGTTGCTGGGGCTGTTTTTCATCTCCGTGGGGATGGCCCTGAACCTGGGGGTGCTCTATTCCCACTGGCTGTGGGTGATGGCGGCCGTTGTGGCGCTGGTGCTGGTGAAGATTCTGGTGCTGTATGTGCTGGGGCGTCTTTTCGGGCTGCGTGCATCTGAGCGGTTGCAGTTTGCCGGGGTGCTCAGCCAGGGGGGCGAGTTCGCCTTTGTGTTGTTCTCGCTGGCGGCAGCCCAGCATATTTTTCAGCGCGAGCAGACGGCCCTGTTACTGGTGACGGTAACCCTGTCGATGATGACCACGCCCCTGGTGATGGGCCTGATTGACCGGGTGCTCTCCCGGCGGGTCAATAAGCCGGATGAGCCGGACGAGAAGCCCTGGGTCAATGATGACCAGCCCCAGGTGATTATTGTCGGCTTCGGGCGCTTTGGTCAGGTGATTGGCCGCCTGCTGATGGCCAATAAGATGCGCATTACGGTGCTGGAGCGGGATATCAGTGCGGTTAATCTGATGCGCAAATATGGCTACAAAGTCTATTACGGGGATGCCCGGGAGCTGGAGCTGTTGCGCTCTGCCGGGGCGGAACATGCGAAGGCCATTGTGGTGACCTGTAATGAGCCGGAGGACATCATGCAGGTGGTGGCGCTGTGCCAGCAGCATTTTCCGCACCTTGAGATCCTGGCCCGCGCCCGGGGGCGTGTGGAAGCGCACGAACTTTTACAGGCCGGTGTGAAACACTTCTCCCGGGAGACCTTTTCCAGCGCGCTGGAGCTGGGGCGCAAAACGCTGATGAGCCTGGGGATGCACCCGCATCAGGCCCAGCGGGCGCAGCTGCATTTCCGGCGTCTGGATATGCGGATGCTGCGCGAGTTAATGCCGGTACACAGTGACAGCACGCAAGTTTCCCGGGTGCGGGAGGCCCGCCGGGAGCTGGAGGAGATCTTCCACCGGGAGATGCAGCATGAACGTCGCCAGCCGGATGGCTGGGATGAGTTTGAATAAAAGTCGTAAGGGGTTGTGATGCCAGTTCGTAAGCGTTTTATTGCCGGGGCAACATGCCCGGGCTGCCAGGCCCAGGATACCCTCGCCATGTGGCGGGAGAATAATATTGATATTGTTGAGTGTGTTAAGTGCGGCCACCAGATGCGTGAGGCCGACAAACAGGCCAAAGAGCATATCCGTAAAGAAGAGTCGGTGATCGGCATTTTTCATCCGGACTAGCGTTATGCCTCTCCTTTTTTTAAGCTATGGGGTACACAGGCGCTGATTTCGGCTACAATCGGCGCCACTTTGTTTCTCACGCTCAGGAGATATCATGAAAGTAGCAAAAGACCTGGTGGTCAGCCTGGCCTATCAGGTACGTACAGAAGACGGTGTTTTAGTTGATGAGTCTCCGGTGAGTGCGCCGCTGGACTATCTGCATGGTCACGGTTCCCTGATCTCTGGCCTGGAAAATGCGCTGGAAGGTCATGAAGTTGGTGATAAGTTCGACGTGAGCGTCGGCGCAAATGACGCCTACGGTCAGTACGACGAAAATTTAGTGCAGCGTGTGCCGAAAGACGTCTTTATGGGCGTTGATGAGCTGCAGGTTGGCATGCGTTTCCTGGCTGAAACTGACCAGGGTCCGGTTCCGGTTGAAATCACTGCCGTTGAAGACGACCACGTGACCGTTGACGGTAACCACATGCTGGCAGGCCAGAACCTGAAGTTCAACGTTGAAGTTGTGGCGATTCGTGAAGCGACCGAAGAAGAGCTGGCCCACGGCCACGTTCACGGTGAGCATGACCATCACCACGAGCACGGCGAAGGCTGCTGCGGTGGTCACGGCCATGAGCATGGCGAAGAGGGCTGCTGCGGTGGTCACGGTCACGACCATGACCACGGCCATGAACATGGCAAAGGCGGTTGCGGCGGTAATGGCGGCTGCGGTTGCCACTGATCGCCCGGATAACCGGCGCTCAGTGCTGGTTTGATGGCGAAAAAAAGCGGGGAAACCCGCTTTTTTTACGCCCGGTGTTTGTGGCTCAGTAGTGCGGCGGCGGCGTCTCTTCTGATTGTGAGGCCACCATGGAGGGCTGGCTGGCTTTGAGCTTTTCCACCAGAAGGCGCAGGTGTTCACGGATCCTGGCCAGTTCCAGTTCGTGGGCCGTTACTGTCTGGTTTAGCTCTTCGATTGTAATTTCCTGAAAGGCCAGGCGGCTTTCCAGTTCAGCCAGGCGTGCTTCGCTTGACGAGTGCTGCATCTTGGTGTCTCCCGGTGCTGGCCCGCGCCGCTAAAATGGGGCAGGCAGGGGCCGATTTTACTGAATTTCAGTGCAGTTTGCAGGTCCCGGGCCCCGGGAGATACTTAATTTATGCGAAAAGAGTCTGAAATGAACCTGAATGCTCTACGGAAGATTGTGTAGATTTCCTTCGCAACGGTATAGTAGTGCGTTCAACATGTTATTAACCTGGGGTGAGATGCCCCGGCCCTGGAGAGAATGGATGAAATCACTGTTTAAAGTCACGCTGCTGGCTACCACTATGGCTGTGGCCCTCAATGCTCCGGCGGTACTGGCTGCCCCGGCGGCGTCTACCGCAGACAGCAAAGCGGCATTTAAGAACGATGACCAGAAATCTGCATATGCACTGGGCGCCTCTCTGGGGCGTTATATGGAGAATTCTCTGCAGGAGCAGGAGAAGCTGGGTATCAAACTGGATAAGAGCCAGCTGATTGCCGGTGTTCAGGATGCCTTTGCAGATAAGAGCAAACTGTCTGATCAGGAAATTGAGAAAACCCTGCAAACCTTTGAAGCCCGCGTGAAGTCAGCCGCACAGGCGCGGATGGAAAAAGACGCGAAAGAAAACGCGGAAAAAGGCCAGAAGTTCCGTGACGCGTTCGCCAAAGAAAAAGACGTGAAAAAAACCGCCTCTGGCCTGCTGTATAAAGTAGAAAAAGCCGGTACGGGTGACGCACCGAAAGACACGGATACCGTGGTGGTGAACTACAAAGGTACGCTGATCGACGGTAAAGAGTTTGATAACTCCTACTCCCGCGGTGAGCCGCTCTCTTTCCGTCTGGACGGTGTGATTCCGGGCTGGACCGAAGGGCTGAAGAACATCAAGAAAGGCGGCCAGATTAAGCTGGTTATCCCGCCGGACTTGGCTTACGGTAAAACCGGTGTTCCGGGGATCCCGGCCAACTCCACCCTGGTGTTTGATGTTGAGCTGCTGGATATCAAACCGGCACCGAAAGCAGATGCCAAACCAGAAGCGAAAGCCGCGGCCGAAGCGGGTAAAGCTAAATAATTACGCCGCTTGCGTGCCTGCCGCTGCCTTCGGGCAGCGGTTTTTGTATCCACCCGCTGTAAACCCTGCCTGTCGCCCCGGCGTGACTTGACCTGCCGCACAACGCAGCCTGCCAAAGCGTGGGTATAATTAATGCTGGAAAACCCGTCTGCTGCTGTATTACTTTTAGTGCCTGCACGTTAATTGAGATATGAGTCTGCCCTGACAACGAAAAAACGACAGGCTCCGAAAATAGGGTGGTATTTTTTCATGTCCAGTTCGCTTTTAACCAATGAAACCAGTGAATTAGATTTACTGGATCAGCGTCCATTTGAGCCTTCCGACTTCGACATTCTTAAATCTTATGAGGCGGTAGTGGATGGGTTAGCTATGCTGATTGGTCCCCATTGTGAGATTGTCCTGCATTCTTTACAGGATCTGAAATGCTCCGCCATCCGTATCGCCAACGGTGAGCACACCGGGCGTAAAATAGGCTCCCCGATTACTGATCTGGCCCTGCGCATGCTGCACGATATGACCGGTGCTGACAGCAGCGTTTCGCGCTGCTATTTCACCCGGGCGAAAAGCGGGGTGCTGATGAAATCCGTCACCATTGCTATCCGCAACCGGGATCACCGGGTCATTGGCCTGCTGTGCATCAATATGAATCTGGATGTGCCGTTCTCGCAGATTATGAACACGTTTATTCCGCCGGAAACGGAAGACCAGGATATCTCCTCCCCGGTGAACTTTGCCTCTTCGGTAGAGGATCTGGTGACCCAGACCCTGGAGTTCACCATTGAAGAGGTGAACGCGGATCGCAATGTTTCCAACAACGCCAAGAATCGCCAGATTGTTCTGAATCTGTATGAGAAGGGGATCTTCGACATCAAAGACGCCATCAACCAGGTGGCCGATCGGCTGAATATCTCCAAGCACACGGTATACCTCTATATCCGCCAGTTTAAAAACGGCGATTTCAGCGGGCAGGATAAGTAATGCGCTTTGGTTTACTGGTCACCGGCCCGGCCTATGGTACGCAGCAGGCAAGCAGCGCGCTGCAGTTTGCCCGGGCGCTGCTCGCTGAAGGGCACAGCCTGGAGAGTGTCTTTTTCTACCGGGAAGGGGTGTATAACGCCAACCAGCTGACCAGCCCTGCCAGTGATGAATTTGATCTGGTGCGCGCCTGGCAACAATTGCAGACACAGCATGGCGTGGTGCTCAATATCTGTGTGGCGGCCGCCCTGCGCCGTGGGGTGACTGACCAGCAGGAGGCGGAACGCCTGGGGCTGGGCGCGGCTAATTTGCAGCCCGGTTTTACCCTTAGCGGGTTAGGCGGGCTGGCGGAAGCGGCATTAACCTGTGATCGGATGGTACAGTTCTGATGAAACGCATCGCTTTTGTGTTTAAAAGTGCCCCTCACGGTACCAGTGCCGGCCGGGAAGGGCTGGATGCCCTGCTGGCCACGTCGGCGTTAAGTGATAACCCGGGGGTATTTTTTATCGGTGATGGGGTCATGCAGCTGCTCGCCGGGCAGCAGCCGGGCGCGATACTGGCCCGGGACTATATCGCCACCTTTAAGGTGCTGCCGCTGTATGATATCGACGATTGCATGGTGTGCCAGCAGTCGCTGCAGGATCGGGGGCTGGCGCAGGCGCCGCTGATGCTGGACGCCGAACGGCTGAGTGCTGAGGCGATCCGCACCCGGCTTGCTGACTACGACGTCGTTTTCACTTTCTGAAGGTTTCTATGCTGCATACGCTCAGTCACTCTCCCCGGGAGTGCGATATGGCCGCGCTGGTCGCTGCCCTCAGCCCCGGTGATGATCTCCTGCTGATCCAGAATGGCGTTATCGCCGCGCTGCCGGGGCCCACGCTTGATTTACTGCTGGCTGCGCCGGTCTCTGTGTCTGTGCTCAGCGACGACCTGGTCGCCAGGGGGCTTGCTGCTCAAATATCGACCAGTGTAGCGAGGGTTGGCTATACTGAATTTGTCAGGCTTGCGTCGCAACACCGTGCACAAATGGCCTGGTAAATGCGGGATTGCTGTATATTTCTTGACACCTTTTCGGCTCAGCCCTAAAATTCTGCGTCCTCATATTGTATGAGGCCGTTTTATTACGTGTTTACGAAGCAAAACCAGGAGCTATTTAATGGCAACAGTTAACCAGCTGGTACGCAAACCACGTGCGCGCAAAGTTGCAAAGAGCAACGTGCCGGCACTGGAAGCATGCCCGCAGAAACGTGGCGTATGTACTCGTGTATATACCACCACTCCTAAAAAACCGAACTCCGCACTGCGTAAAGTTTGCCGTGTTCGTCTGACTAACGGTTTCGAAGTGACTTCCTACATCGGTGGTGAAGGCCATAACCTGCAGGAACACTCCGTTATTCTGATCCGTGGCGGTCGTGTTAAAGACCTGCCAGGTGTTCGTTACCACACCGTACGTGGTGCGCTTGACTGCTCCGGCGTTAAAGACCGTAAGCAGGCTCGTTCCAAATACGGCGTTAAGCGTCCTAAGGCTTAATGGTTCTCCGTTAAGTAAGGCCAAACGTTTTAACTTTAATGTCAAACTAAACTCGTAGAGTTTTGGACAATCCTGAATTAACAACGGAGTATTTCCATGCCACGTCGTCGCGTAATTGGTCAGCGTAAAATTCTGCCGGATCCGAAGTTCGGATCTGAACTGCTGGCTAAATTCGTCAACATCCTGATGGTAGATGGTAAAAAATCTACTGCAGAAGCAATTGTATACAGCGCGCTGGAGACCCTGGCTCAGCGTTCTGGTAAAACTGAACTGGAAGCCTTTGACATCGCGCTCGAAAACGTGCGCCCGACTGTCGAAGTTAAGTCCCGCCGTGTAGGTGGTTCTACTTACCAGGTACCAGTTGAAGTCCGTCCGGTTCGTCGCAATGCCCTGGCAATGCGCTGGATCGTAGAAGCTGCTCGTAAACGCGGTGATAAATCCATGGCTCTGCGTCTGGCGAACGAACTTTCTGACGCTGCAGAAAACAAAGGTACTGCAGTTAAGAAACGTGAAGACGTTCACCGTATGGCAGAAGCCAACAAGGCGTTCGCTCACTACCGTTGGTAATCCCTTCGGAGTGTTAGTCACCAGGCGGGCGCTTCAGGTAAGCCGCCCGCTACTTGGCAACTTAACTTGAACGTCCCAGGAATAGAGGAATCAAATGGCTCGTACAACACCCATTGCACGCTACCGTAATATCGGTATCAGTGCACACATCGACGCCGGTAAAACCACTACTACCGAACGTATTCTGTTCTACACCGGTGTAAACCATAAAATCGGTGAAGTTCATGATGGCGCAGCTACCATGGACTGGATGGAACAGGAACAGGAACGTGGTATCACCATCACGTCCGCTGCGACTACTGCTTTCTGGTCTGGTATGGCCAAACAGTATGAACCGCATCGTATCAACATCATCGACACCCCGGGGCACGTTGACTTCACTATCGAAGTAGAACGTTCCATGCGTGTGCTCGACGGTGCGGTAATGGTTTACTGCGCCGTTGGTGGTGTTCAGCCGCAGTCTGAAACTGTATGGCGTCAGGCCAACAAATATAAAGTTCCGCGTATTGCGTTCGTTAACAAAATGGACCGCATGGGTGCGAACTTCCTGAAAGTTGTTGATCAGATCAAAACCCGTCTGGGCGCGACTCCGGTTCCGCTGCAGCTGGCGATTGGTGCTGAAGAGCACTTCACCGGTGTTGTTGACCTGGTGAAAATGAAAGCCATCAACTGGAACGAAGCTGATGCTGGCGTAACCTTCGAATACGAAGATATCCCGGCTGACATGGTTGAACTGGCTAACGAATGGCACCAGAACCTGATCGAATCCGCAGCTGAAGCCTCAGAAGAGCTGATGGAAAAATACCTGGGCGGCGAAGAGCTGACCGAGGAAGAGATCAAACACGCTCTGCGTCAGCGCGTGCTGAACAACGAAATCATCCTGGTTACCTGTGGTTCTGCATTTAAGAACAAAGGTGTTCAGGCCATGCTGGATGCGGTAATCGAATATCTGCCGTCTCCGGTAGACGTTCCGGCTATCAAAGGTATCCTGGACGACGGTAAAGATACGCCGGCAGAGCGTCACTCTGACGACAACGAGCCGTTCGCGGCCCTGGCGTTCAAAATCGCTACCGACCCGTTTGTTGGTAACCTGACCTTCTTCCGCGTGTACTCCGGTGTGGTTAACTCTGGTGATACCGTACTGAACTCCGTGAAAGCTGCACGTGAGCGTTTCGGTCGTATCGTACAGATGCACGCTAACAAACGTGAAGAGATCAAAGAAGTTCGCGCTGGTGACATCGCGGCTGCAATCGGTCTGAAAGACGTAACTACCGGTGACACCCTGTGTGATCCGGATGCGCCGATCATCCTGGAACGTATGGAGTTCCCGGAGCCGGTTATCTCCATCGCGGTTGAACCGAAAACCAAAGCTGACCAGGAAAAAATGGGTCTGGCTCTGGGCCGTCTGGCTAAAGAAGACCCGTCTTTCCGCGTATGGACTGACGAAGAATCTAACCAGACCATTATCGCCGGTATGGGTGAGCTGCACCTCGACATCATCGTTGACCGTATGAAGCGTGAATTCAACGTTGAAGCGAACGTGGGTAAACCTCAGGTTGCTTACCGCGAAGCGATTCGTGCGAAAGTTACCGATATCGAAGGTAAGCACGCGAAACAGTCTGGTGGTCGCGGTCAGTATGGTCATGTTGTTATCGACATGTACCCGCTGGAGCCGGGTTCTAACCCGAAAGGCTACGAATTTATCAACGACATCAAAGGCGGCGTAATCCCTGGCGAATACATCCCTGCTGTTGATAAAGGTATCCAGGAGCAGCTGAAGTCTGGCCCGCTGGCAGGTTACCCGGTAGTTGACCTTGGCGTGCGTCTGCACTTCGGTTCTTACCACGATGTTGACTCCTCTGAACTGGCGTTTAAACTGGCCGCGTCTATTGCCTTTAAAGATGGCTTTAAGAAAGCGAAACCAGTTCTGCTTGAGCCTATCATGAAGGTTGAAGTAGAAAGCCCGGAAGAGAACACCGGTGACGTTATCGGTGACCTTAGCCGTCGTCGTGGTATGCTGAAAGGCCAGGAAACCAACGTAACTGGCGTTATCATCCACGCTGAAGTTCCGTTGTCTGAAATGTTTGGTTATGCAACTCAGCTGCGTTCTCTGACCAAAGGTCGTGCTTCTTACTCCATGGAGTTCCTGAAGTATGATGACGCGCCGAACAACGTTGCTCAGGCCGTAATTGAAGCCCGTGGTAAATAATCCAGGGTTAACACAATGATCCCGCGCTCTCTCCGTAAGGTGAGAGCGTAATAGTAAGGAATATAGCCGTGTCTAAAGAAAAATTTGAACGTACAAAACCGCACGTTAACGTCGGTACTATCGGTCACGTTGACCATGGTAAAACCACTCTGACCGCTGCCATCACCACCGTACTGGCTAAAACCTACGGCGGTGCTGCTCGTGCATTCGATCAGATCGATAACGCGCCGGAAGAAAAAGCGCGTGGTATCACCATCAACACTTCTCACGTTGAATACGATACCCCGACCCGCCACTACGCTCACGTAGACTGCCCGGGGCACGCCGACTATGTTAAAAACATGATCACCGGTGCTGCTCAGATGGACGGCGCTATCCTGGTTGTTGCTGCAACTGACGGCCCGATGCCGCAGACCCGTGAGCACATCCTGCTGGGTCGCCAGGTAGGCGTTCCGTACATCATCGTGTTCCTGAACAAGTGCGACATGGTTGATGACGAAGAGCTGCTGGAACTGGTTGAAATGGAAGTTCGTGAACTTCTGTCTCAGTACGACTTCCCGGGCGACGATACTCCGATCATCCGTGGTTCTGCTCTGAAAGCGCTGGAAGGCGACGCAGAGTGGGAAGCAAAAATCATCGAACTGGCTGAAACCCTGGATTCTTACATCCCGGAACCAGAGCGTGCTATCGACAAGCCGTTCCTGCTGCCTATCGAAGACGTATTCTCCATCTCCGGTCGTGGTACTGTAGTTACCGGTCGTGTAGAGCGCGGTATCATCAAAGTTGGTGACGAAGTAGAAATCGTTGGTATCAAAGATACCGCTAAATCTACCTGTACTGGCGTTGAAATGTTCCGCAAACTGCTGGACGAAGGCCGTGCTGGTGAGAACGTTGGTGTTCTGCTGCGTGGTATCAAACGTGAAGAAATCGAACGTGGTCAGGTTCTGGCTAAGCCGGGCACCATCAACCCGCACACCAAGTTCGAATCTGAAGTGTACATCCTGTCCAAAGACGAAGGCGGCCGTCATACTCCGTTCTTCAAAGGCTACCGTCCGCAGTTCTACTTCCGTACTACTGACGTGACCGGTACCATCGAACTGCCGGAAGGCGTTGAGATGGTAATGCCGGGCGACAACATCAAAATGGTTGTTACCCTGATCCACCCGATCGCAATGGACGACGGTCTGCGTTTCGCAATCCGTGAAGGCGGCCGTACTGTAGGTGCGGGCGTTGTTGCTAAAGTTCTGGGCTAATATTTAGCGAATGAACTTAAAAGGGCGCTTCGGCGCCCTTTTGCTTTTCTGGTCAGTCACAATTCTTAAAAAATAAACCGCCACGCTGAGCATTAATTACCGGTTGCTGCTATTGTAATCATAATTATTCTCATTTACACTCTGTGTGTAATTTAAGCAGGAGTGGCTATGTACGTATGTCTGTGTAACGGTATTAGTGATAAAAAAATTCGCCAGGCCGTTCGTCAATATCATCCCCAGTCTTTCCAGCAATTGCGCAAATTTATTCCGGTGGGTAATCAGTGCGGTAAGTGTGTTCGCGCCGTGCGTGAGCTGATGCAGGAAGAGTTAACCTCAATGCCTGAATATCAGGAGATTGCCTGACCGCACGTCTTTACTTTGACATCCCCGTTCATGCATCTACGCTTCAATAAGTGGAAGCGGAGGTATCTGTAATGAAAGGTGATGTTAAGATCATAAATTATCTCAATAAATTATTGGGAAACGAGCTTGTCGCAATCAACCAGTACTTTCTTCATGCCCGGATGTTTAAAAACTGGGGGCTGTTGCGCCTCAATGAGGTGGAATATCACGAATCCATTGATGAGATGAAACACGCGGATAAATATATCGAGCGTATTTTATTTCTCGAGGGGATCCCCAATCTTCAGGATCTGGGCAAGCTGCATATTGGTGAAGATGTTGAGGAGATGCTGCAGTCTGATCTGAAACTTGAGATGGACGGCGCTAAAGACCTGCGCGAAGCTATCGCTTATGCGGACAGTGTTCATGACTATGTCAGCCGCGATATGCTGATCGGCATTTTATCCGAAGAAGAGCACCATATTGACTGGCTGGAAACTGAACTGGACCTGATAGCCAAAATTGGCCTGCAAAATTACCTGCAGACACAAATTAAAGAGCAGAGCTGAGTCCCGGTGACGTGATGCACTCTCCAAACCCGCTGCGGCGGGTTTTGTTGTTTACGGGGCAGGGGAGGCGCGGATATTTTTGCGTTGACCAGTGGGTATTTTTCCGCCAGCGCTTGCTTCATGTGTGGATTTACGTATAATGCGCGGGCCTGTCTAATTTAGCGGGCTGGCTCGTAAGGGCTCAGGCAGTTTTTATGCCATAAACAACGCTCCCGATTTGGGGGCAACGTAAGAACGATTACACTCTCCCATCAATCGTAATGGGTGCGAGGAGTAATCATTTCGTCTATAAATAATTGGAGCTCTGGTCTCATGCAGAACCAAAGAATCCGTATCCGCCTGAAAGCGTTTGATCATCGTCTGATCGATCAATCAACTGCGGAAATCGTCGAGACTGCTAAGCGCACTGGTGCGCAAGTCCGTGGTCCGATCCCGCTGCCGACCCGCAAAGAGCGCTTTACCGTTCTGATCTCTCCGCACGTTAACAAGGACGCGCGCGATCAGTACGAAATCCGCACTCATAAGCGTCTGGTTGACATCGTTGAGCCAACCGAGAAAACCGTTGATGCTCTGATGCGTCTGGATCTGGCTGCCGGTGTAGACGTGCAGATCAGCCTGGGTTAATCAGGTCATCGAGCGATTGAGAGGTTGAAACAATGATTGGTTTAGTCGGTAAAAAAGTGGGCATGACCCGCGTCTTCACCGAAGAAGGCGTATCTATCCCAGTAACCGTTATCGAAGTTGAAGCAAACCGCGTTACTCAGATCAAAGATCTGGCTAACGACGGCTACCGTGCCGTTCAGGTTACTACCGGTGCTAAAAAAGCTAACCGTGTAACCAAGCCGGAAGCTGGTCACTTCGCTAAAGCTGGCGTTGAAGCTGGCCGTGGCCTGTGGGAATTCCGCCTTGCAGAAGGTGAAGAATACACTGTAGGTCAGAACATTAGCGTTGAACTGTTTGCTGACGTTAAGAAAGTTGACGTAACCGGTACCTCTAAAGGTAAAGGTTTCGCCGGTACCGTTAAGCGCTGGAACTTCCGTACCCAGGACGCTACTCACGGTAACTCCTTGTCTCACCGCGTTCCGGGTTCTATCGGTCAGAACCAGACTCCGGGCAAAGTGTTCAAAGGCAAGAAAATGGCAGGTCAGCTGGGTAACGAACGTGTAACTGTTCAGAGCCTGGACGTAGTACGTGTTGACGCTGAGCGCAACCTGCTGCTGGTTAAAGGTGCGGTCCCGGGTGCAACCGGTAGCGACCTGATCGTTAAACCGGCTGTGAAGGCGTAAGGGGATAGCAATGGAATTAGTACTGAAAGACGCGCAGAGCGCGCTGACTGTTTCCGAAACTACCTTCGGTCGTGATTTTAACGAAGCGCTGGTTCACCAGGTTGTTGTTGCTTATGCAGCAGGTGCCCGTCAGGGTACTCGTGCACAGAAAACCCGTGCTGAAGTTACTGGCTCCGGTAAAAAACCGTGGCGCCAGAAAGGTACTGGTCGTGCGCGTTCTGGTTCCATCAAGAGCCCGATCTGGCGCTCTGGTGGCGTGACCTTCGCTGCACGTCCGCAGGACCACAGTCAAAAAGTTAACAAAAAGATGTACCGTGGGGCGCTGAAAAGCATCCTGTCTGAACTGGTACGTCAGGATCGTCTGATCGTTGTCGAGAAGTTCTCTGTAGAAGCGCCTAAAACTAAGCTGCTGGCACAGAAACTGAAAGACATGGCTCTGGAAGATGTGCTGATCATCACCGGTGAACTGGATGAGAATCTGTTCCTGGCTGCACGCAACCTGCACAAGGTTGACGTACGTGATGCAACAGGTATCGACCCGGTTAGCCTGATCGCCTTCGACAAAGTCGTAATGACTGCTGATGCAGTTAAGCAAGTTGAGGAGATGCTGGCATGATCCGTGAAGAACGTCTGCTGAAAGTGCTGCGCGCGCCGCACGTATCTGAAAAAGCATCTACCGCGATGGAAAAAACCAACACCATCGTTCTCAAAGTTGCTAAAGACGCGACCAAAGCAGAGATCGTTGCTGCTGTACAGAAGCTGTTCGAAGTAGAAGTTAAAGACGTAAACACCCTGGTTGTTAAAGGGAAAGTTAAGCGTCATGGACAGCGTGTTGGTCGTCGTAGCGACTGGAAAAAAGCTTACGTCACCCTGAAAGAAGGCCAGAATCTGGACTTCATCGGCGGCGCAGAGTAAGTCGGAGGAGTAAAGAACAATGGCAATTGTTAAATGTAAACCGACATCTCCGGGTCGTCGCCACGTTGTTAAAGTGGTAAACCCTGAGCTGCATAAGGGCAAACCTTTTGCTCCGCTGCTGGAAAAAAACAGCAAATCCGGTGGCCGTAACAACAATGGTCGCATCACTACCCGTCATATCGGTGGTGGTCACAAGCAGGCTTATCGTATTGTTGACTTCAAACGCAACAAAGACGGTATCCCGGCAGTTGTTGAACGTCTTGAGTACGATCCGAACCGCTCTGCGAACATCGCACTGGTTCTGTACAAAGACGGTGAGCGCCGTTACATCCTGGCCCCTAAAGGCCTGAAAGCTGGCGACCAGATTCAGTCTGGCGTTGATGCTGCAATCAAAGCGGGTAACACCCTGCCGATGCGCAATATCCCGGTTGGTTCTACTGTTCATAACGTAGAAATGAAACCAGGTAAAGGCGGTCAGCTGGCGCGTTCTGCTGGTACTTACGTTCAGATCGTTGCGCGCGATGGTGCTTATGTCACCCTGCGTCTGCGTTCTGGTGAAATGCGTAAAGTCGAAGCAGACTGCCGCGCTACCGTGGGCGAAGTTGGCAATGCCGAGCATATGCTGCGCGTTCTGGGTAAAGCAGGTGCTGCACGCTGGCGTGGTGTTCGTCCTACCGTTCGCGGTACTGCGATGAACCCGGTCGACCACCCACATGGTGGTGGTGAAGGTCGTAACTTTGGTAAGCACCCGGTATCCCCGTGGGGCCTGCAGACCAAAGGTAAGAAGACCCGCAGCAACAAGCGTACTGATAAATTCATCGTACGTCGCCGTAGCAAATAATTTTAGAGGATAAGCCATGCCACGTTCTCTCAAGAAAGGTCCTTTTATTGACCTGCACTTGCTGAAGAAGGTAGAGAAAGCGGTGGAAAGCGGAGACAAGAAGCCCCTGCGCACTTGGTCCCGTCGTTCAACGATCTTTCCAAACATGATCGGTTTGACCATCGCTGTCCATAATGGTCGTCAGCACGTTCCAGTTTTTGTTTCCGACGAAATGGTTGGTCACAAGCTGGGTGAATTCGCACCGACCCGTACTTATCGCGGCCATGCGGCTGATAAAAAAGCCAAAAAGAAATAAGGTAGGAGGAAGAGATGGAAACTATCGCTAAACATCGCCATGCTCGTTCTTCTGCTCAGAAGGTTCGCCTCGTTGCTGACCTGATCCGCGGTAAGAAAGTGTCACAGGCTCTGGAAATTCTGACCTACACCAACAAGAAAGCTGCTGAGTTGGTCAAGAAAGTACTGGAATCTGCTATTGCTAACGCCGAACACAACGATGGCGCTGACATTGACGATCTGAAAGTTACGAAAATTTTCGTAGATGAAGGCCCAAGCATGAAGCGCATTATGCCGCGTGCGAAAGGTCGTGCAGATCGCATCCTGAAGCGCACCAGCCACATTACTGTGGTTGTGTCCGATCGCTGAGACTCTGGAGACTAGCAATGGGTCAGAAAGTACATCCTAATGGTATTCGCCTGGGTATTGTTAAACCATGGAACTCTACCTGGTTTGCGAACACCAAAGAATTCGCTGACAACCTGGACAGCGATTTTAAAGTACGTCAGTACCTTACTAAGGAACTGGCTAAAGCGTCTGTATCTCGTATCGTTATCGAGCGTCCGGCTAAAAGCATCCGTGTGACCATTCACACTGCTCGCCCGGGTATCGTTATCGGTAAAAAAGGTGAAGACGTTGAAAAACTGCGCAAGGTCGTAGCGGATATCGCTGGCGTTCCTGCACAGATCAATATCGCCGAAGTTCGTAAACCTGAACTGGACGCAAAACTGGTTGCTGACAGCATCACTTCTCAGCTGGAACGTCGTGTTATGTTCCGTCGTGCTATGAAGCGTGCTGTACAGAACGCCATGCGTCTGGGCGCTAAAGGTATCAAAGTTGAAGTTAGCGGCCGTCTGGGCGGTGCTGAGATCGCACGTACCGAATGGTATCGTGAAGGTCGCGTACCGTTGCACACTCTGCGTGCTGACATCGACTACAACACCTCTGAAGCGCACACCACTTACGGTGTAATCGGCGTTAAAGTGTGGATCTTCAAAGGTGAGATCCTGGGTGGTATGGCTGCTGTTGAACAACCGGAAAAACCGGCTGCTCAACCTAAAAAGCAGCAGCGTAAAGGCCGTAAATAAGGAGCGTCGCTGATGTTACAACCAAAGCGTACAAAATTCCGTAAGATGCACAAAGGCCGTAACCGTGGCCTGGCTGCTGGTACGGATGTGAGCTTCGGCACTTTCGGTCTGAAAGCTGTTGGCCGTGGTCGTCTGACTGCACGTCAGATCGAAGCAGCACGTCGTGCCATGACCCGTGCAGTTAAGCGTCAAGGTAAGATCTGGATCCGTGTATTCCCGGACAAACCGATCACTGAAAAACCGCTGGCAGTGCGTATGGGTAAAGGTAAGGGTAACGTGGAGTATTGGGTTGCCCTGATCCAGCCGGGTAAAGTCCTGTATGAAATGGACGGTGTACCGGAAGAGCTGGCCCGTGAAGCATTCAGCCTGGCAGCAGCGAAACTGCCGATCAAAACCACCTTTGTAACTAAGACGGTGATGTAATGAAAGCAAAAGAGCTGCGTGAAAAAAGCGTTGAAGAGCTGAACGCGGAACTGCTGAACCTGCTGCGCGAACAGTTCAACCTGCGCATGCAGGCCGCCAGCGGCCAGCTGCAGCAGACCCATCTGCTGAAGCAAGTGCGTCAAAATGTCGCACGCATTAAGACTTTACTGACTGAGAAGGCGGGTGCGTAATGACCGATAAAATCCGTACTCTGCAAGGTCGCGTTGTTAGCGACAAAATGGAGAAATCCATTGTTGTTGCCATCGAACGTTTCGTGAAACACCCGATCTACGGTAAATTCATCAAGCGTACGACCAAACTGCACGTACATGACGAGAACAACGAATGCGGTATCGGTGACGTGGTTGAAATCCGCGAATGCCGTCCGCTGTCCAAGACTAAGTCCTGGACGCTGGTTCGCGTTGTAGAGAAAGCTGTTCTGTAATAGAGTAAGCGTTCTCAATACGAATAAACGACTCAGCGATGAGTCGTTTATTTTTTCTACCCATATGCAGGAAGCGGTGTTATAATGCCGCGCCCCCGATATGGGGTTTTTTAACGACCCGAATTTAGGGTCTCAGTAGTAGTTGACATTAGCGGAGCACTAAAATGATCCAAGAACAGACTATGCTGAACGTCGCCGACAACTCCGGTGCACGTCGCGTAATGTGTATCAAGGTTCTGGGTGGCTCGCACCGTCGCTACGCAGGCGTCGGCGACATCATCAAAATTACCATCAAGGAAGCAATTCCGCGTGGTAAGGTGAAAAAAGGTGATGTGCTGAAGGCGGTAGTGGTGCGCACCAAGAAGGGTGTTCGTCGCCCGGACGGTTCTGTCATTCGCTTCGATGGTAATGCATGCGTTATTCTGAACAATAACAGCGAGCAGCCTATCGGTACGCGTATTTTTGGGCCGGTAACTCGTGAACTTCGCAACGAGAAGTTCATGAAAATTATCTCTCTGGCACCAGAAGTACTCTAAGGAGCGAATCATGGCAGCGAAGATCCGTCGTGATGACGAAGTTATCGTGTTAACCGGTAAAGATAAAGGTAAGCGCGGTAAAGTAAAAAATGTTCTGTCTTCCGGCAAAGTAATCGTTGAAGGCATCAACCTGGTTAAGAAACATCAGAAGCCGGTTCCGGCCCTGAACCAGGCAGGTGGCATCGTTGAAAAAGAAGCTGCAATTCAGGTTTCTAACGTTGCAATCTTCAACGCGGCAACCGGCAAGGCTGACCGTGTAGGCTTTAGATTCGAAGACGGCAAAAAAGTCCGTTTCTTCAAGTCTAACAGCGAAACTATCAAGTAATTTGGAGTAGTACGATGGCGAAACTGCATGATTACTACAAAGACGAAGTAGTTGCTAAACTGATGACTCAGTTCAACTACAATTCTGTCATGCAAGTCCCTCGGGTCGAGAAGATCACCCTGAACATGGGTGTTGGTGAAGCGATCGCTGACAAAAAACTGCTGGATAACGCAGCAGCTGATCTGACAGCAATCTCCGGTCAAAAACCGCTGATCACCAAAGCACGCAAATCTGTTGCAGGCTTCAAAATCCGTCAGGGCTATCCGATCGGCTGTAAAGTAACTCTGCGTGGCGAACGCATGTGGGAGTTCTTTGAGCGCCTGATCACTATTGCTGTTCCTCGTATCCGTGACTTCCGCGGTCTTTCCGCTAAGTCTTTCGACGGTCGTGGCAACTACAGCATGGGTGTCCGTGAGCAGATCATCTTCCCAGAAATCGACTATGACAAAGTCGATCGCGTTCGTGGTTTGGATATCACCATTACCACTACTGCGAAAACTGATGATGAAGGCCGTGCTCTGCTGGCTGCCTTTGACTTCCCGTTCCGCAAGTAAGGTAGGGTTACTTCATGGCTAAGCAATCAATGAAAGCTCGCGAAGAAAAACGCGAAGCTTTGGCTGAAAAATTCTTCGCGAAACGCGCAGAACTCAAAGCGATCATTTCTGATGCTAACGCATCCGACGAAGATCGCTGGAACGCTGTTCTCAAGCTGCAGAGTCTGCCGCGTGATTCCAGCCCGTCTCGTCAGCGTAACCGCTGCCGCCAAACTGGTCGTCCGCACGGTTTCCTGCGGAAATTCGGGTTGAGCCGTATCAAGGTCCGTGAAGCCGCTATGCGCGGTGAAATTCCGGGTCTGAAAAAGGCTAGCTGGTAATTGTCACCAATAGAATCACGGGAGTAGACACAGATGAGCATGCAAGATCCGATCGCGGATATGCTGACCCGTATCCGTAACGGTCAGGCCGCGAACAAAGTTGCGGTCACCATGCCTTCCTCCAAGCTGAAAGTGGCAATTGCCAACGTGCTGAAGGAAGAAGGTTATATTGAAGATTTTAAAGTTGAAGGCGACACCAAGCCTGAACTGGAAGTTACTCTGAAGTACTTCCAGGGCAAGTCAGTGGTAGAAAGCATTCAGCGTGTTAGCCGTCCTGGTCTGCGCATTTATAAGCGCAAAGACGAACTGCCGAAAGTTATGGCTGGACTGGGTATCGCTGTTATTTCTACCTCTAAAGGTGTTATGACTGATCGTGCAGCGCGCCAGGCTGGTCTTGGTGGCGAAATTATCTGCTACGTAGCCTAATCGGAGGAAAGAATGTCTCGTGTTGCTAAAGCACCGATCGTCATTCCTGCCGGTGTTGATGTAAAAATCAACGGTCAGGTTATCACGATCAAAGGTAAAAATGGCGAGCTGACTCGTACTATCAACGACGCTGTAGAAGTTAAAAATGCTGACAATCACCTGACCTTTGGTCCGCGTGATGGTTATGCAGACGGCTGGGCACAGGCAGGTACTGCTCGTGCGTTGCTGAACTCCGCAGTAATCGGTGTTACCGAAGGCTTCTCCAAGAAATTGCAGCTGGTTGGTGTAGGTTATCGTGCAGCGGTCAAAGGGAATGTAGTAAACCTGTCTCTGGGTTTCTCTCATCCCGTTGAACATCAGCTGCCGGCTGGCATCACTGCAGAATGCCCGACTCAAACTGAAATCGTGCTGAAAGGCGCTGATAAGCAGGTGATCGGTCAGGTTGCAGCTGATCTGCGCGCCTACCGTCGTCCTGAGCCTTACAAAGGCAAGGGTGTTCGTTACGCCGACGAAGTCGTGCGTACCAAAGAGGCTAAGAAGAAGTAAGGTAACACTATGGATAAGAAATCTGCTCGTATCCGTCGTGCGACCCGCGCACGTCGCAAGCTCCAGGAGCTTGGCGCGACTCGCCTGGTGGTACATCGTACCCCGCGTCATATTTACGCCCAGGTAATCGCACCGAACGGTTCTGAAGTTCTGGTGGCCGCTTCTACTGTAGAAAAAGCTATCGCGGAACAACTGAAGTACACCGGTAACAAAGACGCCGCCGCAGCTGTAGGTAAAGCTGTTGCAGAACGCGCTCTGGAAAAAGGCATCAAAGATGTGTCCTTTGACCGTTCCGGGTTCCAATATCATGGTCGTGTCCAGGCACTGGCAGATGCTGCCCGTGAAGCTGGCCTTCAGTTCTAAGGTAGAGGTGTAAGATGGCTCACATCGAAAAACAAGCTGGCGAACTGCAGGAAAAGCTGATCGCGGTAAACCGCGTATCTAAAACCGTTAAAGGTGGTCGTATTTTCTCCTTCACAGCTCTGACTGTAGTTGGCGATGGTAACGGTCGCGTTGGTTTTGGTTACGGTAAAGCGCGTGAAGTTCCAGCAGCGATCCAGAAAGCGATGGAAAAAGCCCGTCGCAATATGATTAACGTCGCGCTGAACCACGGCACCCTGCAGCACCCGGTTAAGGGTACTCACACGGGTTCTCGCGTGTTCATGCAGCCGGCTTCCGAAGGTACCGGTATCATCGCCGGTGGTGCAATGCGCGCCGTTCTGGAAGTCGCTGGAGTTCGTAACGTTCTGGCTAAAGCGTATGGTTCCACCAACCCGATTAACGTGGTTCGTGCAACTATCGATGGTCTGGAAAATATGAAATCTCCGGAAATGGTCGCTGCCAAGCGTGGTAAATCCGTTGAAGAAATTCTGGGGTAATTGACCATGGCAAAGACTATTAAAATCACTCAAACCCGCAGTGCAATCGGTCGTCTGCCGAAACACAAGGCAACGCTGCTTGGCCTGGGTCTGCGTCGTATTGGCCACACTGTAGAACGCGAGGATACTCCTGCGGTCCGCGGTATGGTTAACGCGATTTCCTACATGGTTAAAGTTGAGGAGTAAGAGATGCGTTTAAATACTCTGTCTCCGGCCGAAGGGTCTAAGCAGTCCACTAAGCGTCTGGGCCGTGGTATCGGTTCTGGCCTCGGTAAAACCGGTGGTCGTGGTCACAAAGGTCAGAAGTCTCGTTCTGGCGGTGGCGTACGTCGCGGTTTCGAAGGTGGCCAGATGCCACTGTACCGTCGTCTGCCGAAATTCGGTTTCACTTCTCGCAAAGCTGCGATCACTGCAGAGATTCGTCTCTCCGATCTGGCTAAAGTAGAAGGCGACGTAGTTGACCTGAATACGCTGAAAGCAGCAAACATTATCGGTATCCAGATCGAGTTCGCGAAAGTGATCCTGTCTGGCGAGGTTGCTCGTCCGGTAACTGTTCGCGGCCTGCGCGTGACTAAAGGCGCTCGTGCTGCTATCGAAGCTGCTGGCGGTAAAATCGAGGAATAAGTAGCAGATGGCAAAACAACCGGGATTAGATTTTCAAAGTGCTAAAGGCGGTTTCGGTGAGCTGAAGCGCAGACTGTTGTTTGTAATTGGCGCACTGATTGTATTCCGTATTGGCTCTTTTATTCCGATCCCTGGTATTGATGCCGCTGTACTTGCCAAATTGCTTGATCAACAGCGTGGCACCATCATTGAAATGTTTAACATGTTCTCTGGTGGTGCTCTCAGCCGTGCTTCAATCTTCGCACTGGGTATCATGCCGTATATTTCGGCATCTATTATTGTGCAGCTTCTGACGGTGGTCCATCCGGCCCTGGCAGAACTGAAGAAAGAAGGGGAGTCTGGCCGTCGTAAGATAAGCCAGTACACCCGCTACGGTACTCTGGTGCTGGCAATATTCCAGTCGGTCGGTATTGCGACCGGTCTGCCGAATATGCCTGGTATGCAGGGCCTGGTGTTAAATCCAGGCTTTGCATTCTATTTCACCGCTGTTGTGAGCCTGGTGACCGGGACAATGTTCCTGATGTGGCTGGGTGAACAGATTACTGAACGGGGTATCGGTAACGGTATTTCGATCATTATCTTCGCGGGTATCGTTGCGGGCTTACCGCCGGCCATTGGCCATACCATCGAGCAAGCGCGGCAAGGCGACCTGCACTTCCTTCTGTTGTTGCTGGTTGCAGTATTAGTATTCGCGGTTACCTTCTTCGTGGTGTTTGTAGAGCGTGGTCAACGCCGTATTGTCGTTAACTATGCAAAACGCCAGCAAGGACGTCGCGTTTATGCAGCACAGAGCACACATTTACCGCTGAAAGTGAATATGGCCGGTGTAATCCCTGCTATCTTTGCTTCTAGCATCATTCTGTTCCCGGCGACCATCGCGTCATGGTTCGGGGGCGGGACCGGTTGGAACTGGCTGTCAACAATTTCGCTGTATTTGCAGCCAGGGCAACCGCTTTATGTGTTACTCTATGCGTCTGCAATCATCTTCTTCTGTTTCTTCTACACGGCGTTGGTTTTCAACCCGCGTGAGACAGCAGATAACCTGAAGAAGTCCGGTGCATTTGTACCAGGAATTCGTCCGGGAGAGCAAACGGCGAAGTACATCGATAAAGTGATGACTCGTCTGACCCTGATCGGCGCGTTATATATTACTTTTATCTGCCTGATCCCGGAGTTCATGCGTGATGCAATGAAAGTACCGTTCTACTTCGGTGGTACGTCCCTGCTTATCGTTGTTGTCGTGATTATGGACTTTATGGCTCAAGTGCAAACTCTGATGATGTCAAGTCAGTACGAGTCTGCATTGAAGAAGGCGAACCTGAAAGGCTACGGCCGTTAATTGGTCGCTTGAGAAGTTACGGAGAGTAAAAATGAAAGTTCGTGCTTCCGTCAAGAAATTATGTCGTAACTGCAAAATCGTTAAGCGTGATGGTGTTATTCGCGTGATTTGCAGCGCCGAACCGAAGCATAAACAGCGTCAAGGCTGATTATCTCGCATATTTTTCTTGCAAAGTTGGGTTGAGCTGGCTAGATTAGCCAGCCAATCTTTTGTATGTCTGTACGTTTCCATTTGAGTATCCTGAAAACGGGCTTTTCAGCATGGGGCGTACTAATCAATAGTAGGAGTGCATAGTGGCCCGTATAGCAGGCATTAACATTCCTGATCAGAAACATGCCGTGATCGCATTAACTTCGATCTATGGTATCGGCAAGACCCGTTCTAAAGCCATCCTGGCTGCAGCGGGTATCGCTGAAAGTGTTAAGATCAGTGAGCTGTCTGAAGGACAAATCGACACGCTGCGTGACGAAGTTGCCAAATTTGTCGTTGAAGGTGATCTGCGCCGTGAAATCAGCATGAGCATCAAGCGCCTGATGGATCTTGGTTGCTATCGCGGTTTGCGTCATCGTCGTGGTCTCCCGGTTCGCGGTCAGCGTACCAAGACCAACGCACGTACCCGTAAGGGTCCGCGCAAACCGATCAAGAAATAATCGGGGTGATTGAATAATGGCAAAGGCACCAATTCGTGCACGTAAACGTGTAAGAAAACAAGTCTCTGACGGCGTGGCTCATATCCATGCTTCTTTCAACAACACCATCGTTACCATTACTGATCGTCAGGGTAACGCGCTGGGTTGGGCAACTGCCGGTGGTTCCGGTTTCCGTGGTTCTCGCAAATCCACTCCGTTCGCAGCTCAGGTTGCGGCAGAGCGTTGCGCTGATGCAGTAAAAGAATACGGCATCAAGAATCTGGAAGTTATGGTTAAAGGTCCGGGTCCGGGTCGCGAATCTACTATTCGTGCTCTGAACGCCGCTGGTTTCCGCATCACTAACATTACTGATGTGACTCCGATCCCTCATAACGGTTGTCGTCCGCCGAAAAAACGTCGCGTATAACGCTGCGTTTTCCAGGTTAGTTGGAGAAAGAAAATGGCAAGATATTTGGGTCCTAAGCTCAAGCTGAGCCGTCGTGAGGGCACCGACTTATTCCTTAAGTCTGGCGTTCGCGCGATCGATACCAAGTGTAAAATTGAACAAGCTCCTGGCCAGCACGGTGCGCGTAAACCGCGTCTGTCTGACTATGGTGTGCAGTTGCGTGAAAAGCAAAAAGTTCGCCGTATCTACGGTGTGCTGGAGCGTCAGTTCCGTAACTACTATAAAGAAGCAGCACGTCTGAAAGGCAACACCGGTGAAAACCTGTTAGCTCTGCTGGAAGGTCGTCTGGACAACGTTGTATACCGTATGGGCTTCGGCGCCACTCGTGCTGAATCACGTCAGCTGGTTAGCCACAAAGCTATCATGGTAAACGGTCGTGTTGTTAACATCGCTTCTTATCAGGTTAAAGCGAATGACGTTGTAAGCATTCGTGAGAAAGCGAAAAAGCAATCTCGCGTGAAAGCAGCTCTGGAGCTGGCTGAGCAGCGTGAAAAGCCAACCTGGCTGGAAGTTGATGCTGGCAAGATGGAAGGTACGTTTAAGCGTAAGCCGGAACGTTCTGATCTGTCTGCGGACATTAACGAACACCTGATCGTCGAGCTTTACTCCAAGTAAAGCTTAGTACCAAAGAGAGGACACAATGCAGGGTTCTGTGACAGAGTTTCTAAAACCGCGCCTGGTAGATATCGAGCAAGTGAGTTCGACGCACGCCAAGGTGACCCTTGAACCATTAGAGCGTGGCTTTGGCCATACTTTGGGTAACGCACTGCGCCGTATTCTGCTCTCATCGATGCCGGGTTGTGCGGTAACTGAGGTTGAGATTGATGGTGTACTGCACGAGTACAGCACCAAAGAAGGCGTACAGGAAGATATCCTGGAAATCCTGCTCAACCTGAAAGGGCTGGCGGTGAGAGTTCAGGGTAAAGATGAAGTTATTCTTACCTTGAATAAATCTGGCATTGGCCCTGTGACTGCAGCCGACATTACCCACGACGGTGATGTCGAAATCGTCAAGCCGCAGCACGTGATCTGCCACCTGACCGATGAGAACGCATCTATCAATATGCGTATCAAAGTTCAGCGCGGTCGTGGTTATGTGCCGGCCTCTGCCCGAATTCATTCGGAAGAAGATGAGCGCCCAATCGGCCGTCTGCTGGTCGACGCCTGCTACAGCCCTGTAGAGCGTATTGCCTACAATGTTGAAGCAGCGCGCGTTGAGCAGCGTACCGACCTGGACAAGCTGGTCATCGAAATGGAAACCAACGGCACAATCGATCCTGAAGAGGCGATTCGTCGTGCGGCAACCATTCTGGCTGAACAACTGGAAGCTTTCGTTGATTTACGTGATGTACGTCAGCCGGAAGTGAAAGAAGAGAAACCAGAGTTCGATCCGATCCTGCTGCGCCCTGTTGACGATCTGGAATTGACTGTCCGCTCTGCTAACTGCCTCAAGGCAGAAGCTATCCACTATATCGGTGATCTGGTACAGCGTACCGAGGTTGAGTTGCTGAAAACGCCGAACCTGGGTAAAAAATCTCTTACCGAGATTAAAGACGTGCTGGCCTCACGTGGTCTGTCTCTGGGCATGCGCCTGGAAAACTGGCCGCCGGCAAGCATTGCTGACGAGTAACCGGATCACAGGTTAAGGTTTTACTGAGAAGGATAAGGTCATGCGCCATCGTAAGAGTGGTCGTCAACTGAACCGCAACAGCAGCCATCGCCAGGCTATGTTCCGCAATATGGCAGGTTCACTGGTTCGTCATGAGATCATCAAGACGACCCTGCCTAAAGCGAAAGAGCTGCGCCGCGTAGTTGAGCCGCTGATTACTCTTGCCAAGACTGATAGCGTTGCTAATCGTCGTCTGGCATTCGCCCGTACTCGTGATAACGAGATCGTGGCAAAACTGTTTAACGAGCTGGGCCCGCGTTTCGCGAGCCGTACCGGTGGTTACACTCGCATTCTGAAGTGTGGCTTCCGTTCTGGTGACAATGCGCCGATGGCATACATCGAGCTGGTTGATCGCGCAGAGCCGAAAGCAGAAGCTGCTGCAGAGTAATTTGCAGTAACGTAAAAAAACCCCGCTTGCGGGGTTTTTTTATGCCCGTCTTTCAGGAACCGTATACACTAACTGCCATCTTTTCCGTTATGGAGCCCTATCATGTGGTTACTTGATGCCTGGGCTGAGCGCCATATTCAGGAAGCCCAGCGTGATGGCCAGTTTGACAATCTCCCCGGTGCCGGTGAGCCCCTGATCCTTGATGATGATTCCCATGTGCCTGAAGCGCTGCGGGCCGGATACCGTTTACTGAAAAATGCCGGCTGCCTGCCACCAGAACTGGCCCAGCGCAAAGAGGCGCTGGAACTTTCAGATCTTCTGAAAACCGTGCATCAGGATCACCCGGATTACCAGGCACTCAGTAAACGCCTTACCCTGCTGGAGCTGAAACTGCGCCAGGCGGGGATCAGTACCGACTTTCTGCACGGTGAATATGCACAGCAATTGCTGAAGAAAATGGAGGATCAGTAATGTACCGCATTGGTGAACTGGCAAAACTGGCCGGCGTGACACCGGATACTATCCGCTACTACGAAAAGCAGCAGATGATGGCGCATGAGGTGCGCACAGAAGGCGGGTTTCGTCTCTACACTGAGCAGGATCTTCAGCGGCTTAAGTTTATTCGTTATGCCAAGCAGTTAGGATTCACTCTTGAGGCTATCCGGGAGCTGCTGTCTATCCGCATTGATCCTGAGCACCATACCTGCCAGGAGTCGAAGACCATAGTCCGCGCCAGATTAGATGAGGTGGAACAGCGTATCCGCGAGCTTGAGCTGATGCGTGCCTCGCTGAAAAAGCTGGACGATACCTGCTGCGGCACCGCTCACAGCAGCGTGTATTGCTCGATCCTTGAAACCCTTGAACGGGGCGCCAGCGGGCAGTCAACAGACGCTTGATTTCTGCCTTTACCCGGCGCATGATGCACACAATTTCACCAGGAGGCATATATGAGCCGTTATCAGCATAAGAAGGGCCAGATTAACGACAGCGCCCTGCAGGCATTACTGCACGATCCGTTATTTCGCCAGCGGGTAGAGAAAAACCGCAAAGGGAAAGGAAGTTACAGCCGGAAAGAAAAATTTGCGAAGGGGAAAGGACTGGAGGCCAGTGGCAAGCAAGCGAAGCGCTTATTTACCACTGGCCTTCTGGTATCAGGCGCGTTTAGCTGCGTTTGTTCTGCTCTTTAAGCAGGTCGCGGATTTCGCCCAGCAACGCTTCTTCTTTGGTCGGCTCTGCCGGGGCGGCAGCTGGCTCTTCTTTCTTGCGATTCAGTTTATTGATCACTTTGATGGCCATGAAGATGGCAAACGCGACAATGACAAAATCGAAGACATTCTGAATAAACACACCGTAATGCATGACCACCGCCGGAATATCGCCTTCCGCCGGGCGTAGTGTCACGGCAAACTGTTTAAAATCGATCCCGCCAATTAAAAGCCCCAGCGGCGGCATAATGATATCGGCAACCAGTGAGGAGACGATTTTGCCAAACGCTGCACCAATAATCACACCGACCGCAAGATCGACCACATTCCCGCGCATTGCGAACTCGCGAAACTCTTTTAACAGACTCATTGTTATCTCCTTGCACCACTGAATTTAATAATTTTAACAAAGGACTGGCTATTTTCCATTGCGTCAGAAAATAAGCCAGTTTTTATCTTTCTTAATATACGGTCCGGTAAAATACGGCCTCTAGCGCCTGATTTACAGGAAAAAAGGACTCGGCTGGAATAACCGCTCCACATCGCTGATAAACTTCTTATCAGTAAGGAACATAATAACGTGATCCCCCTGCTCGATACGCAGGTTCGCATTGGCGATCATCACATCGTTACCCCGCACCACCGCGCCAATAATTGTCCCCGGCGGCAGCTTGATCTCATTGATCTCCCGGCCAACCACCCGGGAGGTGCTTTCATCCCCGTGTGCTACTGCTTCGATAGCTTCCGCAACCCCGCGGCGCAGGGAAGATACGCCAACGATATCCGCTTTACGCACATGGCCAAGCAGAGCCGAAATGGTTGCCTGCTGCGGGGAGATGGCAATATCAATAACACTGCCCTGCACCAGGTCCACATAAGCCCGGCGCTGGATGAGCACCATCACTTTTTTGGCGCCCATGCGCTTGGCAAGCATCGCGGACATGATGTTCGCTTCATCATCGTTGGTGACAGCAATAAACAGATCGATCTGATCAATATGCTCTTCGGCCAGTAACTCCTGATCGGAGGCATCGCCAAAGAAAACAATAGTGTCCTGAAGTTTTTCCGCCAGCTCGGCCGCGCGCTTTTGATCCCGCTCGATCAGTTTCACGCTGTAGTCTTTTTCCAGCTTTTTCGCAAGACCAGCACCGATATTACCGCCGCCTACCAGCATGATCCGCTTGTAGGGTTTTTCCAGCCGCTGCAGCTCACTCATAACCGCCCGGATATGCTGGGAGGCCGCAATAAAGAAGACCTCATCACCGGCTTCCACAATGGTAGAGCCCTGGGGGCGGATGGGGCGATCGTGGCGGAAAATAGCGGCAACGCGGGTATCGATATGGGGCATATGCTCGCGCAGGGTCGATAAAGCATTCCCCACCAGTGGGCCACCGTAATAGGCGTTCACCACCGCAAGGCTGACTTTACCCTCGGCAAAATTTACCACCTGCAGGGCGCCCGGGTATTCAATCAGCCGGTAGATGTTATCGATCACCAGCTGCTCGGGGGCGATCAGGTGGTCAATGGGCACCGCTTCCGGGGTAAAGAGTTTTTCCGCATCGCGCACGTAGTCCGGCGCACGGATACGGGCAATACGGTTGGGGGTGTTAAACAGGGTATATGCCACCTGGCAGGCGATCATATTGGTTTCATCGGAGCTGGTTACCGCAACCAGCATATCCGCATCATCTGCCCCGGCCTCGCGCAGAACCCGCGGGTGTGAGCCGTGGCCCTGAATAACCCGCAGGTCAAACTTATCCTGCAGGCCACGCAAACGGTCGCTGTTGGTATCGACAATCGTGATGTCGTTATTCTCGCCAACCAGGTTTTCTGCCAGGGTTCCACCCACCTGGCCTGCGCCTAATATAATGATTTTCATTGAATTTTAAACATCATTGAGTAATGGATTTACCGCGCGCTGGCGGCTCAGCCCTTGATGAGTTTCGCATAGAAGAAGCCATCACCTTCTTCCGCCGCCGGGAGATTCTGCCGCCCGGGTTGTTCCGGCGTTCCCGTTTCTACCAGTGTAGCTTCCGGATGCCGGGCCAGGAAAGCCGCTATCTGCTGGCTGTTCTCATCCGGCAGTACCGAGCAGGTAGCATAAACCAGGGTGCCACCGGTTTTCAGCCGGGGCCAGATGGCGTCGAGAATTTCACCCTGCAGCTGCGCCAGATCGGCAATATCCGTATCGCGGCGCAGCCATTTAATATCCGGATGGCGGCGGATCACGCCGGTGGCAGAGCAGGGGGCATCCAGCAGGATCCGATCGAAGAGCCTGTCGCCACACCACTGCTGTGGATAGCGGCCATCGCCACATTTTACTTCCGCCTGCATCTGCAGGCGGGCCAGGTTTTCACTGACGCGTCTGAGGCGCTGGGGGTCAACATCCACAGCCAGTACATTTGCCCCGGGGGCGGCCTCCAGAATATGTGTGGTTTTCCCGCCGGGGGCCGCACACAAATCGAGGATCTCCTCGCCGTTCTGTGGATCAAGAAGATCTACACACCCCTGGGCAGAGGCGTCCTGCACGGTCACCCAGCCCTGATCGAAACCCGGCAACTGATGCACCGGTAACGGGGATTCAAGGCGTAGCGCATCAGAATAGTCCGGGTGCGGGTAGGCCACATGCCCGGCGTCATTCAGCAAGGCCAGCCAGGCATCGCGGGTGTGGTGCTGGCGGTTAACCCGCAGCCACATCGGCGGGCGCTGGTTATTGGCCTCAACCACCGCTTCCCACTGTGTGGGGTAGGCGGCGCGCAGGCGTTTGAGTAACCAGCCCGGGTGCAGGAAGCGGATTTCCTGGCTGTCGGCTTCAGCCAGTAGCGCATCCTGCTGGCGCTGGAACTGGCGTAATACGCCGTTAATGACCCCTTTAAAGGCCGGGCGCTTAATGGCTACGGCGCCTTCCACGGTCTCTGCCAGCGCGGCATGGGGCGGAATGCGGGTATACAGTAGCTGATAAATCCCCACCAGAATCAGATAGTGCACGGTGCGCTGTTTGCCGGTCATCTTGCGGGACATCAACTGGCCGACCAGCCATTCAAGGCGCGGCAGTGTACGCAGCACGCCAAAACACAGTTCCTGCAGCAGCGCTTTATCTTTGTCGGAAACTTTTTGCTGGAGCGGGGGCAGCACCGCACTGAGTGACTGGCCCTTCTCAACAACCTGCTCAAGGGCCTGGGCAGCGAGGCTGCGAAGGTTTATGGTTTTTTTCATAGTCGCGCTCAGGTATGGACCTGTAATAAATAAAATGCCCGGTTAAACCGGGCGAAATAAGCGGGGGCCTCAGGCCAGGATATTTCCGGGGCTGAACCAGTCTTTGCGGGAATTTAACAGATCCCGGGCCGCCATGGGCTTTTTACCGGCGGGCTGCAGCGTTTCTATATTCAGAATACCGTCTGCGGTGGCAACCTGAATGCCGTCTTTACCCGCCTGCAGAATGGTGCCGGGCGCGTGTGTGGTGCTGCCGGTGATCACGGAGGCCTGCCAGACTTTAACCGGCTGCTCCTCAATCATGAAATAACTGACCGGCCAGGGGTTAAAGGCCCGGATGCAGCGCTCAAGCTGAGCGGCGCTGAGCGTCCAGTTAAGGCGCGCTTCTTCTTTGCTGAGTTTCTCAGCGTAAGTGACCAGCGCTTCATTCTGCACTTCTGGTCTGGCTGTGCCTGCCGCCAGCTGATCCAGGGTGTGAAGCAGGCCCTGGGGACCGAGCCCGGCTAATTTGTCGTACAGGCTGGCGCTGGTATCCCCGGCGGTGATTGGGCAGGCCAGTTTATACAGCATATCGCCGGTATCCAGGCCCACGTCCATCTGCATAATGGTCACGCCGGTTTCGCTGTCCCCGGCCCACAGTGAACGCTGAATGGGCGCGGCACCGCGCCAGCGCGGTAATAGCGAGCCGTGAACGTTAATACAACCCAGGCGCGGCATATCCAGCACGGCTTTGGGCAGAATAAGACCGTAGGCCACGACCACCATCAGATCGGCCTGCAGATCAGACACCAGGCGCTGGTTTTCTTCCGGGCGCAGGGATACGGGCTGGAACACCGGCAGCTGTTTTTCTTCTGCCAGCACTTTTACCGGGCTGGGCATGAGCTTTTTGCCGCGCCCGGCCGGGCGATCGGGCTGGGTGAAAACCCCAACCACCTGGTGATGAGACGACAACAGCGCGTCAAGATGACGCGCTGCAAAATCCGGCGTACCGGCAAAAATAATACGTAATGGTTCGGACACGGTTATCCCTTTTGAGACTGACTACGCCTCGCGCGCTTTCATGCGATCCAGCTTCTCAACCTTCTGGCGAATACGCTGGCGCTTGAGCGGTGACAGATAATCCACAAACAGTTTACCCATCAGGTGATCCATTTCATGCTGGATACAAATTGCCAGCAGGTCATCTGCTTCGAGTTCGAATGTGTTGCCGTCACGGTCGAGGGCGCGAATTTTTACTTTTTCTGCCCGGGGCACCAGTGCGCGCTGTTCCGGTACAGAAAGGCAACCTTCTTCAATTCCGGTTTCACCGCTTTTTTCCAGCAGCTCCGGGTTGATGAGCACCAGTTGCTGATTGTGGTGTTCAGAAATATCAATCACGATAATACGCTGATGGATATCTACCTGCGTGGCCGCAAGGCCGATACCTTCCTCGGCGTACATCGTTTCGAACATATCATCAACGATACGCTGAATTTCTGCATTAACTTCTTTGACCGGTTCGGCAACAGTGCGAAGCCGCTCGTCCGGGAAATGTAAAACGTGCAAGACTGACATAGTTATCCAGAGCTGTGTTCAGGTAATGGAATCTTTATTAACTCTATTCTAGACATTTCCCGGCCTGATTGACAGCATCGATGACCAATCGCAAGGATTGCTTTTATAGCTTATGGCAGGGAGAAATCCATGGAGTTGACCGAGTTATGGCTACGCTTGCTGGCGGTTCAGTCCCTCAGTGGCGCTAAGATGCTGAAAGTGGTAGACAGCGTGGCCAGACACGCGCAGCCGCTGGATATCGCACTACAAACTGTCGGGTTTTCTGCCGCCCAGAAGGCGCGGTTTTACCAGTATTCAGAGCAAAGCATTGAGCGCACATTGTGCTGGCTGGCGCATCCGGATCATCATCTGATTTGCGCCAGCGACCCGTTATATCCGCCCCGGCTCAGGGCCATTGACTGGTTTCCCGGCGCGCTGTTTGTGGAAGGCGATCCGGCGCTTTTATCTACCCCACAGATAGCGATCGTAGGGAGTCGCCAGCACAGCTGGTACGGGGAGCGCTGGGGGCGGTTACTGAGTGGCGCGCTTGCCGCCAGCGGTATCACTGTTACCAGCGGTCTGGCGCTGGGGATTGATGGTATTGCGCATCGCGGAGCGCTGGAGGTAGGCGGCAAGACCATTGCGGTACTGGGGAACGGGCTGCCGGACTATTATCCCCGGCGCCACCAGCAACTGGCCCGCCAGATTTATGAACAAGGTGGCGCTGTTGTCTCGGAGTTGCCGCTGGGCGCTCCCCCCGTTGCGGCGAATTTCCCCCGGCGTAACCGGATAATCAGCGGCCTGAGCCTTGGTGTTCTGGTGGTTGAGGCGGGTATACGCAGTGGCTCCCTGGTGACAGCGCGCTATGGGCTTGAGCAGGGGCGGGACGTTTTCGCCCTGCCGGGGCCGCTGGGAAACCCGGGCAGTGAAGGCCCGCACTGGTTACTCAAGCAGGGGGCTATTCCGGTCACTGAACCTGCCGATATTTATCAACATTTACCAAATGAGCAACAGCGTTTGTCCCTTCCTGCGGAATCGGTGAATTATTCACGAAATCATCAGGTGCCTCCATTGCCATTTCCGGAGCTGTTGGCTAACGTAGGAGATGAGGTAACACCTGTTGACGTCGTCGCTGAACGTGCCGGCCAACCTGTGTCAGTGACGGTAGCGCAGCTGCTTGAACTGGAGTTAGCAGGGTGGATCGCAGCAGTACCCGGCGGCTATGTCCGATTAAGGAGGGCATGCCATGTTCGACGTACTAATCTATCTGTTTGAAACCTGGATCCAGAGCGAAACTGAACTGCGTGTTGACCAGGACAAACTGACTCATGATCTGGCCGATGCAGGCTTTGAGCGGGAAGATATCTACAATGCGTTAATGTGGCTGGAGAAACTGGCCGACTATCAGGAAGGGCTGGTCGCCCCTATGCAGCTGGCGGCTGACCCCCTCTCTATGCGCATTTTTACCCCGGAAGAGTGCCAGCGCCTGGATGCCAGCTGCCGCGGTTTTTTACTGTTTCTTGAGCAAATACAGGTGCTAAATCTCGATACCCGGGAAATGGTGATTGAGCGTATTCTGGCGCTGGATACCGACGAATTTGAACTGGAAGACCTGAAGTGGGTGGTTCTGATGGTATTGTTCAATATTCCCGGTTGTGAGAATGCCTATCAGCAAATGGAAGAATTACTCTTTGAAGCTAATGAAGGTATGCTGCACTGAAATTCTATATTGATGTCGGCAAGAGTTACTATGAGCAAAGAGTCCCTCTTTACAACACGTAACCAGGAGCCCTGCCCACAGTGCGGGGCTGAACTGGCTTACCGCAGTGGCAAACATGGCCCGTTTCTCGGCTGTTCGAACTATCCCGAATGTGACTATATTCGCCCGCTAAAATCCCAGGCTGACGGACATATCATTAAAGAGCTGGATGGCTACCAGTGCCCCGAGTGCCAGGCCACGCTGGTACTGCGCCAGGGGCGATTTGGCATGTTCATTGGGTGTAGCCGCTACCCGGAGTGCGAACATACCGAGGTTATCGACAAGCCGGATGAAACGGCTATTCAGTGTCCTCAGTGCCGGAAGGGCCACCTGATCCAGCGCCGCTCGCGCTACGGGAAAACATTCCACGCCTGTGATCGCTACCCGGAGTGCCAGTTTGCCATTAATTTTACCCCGGTTGCGGGAGAGTGCCCTGAGTGCCACTATCCGCTACTGATCGAAAAGAAAACCTCCCAGGGCATAAAGCGTTTTTGTGCCAGTAAACAATGTGGAAAGCCGGTAACGGCGGAACAAACCCGTGAAGAATAACCTGCCTGAAACACGTCTGTCTGAGATAGTCCGTGTTCTGAATAATAAAGAAGTCATCGCATATCCCACAGAAGCTGTATTTGGTGTCGGTTGCGACCCGGACAGTGAACAGGCCGTTATGCGCCTGCTGGCGCTGAAGCAGCGCCCGGTAGAAAAAGGGCTGATTCTGATTGCTGCCAGTTTTGAACAGCTGAAACCCTATATTGACGACAGCATGCTGACAGCCGCGCAGCGGTCGGCCATTTTTGACTGCTGGCCGGGCCCGGTGACCTTTGTCTTCCCGGCGCGGCCTTCGACACCCCGCTGGTTAACGGGGCGTTTTGACTCTCTGGCTGTGAGAGTCACGAATCACCCGCTGGTGATTGAACTCTGCCAGGCATTTGGCAAGCCACTGGTGTCGACCAGTGCCAATCTGACCGGGCAACCCCCCTGCCGGACCACCGCGGAAGTTATTGCGCAATTTGGTGAGCATTTCCCGGTGCTGGATGGCGCGACCGGCGGGCGTCAGAACCCGTCGGAAATTCGCGATGCGCTGACCGGCGAACAGTTCCGCCAGGGATGAGATAATGGATAACCCTATGGAAAAATACGCCGTATTCGGCAACCCCATCGCCCACAGCAAGTCGCCGCTGATCCATCAGCTATTTGCCCGACAGTTGAATATCCACTATCCCTATGGCCGGGTTCTGGCCCCGGTGGATGGTTTTATTCCGGCGCTGGAGCACTTTTTTGCCGCCGGGGGAGAAGGGGCGAACGTCACGGTGCCTTTTAAAGAGCAGGCATTTGCCCGGGCGGACCACTTAACCGAACGGGCCCGGGCCGCAGGGGCCGTAAATACGCTGAAACGGCTGGATGACGGCACTATCCTTGGGGATAACACGGACGGTATTGGCTTGCTAAGCGATCTGGAGCGCCGGGGGCTGATTCAGCCCGGCTACCGTGTCCTGCTGGTGGGGGCCGGTGGGGCCGCGCGTGGCGTGATCCTGCCACTGCTGGATGCGGGATGTGCGGTGACGATAACCAACCGGACATTTTCCCGCGCCCGGGATCTGGCTGATGCGTTCACCGCAAAAGGGCAGATTCAGGCGGTTATGGCGGATGCCCTGGCAGGGCAGTCTTTTGACTTAATCATCAATGCCACATCAAGTGGCATTGCGGGAGATATTCCTGCCATTCCTGCCTCACTGATTAACCCGGATGTACGCTGCTATGACATGTTTTATCAGCAGGGGTTAACGCCGTTTCTGCGCTGGTGCCATGAGCAGGGGGCGCGGCACTATGCGGATGGCCTGGGCATGCTGGTGGGGCAGGCGGCCCATGCGGTATTACTGTGGCATGGTGTGATGCCGGAGATTGCCCCGGTCGTTGCGAGCCTGCAGCGCGAGCTGGCCGTATGAACCAGGCGATTTTATTCCCGGACCGTGAAGCGTGGGAAGCCGATAGCCAGGCGCTTTGCTTCCCGGTCCAGGTCAACGGAATGCCGCTCACCTGCGCAATCAGCGAAGAGTCGTTGCGCCGCCGGTTTGGTGGCGGCACTCCGGCATTCTGGCTGGCGCAATTCCGCGCCAGCCGCTGGGATCTGGAAGAAGAGGCAGAAGCGCTGATAGCCGTCGATGCTTTTGACGATCAGGGCTGGCTCTGGCTACCCTGATCCAGATAGTCATTTTTCCAGCTGACATAGTTATTCGCGGAATAACGCAGCCCTTCCAGTTCACTCTCTTTCAGTGGCCGAATCTGTTTTACCGGGCTGCCTAAATACAGGTAGCCGCTCTCCAGGTGTTTATGCTGCGGGACCAGGCTGCCGGCACCTATCATGACGTCATCCCCGATGACGGCCCCGTCCAGCAAAATAGATCCCATGCCGACCAGAACACGGTTACCAATGGTGCAGCCGTGCAGCATAACTTTATGGCCCACGGTGACATCCTCGCCGATCAGCAGCGGGTTTCCCTGTGGGTTGCTGGTGGATTTGTGCGTAACATGCAGTACGCTGCCGTCCTGAATATTGGTACGGGCCCCTACCGACACATAATTGACATCCCCGCGGATCACCACCAGAGGCCAGATACTGACATCATCGGCCAGGCGGACATCGCCGATAACGACACTGGAGGGATCGAGCATGACCCGGTGTCCGGTCGTGGGGAACAGATCTTTATAAGGGCGCAGTACATCAGCCATGGTTTATCTCCGGGGAAAAGATGAAAAACAAACTTTGGGCGTTTTTTTAGCCATCTGCAAGGGGGAAAAGGGGGCTTTATAAGCGTAATCGTACAGGATTGCGGCGTAATGCGTAAAAACTAAGCGGGCGAGCAAAAAGATCTAAAAAACACTTGTGCAAAAAAATGGGATCCCTATAATGCGCCTCCGTTGACCCGACAACGTGAATCACTTCACAGGATGTTGAGTCAGCAAAGAGAAAAAATCCTGAAATTCAGGGTTGACTCTGAAAGAGGAAAGCGTAACATACGCCACCTCGCGACAGAGCGCCAAGCGCGTCGCACTGCTCTTTAACAATTTATCAGACAATCTGTGTGGGCACTCTAAGGCACTGATATCTTAACGTCGCAAGACGAAAAATGATTATCAAGTCTCAAGAGTGACTAACAGTTAATTCATTACGAATAAACAGTTTAATTCTTTGAGCATCAAACTTTGAATTGAAGAGTTTGATCATGGCTCAGATTGAACGCTGGCGGCAGGCTTAACACATGCAAGTCGAACGGTAACAGAAATCAGCTTGCTGATTTGCTGACGAGTGGCGGACGGGTGAGTAATGTCTGGGAAACTGCCTGATGGAGGGGGATAACTACTGGAAACGGTAGCTAATACCGCATAATGTCGCAAGACCAAAGTGGGGGACCTTCGGGCCTCATACCATCGGATGTGCCCAGATGGGATTAGCTAGTAGGTGGGGTAACGGCTCACCTAGGCGACGATCCCTAGCTGGTCTGAGAGGATGACCAGCCACACTGGAACTGAGACACGGTCCAGACTCCTACGGGAGGCAGCAGTGGGGAATATTGCACAATGGGCGCAAGCCTGATGCAGCCATGCCGCGTGTATGAAGAAGGCCTTCGGGTTGTAAAGTACTTTCAGCGGGGAGGAAGGTGTTGAGGTTAATAACCTCAGCAATTGACGTTACCCGCAGAAGAAGCACCGGCTAACTCCGTGCCAGCAGCCGCGGTAATACGGAGGGTGCAAGCGTTAATCGGAATTACTGGGCGTAAAGCGCACGCAGGCGGTTGATTAAGTCAGATGTGAAATCCCCGGGCTTAACCTGGGAACTGCATTTGAAACTGGTCAGCTTGAGTCTCGTAGAGGGGGGTAGAATTCCAGGTGTAGCGGTGAAATGCGTAGAGATCTGGAGGAATACCGGTGGCGAAGGCGGCCCCCTGGACGAAGACTGACGCTCAGGTGCGAAAGCGTGGGGAGCAAACAGGATTAGATACCCTGGTAGTCCACGCCGTAAACGATGTCAACTTGGAAGTTGTGCCCTTGAGGCGTGGCTTCCGGAGCTAACGCGTTAAGTTGACCGCCTGGGGAGTACGGCCGCAAGGTTAAAACTCAAATGAATTGACGGGGGCCCGCACAAGCGGTGGAGCATGTGGTTTAATTCGATGCAACGCGAAGAACCTTACCTGGTCTTGACATCCATAGAACTTGGCAGAGATGCCTTGGTGCCTTCGGGAGCTATGAGACAGGTGCTGCATGGCTGTCGTCAGCTCGTGTTGTGAAATGTTGGGTTAAGTCCCGCAACGAGCGCAACCCCTATCCTCTGTTGCCAGCACTTCGGGTGGGAACTCAGGGGAGACTGCCAGTGATAAACTGGAGGAAGGTGGGGATGACGTCAAGTCATCATGGCCCTTACGACCAGGGCTACACACGTGCTACAATGGCGCATACAAAGAGAAGCGACCTCGCGAGAGCAAGCGGATCTCATAAAGTGCGTCGTAGTCCGGATTGGAGTCTGCAACTCGACTCCATGAAGTCGGAATCGCTAGTAATCGTGGATCAGAATGCCACGGTGAATACGTTCCCGGGCCTTGTACACACCGCCCGTCACACCATGGGAGTGGGTTGCAAAAGAAGTAGGTAGCTTAACCTTCGGGAGGGCGCTTACCACTTTGTGATTCATGACTGGGGTGAAGTCGTAACAAGGTAACCGTAGGGGAACCTGCGGTTGGATCACCTCCTTACCTTAAAGATACAACCTTTCAGTGCTCACACAGATTGTCTGATAGAAAATAACGAGCAGTAATACTCCGGCAGGCTTGTAGCTCAGGTGGTTAGAGCGCACCCCTGATAAGGGTGAGGTCGGTGGTTCGAGTCCACTCAGGCCTACCAATTTACTCCCTGACTTTGTTGTAGCAAAGCTCGCATACTTCAGTATGCTTCGCTTCACTACGCCGCGTCAGTCAGCAAATTAGGTTCACGGGGTTGTTGCTACGATGGGGCTATAGCTCAGCTGGGAGAGCGCCTGCTTTGCACGCAGGAGGTCTGCGGTTCGATCCCGCATAGCTCCACCATCGTCTGCTCGGAAATAAAAAAACTTCAGAACATACTGAATAAGTGTGTTGCGAAGTTTTGCTCTTTAAAAATCTGGAACAAGCTGAAAATTGAAACAATAAACGCGCAAGCGTTTATGAGTCTCTCAAATTATCACACCTGAAGACATCTTCGGGTTGTGAGGTTAAGCGACTAAGCGTACACGGTGGATGCCCTGGCAGTCAGAGGCGATGAAGGACGTGCTAATCTGCGAAAAGCGCCGGCGAGGTGATATGAACCTTTGACCCGGCGATGTCCGAATGGGGAAACCCAGTGTGTTTCGACACACTATCGTTAGCTGAATACATAGGCTAACGAGGCGAACCGGGGGAACTGAAACATCTAAGTACCCCGAGGAAAAGAAATCAACCGAGATTCCCCCAGTAGCGGCGAGCGAACGGGGAGCAGCCCAGAGTCTGAATCAGCGTGTGTGTTAGTGGAAGCGTCTGGAAAGTCGCGCGATACAGGGTGAAAGCCCCGTACACGAAAATGCACATGTTGTGAACTCGATGAGTAGGGCGGGACACGTGATATCCTGTCTGAAGATGGGGGGACCATCCTCCAAGGCTAAATACTCCTGACTGACCGATAGTGAACCAGTACCGTGAGGGAAAGGCGAAAAGAACCCCGGCGAGGGGAGTGAAAAAGAACCTGAAACCGTGTACGTACAAGCAGTGGGAGCATCCTTCGGGGTGTGACTGCGTACCTTTTGTATAATGGGTCAGCGACTTATATTCTGTAGCAAGGTTAACCGAATAGGGGAGCCGCAGGGAAACCGAGTCTTAACTGGGCGTTAAGTTGCAGGGTATAGACCCGAAACCCGGTGATCTAGCCATGGGCAGGTTGAAGGTTGGGTAACACTAACTGGAGGACCGAACCGACTAATGTTGAAAAATTAGCGGATGACTTGTGGCTGGGGGTGAAAGGCCAATCAAACCGGGAGATAGCTGGTTCTCCCCGAAAGCTATTTAGGTAGCGCCTCGTGAATTCATCTGTGGGGGTAGAGCACTGTTTCGGCTAGGGGGTCATCCCGACTTACCAACCCGATGCAAACTACGAATACCACAGAATGTTATCACGGGAGACACACGGCGGGTGCTAACGTCCGTCGTGAAGAGGGAAACAACCCAGACCGCCAGCTAAGGTCCCAAAGTCACAGTTAAGTGGGAAACGATGTGGGAAGGCCCAGACAGCCAGGATGTTGGCTTAGAAGCAGCCATCATTTAAAGAAAGCGTAATAGCTCACTGGTCGAGTCGGCCTGCGCGGAAGATGTAACGGGGCTAAACTGTGCACCGAAGCTGCGGCAGCGACACTCAGGTGTTGTTGGGTAGGGGAGCGTTCTGTAAGCCGTTGAAGGTGGTCTGTGAGGACTGCTGGAGGTATCAGAAGTGCGAATGCTGACATAAGTAACGATAATGCGGGTGAAAAACCCGCACGCCGGAAGACCAAGGGTTCCTGTCCAACGTTAATCGGGGCAGGGTGAGTCGACCCCTAAGGCGAGGCCGAAAGGCGTAGTCGATGGGAAACAGGTTAATATTCCTGTACTTGGTGTTACTGCGAAGGGGGGACGGAGAAGGCTATGTTATCCGGGCGACGGTCGTCCCGGTTTAAGCGTGTAGGTGTGTGGACCAGGCAAATCCGGTTCACTTCAACACTGAGGCGTGATGACGAGGCACTACGGTGCTGAAGTAACAAATGCCCTGCTTCCAGGAAAAGCCTCTAAGCATCAGGTAACATCAAATCGTACCCCAAACCGACACAGGTGGTCAGGTAGAGAATACCAAGGCGCTTGAGAGAACTCGGGTGAAGGAACTAGGCAAAATGGTGCCGTAACTTCGGGAGAAGGCACGCTGACATGTAGGTGAAGCCCCTGCGGGTGGAGCTGAAGTCAGTCGAAGATACCAGCTGGCTGCAACTGTTTATTAAAAACACAGCACTGTGCAAACACGAAAGTGGACGTATACGGTGTGACGCCTGCCCGGTGCCGGAAGGTTAATTGATGGGGTCAGCGCAAGCGAAGCTCCTGATCGAAGCCCCGGTAAACGGCGGCCGTAACTATAACGGTCCTAAGGTAGCGAAATTCCTTGTCGGGTAAGTTCCGACCTGCACGAATGGCGTAATGATGGCCAGGCTGTCTCCACCCGAGACTCAGTGAAATTGAACTCGCTGTGAAGATGCAGTGTACCCGCGGCAAGACGGAAAGACCCCGTGAACCTTTACTATAGCTTGACACTGAACATTGAGCCTTGATGTGTAGGATAGGTGGGAGGCTTTGAAGTGTGGACGCCAGTCTGCATGGAGCCAACCTTGAAATACCACCCTTTAATGTTTGATGTTCTAACGTAGACCCGTAATCCGGGTTGCGGACAGTGTCTGGTGGGTAGTTTGACTGGGGCGGTCTCCTCCCAAAGAGTAACGGAGGAGCACGAAGGTTAGCTAATCCTGGTCGGACATCAGGAGGTTAGTGCAAAGGCATAAGCTAGCTTGACTGCGAGAGTGACGGCTCGAGCAGGTGCGAAAGCAGGTCTTAGTGATCCGGTGGTTCTGAATGGAAGGGCCATCGCTCAACGGATAAAAGGTACTCCGGGGATAACAGGCTGATACCGCCCAAGAGTTCATATCGACGGCGGTGTTTGGCACCTCGATGTCGGCTCATCACATCCTGGGGCTGAAGTAGGTCCCAAGGGTATGGCTGTTCGCCATTTAAAGTGGTACGCGAGCTGGGTTTAGAACGTCGTGAGACAGTTCGGTCCCTATCTGCCGTGGGCGCTGGAGAACTGAGGGGGGCTGCTCCTAGTACGAGAGGACCGGAGTGGACGCATCACTGGTGTTCGGGTTGTCATGCCAATGGCATTGCCCGGTAGCTACATGCGGAAGAGATAAGTGCTGAAAGCATCTAAGCACGAAACTTGCCCCGAGATGAGTTCTCCCTGAGACTTAAAGTCTCCTGAAGGAACGTTGAAGACGACGACGTTGATAGGCCGGGTGTGTAAGTGCAGCGATGCATTGAGCTAACCGGTACTAATGAACCGTGAGGCTTAACCTTACAACGCCAAAGATGTTTTGGTGTGAAGACAGAGATGATATTCAGCTTGTGACAGATAAGACTGACCGGCGGAAGCGGGTTGGTAACAGAATATGCCTGGCGGCCGTAGCGCGGTGGTCCCACCTGACCCCATGCCGAACTCAGAAGTGAAACGCCGTAGCGCCGATGGTAGTGTGGGGTCTCCCCATGCGAGAGTAGGGAACTGCCAGGCTCCAATTTAAGTGTGCTGATATGGCTCAGTTGGTAGAGCGCACCCTTGGTAAGGGTGAGGTCCCCAGTTCGACTCTGGGTATCAGCACCAGTTTTTACGGGTTAAAGTTTGGCACGTAGTAAAGAATTTGTCTGACGGCCGTAGCGCGGTGGTCCCACCTGACCCCATGCCGAACTCAGAAGTGAAACGCCGTAGCGCCGATGGTAGTGTGGGGTCTCCCCATGCGAGAGTAGGGAACTGTCAGACATCAATTAGACAAAAAGCCCAGTCATGCGACTGGGCTTTTTGTTTTTCCGGATCCGGACAGACACCAACAGAGGCCGTAGCGGCCCCTGCTGAACCTGTTATCTGGTCAGTGCCACGATACCCAGCGTTAAACCCGCGACAGCGGCAGCTCCACCGGCAATAGCCCCGGCCGTTTCCCAGTTATCCTGAGTGGTTCCTTTCACACACGTATTGGTATGCACCAGACGGCCCTGATCGTCGTAAACCGGTACACAAGGGGAGTCGTGGGCGCAGCCCGCCAGTAGTGTCGCCAGTACCGCGACGGCTATCATTCTTTTCATCTTACACCTCTCTATACCCAGTAGCGGGAAAGTCGCTGCTTTCCCCGATATGCTGATATTACTCCTGGATTGTGGCCAGATAAGGGCGGAAAAATATCAAATTGTGTCCACTGTAAACATTAAGGAGATAAGTGCAGGCGTGAAAAGTGGTTCCCCCAAATAGTAAAAACTGGCTCTGGCGATCGCGGGTTGCGAAGGTTACAAACATGTTATCTCAGGCGAATACGCCAGGTACGCCTGCCCCGACAACGAGGAGATAAACATGAGTCATGAGAATGTCCAGCAGCGCCGTCTGAACGCCACACCGCGTGGTGTGGGTGTTATGTGCCAGTTTATGGCCGCCACAGCAGAAAATGCCACCATCACGGATACCGAAGGTAAAACCTACACGGATTTCGCCGCCGGGATTGCCGTGCTTAATACCGGGCACCGGCACCCGAAGGTCATTGCGGCGGCGCACCGGCAGCTGGATCTGTTTACCCATACGGCGTTTCAGGTTGTGCCTTATGAAAACTACATCTCGCTGGCAGAGCGGCTTAATGACCTGGTCCCGATTGACGGTGAAGTGAAAACCACGTTTTTTACGACCGGAGCAGAGGCGGTCGAAAACGCCGTGAAAATAGCCCGTGCAGCCACCGGGCGGCCGGGGGTGATTACCTTTACCGGGGCGTTTCATGGCCGTACGCTGCTGACGATGGCGCTAACGGGTAAGGTCGCCCCGTATAAGACAGGCTTTGGCCCGTTTCCGGGCTCTGTCTTTCATGCCCGTTATCCGAATGCCCTGCACGGTGTCAGCGTGGATGATGCGCTGCAAAGCCTGGACGATATCTTCCACTGCGATATTGCCCCACAGCAGGTGGCAGCGATTATCTATGAGCCGGTTCAGGGGGAAGGTGGCTTCAATGTGGCACCGGCAGAGTTCGTTAACGCCCTGCGTAGTCTGTGCGATCAGCACGGTATTTTACTGATTGCTGATGAGATCCAGTCCGGGTTTGCCCGCACCGGTAAAATGTTTGCCAGCGAATACTATCCGCAAGCCAGACCAGACCTGATGACAATGGCGAAGAGCCTGGGCGGTGGCTTCCCGATTTCGGCGGTGGCCGGGCGTGCAGAGTTAATGGATGCCCCGGCTCCTGGCGGGCTGGGGGGAACGTATGCCGGTAACCCGGTAGCCATTGCCACAGCCCATGCCGTGCTGGATGTTATCGCCGAAGAGCAGCTTGCCGCCCGGGCTAATACGCTGGGGGCTACGCTGTGTGAAGCGATTTCCGGCTGCCATAACCCGGCGGTTGCCCAGATCCGCGGGCGGGGCTCAATGATCGCCGTAGAGTTTAATGATCCTCAGACCGGTGCGCCGGCCCCGGAGGTGGCGAAAGATATTCAGCAGCGTGCGCTGGATCAGCAATTGATCCTGCTTACCTGCGGTATACACGGGAACGTTATCCGGTTCTTGTATCCGCTGACCATTCCGGATGCCCAGTTTGCCAGCGCGCTGAACATTCTGACCGGGATCCTGAAAAGCCCGCGCTGACGCTCCTGCGACAGGAAATAAAAAAAAGGCGCTTCCCCATGCCGGTAAGCGCCCTTTTATTCAACGAGTTAACTGATGGTAATCAGTTCATGCCGTATTTTTTCAGTTTTTTACGCAGCGTACCGCGGTTGATGCCCATCATCAGGGCTGCGCGGGTCTGATTACCACGGGTGTATTGCATCACCATGTCCAACAGGGGCTGTTCTACTTCAGCCAGTACCAGCTCATACAGGTCATTAACATCCTGACCATTCAGTTGAGCAAAATAGTTCTTCAGTGCCTGTTTTACCGAGTCACGCAGAGGTTTTTGGGTTACCTGATCCTGAGAGTTAACGGTAGAAACGGTCAGTACGTCAGAATTTACGCGTTGTTCGAACATAGTTCTGTCAGCTCTTTATTTCTGTTTACGCAAAATTTTCGAAGTATGCCTCCAACGCCTCCAGCTGCTCGCTGGCATCCTCAATGGCGTTGAATGTGCGCCGAAACTGGTCATCCGGAGCGTGTTCCTGGAGATACCAGGACACATGTTTACGAGCAATTCGGTAACCTTTTGCCGGACCATAAAAGTCATGCAGTGCCCGAACATGCTCACAAAGCAAGCGCTTAACCTCTGCCAGAGGCAGGGGCGGGAGCAGCTCTCCGGTGTCCAGATAATGCTGGATTTCCCGAAAGATCCAGGGTCTTCCCTGAGCCGCACGGCCTATCATCAGAGCATCAGCTCCTGTATAGTCCAGTACAGCTCTGGCTTTAAGCGGGTCTGTTATGTCGCCATTCGCGATGACCGGAATGGAAACGGTCTGCTTAACTGCCCGAATGCTGTCGTATTCGGCACTGCCCTGAAACAAACAAGCGCGGGTGCGCCCGTGTATCGTCAGTGCCTGAATACCGCAACGTTCAGCCAGTAGGGCAATTTCTGTGCAGTTACGGTGCTCCGGATCCCAGCCGGTGCGAATCTTCAGCGTTACAGGAACATCCACCGCGCTGACAACCGTGGAGAGGATCTTTTCGACCAGCTCCGGGTATTGCAGCAGGGCAGAGCCCGCCAGCTTGCGATTCACTTTCTTTGCCGGGCACCCCATATTGATATCAATAATCTGAGCGCCAGCCGCAACGTTAATACGCGCAGCTTCAGCCATTTCTTCAGGTACGCTTCCGGCAATTTGCACGGTGCGGATCCCTGGTTCATCAACATGCACCATACGCAGACGGGATTTGTCACTGGCCCATACTTCCGGGTTTGATGACATCATCTCCGAAACGGTCAGCCCGGCACCCATCTCATAACAGAGTGTCCGAAAGGGTCTGTCAGTGATGCCGGCCATAGGGGCTGCAATCAGACGGTTCCTGAGCTGATAGTGTCCAATGTGCATGAGTTAAGAAATGACCATACTGTGACTGCAAGGCGGCGTATATTACGCATTTTTTGCGCGAGATGAAAGGCCAAACTTTGAACAATCAGCTGTTGTAGATCAATGAATCTGCGCCTTTAGGCTGAAATATGCAGATTAACTCATATTAATCATAACGTTAGTTTTTATGGCAATATTTGTGCTGTTTAAATATTTCCTGAAAGTTCCACCGCCGCGCACAGGAAACCGCCCCAGGATGCTGTTTTTTCAGCCAAAATACGTTTCGTTTTTGGGAGCTGGTTCGCGGATTTTCCCGGGAAGTTGCTAACAGCTGGCGGAAAGTCAGGCGCAGGCTACCCCGCGCCTGAGGAAAAAATCAGCGTTTTTTACCGGTGATGCGACACCACTCTTCTTTTTCAGCCACCGGGTCGAGGGTGAACAGATCCTGGTAGGCTTCACAAACGCTTTCAGCCTGGGTGGCAAGCACCCCGGAAAGCCCCAGTAAACCGCCGTCAACGGGCAGCACGCTGATTAACGGTGCCAGCTCACGTAACGGGCCTGCCAGGATGTTTGCGACCACCACATCCGCTTTCATGGACGCAGGCTGATTCTGTGGCAGATACAGCTCCAGGCGTTCAGAAACCCCGTTACGCTGGGCGTTATCACGGCTGGCCTGGATTGCCTGGGGATCAATATCAATCCCGATGGCTTTTGCCGCCCCCAGCTTCAGTGCGGCGATCGCCAGGATCCCGGAACCGCAGCCAAAGTCGATAACCGTTTTACCTTCCAGATCCAGACCGTCCAGCCATTCCAGACACAGGGACGTGGTCGGATGGGTGCCGGTGCCAAACGCCAGGCCAGGATCCAGCATCACGTTAACCGCAGTCGGATCGGGAATTTCACGCCAGCTCGGGCAGATCCACAGGCGCTGACCAAAACGCATCGGGTGGAAGTTGTCCATCCACTCCCGCTCCCAGTCTTTATCTTCCAGCTGCTCAATACGGTGGGGGAAACCGGCTCCCAGCAGCGGGTGATTTTCCAGCAGGGCCACCACGGCTTTCATATCGGTTTCGGCGTCGTACAGGGCTATAACGTCCGTATCGCCCCACAGGCGGGTTTCCCCCGGCAGCGGTTCAAATACCGGCGTATCGTGGGTGTCCTGGAACGTCACGGAAACCGCGCCGCTCTCAATCAGGCCATCGCCCAGTTCTTCCGCCTGGTTACCGGTGGTATTAATTTTCAGTTGGATCCATGGCATGGCTTAACTCTTTATTTATCAGAATGTGAAACAGAAATTGTCGCCGCCCGGCTTTCGCCTGCGCGGTTACCAGTCAGAAACGCTATCAGGCTTAATAATAGTGAAGGCACTATCGGGTGAAAGCCAAATAGCTGGAGATTAACGGTGGCCAGCAGCGCGTAGATCACACCGCCGGTCACCATGGCGCTCAGGGCGCCAGTGCTGTTGGCCCGCTCCCAGTACAGCCCCAGCACCAGCGGCCAGAGGAACACCGCCTCCAGGCCGCCAAATGCCAGTAAATTGAGCCAGATTATCATTTCCGGCGGCCGCCAGGCCGCCAGCAACAGCAGGATCCCGAGGATAAGCGTAATGCCCGCAGACATACGTTTGAGGCGCTTCTCATTATGGACCTGCTCCGGGTGCATATTCAGCCACAGATCTTTAATGATGGTGGCTGAGGACTGCAGCAGCTGGGCGTTGATCGTTGACATGATGGCCGCCATCGGCGCGGCCAGGAAGATCCCGGCGGCAACCGGGGGCAGAACGGTGACCATCAGGGTCGGGATCACCAGATCCGGCACGGTCAGATCCGGCAGCACAGCGCGGCCCAGGGCGCCAGCCAGATGCATACCAAACATCAGGATTGCCACCACAATGGTGCCGATAATAATTCCCCGGTGTACCGCTTTACTGTCCTTATAAGAGATACAGCGTACGGCGGTATGGGGTAGACCTATCACCCCAAAGCAGACCAGCACCCAAAAGGAGGTCATAAACGCCGGGGAGAGGATATCCTCTGCCCCCCGGGGGGAGACCAGTTTCGGGTCGATCTGCTGTAGCTTATCCACCGCGCTGTGCAGGCCACCGGCCGCATGAACGATACCCACCAGCAGCAGGATAGTCCCCAGCAGCATTACCATGCCCTGTAGCGTGTCGTTGAGTACGCTGGCCCGGAAGCCGCCAAAAGCGGTATACAGGGCGATGCTGATCCCAAAGATCAACAGCCCGGTTTCATAGGGGATCCCGGCGGCGGTTTCCAGCAGGCGCGCACCACCAATAAACTGCACTGTCATGGCGCCGACAAACGCCACCAGCAGGCTCAGGCTGGCAAACCATACCAGCACCCGGCTCCGGTAGCGGGCGTATAACATGTCATTGAGCGTTACCGCATTATAACGGCGGGCGAGAATGGCGAATTTTTTACCCAGAATACCCAGCGACAGCCAGATGGCGGGTAACTGGATCATCGCCAGTAGCACCCAGCCCAGCCCGTATTTGTATGCCGCACCCGGCCCGCCAATAAACGAGCTGGCGCTGATATAAGTGGCGACCAGGGTCATTGCCAGCACAACACCGCCCATGGAGCGGCTGCCAAGGAAGTATTCATTAAGAAAGTTGCCGCTGCTGCGCCGGCGCATGGCATATACCGATATGCCCATCACCATGATCAGGTAGGCTACAAGGGGAACGATCACTTCAGGACGCACGATCATCCTCCAGCGGGATATCTTTAAAGATGATTTTTATCATCAGCCAGCAGAGCACAACAAAGCTCAGGGGCACCAGCAGGCAGGCCATTTCAAACCAGTGGGGGAGCCCTGTGATCCCCGGCTGTGAATCAGGTAAGTAAGCGGCTACTAACCATGCTGCCAGATACAGCAGTGTCAGCCAGAGTGCCCAGCGAGCCTCTTTATGTGCCTGGATAAAGCGTTTATCCATTGGAACTCCGGGTCGTGAAGAAAGGCGCGATTGTACCTTATGGGGAAGGGATCAAAAAAGAAAAAGGCCGGTTTCCCGGCCTGAGTGCAGCTTCAGAAGATTACTTCTCCTGAAGACCGAGTTTCTTCTCAAGGTAGTGGATATTGCTACCACCACGCTGGAAGTTTTCGTCATCCATAATGCGCATCTGCAGCTCAATGTTGGTTTTAATACCATCAATGATCAGTTCCTGCAGCGCAATCTTCATGCGCGAAATCGCCACTTCACGGGTTTCACCGTAGCAAATCAGCTTACCAATCATGGAGTCATAGTAAGGCGGCACGGTATAGCCCGCATAGATATGCGACTCCCAGCGCACGCCAAAACCGCCTGGCGCGTGGAAGCGGGTGATTTTGCCCGGGCTTGGCAGGAAGGTTTTCGGATCTTCGGCGTTAATACGGCATTCCACCGCATGGCCGCGCACCACGATATCTTCCTGCTTAATGGACAGGGGCTGACCTGCGGCAATACGCAGCTGCTCTTTGATAAGGTCCACACCGGTTATCATTTCGGTAACCGGGTGCTCTACCTGGATACGGGTGTTCATTTCAATGAAATAGAACTCGCCGTCTTCGAACAGGAACTCGAAAGTACCCGCCCCGCGGTAACCGATATCCACACAGGCTTTAGCACAGCGGCTGCCGATAAACTGGCGCAGTTCAGGCGTAATGCCCGGTGCCGGTGCCTCTTCCACCACTTTCTGGTGGCGGCGCTGCATGGAGCAGTCGCGCTCAGCCAGGTAGATGGCGTTGCCCTGGCCGTCGGCCAGAACCTGGATCTCCACATGGCGCGGGTTTTCCAGATATTTTTCCATGTATACCATGTCGTTGCTGAAGGCAGCTTTCGCTTCAGCACGGGTCATGGTGATGGATTCTGCCAGGTGCTCGTCGTCGCGCACAACGCGCATACCGCGACCGCCGCCGCCGCCAGAGGCTTTGATAATTACCGGGTAACCAATGCGTTTGGCAATGGCGCGGTTTTTATCCATATCGTCGCCCAGCGGGCCATCAGACCCCGGTACGCACGGTACACCGGCTTCTTTCATGGCGTGAATAGCGGAAACTTTGTCGCCCATCAGGCGGATAGTTTCGGCTTTCGGGCCAATAAAGATAAAGCCAGAGCGTTCAACTTGTTCTGCGAAGTCGGCGTTTTCAGACAGGAAGCCATAACCCGGATGGATGGCAACAGCCCCGGTGATTTCCGCAGCGGAGATAATCGCCGGGATATTCAGGTAGCTTTTTACTGACGGGGCCGGCCCGATGCAGACGGTTTCGTCTGCCAGCAGTACGTGTTTCAGATCGCGGTCCGCAGTGGAATGCACAGCAACGGTCTTGATGCCCAGTTCTTTACAGGCACGCAGGATACGCAGCGCGATTTCCCCACGGTTGGCGATAACAATTTTATCCAGCATTGTTCGCCTCGTTATTCGATGACGACCAGCGGCTCGTCAAATTCTACAGGCTGACCGTTTTCGACCAGAACAGCTTTCACCACACCGGCTTTATCTGCTTCGATCTGGTTCATCATTTTCATTGCTTCAACGATGCACAGGGTATCGCCGACGTTGACTTTCTGGCCCACTTCCACAAATGCTTTCGCATCCGGGCTTGGGGTACGGTAGAAGGTGCCGACCATCGGGGAACGCACAATGTGGCCACTGATTTCAGCTGCCGCTGGCGCTTCCATTGCCGGTGCAGTTGGTGCAACGGCATTTGCCAGGGCTGGTTGTGGCTGCTGAGGTTGCATATAAGGCGCGGCATATGCCTGCTGCATAACTGGTGCCTGATTGACGACGGCACGGCTGATGCGTACTGACTCTTCTCCCTCAGAAATTTCCAGTTCAGCGATGCCTGATTCTTCAACCAGTTCAATCAGTTTTTTAATCTTACGAATATCCATGAGTGGGTTCCGTACTCTCGTTTAGTTTGACTTTGACAGGCGTTTTACCGCTGTCTGTAGTGCCCAGGAGTAGCCATCTGCGCCAAAACCGCAGATAACTCCGGCAGCAATATCAGAAAGATATGAATGATGGCGGAACGGCTCGCGGGCATGCACATTGCTGAGGTGTATTTCGATAAACGGAATACTGACCGCCAGCAGGGCGTCGCGAAGCGCAACGCTGGTATGCGTAAATGCGGCCGGATTAATCAGGATATAGTCCACAGTGTCTTTAGCCTGATGAATACGGTCAATTAGCGCATATTCCGCGTTTGACTGCAGGTGCTCCAGTGTCACATTCAACATCCTGGCCTCTGTTTCCAGAAGCTGAACAATTTCTGCCAGCGTCTGGCTGCCGTATTTTTCTGGCTCGCGAGTGCCGAGCATATTCAGGTTAGGGCCATTCAAAAGCAGAATGCGAAATTTATCTGACATCGTGCCGCGATCTCCAGCGATTTTCAGGTAATTTACAAAATATACCTAAGTTTCGGGATTGTCACCTGGCGGGCGTTAACGGCGACCAGGCCAAAAACCAAAGTCGCACATTATAACCATTTCGTAGCATTTCGCAGCTAAATACTGGTCTTATCAGGGAAGATTATCAACTGATATCAAAGAAAAGGGCGGATTACCGCCAGGTTATGCAGGGGAGAGCACGTTTCAGCGGCGATTTTGCCATAACCGGGTGAGTTTCCGGTAACGCAGTCCCAACAACAGAAGCGCCCCCAGGCCATAAAGCAGCGGCTGGGGAGAGATAACCTTCACTGACCACAGGTAATGAACCGGCGCCAGAATTGCCACAATATAGACCCCATTGTGCAGGGTTTGCCAGCGTTTTGCGAGAAATCGCTGGGCGCGGCGGGTAGAGGTGACCGCCAGCGCCAGCAAAATTAACCAGCAAATCGCCCCGAGAATCAGATACGGGCGGGAGAGTACCTCCTGGCCAAATAGCAACAGATTTGCGATACCCAGCTCCAGCAGCGCATAGCTGGCTAAGTGCAGCGTGGCCCAGGCAAAACACCAGAGCCCCAGCAAACGGCGGGTTTGCATCAGTAGCGACTGGCGGGTCATCCGGGCGAGAGGCGAGACCAGCAACACCGCCAGCAGCAGCTTCAGGGCCATTCGCCCGGTAAAATGCTGGATATCTTTAGCAGGGTCGGCGCTAAGGCCGCCCTGGGTAACGGCAACAAACAGCCAGATAAGCGGTAAAGCCGCCGCCAGATGCAGCGCGGCCTTCAGCCAGAAAAGGTGTCGACGGGTCAGGTGCATATTAAAAGTTATCCCGCAGATTCAGCCCGCGATACAGGGCGGCGACCTCGTCTGCGTACCCGTTAAACAGCAGCGTGGGCTGGCGCTTCACATCCAGTATGCCGCCGCTACCGATAAACCGCTCCGTGGCCTGGGACCAGCGGGGATGGTTCACCTGAGGGTTCACATTGGCATAAAAACCGTATTCATTCGGTGCCGACAGGTTCCAGGTTGTTGGTGGGCGCTCACGTACCAGTTTGATACTGACGATGGACTTAATGCTCTTAAAGCCATATTTCCACGGCACCACCAGGCGAACAGGTGCACCGTTCTGGGGCGGCAGTGTTTTACCGTAGACCCCGGTCGCCATCAGCGTGAGCGGGTGCATGGCCTCGTCAATACGCAGCCCCTCCACATAAGGGTACTGGATCCCGCCGCCGATAAAGCGGTCCTTCTGGCCCGGCATTTGCTCCGGGCGGTACAGGGTTTCAAAGGCCACGTATTTTGCGTCGCTGGTGGGCTCTGCCAGGGCCAGCAGTTTATGCAGCGGGAAGCCCACCCAGGGGATCACCATGGACCAGGCTTCCACACAGCGCAGCCGGTAGATGCGCTCTTCCAGCGTAAATTTCCGGAGCAGATCCTCGTGGCTGAGCGTCAGGGGTTTTGCCACTTCGCCGCTGATTGTCAGGCTCCAGGGGTCTGTGACCAGGATACCGGCATTGGCGGCGGGGTCGGCCTTATCCAGGCCGAACTCGTAAAAGTTGTTGTACCCGGTGATTTTATCTTCCGGGGTGAGGGGCAGCGTACTTTGCCACTGCTCCGGCTTACTGAATTCCAGCGGCTTGCCGGGGGCGGGCCTGGGGCGATCGTTGCCTTTAAACCAGTCGAGGACATTCGCCTGAGCCCGGGAGGATAGTGTCAGGGAGGCGGCGCCAATCCCCAGGTATTTCAGCACCTGGCGGCGGTCCATATTAAAGACGGACTCTGCCGTGACGTCTGCATCCTTCAGTATTTTTTTGCTGCGCATTTCAACCTCCGGGATCAATGGCTTACATGGCGACTCCACAGAGTCAGGTCGTTGCAGCGTATCATCATGTCCGGTGAGCAAATATTCGCGTTTTTGTTAAAATTATTCGCCACCAGGAGGATGTCAGATTAAGTGTAGCCCGCCGGGTATGTGAATATTCCGTTTATTCCTGGTGATAAATAACGGATAAATTCAGACAGCTTTGCTAGTATGCTAGCCGGTTGAATAGTGAAAAGTTAGTGCTTACTCCTGAGTGGAGTTGCCTGTACCGGAACAGGCAGTAAGGCATAAGAGAGAATATTACCCACCAGGCGGAGTTATCACACGGATGCGATTAACGACCAAATTTTCAGCATATTTAGCACTGTTAACCGGGCTGGCCATTGCCGCTACCCTGTTTGGTGCCTCACTGAGCTTTTATACCTCAGTCCAGACTAAAAGCGCGCTGCGGGTAGAGGCGGTGGCCACCATTGTCGATAACCAGTTGCTGAACCACTCCCCGGCGGAGCTGAACCGCTATGTTCAGGCGCTGATGATCCCCTCCGATATTGTCCGCTTCGAACTGCTCAGCGGCGGGCGTACTTTACTGGATAGCCAGCTGCACGGCACCTATGCCCCGGGCCGCAAGGCGCTCCGGGCGCATGTGGTCACCATTACGTTGCTCAAACACCCGGGAATGCAGGTGCGGATGACCTATCACGACCCGGCAGCAGAGTATTACCAGTCGGTTCTGACCATGGGGCCGCTGACTATCGCCATTGGTTTTATGGTGCTGGTGGTCTTTTTTTCTTCCCGCTGGGTGAAGCGCCAGTTGCGGGGCCAGGAGGCGATGGAGCTGCGGGCGGAGCGCATTTTACGGGGCGAGCGGAGCAAAGCGGTGCGCGGCAGCGCCGTTGAGTGGCCCTATCGCACCAGCCTTGCCCTGGACCGCCTGCTGGATGAGCTACAGGAGGCCGGTGTCCGGCGCCACCGGGTTGATACGCTGATTCGCAGCTACGCCGCCCGGGACGATAAAACCGGCCTGAACAACCGGCTGTTTTTCGATAACCAGCTGGCGACCCTGCTTGATGAGCGCGAAGGCGACGGTATGCACGGGGTGGTGATGTTAATCCGCCTGCCGGATGCCGATGTGCTGCGCGACTCCTGGGGAGAGGCGGATGTGGAAGAGGTGATGATCCGGATTGTGGATATGATCTCTTCTTTTATTACCCGCTACCCCGGCGCGCTGCTGGCCCGCTACTTCCGCAACGATTTCGCGGTATTGCTGCCCCACCGGACACTGAAAGAGGCCGACAGCATGGCCAGCCAGCTGGTGAAGCAGATTGACGCGCTACCGGGCTCGCGCATTGTGGATCGCAATAATATGCTCCATATCGGCGTCTGTGCCTGGCGCAGCGGCCAGTCGACTGAGCAGATCATGGAAAATGCCGCCGAAGCGGTGCGCCACGCGGCCCTGCAGGGCGGGAATGGCTGGTCGGTTTATGACGACTCCCTGCCGGAAAAAGGGCGCGGAAATGTACGCTGGCGCACGCTGATTGAGCGTACTCTGCAAAGCCAGGGGCCGCGTCTGTACCAGAAACCCGCCGTGCTGAACGAGGGGCAGGTACATCACCGGGAGATCCTGGGCCGCATTGCGGATGGTGAGCAGGAGGTGGTTGCCGCAGAATATATTCTGATGGTGCGCCAGTTCGGGTTATCGGAATCTTATGATCGGCTGATGCTCTCCCGGGTGTTGCAGTTGCTGACCATCTGGCCGGAAGAGACCTTCGCGGTGGCGGTGTCGGTTGAGTCGCTGATTCGCGACACCTTTCAGCGCTGGCTGCGCGATACGCTGATGCAGTGCGAGCGCAGCCGCCGCCAGCGGCTGATTGTGGAGCTGGAAGAGGCGGATGTGAGCCAGCACGGGGAGCGTCTTGAGCGTGTTGTTCGCTTAATTAAAGGGCTGGGCGCCCGGGTGGCGGTCTCCCAGGCGGGGCTGACGGTGGTGAGCAGCGCCTATATTCCGGAGCTGGGGGTCGAATTTATTAAACTTCACCCGGGGCTGGTGCGTAATATTGATAAGCGCACGGAGAATAAACTTTTTGTCCAGAGTCTTGTCGAAGCCTGTCGTGGCCAGGGAACGCTGGTTTTCGCTTCGGGGGTGCGCACCCGCAGCGAGTGGCAAACCTTGCTTTCCTGCGGGGTCAGCGGTGCGCAGGGGGATTTTTTTGCTGAATCCCGGCCGCTGGATCTGCAGGTGAAAAAATATTTGCAAAGATATTCGGTTTGACCTGCTGTTTACGCCGTTTTCACGTAGAATGTTGCGCGCTGCATCTGGAGTGGGGCGTACTAGCGAGCCAGCCGGAATAGCGCAGCACGTATACGACAGTTGGTTTCTCTGACTGGCTTCCCGGTTGTATTAAGAATTATCTGGTGCTGAAGTGCCTGAATGAGTGTCGGCGGGAAGTGGCGTTGTCGCACTATGTAACAACCTGGTCATATCAGAAACGAACTGCACTATTTTTCACCGTAACAGAACATTTTTGCGCCTTGTCCCTGTTGCGTGTGGTTGGTAAAGTAAGCGGATTTTGTGTCTGCCCCAGCTTTCAGGATTATCCCTTAGTATGTTGAAAAAATTTCGTGGCATGTTTTCTAATGACCTGTCCATTGACCTGGGTACTGCGAATACCCTGATTTATGTAAAAGGACAAGGCATCGTTTTGAATGAGCCTTCTGTGGTTGCTATTCGTCAGGATCGTGCCGGCTCACCGAAAAGTGTTGCCGCCGTTGGTCACGATGCAAAACAGATGCTCGGCCGTACCCCGGGTAATATCGCGGCCATCCGCCCGATGAAAGACGGGGTTATCGCTGACTTTTTCGTAACCGAAAAAATGCTCCAGCACTTTATTAAGCAGGTTCACAGCAACAGCTTTATGCGCCCGAGCCCGCGTGTTCTGGTGTGCGTACCGGTAGGGGCGACCCAGGTAGAACGCCGCGCGATCCGTGAATCCGCCCAGGGCGCAGGCGCCCGCGAAGTATTCCTGATTGAAGAGCCAATGGCTGCGGCCATCGGTGCCGGGCTGCCGGTATCTGAAGCCACCGGCTCTATGGTGGTGGATATTGGTGGTGGTACTACCGAAGTGGCGGTTATCTCCCTGAACGGGGTGGTCTACTCTTCTTCTGTACGCATTGGCGGCGATCGTTTTGATGAAGCTATCATCAACTATGTGCGCCGTAACTATGGCTCCCTGATTGGTGAAGCCACGGCTGAGCGCATCAAGCACGAAATCGGCTCTGCCTATCCGGGTGATGAAGTCCGCGAAATCGAAGTGCGCGGCCGTAACCTGGCAGAAGGGGTTCCGCGTGGCTTTACCCTGAACTCTAACGAGATCCTGGAAGCGCTGCAGGAGCCGCTGACCGGTATCGTCAGTGCTGTTATGGTGGCGCTGGAGCAGTGCCCGCCGGAGCTGGCGTCCGACATTTCTGAACGCGGTATGGTACTGACTGGCGGCGGGGCGCTGCTGCGTAATCTGGATCGTTTACTGATGGAAGAGACCGGTATTCCGGTTGTGGTTGCCGAAGATCCGTTAACCTGCGTTGCCCGCGGTGGCGGTAAAGCCCTTGAAATGATCGACATGCATGGCGGCGACTTATTCAGCGAAGAGTAATCTGCCGCAGCTGAGGGGCAGCCTTCGGGTTGCCCAGTTTTGCTGGCCCGGAAACACGCATAGCCTATGAAGCCCATTTTTAGCCGTGGCCCGTCGCTACAGATTCGCCTTATTCTGGCGGTGCTGGTTGCGCTTGGTGTCATCATTGCCGACAGCCGCCTCGGTACGTTCAGCCAGATTCGAACGTATATGGATACTGCCGTCAGCCCTTTCTATTTCATATCAAATGGTCCCCGGGAATTACTGGATAACATTTCACAGACCCTGGCCTCCCGCCAGCAGGTAGAGCTGGAAAACCGCGCTCTGCGTCAGGAACTGATCCTGAAAAACAGTGAATTACTGACGCTTGGTCAGTATAAACAGGAGAATGCCCGCCTGCGCGAACTGCTGGGTTCCCCCCTGCGCCAGGATGAGCAGAAAATGGTCACTCAGGTGATCTCCACCGTCAATGATCCCTATAGCGATCAGGTGGTTATTGATAAAGGCAGCGTAAACGGTGTTTACGAAGGCCAGCCGGTTATCAGCGATAAAGGCGTCGTCGGCCAGGTGGTCGCGGTCGCGAAACTGACCAGCCGGGTGTTACTGATCTGCGATGCAACCCACGCACTGCCCATTCAGGTGCTGCGTAATGATATCCGCGTGATTGCTGCCGGTAACGGGTGTACAGACGATTTGCAGCTGGAGCACCTTCCGGCGAATACCGATATCCGCGCCGGTGACGTTCTGGTGACCTCCGGGCTCGGCGGGCGCTTCCCGGAAGGCTACCCGGTTGCTGTGGTCTCCTCGGTGAAGCTCGACACTCAGCGCGCCTACACGGTGATTCAGGCGCGCCCGACCGCGGGCCTGCAGCGCCTGCGCTATCTGTTGCTGCTGTGGGGGGCGGATCGTAACGGTGCCAACCCCATGACCCCGGAAGAGGTTCACCGGGTGGCGAATGAGCGCCTGATGCAGATGATGCCGCAGGTATTACCGGCACCGGCTGCCCCGGCGGGGCCAACGGCACCGGGCACGACGCCAGCACCTGCCACTGCTCCGGCCCCGGCAGGTACACCGTCTGCGGCGAACACCCAGCCTGCTGCCGCGCCTGCGGCCCAGGGAGGGCGCTAGTGGCGAGTTATCGTAGTCAGGGGCGCTGGGTTATCTGGCTCTCTTTTCTGGTGGCGTTGCTGCTGCAAATTATGCCCTGGCCGGATGATATAAAAATCTACCGGCCAGACTGGGTACTGCTGATTCTGATCTACTGGATCCTGGCGTTGCCTCACCGGGTGAATGTGGGAACCGGGTTTATTATGGGGGCGGTGCTCGATCTTATCAGCGGTTCAACACTGGGCGTTCGCGCCCTGTCTTTAAGCATTATTGCTTACCTGGTGGCCTTAAAATTCCAGCTGTTCCGCAACCTGGCCCTCTGGCAACAGGCGCTGGTGGTGGTATTGCTCTCACTGGCGACCGATCTTATTGTTTTCTGGGCAGAGTTTTTGGTGATCAACGTCTCTTTCCGCCCGGAAGTATTCTGGAGTAGTGTAGTCAACGGTGTGCTCTGGCCGTGGATATTTCTGCTCATGCGTAAAGTTCGCCAGCAGTTTGCTGTGCAGTAAAAAGGCTGATGATGACCATGCTTTATCTTGCTTCCGGCTCCCCGCGTCGCCAGGAGTTGCTGACACTGATGGGGATTGCGTTCGAGCGTATTGTCCCCGGTATTGAAGAGCAGCGCCGGGCAGACGAAACGCCTGAACACTATGTCCAGCGCCTGGCCCGGGATAAAGCACAGGCCGGTGTGGCGCTGGCGGTCAGAGATTTACCGGTGCTCGGGGCGGATACCATTGTTATTCTGGATGGTGAAGTGCTGGAAAAACCCCGCAGCCCGGAGCATGCCGCACAGATGCTGGCGCGTTTATCCGGGCGCACCCACCAGGTGATGACCGCCGTTGCCGTGGCGGATAGCCAGCGGGTGCTTAGCTGCCTGGTGACCACCCGGGTAACCTTTTGCCCGCTATCGGCACAGGATATTCAGCACTACGTTGCCAGCGGCGAACCGCTGGATAAAGCCGGGGCTTACGGTATTCAGGGCGCCGGTGGCTGTTTTGTCAGGGAAATTCACGGGAGTTATCACGCGGTGGTCGGTCTGCCGCTGGTGGAAACCCGGGAGCTGCTCAGAGAGTTTGACGCATTACGGGACAGGAGAAGTGAAACATGACAGCGGAACTACTGGTTAACATTACCCCGTCAGAGACCCGGGTGGCCTATATTGACGGCGGGATCCTGCAGGAGATTCACATTGAGCGTGAAGCCCGGCGCGGGATTGTAGGCAATATCTACAAAGGTCGCGTAAGCCGCGTGCTTCCGGGAATGCAGGCGGCATTTGTAGATATTGGCCTGGATAAAGCCGCGTTTTTGCACGCCTCCGACATTATGCCCCATACGGAGTGTGTGGCCGGAGATGAGCAGAAAAACTTCACGGTACGGGATATTTCAGAGCTGGTGCGTCAGGGGCAGGATCTGATGGTGCAGGTGGTTAAAGATCCCCTCGGCACCAAAGGCGCGCGCCTGACCACCGACATCACGCTGCCTTCCCGCTATCTGGTCTTTATGCCCGGTGCTTCTCATGTGGGGGTTTCCCAGCGTATCGAAAGCGAAAGCGAGCGCGAGCGCCTGAAAGCGGTGGTGTCCGGGTATTGTGACGAGCTGGGTGGCTTTATTATCCGCACCGCCGCCGAAGGGGTGTGTGAAGAGGATCTGGCCTCTGATGCGGCCTACCTGAAACGCGTCTGGACGAAGGTGATGGAGCGTAAAAAACGCCACCAGACCCGCTACCAGCTGTATGGTGAGCTGGCACTGGCCCAGCGCGTACTGCGCGATTTTGCCGACACCTCGTTAGATCGCATTCGCGTGGATTCACGCCTGACCTATGAAATGCTCCAGGAGTTTACCGGGGAATATATCCCTGAGATGACCGGGAAACTTGAGCACTACAGCGGCCGGCAGCCTATTTTTGATCTCTATGATGTTGAAAATGAAATCCAGCGCGCCCTGGAGCGTAAAGTTGAGCTCAAGTCCGGCGGTTATCTGATCATCGATCAAACCGAAGCAATGACTACAATTGATATCAACACTGGCGCGTTTGTCGGGCACCGTAATCTGGATGACACGATTTTCAATACGAATATCGAGGCGACCCAGGCCATCGCCCGCCAGTTGCGGCTGCGCAACCTGGGGGGGATTATCATCATCGATTTTATCGACATGAGTAATGAAGATCACCGGCGGCGGGTGCTGCACTCGCTGGAGCAGGCGCTGAGTAAAGACCGGGTAAAAACCGGCATCAGCGGCTTTTCCCAACTGGGGCTGGTAGAGATGACCCGCAAACGCACCCGGGAAAGCATTGAACATGTTCTGTGCAGCGAATGCCCCACCTGCCACGGGCGCGGCACCGTTAAAACGGTGGAGACCGTATGCTATGAAATCATGCGTGAAATTGTGCGCGTGCATCATGCCTATGATTCTGACCGCTTCCTGGTGTATGCCTCCCAGGCGGTGGCGGAAGTGCTCAAGGGTGAGGAGTCCCATGCTCTGGCGGAGGTGGAAATCTTTGTTGGGAAGCAAGTTAAAGTACAGATAGAACCGCTCTATAACCAGGAGCAGTTTGATGTGGTCATGATGTAACTCCCCGGGAGATTGCACGACGTTACAGACCGCGAACGCGGCCAACAAGGAGATACTCGTGAGGCGACTGCCGGGGATTTTATTACTCACAGGCGCATCGTTGCTGGTTGCCGCGGCGCTGGCAGTGAGCGGCTTTCGCCTGCTGTTACCGCACCTGGATAGCTGGCGCCCGGCGTTATTATCCCGGATCGAGGCCAGTACCGGCCTTGCGGTACAGGCCAGTGCCCTGAATGCGCGCTGGCGCAGCTTCGGGCCGACGCTGGATGCCCGCGATATCAGCCTCACCATGGCAGACGGGGGGCATCTTTCTGTCCGGCGCGTCACCCTGGCGCTGGATGTCTGGCAAAGCCTGCTGCATATGCGCTGGCAGTTCCGGGATCTGACCTTCTACCAGCTCCAGGTGCGCACCAATACCCCGATTTCCCAAAACAGTGACGGCGGCGAGCTACCGGCAGACCGGATCCGCGATCTGTTTTTGCGCCAGTTCGATCACTTTGATCTGCGCGACAGCACCCTGAGTTTTCTGACCCTTTCCGGCCAGCGCGCTGAGCTGGCTATCCCCCAGCTGACCTGGCTTAACACCCATAACCGCCACCGGGCGCAGGGCAGTGTGAACCTGTCCAGCTTTACCGGGCAGCACGGGCTGGTCTCGGTGCGTATGGATCTGCGCGATGAAGACGGCGTACTCAACCACGGCACCCTGTGGATGCAGGCCGACGATGTGGATGTGAAACCCTGGCTGAACAAATGGGCCCAGGAAAAAATCGCCCTGGATTCCGCCCGCTTCAGTATGACCACCTGGGTTGATATCAGCAAAGGCGATATTGCCGGTGGCCATGTCTGGCTGCGTAAAGGCGGGGCCAGCTGGAAAGGCGACAGCCAGTCCCACCGCCTGGTGGTGGATGATCTTATGGCGAAGATCAACAAAACGGGCGAGGGCTGGCAGGTGACCATCCCCTCTACCAGGATCCGGATTGATAATACCCCCTGGTCAGACGGCAGCCTGGCGCTGGCCTGGATGCCTGCGGCGGCGAAAAGCGCGGATAAAGCAGCACACAGCGATGAATTGCGTATCCGCGCCACCCGGCTGAACCTTGAGAATCTGACACCGCTGCTGCCGTTTGGTGAGAAATTCTCTGATCAGATTGGCCCTGTCTGGCGCACCATGCAGCCCACGGGGAACATTGACCTGCTGGCGGTGGATATTCCGCTCCAGGACACGGCAAAGACCCGTTTTCAGGGGCAGTGGCATAATGTGGGCTGGCGGCAGTGGCAACTTGTCCCCGGGGTGGCGCATTTTTCCGGCACCTTGTCAGGCAGTGTGGAAGACGGGCAGTTAACCGCCCTGGTCAACAACGCGAAAATGCCCTATCAGGGGGTGTTCCGGGCACCGCTGGAGATACAACACGGCCAGGCAACACTCAGCTGGCAGAACAACGCCGATGGCTGGTATCTGGACGGCCACAATATTGACGTGCGCGCCACGGGCGTGCGGGCTGCCGGTGATTTCCGTTACAGCCAGCCACAAAATGACCAGCCGTGGCTGAGTATTCTTGCCGGGATCGCCACCAGCGATGGCGGCAACGCCTGGCGCTACTTCCCGGAAAACCTGATGGGCAAGCCGCTGGTGGACTACCTCAGTGGTGCCATTAAAGGCGGCCAGACGAATAATGCCACCCTGGTGTATGGGGGCAACCCGCATTTCTTCCCCTATAAGCATAATGAAGGCCAGTTCCAGGTCTGGGTGCCGCTGCATAACGCCACCTACGCCTTTCAGCCGGGCTGGCCGGATCTGCAGAACTTTGATATTAACCTGGATTTTGTTAACGACGGCCTGTGGATGAAAACCGACGCGGTGATGCTTGGCGGGGTAAAAGCCACCGGCCTTACGGCAAACATCCCGGATTACAGCAAAGAGCAACTGCTGATTGATGCGGATATCAGCGGGCCCGGAGAGGCAGTGGGCCCCTATTTTGAGCAAACACCGCTGCACGACTCGCTGGGGGCTACGCTACAGGAGTTGCAGCTAACCGGCGGCGTTAACGCCAGGCTGCACCTGACTATCCCGTTTGACGGCTCCATGACCCGCGCGACCGGTGATGTGAAGCTGCATAATAACCAGCTCTTTATTCAGCCACTGAACACCACCCTCCACGGGCTGAGCGGGCAATTCAGCTTTGCAAATGGCGACCTGAAAAGCCAGCCACTGCGGGCCAGCTGGTTTAACCAGCCGGTGACTATCGGGTTTAATACCAAAGAGGGGGCTAAGGCCTTCAGTGTGGGCGTTGATCTGAAAGGCGACTGGCAGCCCGCGAAGATGGGGGTACTGCCGCGCCAGATTGAAGACAAAGTGCGCGGAAGCGTGCCCTGGCAGGGGAAAGTGGCCATTGAGCTGCCCTACAAAGGCGAGGCGGGCTACACCGTCGACCTGACGGGGGATCTTAAACCGCTCTCCAGTACGCTGCCTGCCCCGGCAGACAAAGCCGCCGGGAGCCCCCAGCCCATGAGGGTGAAGGTGGCGGGGGATTTACGCCACTTTGATTTGACCGCCAGCACCGGCAATAGCCAGGTAAACAGCCGCTGGCTGCTGAAGAACAAGCTGACACTCGACAGGGCGATTCTGGCCTCTGATGCGAAGACAACCCCACCGCTGCCCGCCGCCAGTGAGATTGAGCTCAATCTCCCGGCGCTGGACGGCGCCCAGTGGCTGGCGCTGTTCCAGCAGGGGGCCGCAGACAAGGTCAGCTCCACCACTGTCTTTCCTGAGCGTATCACTCTGCGTACCCCCCGGCTGACCCTGGGCGGCCAGCAGTGGCAGAATATCAGCCTTATCTCCCAGCCGCTGCCAACCGGCACCCGGGTGAGCGCCGAAGGGCGGGAAATTAACGGCAGCCTGTTGATGAATAACCACAGCCCCTGGCAGGCCGATATTAAGTACCTCTATTTTAACCCGGCCCCGGCGACACCGGCTTCCGGGAGCGCCAGCGTGTCGGCCATGGACAGCCACAGTGTGGATTTCACCCGCTGGCCTGCCCTGCAACTGCGCTGTAAAGAGTGCTGGCTGTGGGGCCAGAAATATGGCCGGATTGATGCGGATCTGGCGGTGCAAAATCAGCGCCTGACCCTCAGCAACGGGCTTATTGACAGCGGCGTGGCCCGGCTGACCGCCAGCGGCGAGTGGGTGAATAAGTCTGGCGAGGTGCGCACCTCGCTGAAAGGGCAGCTCAAAGGGAAGAAGACAAACGCCGCGGCCGATTTCTTCGGCCAGAGTATGCCGGTTCAGGACGCCTCTTTTAAGGTGGATTACGATCTGCACTGGCGCGATGCACCGTGGCGGCCACAGATGGCGTCGCTAAACGGGATCCTCAAAGTGGGGATGGGCAAAGGGGTCATCACGGATATCGGCACCGGGCGTGCCGGGCAGTTACTGCGCCTGGTGAGCTTTGATGCCCTGCTGCGTAAGCTGCGCTTTGATTTCAGCGACACCTTTGGCAGCGGCTTCTATTTTGACTCGATTCACAGCACCTCGTGGATCAAAGACGGGGTGATGCACACGGACGACACCCTGGTGGACGGGCTGGAGGCCGATATCGCCATGCGCGGTACGGCGGATCTGGTCAATCGTCGGCTGGATATGGAGGCCGTTATTGCCCCGGAAATCTCCGCCACCGTCGGGGTTGCCACCGCATTTGTGATTAACCCGATTGTCGGGGCGGCAGTGTTTGCGGCCAGTAAAGTGCTGGGCCCCATCTGGAATAAAATCTCGGTGCTGCGCTACCGGATCAGCGGGCCGATGGATAAGCCGCAGGTTAACGAAGTGCTCCGCCAGCCGCGGGTTGACGCAAAGCAATAATTTGACGCGGGCGATTAATTACCGCAATCTCAATAGATATCCCCACTGGAAATACCGCCCGTCGCTGGACTGGCGCGGGCGGTATTTCTCAGGGGCTGAAACCATTTCACCGCCATGGCGGCGGTAACCAGAAGAGTAGCAAAACGATGAGTCTGAACCTGGTAAGTGAGCAGTTACTGGCTGCGAATGGCCTTAATCATCAGGATCTGTTTGCCATCCTTGGGCAATTATCTGAACGCCGTCTGGATTACGGCGATCTCTATTTCCAGTCGAGTTATCACGAATCCTGGGTGCTGGAAGACCGTATCGTTAAAGACGGGTCCTACAATATCGACCAGGGGGTCGGGATCCGCGCCGTAAACGGGGAAAAAACCGGGTTTGCCTATGCCGATCAGATAAGCCTGCAGGCACTGCAGCAGAGCGCCCATGCGGCCCGCAGTATTGTCCGCGAACAGGGCGACGGTAAAACCCGTACCCTGGGCGCAGTGGCGCACAGCCCGCTGTATGCGGCGGTGGATCCGTTACAGAGCATGGGCCGGGAAGCCAAACTGGACATCCTGAAACGCATCGACAGTGTGGCGCGCGGCGCGGATCCCCGGGTGCAGGAAGTGACTGCCAGCCTGAGCGGGGTCTACGAGCTGATTCTGGTGGCCGCAACGGACGGGACGCTGGCGGCGGATGTGCGCCCGCTGGTGCGCCTGTCGGTCAGCGTGCTGGTAGAGCAGGACGGCAAGCGGGAGCGCGGCACCAGCGGTGGCGGTGGTCGCTTTGGTTATGAGTGGTTCCTGCAGCCCATGGAAGACGGTGAAAGCCGGGTCGATACCTGGGCCCGGGAGGCCGTACGCATGGCGCTGGTGAATTTGTCCGCCGTTGCCGCACCGGCAGGGATGTTGCCTGTGGTCCTGGGGGCCGGGTGGCCGGGCGTATTACTGCATGAAGCGGTAGGCCATGGCCTGGAGGGGGATTTCAACCGCCGCGGCACCTCGGTATTCAGCGGCCAGATGGGCCAGCTGGTGGCCTCTGAGCTGTGTACAGTGGTGGATGACGGCACAATAGCCGATCGCCGTGGCTCGGTGGCCATTGATGACGAAGGGGTACCGGGGCAGTACAACGTGCTGATTGAGAACGGCATTCTGAAAGGTTTTATGCAGGATAAACTGAATGCCCGGTTAATGGGGCTGAGCCCGACCGGTAACGGTCGCCGTGAATCTTATGCCCACCTGCCGATGCCGCGCATGACCAATACCTATATGCTGGCCGGTAAATCTACCCCGCAGGAGATTATTGAGTCGGTGGATTACGGGATCTATGCGCCGAACTTTGGCGGCGGCCAGGTTGATATTACATCCGGTAAGTTTGTCTTCTCGACCTCTGAAGCGTATCTGATTGAAAAAGGGAAAATCACCACGCCGGTGAAAGGTGCAACCCTGATTGGCTCCGGGATAGAGACCATGCAGCAGATCTCTATGGTGGGTAACGATCTGCGCCTGGACAGCGGCGTAGGCGTTTGCGGCAAAGAGGGGCAGAGCGTACCGGTCGGGGTCGGCCAGCCGACACTGAAAGTGGACAACCTCACCGTGGGCGGGACTGCCTGAGTATTAACGGCCGGGATCACGCATCCCGGCTGATTCCCGTTCCCCTGCGCTGCCCGCGCACCTCCTGATAATGCCGCGCCACATCCTGAAAATATTCGGTCAGATAGTTAATGCACACCTGAACTTTGAGCGGGAGTTTGTCTTTCTCGGTATACAGGGCGTACACCGGTCGCGGGCTGGACAGATACCCGGGAAACAGGATCTCCAGCTCACCGTTATGAATTTCATTAATGACCCACATTAACGGCACGTAGGCGATACCGGCACCGGCGCGCAGCCAGCGGGCCAGGGTCATCGGATCGTTGGTTTCAAAGCGCCCCTGGGGGCTTATCCGCGCGAGGGTGCCTTCCGGGGTGACCAGCTCAAATTCGTTATCCGGGCGGACACTGTAAGCCAGCCAGGAGTGGTTCGCCATGTCGGAGGGCTTTTCCGGCGTACCGTACTGAGACAGGTAACTGTGGGCGGCGCATACCACCATCGGCATCGATCCCAGATGGCGTGAAAACAGGCTTGAATCCCGCAGGGCCCCCACGCGGATCACCAGGTCAAGGCCGTCGGCAATCAGGTCCGGGGCCGGAATGCCGGTCACCAGGTTGACCGCAAGCCCCGGGTGCTCTTTGAGCATTCGGGCGGTCATACCCGCGAGCACGTTATGGGCCATAGTGGAGGAGCAGCCAATTTTCAGGGTGCCGATGGGGGTATTGTTAAAAGCATAGAGCTGTTCGTGAACGTCCTGGGCCTCATGGAGCATTCTCCGGCAGCCCTGATAGTAGATTTTCCCCGCTTCGGTAAGGCCGATACTGCGCGTACTGCGGTTAAGTAGCTTAACCTGGAGCTCATCTTCCAGTTTTGAGACGGTCTGACTGATAGAGGAGACACTCATCTGCAACTGCCGTGCTGCGGCGGTAAATGAGCCAAGTTCAACCACTTTGGCAAAGACGGACATGCGTTTTAGACGTTCCATTGTTCACTCTGGCTTAAAAGTGATTTAGATCACACATTATAGATATCAGGATAACAGTTACGTTAATATATTATTACCGTCTTATATGACACGGTGCTTTTGTCTGAGCAATTCTTGCCCTCCAGGCTGCGGCCACGAAATATAAATTATACTCGTCTGTATCGGATGCGTCCCATAGCGCCGGCCGTCCGGGGGCAGGGACGATATGCAACACCTGCAGGTATTTATCCAGGAACATCATGAGTCTATTTCCGGTAATCGTGGTATTCGGCTTGTCCTTTCCACCGATTTTTTTTGAGTTGCTACTGTCTCTGGTCGTGTTCTGGCTGGTGCGCAAGATATTAATGCCGACAAGGATATACGATTTTGTCTGGCACCCGGCATTGTTCAACACCGCGTTGTACTGCTGCCTGTTCTGGCTAATTGGCCGCCTGTTTGTCTGAGGTTGATGTGAACACACTAACAAGAAAAATATTGCGCACCGCAATCACCCTGCTGATGGTGGTGCTGGCCTTCATCGCCATCTTTCGTATCTGGGTTTTTTATACGGAGTCACCCTGGACACGCGACGCGCGCTTCAGTGCGGATGTCGTCGCCATTGCACCGGATGTTGCCGGTCTGATCACCAGCGTAGATGTGCGGGACAACCAGCTGGTGAAAAAGGGCCAGACCCTGTTTACCATTGACCAGCCGCGCTATGTGCAGGCCCTGGCCGAAGCGGAAGCCGATGTGGCCTATTACAGCACCCTGGCCGATGAAAAACGGCGTGAAGCCAGCCGCCGTAATCGCCTCGGCGTTCAGGCCATGTCCCAGGAGGATATCGACCAGGCCAACAACGTCTTACAGACCGTATTACACCAGCTGACCAAAGCCCGGGCCACGCGGGATCTGGCAAAACTGGATTTAGTGCGTACCGTTATCCGCGCCCCGGCTGACGGCTGGATAACCAACCTGAATGTCTACGCGGGCGAGTTTATTACCCGTGGCGCAACGTCTGTTGCGCTGGTGAAAAAAGATTCGTTCTATGTGCTGGCGTATATGGAAGAAACCAAGCTGGAAGGGGTCCGGCCCGGCTACCGGGTGCAGATCACGCCGCTGGGCAGTAACCAGGTTCTGAAAGGCTCGGTAGACAGCATCTCCGCCGGGGTTACCAACGCCAGCAGTACCGATGACAGTAAAGGGATGGCCAGCGTTGACTCGAATCTGGAGTGGGTGCGCCTGGCTCAGCGTGTGCCGGTACGTATTCGCCTTGATGAGCAGCCGGGCAATCTGTTCCCGGCAGGGACTACGGCCACAGTGGTCGTTACCGGAGAGCACGACCGGGATGGCGAGCATGATTCGCCATTTGTGAAGTTTATGCATCGCCTGCGTGAATTCGGTTAATCACCATGTTTTATTACATATCGCACCTGCATTTGCGCTTTGCGCTGAAGCTGGCTCTGGCACTGGTGCTGGCGATTTTTGTCGGGTTTCATTTTGAGCTGGAAACCCCGCGCTGGGCGGTGCTGACCGCCGGTCTTGTGGCCTCTGGCCCGGCCTTTGCCGCTGGTGGTGAGCCTTACTCCGGGGCCATCCGTTACCGCGGAATGCTGCGTATTATCGGGACGTTTATCGGCAGTGTTGCCGCCCTGATTATGGTCATCTCCCTGATACGCGCCCCGGCACTGATGCTGGCGGTGTGCTGTCTCTGGGCCGGGCTGTGTACCTGGGCCTCTTCCCTGGTACGGCTGGAGAACTCCTACGCGCTGGGGCTGGCCGGGTATACTGCGCTGATGGTGGTCATCACCATTCAGCCCACGCCGCTGATGGCTCCGCAAATTACCATTGAGCGCTGTAGTGAGATTGTCATCGGGATCCTGTGCGCGATTTTTGCGGATATGGTTTTCTCCCCCCGTTCGGTTAAAAAACAGATTGATAAAGAGCTGGACGGGCTGTTGCTGGATCAGTACCGGCTGATGCAGCTGTGTATTGCCCACGGGGATCGCACGGAAGTGGACAAGTCCTGGAGTGGTCTGGTCCGGCGTACCAAGGGGCTTGAGGGGATGCGCGGGAACCTGGCGATTGAGTCTTCGCGCTGGGGGCGCGCTGTCCGGCGGCTGGAATCGATCAATACCTTGTCTCTGACCCTGATAACCCAGGCCTGCGAAACTTTTCTTATCCAGAATACCCGCCCGGAGGCGATCCCCGCAGAGTTCCGCACTCTGTTTGCTGAGCCGGTCGAGACGGTGGCGGAGCTGCACCAGAAGTTAAAACGCATGCGGCGGATTATCACCTGGACCGGTAGCCAGAATACCCCGGAAACGATCTACGCCTGGGTAGGGGCGGCCACCCGCTATCTGTTGCTTAAACGCGGGGTCGTGTCCAATGCGCGCATCAGCGCGGTGGAAGAAGAGGTGTTAACCAGGGAGCCGGAAGTGAAACCGGACTCAGCGGAGCACCACCAGGCGCTGGTCAACTTCTGGCGTACCTCTATTTCCTGCCTGCTGGGGACACTATTCTGGCTGTGGACCGGCTGGCAGTCCGGTAGCGCTGCCATGATAATGATCGCGGTGGTCACCTCCCTGGCGATGCGCTTACCGAACCCGGCCATGGTGGCCGTGGACTTTGTGGTCGGGACGATCATTGCGCTGCCGCTGGCCTGTTTCTACTTCCTTGTCGTCTTGCCGAATACCCAGCAAAGTATGCTGCTGCTCTGCCTGTCGCTGGGGTTGCTGGGGTTCTTCGTCGGGGTTGAGGTGCAAAAGCGGCGTATGGGCTCACTGGCTGCGCTGCCCTGTACCATCAACATTCTGGTGCTGGACAACCCGATGACCTTTCACTTCAGCATGTTTCTGGACGGGGCCATCGGCCAGATGATTGGCTGCTTTATTGCGATGATTGTTATCCTGCTGATCCGCGATAACTCTAAAGCCAGCACCGGGCGCAACCTGCTGAACCAGTTTATGTCTGCGGCGGTCTCCGCCATGACCACCCGTCATGCCCGGCGCAAAGAAAACCATTTACCCGCCCTGTATCAGCAGCTGTTTTTACTGCTGAACAAATTCCCCGGGGATGTGGCGAAATTCCGCCTGGCGCTGCTGCTGATTATTGCGCACCAGCGCCTGCGTGATGCGCAGATCCCGGTGAATGAGGATCTGGCGGCGTTCCACCGCCAGCTGCGTAAGACGGCGAATCTTATTACGTCATCAACCAGCGATGTGAAACGGCGGCGGTACTTTACCCGCCTGCTGGGGGAGCTTGAGATCTATCAGGAGAAGCTGGAGACCTGGGAGGCACCACCCCAGGTGATTGCCTCGGTTAAACGGCTGACGCAGATCCTCGATAAATACCAGAACGCGCTCACCGATAACTGACCCGGGGCCGCCTTATAGCTCCTGCTCGAACAGGGTGAGGATCGCTTCATAAAGCGCTTTGACAGTGAAATTGCTGGCGGGGGTGGTGAAAATCGTGTCGTCACCGGCAATGGTGCCGAGGATCCCCTCCGCCTTGCCCAGCGAGTCCAGCAGACGGGCGATAAGCTGGGCCGCTCCCGGGCTGGTATGGATAACGACCACCGCATGGTTGTAATCAATATCCAGCACCAGGTTTTTCAGGGGACTGGATGTGGTCGGCACGCCCAGCTCTACCGGCAGGCAGTAAACCATTTCCATTTTGGCGTTGCGGGTGCGCACGGCGCCAAACTTGGTCAGCATTCGTGAGACTTTAGACTGGTTAATGTTTTCAAATCCCAGATCCTGCAGGGCCTGGACAATCTCCCCCTGAGAGCTGAACTTCTCTTCTTTCAGTAATGACTTGAAGGCCTTAATAAGGTCGTCTTGTTTTGATGAAACTCGCATAACTCACCATCAATTAGGCTAAAACGGCTGTTATTATGCAGTTTAATGAATTTTTATTCAAATTTTATCTGAGCAGGGGCCCGGGAAGGGCAAGGCGGGTGGCGCATTTTACCAATACCTCATTAATAATGACATCTTTGTGCAACAGGTCATATTTTCGCCAAAAAGTAAACTGTTTGTTGGTTTCATGTTTGGTAAATGCTTACTAAGGTGAAAGAGATGCGGTTATTTGCAGTACGCGTAAATGAAAAAGTGAGCCGGTAAAATATGTTGAGTTATCCTCAGGAAGGCGACGTTTTCGCTAACCAGTTGCGTAAGTTCGCATTCTCACGGCGGGAAGATTGTAATTGCCTTATCTCTGGATTATGTTCGCCTCCACATGGAGTAACGGCACTCATTTGCTTACCTTTATAAGGAGTTCAGGATGAAAGTTGCAGTCCTCGGCGCGGCCGGTGGTATCGGTCAGGCGCTCGCCCTACTACTCAAGATCCAGCTGCCTTCAGGTTCCGAGCTTTCTCTTTATGATATTGCACCAGTGACCCCGGGCGTAGCCGTGGATCTGAGCCATATTCCCACCAATGTCAGGATTAGCGGGTTTTCAGGTGAAGATGCTACTCCTGCGCTGGAGGGGGCGGATATTGTGCTGATTTCCGCAGGCGTTGCCCGTAAGCCCGGAATGGACCGCTCGGACCTGTTTAACGTGAATGCCGGTATCGTGAAGAACCTGGTTGAGCAGATTGCGCAAACCTGCCCACACGCCTGCATTGCCATTATCACTAACCCGGTTAACACCACGGTGCCGATTGCCGCTGAAGTGCTGAAAAAGGCCGGCGTCTATGACCGGAATAAGCTGTTTGGGGTTACCGCCCTGGATGTTATTCGCACCAGTACCTTTGTGGCGGAGCTGAAAGGCAAAAAACCTGATGAGATTAACGCACCGGTGATAGGCGGCCACTCAGGCGTGACGATTTTACCGCTGCTGTCGCAGATCCCCGGCGTGAGCTTCACTGACGAGGAAGTGGCCTTCCTGACGAAGCGCATCCAGAATGCCGGGACCGAAGTGGTGGAAGCCAAAGCCGGTGGCGGCTCTGCTACCCTGTCTATGGGGCTGGCGGCGGCGCGTTTCGGGCTGGCCCTGACGCGGGCGCTGCTGGGTGAGCAGGGCGTGGTGGAGTGCGCCTACGTGGAAGGCGACGGCGAATATACCCGCTTTTTCGCCCAGCCACTGCTGCTGGGTAAAAATGGCATCGCGCAGCGCCAGCCTGTCGGCCCGCTCAGCCCGTTTGAACAGCAGGCGCTGGATGGCCTGCTGGAGACGCTGAATAAAGATATTGTGCTGGGTGAGGAGTTTGTAAACCGCTGACAGTCCGCACTGGAGCATAAAAAAACCGGAAGCCAGGCTTCCGGTTTTTTCGTTGTGGGGCGGTCAGTTTGAGGAGGGGTACTCCTGGATGGTGATATTCAGCGTCAGCTTGTGACCATCGCGGATAATATCCATCGGGATCACGGAGCCCGGGCGTATCTCCGCCACCTGGTCCATGGTCTCCAGCACTGAGATGGCCGGTTTATGGTTCACCGCCACAATAATATCTTTCACCTGCATACCCGCCAGTGCGGCCGGGCCGTCCGGCGCCACTTCATTAACAATAATCCCCTGCAACTGGTCCAGGCCGGTGCCCGGCCCGTGCAGCGGCATGTTATCCCGCCCGCTGATGCCGATATAACCGCGGATCACCCGGCCATCGCGGATAAGTTTATCCATAATTTTGGTCGCAAGGCGGGTGGGGATGGCAAAACCAATCCCTTCCGGGGTTTCGCCGTCGGCGCTTTTATCAAAAGAGAGGGTATTGATCCCCACCAGTTCCCCCAGGGTGTTCACCAGCGCACCACCGGAGTTACCGTGGTTGATGGAGGCATCGGTCTGGAGGAAGTTCTGACGCCCGGAGGGGTTCAGGCCGACCCGCCCGGTGGCGCTGATGATCCCCTGGGTGATGGTCTGCCCGAGGTTATAAGGGTTACCAATCGCCATCACCACGTCGCCCACGTGGGGGGTGCGGTGCGGGTTAATCGGAATAGTGGGCAGGCTGGTGGCGTTAATCTTCAGCACGGCGATATCGGTCAGACTGTCGGAGCCCACTAACAGCGCTTCGAAGAACCGGCCATCCTGGAGGGCGACAATAATTTGCTCGGCATCGTTGATGACGTGCTTATTCGTTACGATATAGCCCCGGTTATCCATAATCACCCCGGAGCCGAGGGTCAGCCGGTTCTGGGCCGGTACGTTAACGTTGAGCCCGCGGGTGTAAATATTGACCACCGCAGGTGCCGCGCGCCGCACGGCCGAGTTATAGCTGACGGGCGTTTCATCCGCGCTGTCGTAACGTGGTGAGGTGATCTCAATGTTCTGGCGTAATGACGGCACCAGTGCCAGCAGCAGGGCGGCGATAATCAGGCCAAATATAACCGGGCGAAGAAGTTTAAATATCATAATTCCAGGATGCCTGCGTGAGAAACGGCAACATCTTATAGCAATCGCGGGCGCCGTTATCCGGTGCCCGCGCCGGGGTTTTACTGTTGCAGCAGCAGATACAGCACATCATCGCCGCGTACAACGCGCAGTGCAAGAATTGCCGGTTTGTTTGCCAGCAATTTGCGCATATCGGCAATGGTCCGCACCCGGTAACGGTTAACGGCGACGATAATATCGCCCTGTTTCAGGCCAGACTGTGCGGCCGGGGTGTCCTTGTCGATGGCATCAATGCGGATACCCGGTGAGCCGTCTTTCAGTTTGCCATCGCCCAGGGTCGCCCCCTGGAGCGCCGGGGAGATAATATCGGCACTGGCGGTTGCGGCGCTGCTCTTATCGAGGGTTACCGTCACCTCCATGGGCTTGCCGTTACGCAGCAGCCCGAGCTTCACGCTGCTGCCGGGCTCTGTGGTGGCGATACGGGTGCGTAACTCCGCAAAGCTGGACAGGGGCTTACCGTTCATGCTGACAATCACATCGCCCGCTCTGATGCCCGCTTTAGCAGAGCCGGAGCCGGGCAGCACTTCACTGACAAACGCCCCGCGCTGGGCATTCAGATTAAAGGCTTTGGCGATATCGGCGCTCATCTCCGTGCCGCGGATCCCGAGCAGGCCACGGCGCACCTCGCCAAACTGGATCAGCTGTTTTGCCAGCGTCAGCGCCATATTGGCCGGGATAGCAAAACCAATACCGATACTGCCGCCACCACCACCCGGTGCGAGGATAGCGGTGTTGATCCCGATCAGCTCGCCGTTCAGGTTCAGGAGCGCGCCGCCAGAGTTACCGCGGTTAATGGAAGCGTCGGTCTGGATAAAGTTCTCCAGCCCTTCAAGGTTCAGGCCGCTGCGCCCGAGGGCGGAAATAATCCCCGATGTGGCCGTCTGCCCCAGGCCATAGGGGTTGCCCACCGCAATGGCAAAATCCCCCACCCGCAGGCTATCGGAATCGGCCACTTTGATCTGGGTGAGGCGTTGCGGGTTTTGCAACTGAAGCAGGGCGATATCGCTTTGCTCATCGCCGCCGATGAGTCTGGCGTCGAATTCGCGACCGTCATTGAGCTGTACGCTGATTTTGTTCGCCTGGCTGATCACGTGGTTATTGGTCAGCACGTATCCTTTGGCCGCATCGATAATCACACCGGAGCCGAGCCCTTCAAATTGCTGAGGGCCGCGGGGCATACCGGGGAGGGCAGGCTGGCCGCCGGGGGCATCCGGGGTGACGGTGGCCGCCCCCTGAACCTGCACACTGACCACCGCAGGCAGGACTTTATCCAGAACCGGTGCCAGGCTGGGTAATGCCCCCTGTCCGGGCACGGCCGACGGGATTGCTGCCGCTGCCGGGCGCGGGGTAGAGAGGGTTAATCCAATACTTAACGCTAATGCAGTTAACAGCAAAGGGGATTTATTCATTGCAACAGGCTCTCATCACCATCGTAAAGGAAAAAGACCCAAAACATCCTGATATTATTTAATTCTCAACGATTTAACAATGACTTGTTAACAAGATGGATCGTTGTCTTATCCTGATATATGGGTACTGAGACAGACACTTTCCAGAATAGTGCCTGTTTAATGAAAAAGGGGCGCCAATTGGTGCGCCCCTTTGAAAAAAGCGAGAAATTTGATAATCAGTTGTGGGTTGGCCGGTCGCTGCGCAGCAGGCCGGATGCCCCTTCAGAATAGTCGCGCGGCATTTGTACTGGCGCCTGGTCATTGCTGGCTTCGGACTCGCCCAGACGATTACGGAACGGGTTGGTCTCGGCAGTCATTTCCGGCAGTAAATTGTTCGAGCTTTTCACCATATGCTGATACAGCTGGCGGTAGTCTGTCGCCATGGTGTCCAGCAGTTCGGCGCTACGGGCAAAGTGGCTGACCAGCTCTTCACGATACTGCTCCAGCTCCTTTTTGTTCTTTTCCAGCTCATACTGTAAGGCCTGCTGCTGGCGTAATTTGCGGTTCCCGAACCGCATGGCAACGGCACCGATAATGATACCGACCACTAACCCAATAAGCGCATATTCCCAGGTCATGAACTTCTCCCGTTGTCTTGTGTGTCCGTAGGGGGTGACTGCGAGGCCTTTCTGTTAGCTCCGTGCCATCGCGCGATACCAGCACTATAACCGTTAATCTCACAGAAGTGGAATCCTGACGCACTATCGCTTAGTGTAGAGCGGCCTTTTTTTAGTCAACCGGGCACTCCGTTATGGCAGAGTGCCGAGGAATAAGAATAACACCATGCACACCCTTTCTCCGACATCGCGATACCAACAAGCCCTTGATGAGGGCAACTACAAACCGGATGACGTTCAGCGTGAGGCGGTCAGCCGCCTGAACATCATCTGGCAGGAGTTAACCAGCACCTCTCCCGCCGCACCCGCGACCGCCAGTAAAGTGAAATCCACCTTTGGCCGGTTGTTCGGCAAACGCAGCCCTGAGCCCGCGCCTGCGCCTGTCCGCGGGCTCTATATGTGGGGGGGCGTTGGCCGGGGGAAAACCTGGCTGATGGATATGTTTTATCAGAGCCTGCCCGGCGAGCGAAAACTGCGCCTGCACTTTCACCGCTTTATGCTGCGGGTGCATGAAGAGCTCGGGCGACTCCAGGGGCACAGTGACCCGCTGAATATCGTGGCGGATGATTTTAAAGCCCAGGCGGATGTTATCTGCTTTGATGAGTTTTTTGTCTCCGACATTACCGATGCCATGCTGCTGGGCGGGCTGATGAAGGCGCTGTTTGACCGGGGCATAACCCTGGTGGCCACCTCGAATATTCCGCCGGATGAGCTGTACCGTAATGGTCTGCAGCGCGCCCGCTTTCTGCCCGCCATTGAGGCGATTAAAGCCCACTGCGACATTATGAATGTCGACGCCGGTATCGACTACCGCCTGCGCACCCTGACCCAGGCCCATCTGTGGCTGTCGCCGCTTAGCGAAGAGACCCGGGAGCAGATGCACCAGTTGTACCGGGCGCTGGCCGGGAAACCGCCGGAAGGGGAGTCTGTGCTGGAGGTGAACCACCGCCCGATGCCGGTACTGGGAACGGTAAACCAGACGCTGGCGGTGGATTTTGCCACCCTGTGTATGGATGCCCGCAGCCAGCATGACTATATTGCCCTGTCGCGCCAGTTCCATACGGTCTTTCTGACCAGTGTGCAGGTGATGGATACCCGGATGGAGAGTGAAGCCCGGCGGTTTATCGCCCTGGTGGATGAGTTCTATGAGCGCCATGTGAAGCTGATAGTCTCAGCTGCGGTGCCTTTATATGAGATTTATCAGGGGGAGCGGCTGAAATTTGAATTCCAGCGCTGTCTGTCGCGCCTGCAGGAGATGCAAAGCGAAGAGTACCTGAAGCTGGAACACCGCCCGTAACCCGCCGCCGGGGAGAATAATCCACAAAAACCGGCAATCAAATGGAAAAAGGGGTCGATCTTTGACCCCTGTTTCCCTATAATCCTGCGACCCCACGTTACAACAAAGTTTTTTTCCCGAAACTTTCGAGTGCCGGTGAAACGTATCCGAAGGGGTAGGTTTACTGGACAATGTCGTGTGAACCTCAACAGATTTTAGGCGTTTGGGTGTTCACCAACGTGTAACTAATTATTTGGGTAAGCTTTATAATGAAAACTTTTACAGCTAAACCAGAAACCGTACAGCGTGACTGGTATGTTGTTGACGCGACCGGTAAAACTCTGGGCCGTCTGGCTACCGAACTGGCTCGTCGCCTGCGCGGTAAGCATAAAGCGGAATACACTCCGCACGTAGATACTGGTGATTACATCATCGTTCTGAACGCAGAAAAAGTTGCTGTAACCGGCAACAAACGTTCTGACAAAGTGTACTATCACCACACTGGTCACATCGGTGGTATCAAACAAGCGACCTTTGAAGAGATGATTGCCCGCCGTCCTGAGCGTGTGATTGAAATCGCGGTTAAAGGCATGCTGCCGAAGGGCCCGCTGGGTCGTGCTATGGCCCGTAAACTGAAAGTTTACGCTGGCAACGAGCACAACCACGCGGCACAGCAACCGCAAGTTCTGGACATCTAATCGGGATTATGGCAATGGCTGAAAATCAATATTACGGCACTGGTCGCCGCAAAAGTTCCGCTGCTCGTGTGTTTATCAAACCGGGCAACGGCAAAATCGTTATCAACCAGCGTTCTCTGGAACAGTACTTCGGTCGCGAAACTGCCCGCATGGTAGTTCGTCAGCCGCTGGAACTGGTCGACATGGTTGAAAAACTGGATCTGTACATCACTGTTAAAGGTGGTGGTATCTCTGGTCAGGCTGGTGCGATCCGTCACGGTATCACCCGCGCTCTGATGGAGTACGACGAATCCCTGCGTTCTGAACTGCGTAAAGCTGGCTTCGTTACTCGTGACGCTCGTCAGGTTGAACGTAAGAAAGTGGGTCTGCGCAAAGCACGTCGTCGTCCGCAGTTCTCCAAACGTTAATTGTTTTCTGCCCCTGGCAGATTGCTTTTGGCGCAAAAACCCGGTCATGTACCGGGTTTTTTTATACCTGAAAAAACGAACCGGCCATAATATGATGATTTAACGGCGTTTTTATGGTGAATAACAATCACTTCACCACATGGTCGTTAAAATCTGGTAAACTGTCCTCCAATTTTGTGCCCAAATGCCAGTATCCGTTTATGTTTTCGCCGCCTGTAAAGGGCGGGGTGATTGCTACTGGCAAGGTTTGTTTTGTCAGACGGCCTGCGGGCACGGTCTGGCTGAAGTAATACACTGAATAATACCTGGAGGTTTTCATGGCTGTCGCTGCCAACAAACGTTCGGTAATGACGCTGTTTTCTGGTCCTACTGATATTTATAGCCATCAGGTGCGCATTGTCCTGGCTGAAAAGGGTGTCAGCTTTGAAATTGAGCATGTGGAGGCTGGTAACCCGCCGCAGGATCTTATCGATCTGAACCCGAGCCAGAGCGTGCCGACCCTGGTGGATCGCGAGCTGACCCTGTGGGAGTCCCGTATCATCATGGAATACCTTGATGAGCGCTTCCCGCATCCGCCGCTGATGCCGGTATACCCGGTTGCCCGCGGTGAAAGCCGCCTGTACATGCAGCGGATCGAAAAAGACTGGTACAGCCTGATGAACATCATCAACACCGGCTCTGCCCAGGAAGCGGAAACCGCCCGCAAACATCTGCGTGAAGGTTTGCTGGAAATCGCCCCTGTCTTCACCCAGAAACCCTATTTCCTGAGTGACGAGTTCAGCCTGGTAGACTGCTGCCTGGCTCCGCTGCTGTGGCGTTTGCCGCTGCTGGGGATCGAGCTGAGCGGTGCGGGCTCCAAAGAGCTGAAAGGCTATATGACCCGCGTATTTGAACGTGATTCTTTCCTGGCCTCCCTGACGGAAGCCGAGCGGGAAATGCGTCTGCACGGTCGGGGTTAAGCGTAATGGATATGTCGCAGCTCTCTCCTCGTCGTCCGTATCTGCTGCGGGCTTTTTATGACTGGTTGCTGGACAACCAGCTGACACCTCATCTGGTGGTTGATGTTAATCAGCCAGGGGTTGAGGTGCCGATGGAGTACGCCCGCGACGGGCAAATTGTGCTGAACATCGCACCCCGCGCAGTGGGCAACCTGGAACTGACCAACGGCGAAGTGCGCTTCAGCGCGCGCTTTGGCGGGGTGCCGCGCCAGGTCTTCGTACCCATGTCGGCGGTACTGGCTATCTATGCCCGTGAAAACGGTGCAGGCACCATGTTCGAGCCGGAAGCCGCTTACGATGAAGAGCCGATAAGCCTCAACGATGAGGACGCATCCGACGGGAATAACGAAACGGTGATGTCGGTTATCGACGGGGATAAACCCGACCATGCCGACGACAACGGGCCCGACGATGAACCCACGCCGCCGCCGCGCGGTGGCCGCCCGGCACTGCGCGTGGTGAAATAAATCCTGCCTGGTGGCAGCAATAAAAAAAGGAGCTGATATCAGCTCCTTTTTTGTTGCCGGTGTGGCTTACACTTCCAGGTAGTTCATGATCCCGTCTGCGGCTTTGCGGCCTTCCGCAATGGCGGTGACCACCAGATCCGAGCCACGGACAATATCGCCACCGGCAAAGATCTTCGGGTTACTGGTCTGGAAGGCATTTTCCGCCCTTTCCGGGGCGATGATCCGCCCCTGGGTGTCAAGCTCTACACCGTGCTCTGCCAGCCACGCCATACTGTGAGGGCGGAAGCCAAACGCCATTACCACCGCATCTGCCGGTAGCAGGTGCTCAGAACCGGCCACAATCTCTGCCCGGCGGCGGCCTCTGGCATCCGGTGCGCCCATTTCGGTGCGCGCCATCTTCACGCCGCACACCCTGCCGCTGGCGTTGATCTCAATTCCCAGGGGCTGCACATTGAACTGAAACTCCACCCCCTCTTCGCGGGCGTTTTTCACTTCCCGGCGTGAGCCCGGCATGTTTTCTTCGTCGCGGCGGTAGGCGCAGGTCACGTGGGCTGCCCCCTGGCGTACCGAGGTACGCACGCAGTCCATGGCCGTATCCCCGCCACCCAGCACCACCACGCGTTTCCCCTCCATACTGGTGTAGGGGGCGTCTGGCGCGTCAGGAAAGCCCATCAGCTGCCGGGTATTGGCAATCAGGAACGGCAGGGCGTCGTAAACCCCCGGCGCGTCTTCATTTTCCAGGTCACCACGCATGGACTGATATGTCCCCACCCCGAGGAATACCGCATCGTATTCACTCAGCAGGGCCTCAAGGGTGATATCGGTGCCCACGTCGGTATTGAGGCGAAACTCAATCCCCATACCGGTGAACACTTCCCGGCGACGGGTCATCACGCTCTTGTCCAGCTTGAATGCCGGAATACCGAAGGTCAGCAGCCCGCCTATCTCCGGGTGGCGATCGTAGACCACCGCTTTAACCCCGTTACGGGTTAAGACATCGGCACAGGCAAGCCCCGCCGGGCCCGCACCGATAATCGCCACCCGCTTGCCGGTCTGCTTAACGCCGGTCAGATCCGGGCGCCAGCCCATTTCGAAGGCTTTATCGTTGATATAGCGCTCAATATTGCCGATGGTGACCGCGCCGAACTCATCATTCAGAGTGCAGGAGCCCTCACACAGGCGATCCTGCGGGCACACCCGGCCACACACTTCCGGCAGGGTATTGGTCTGGTGGGAGAGCTCTGCCGCTTCAATAATGCGCCCTTCATTGGCCAGCTTCAGCCAGTTCGGGATGTAGTTATGTACCGGGCACTTCCATTCGCAATAAGGGTTGCCACAGGAGAGGCAGCGGTCTGCCTGGGCCTGGGCCTGGTTTTCGGAAAAAGGTTCGTAGATCTCTACAAATTCAATTTTGCGGATCCTGAGCGGCTTTTTCGGCGGATCAACACGCTGCAAGTCGATAAATTGATATACGTTCTGGCTCATCGCTACCTCTTACTGCGCCTGCACCCGCAGCTCTGCTGCGGAACGACTACGGTGACCCAGCAATGCCTTCACATCACTGGACTTCGGTTTAACCAGCGCGAACTTCGCGGCAAAGGCTGGCCAGTTAGCAAGGATCTCCTCCCCGCGCTGGGAGCCGGTCAGATGGACGTGTTCGGTGATAAGCCCGCGTAAGTGCTCCTCGTGGATGGCCAGGTCGTCAACATTCAGCACCTCGACCAGCTCCGGGTTGACGCGTTTGCGAAACTCCCCGTCTTCGTCCAGCACATAGGCGAAACCACCGGTCATACCGGCCCCGAAGTTCACCCCGGTTTTGCCCAGGACACAGACAATACCGCCGGTCATATATTCGCAGCCGTTATCGCCAATGCCTTCCACCACGGTGATGGCCCCGGAGTTACGCACCCCGAAGCGCTCACCGGCGCGGCCTGCGGCATACAGGCGGCCACCGGTGGCCCCGTACAGGCAGGTGTTACCGATAATGCTCGCCTCGTGGCTACGGAAGGCAGAGCCCACCGGCGGGCGAACTGAAATCACGCCGCCCGCCATGCCCTTGCCCACATAGTCGTTGGCATCGCCTGTCAGGTGCAGTTCTACCCCACCGGCGTTCCACACCCCGAAGCTCTGCCCGGCTGTGCCGCTGAAGTGGGCTTTAATGGGATCAGAGGCCAGCCCCTGATCGCCATGATGCCGGGCGATATATCCGGACAGGCTCGCCCCTACAGAGCGGTCCGTATTGCGGATATCAAACCAGAAGGTTTTGCTTTGCTTCTCATCCACAAACGGCTGAGCCTGTTTCAGCAGCCGGGCATTGAGCTCACCGTTATCAAACGGCGGGTTATGTTCGGTGCAGTACAGGGCTTTACCCGGGTGCGGTTCTGCAGTCTCCAGCAGGCGGTGCAGATCCAGTTTTTGTTGTTTGGCGCTCAGCCCTTCCAGCCGGGTGAGCAGATCCGTGCGGCCAATCAGATCCACCAGACGGGTCACCCCCAGTTGGGCCATCAGCTCGCGGGTTTCCCGGGCGATAAACTCAAAGTAGTTGGTCACTTTGAACGGCAGGCCGTGGTAGTGGTTCTTGCGCAGTTTTTCGTCCTGGGTTGCCACACCGGTCGCACAGTTGTTGAGGTGGCAAATACGTAGGTATTTACAACCCAGCGCCACCATCGGGCCGGTGCCGAAGCCGAAGCTCTCCGCCCCGAGGATCGCCGCTTTAATAATGTCGACGCCGGTCTTCAGGCCGCCGTCTACCTGCAGGCGAATCTTATGGCGCAGGCCGTTGGCCACCAGCGCCTGCTGGGTTTCCACCAGGCCAAGCTCCCAGGGGCACCCGGCATATTTTACCGAGGTGAGCGGGCTGGCCCCGGTGCCACCGTCGTAACCGGCGATGGTGATAAGGTCCGCATAGGCTTTCGCCACCCCGGTGGCGATGGTGCCGACCCCGGGCTCGGAAACCAGTTTTACCGAGATCATCGCCTGCGGGTTGACCTGTTTAAGATCGAAAATCAGCTGGGCCAGATCCTCAATGGAGTAAATATCGTGGTGCGGCGGCGGGGAGATAAGCGTCACGCCCGGCACCGAATAGCGCAGTCGGGCAATATACGGGGTGACTTTATCCCCCGGTAACTGGCCGCCTTCGCCGGGTTTGGCCCCCTGGGCCACTTTGATCTGGATAACATCGGCACTGACCAGGTACGCCGGGGTCACCCCGAAGCGACCGGAAGCCACCTGCTTAATGCGGGAGACTTTGCTGGTGCCGTAGCGGGCCGGATCTTCGCCGCCTTCGCCGGAGTTTGAATTGCCGCCCAGGGCGTTCATGGCCTCGGCCAGGGATTCGTGGGCCTCCGGGCTCAGGGCGCCAATGGACATGGCCGCCGTGTCAAAGCGCTTAAACAGCTCACTGGCGGGCTCGACACTGTCAATGCTGATGGCGTCACCCTTCGGGGTGATGCTCAGCATATCGCGCAGGGTGGCGACTGGCCGCTCGTTGACCAGCCGGGCATAGTGCTGATAGTCCTGGTAATCACCGCTCTGTACTGCCTGTTGCAGGGTGCGTACCACGTCCGGGTTGTAGGCGTGGTATTCACCACCGTGGACATATTTCAGCAGCCCCCCTTGCTCCAGAGGCTTGCGTACCAGCCAGGCGCGTTTTGACAGGTTCAGCAGATCCTGCTGGAAATCAGAGAAGTTAGCGCCGCCGATACGGCTCACCACCCCCTGGAAGCAGCGCTGCGCCACATCATCATGCAGGCCGACGGCTTCAAACAGTTTGGAGCAGCGGTAAGAGGCCACAGTAGAGATGCCCATTTTGGACATGATCTTGTACAGGCCCTTATTGATCCCGTTGCGGTAGTTGAGCATCACCGTGCGGTAGGGCTTGTCGATGGTGCGGCTGTCGACCAGGCGGGCCAGGGTCTCATAGGCCAGATAGGGGTAAATCGCCGTGGCGCCAAAGCCCAGCAGTACCGCGAAGTGGTGCGGATCGCGGGCGCTGGCGGTTTCAACAATGATGTTGGCATCGCAGCGCAGGCTCTGCTCCACCAGGCGGCTCTGAATGGCGCCGACCGCCATTGGGGCCGGGACCGGCAGCCGGTCTCTGGCGATATTCCGGTCGGAAAGCACCAGCAGCACTGTGCCGCCGCGCACCATCTGCTCGGCTTTGTTGCACAGGGCCGTGAGGGTCTCTTCCAGGGTGGTTTCTGTGGCATCAAAGGTGATGTCCAGCGTATCGGCCTGGTAGTGGCTCTCTTTCAGGGTGGTCAGCTGGCGGAAGTCGGAATAGAGCAGAATCGGTGATTTAAAGCTCAGCCGGTGGGCCTGGCCTTCCGCTTCACAGAAGACGTTCATCTCCCGGCCAATGCTGGTGGCAAGCGACATGACGTGAGCTTCACGCAGCGGATCGATAGGCGGGTTAGTCACCTGGGCAAACTGCTGGCGGAAGTAGTCATAAATAATGCGCGGCTGGCTGGAGAGCACCGCAAACGGCGTGTCATCCCCCATGGAGCCCACCGCTTCCTGGCCGTTTTCACCCAGCACGCGGATCACCTGATCCAGCTCTTCGTTGCTGTAGTTAAACTGCTTCTGGTAGCTGGCCAGCAGATCGTCGTCCATTTCCCGGGTGCCGACTTGCTCGTCGGGCAGATCTTCAAAAGGCACCAGGCGGCGGACATTTTTCTCCATCCACGCTTTGTACGGGTGGCGGCTTTTCAGATCGTGGTCGGTCTCGGCGGAGTGCAGGATACGGCCGCTACGGGTGTCGATAACCATCAGCTCGCCGGGGCCGACGCGGCCTTTTTCCAGCACTTCGTCCGGCTGGTAGTCCCAGATCCCCACTTCAGAGGCGCAGGTGATCAGCTTATCTTTGGTTATCACGTAGCGCGCCGGGCGCAGGCCGTTACGGTCGAGGTTACAGGCGGCGAAGCGCCCGTCAGACATGACGATACCGGCCGGGCCATCCCAGGGCTCCATATGCATGGAGTTAAAGTCAAAAAAGGCGCGCAGGTCCGGATCCATATCCGGGTTATTCTGCCAGGCGGGCGGCACCAGCAGGCGCATGGCGCGGATGATATCCATCCCGCCGGCCAGCAGCAGCTCCAGCATATTGTCCAGGGAGCTGGAATCGGAGCCGGTCTCATTCACAAACGGCGCCGCCGCCTGGAGATCCGGGATCAGCGGGGTCTGGAATTTATAGGTACGGGCCCGGGCCCACTGGCGGTTACCGGTGATGGTGTTGATCTCACCATTGTGGGCCAGATAACGGAACGGCTGGGCCAGCGGCCAGCGCGGTACGGTATTGGTGGAGAAGCGCTGGTGAAACAGACAAATGGCGGACTCCAGGCGCAAATCCGCAAGATCCAGGTAGAAGCGCGGCAGATCTGCCGGCATACACAGACCTTTATAAATATTGACCAGGTTGGACAGGCTACAAATGTAGAAATCTTTGTCCTGCTCCTGGATGCGTTTTTCAATGCGACGGCGGGCGATAAACAGACGGCGCTCCATATCGCGCGGGCGCCAGCCTGCGGGGGCGTTCACAAAAATCTGCTCAATGCGCGGCAGAGAGGAGAGGGCGATTTCCCCGAGTACGTCCTGATTGGTCGGCACATCGCGCCAGCCAACAATCGACAGGGTTTCCCGCTGTAGCTCTTCCTCAACAATACGGCGGCTGGCCGCGGCTTTTTCGTCATCCTGGCTTAAGAACAGCATGCCGACTGCGTAGTTTTTGGCTAAACGCCAGCCGCGCTCTTCGGCCACAACGTGGAAGAAGCGATCCGGTTTTTGTAACAGCAGACCGCAGCCGTCCCCAGTTTTGCCATCCGCAAGGATAGCGCCACGGTGTTGCATACGCGCCAGTGCATGGATCGCGGTACGCACTACTTTGTGGCTGGGTTCGCCTTCTATGTGGGCGATCAGGCCGAAACCACAGTTATCCCTCTCAAGGGATTTATCGTACAACATATCAGTGAACCTCCCCAGGCTCTGTGGATCCCCGACACCGTTTGCGGCAGGCGCGCAAAGAGAGCCGCGACAGATGCGCACGAGACTTCGTGCCTTGTTCGCTCTCCTGAAGACCTGCGCAGCGGATTCACAAGTAGTGAGGACTTGCTCCAGAGGGAATCGCAATTACTGCATAAATATGACGGTTTGAATCCCCGTCGACAATGCTTCCAGCGGATTCCCAAATTAGCGATAATCTGCAGTCAGGTCAAATGGCAGCCATATGGCCTGCTTGTTGATTAAAAAGTCGTTTAATATATTGATTATAAACATGAAAAATCATATGTGGTGAGCAGTGAACTCCCCGGGGACCGGGAATGTAATGTGATCTGTCTCACTAATATCTGGCAAAATCATTACCACAGCGTGCTATTCACTGATAACTATCCAGCACAATATATTGGTATGTCGCTTCAGAGCCAGTTATTACCCTGTTTTTCAACCAGGAGAATAATTTTTAAATAGCGGCCAGCAGCATAAGGAAAAGTTATCCGCGCCGTGGTGATTAAAACGGCGTTAATTGTGAATGGTTATTCAAAAGATGTGGTGCTCCCGGCGGTTGATCCAGGTCATCGCCAGAATGAGCAGAAAATGGCAGGCTAAGCCCCTTTTTACGGGCCGGTCTTTCAGATTATGCAGTTACAGAAATTAGTCAATATGTTTGGTGGTGATTTATCGCGCCGCTACGGGCAAAAGGTGCATAAATTAACCCTTCACGGTGGGTTCAGCTGCCCCAACCGGGATGGCACCATCGGGCGGGGCGGCTGCACGTTCTGTAATGTGGCCTCATTTGCCGATGAAGCCCAGCAGTATCGCTCCATTGCCGACCAGCTGGCTGACCAGGCCCGGCGGGTAAACCGCGCAAAACGCTACCTGGCCTATTTTCAGGCCTATACCAGCACCTGGGCTGAAGTGCAGGTGCTGCGTTCTATGTATCAGCAGGCTGTCGCCCAGGCCAGCGTGGTCGGGCTGTGTGTCGGGACTCGCCCGGATTGTGTACCGGACAGCGTGCTGGATCTGCTCAGTGATTACCGCAATGAAGGCTACGAAGTGTGGCTGGAGCTGGGGCTACAGAGTGCTCAGGATAAAACCCTGCACCGTATTAACCGGGGTCATGATTTCGCCTGTTACCAGCAAACCACCGCGCGCGCGCGGGCCCGGGGGCTGAAAGTGTGCAGCCACCTGATCGTCGGCCTGCCCGGGGAAAGCGACGCCGAATGCCTTGATACGCTGAACCGGGTGGTGGAGACCGGGGTCGACGGCATTAAACTGCACCCGCTGCATATTGTGACCGGCAGCACCATGGCGAAAGCCTGGCAGGCTGGCCGCCTGGCGGGGATCGCACTGGATGATTACGTGCGCATTGCCGGGGAGATGATCCGCCATACCCCACCGGACATTATCTACCACCGGATTTCTGCCAGCGCCCGGCGCCCGACGCTGCTGGCCCCGTTATGGTGTGAGAATCGCTGGACCGGGATGGTCGAGCTGGATCGCTGGATGCACCAGCACGGTGTCCAGGGCTCGGCCCTCGGCACGCCGTGGCAGTGTCCGCAATCTTCTGAAATCTGAGTATTTCGCCGGTTTTCCGGTATGATTGAACGGATACTCAGCGAAGGACTCTTCCATGAAGCAAATCCGTTTACTGGCGCAATATTACGTTGATTTAATGATGAAGCTGGGCCTGGTCCGCTTTTCATTACTGCTGGCTCTGGCTTTAGTTATTCTCGCAATGGCAGTGCAGATGGCGGTGACCATGCTGCTGAGTGGCGAGATAGAAAGTATTGATGTTATTCGCTCTATCTTCTTCGGGTTACTTATTACCCCCTGGGCGGTGTATTTCCTCTCGGTGGTGGTGGAACAGCTGGAAGAGTCCCGGCGGCGCCTGTCGCGGCTGGTGGAGAAGCTCGAAGAGATGCGCGAGCGCGATCTTAAGCTCAATGTTCAGCTCAAAGACAACATTACCCAGCTGAATCAGGAAATTGCCGATCGCGAAAAAGCCGAGGCGGAGCGCCATTCCACCCTTGAGCAACTGCAAATCGAAATGCAGGAGCGCGCCCAGACCCAGGTCCAGCTGGAGCAACAATCCTCTTTTCTGCGCTCCTTTCTGGATGCCTCTCCGGACCTGGTGTTCTACCGTAATGAAGGGCAGTATTTCTCCGGCTGTAACCGGGCGATGGAGCTGCTGACCGGGAAGAGTGAAAAACAGCTCATTGGCCTGAAACCCAGCGATGTCTACTCTGAAGAGACGGCGGCGAAAGTTATCGAGACCGATGAAAAAGTCTTTCGCCACAACGTATCGCTGACTTACGAGCAGTGGCTGGATTATCCGGACGGGCGCAAAGCCTGCTTTGAGATCCGCAAAGTGCCCTACTATGACCGGGTGGGGATGCGCCACGGGCTGATGGGCTTTGGCCGCGATATCACCGAACGTAAGCGCTATCAGGATGCCCTGGAGCGCGCCAGCCGCGATAAAACCACGTTTATTTCCACCATCAGCCACGAGCTGCGCACCCCCCTGAACGGGATTGTCGGGCTGAGCCGTATTCTGCTGGATACGGAGCTGACCCAGGAGCAGGAAAAATACCTCAAAACTATCCATGTCTCGGCGGTGACGCTGGGCAATATTTTCAACGATATTATCGATATGGATAAGATTGAGCGGCGCAAAGTCCAGCTGGATAATCAGGTGATGGATTTTACCGGTTTCCTCTCGGATCTGGAGAACCTCTCCGGGTTGCAGGCCCAGCAGAAGGGGCTGCGCTTTGTGCTGGAGCCCACCCAGCCACTGCCCCATAACGTAATTACCGACGCCACCCGCCTGCGCCAGGTCATCTGGAACTTAATCAGCAATGCGGTGAAATTTACCCCCCAGGGCGGCAATGTGACTGTCCGGGTGCGTTACGACGCCGCGCAGATGCTCCATTTTGATGTGCAGGATTCGGGGATAGGTATTCCGCCGGATGAGCAGGACAAGATTTTTGCCATGTACTACCAGGTCAAAGGCAGCCACGGAGGGAAACCGGCAACCGGTACCGGCATCGGCCTGGCGGTGTCCCGCCGCCTGGCCAGAAGCATGGGGGGCGATATTGTGGTCTCCAGTGAGCCGGGCAAAGGCGCCACCTTTAGCCTGACAGTACAGGCCCCGAATGCGGATGAAGAAGCCGCAGATCTCAGCCAGGCGGATGACGTGCCATTACCGGCGCTGCATGTGCTGCTGGTCGAGGATATTGAACTGAACGTGATTGTTGCCCGCTCGGTACTGGAAAAGCTGGGTAACAGTGTTGATGTGGCCATGACAGGCCAGGCCGCGCTGGATACATTCACCCCGGGGGAATATGACCTGGTGCTGCTGGATATTCAGCTGCCGGATATGACCGGGCTGGATATTGCCCGGGAGCTGCACCGCCGTTATCAGCCCGATGAGCTGCCGCCGCTGGTGGCGCTGACGGCAAACGTACTCAAAGATAAGCATGAATACCTCGATGCCGGAATGGACGATGTTCTCAGCAAACCGCTGGCTGTCCCGGCCCTGACCGCAATGATCAAAAAGTTCTGGGATGAGCCAGAACAGAATAAGGAGCATGCCGTGACCGGAAATCAGACACCACCGAAAGAAAATATTCTGGATACCGAAATGTTAAGCCAGTACATGGAGCTGGTAGGGCCAAAATTGATCACCGACGGGCTGGCCGTTTTTGAGAGGATGATGCCAGGCTACCTGAATATTCTGGAGTCCAACCTGACCGCCCGGGATCAGAAAGGCATTGTGGAAGAGGGGCATAAGATTAAAGGCGCGGCGGGTTCGATTGGTCTGCGCCATCTGCAGCAGCTGGGCCAGCAGATTCAGAGCCCGGATCTTCCGGCCTGGTCAGATAACGTGGGTGACTGGATCGAAGAGATGAAGCAGGACTGGCAGGGGGATGTGGCAGTGCTGAAAGCGTGGGTTGCGGAACACAGCGCTAAAAAATGACCCCGGTAAACCGGGGTGCGCGAAGACTGCGCCAACACCAGGGAAAAGGTAACGCCGCTGCTGTGTTGATTATTGTTCAGGCACAGCGACGCCTGTGAAAGCGAAACGCTCAGGGATTAAGATAGCAAACCTTAAATTATTTGTTACAAGAATCAGTAAAATATGTGAAGCGAAGCGCTGATATCAGTTCCGCTGATACCCGGCGCGGCGGGCATAACGGAGGGCGTGAATGAAAAAAATTGGCGTTATTTTGAGTGGCTGTGGCGTTTATGATGGCTCAGAAATTCACGAAGCGGTGATCACATTGCTGGCGCTTGATCGCCAGGGGGCGCAGGCGGTCTGCTTCGCGCCGGATAAGCCCCAGTCTGATGTGATCAACCACCTGACAGGCGAGCCCGTGGCGCAAAGCCGCAACGTGCTGGTGGAGTCTGCGCGTATTGCCCGTGGCAATATTCGCCCGCTCTCTGAGGCCCGGGCCAGTGATCTGGACGGGGTTATCATCCCCGGTGGGTTTGGGGCGGCGAAGAATTTGTCGAATTTTGCCAGCGCCGGCAGCGAATATGTGGTGGATGAAGACCTTAAAACACTGGTGCAGGCGTGTCATAAGGCGGGTAAGCCTCTGGGGTTTATCTGTATTGCGCCCGCCATGTTGCCGGGCCTGCTGGAGTGCCCGGTGCGTTTTACCATCGGCACGGATCCGGACACGGCTGAAACCATTGAGGAGCGGGGCGGTGAACATATTCCGTGCCCGGTGGACGATATCGTGGTGGATGAAGAGCAAAAAGTGGTCACCACGCCCGCCTATATGCTGGCGCAGAATATTGGTGAGGCCGCCACAGGTATAGAGATGCTGGTCGCCCGGGTACTGGCGCTGAGCTGATGAAACGCTCCGGTCTTTGGTACCGGTGCCGGCGTACGCTGCTGCGCCTGGTCGGTTGTGTGGCCGGGATCTGGCTGCTGGGGATTGTGCTGTTCAGCGTGATGCCGGTGCCGTTTTCCGCCGTGATGGTCGAGCGCCAGATAAGTGCCTGGCTGGGCGGTGATTTCCGCTATGTGGCCCACTCTGACTGGGTGGGAATGGATGAGATCTCCCCCTGGATGCCGCTGGCGGTTATCGCGGCGGAAGATCAGAAATTCCCGCAGCACTGGGGCTTTGATGTGCAGGCTATCCGCATGGCGCTGGACCATAATGAGCGCCATGAAAAACGCATTCGCGGCGCATCAACCCTGTCGCAGCAGACGGCGAAAAACCTGTTTTTGTGGGACGGGCGCAGCTGGCTGCGTAAAGGGCTGGAGGCCGGGCTGACGGCGGGGATCGAGACGGTCTGGTCCAAGCGGCGCATTCTTACGGTGTATCTGAATGTCGCCGAATTCGGTGAGGGGATCTTCGGGGTCGAGGCCGCCGCACAGCACTACTTCCACAAGCCTGCCAGGCGGCTGACCCCGTCAGAAGCGGCCCTGCTGGCGGCGGTATTACCTAACCCGCTGCGCTACCGGGCAAATGCCCCTTCCGGTTATGTGCGCACCCGCCAGCAGTGGATCCTGCGCCAGATGCGCCAGCTCGGCGGCACCGGGTATTTGCAGCGTAATCATTTGTACTGAGCGTGCGGCTCAGTCCTCATCAAACCCGGCGTTAAACAGGGCGATAACGGCGCTGAGCGCCTCCTGCTCCTGGGGGCCGCTGGCTTCGATTTCAATGTGCCCGCCTTTGGCGGAGTCCAGCATCAGCAGGGCGATAACGCTGCTGGCTTCGGCCTCGGTGCCCGCTTCGTTGCGCAGCAGCACTTCCGCATCAAAACTTTGCACCAGCTCGAAGAGTTTCATGGCCGGGCGGGCGTGCATGCCCAGCTTATTCGTGATTTCAACGCTTTGCTTTACGGTCATGTTTTGCGTTTTTCCAGCGTTCTGTGGCGCGACTGAACATTCTTACCCCGGGAGCGGAAATAGTCCGCCAGTTGCTCGGCCACATAGACCGAGCGGTGTTTCCCGCCGGTACAGCCAATGGCAACGGTCAGGTAGCTGCGGTTATTGGTCTCCAGCATCGGCAACCACAGTTCAAGGTAGCTGCGGGTCTGGTAGATAAAGTTGTGGACTTCGGTGTGGCGATCCAGGAACGCGGCCACCGGTTTATCCAGGCCGGTCATCGGGCGCAGTTTCGGATCCCAGTGGGGGTTGGGCAGAAAACGCACGTCAAACACGTAGTCTGCGTCAATCGGGATCCCGTGCTTAAAGCCGAAGGATTCAAACACCATGGTCAGTTCCCGCTCCCGCTTGCCCAGCAGGCGGGTGCGCAGCATTTCAGCCAGTTCGTGAACCGACATTTCTGAGGTATCGATAATCAGATCGGCCCGGGAGCGCAGGGGCTCCAGCAGGTTGCTTTCTTCATCGATGGCGCTTTCCAGGGATAAATTCTTACTGGACAGCGGGTGTAAACGACGGGTATCGCTATAGCGGCGGATCAGCGTATTGCGATCGGCATCCAGGAACAGTAACTGCGGAGAGAAGCCTTCAGGCAGATTTTGCATTGCCTGTTCAAACACCTCCGGAGACTCCGGCATGTTACGCACGTCAATACTTACCGCGGCCGATACGTGGCGGTCATGAAGGGTTTTTGCCAGCTCAGGCAGCAGCACTACCGGCAGGTTATCAACACAGTAAAACCCCATATCTTCCAGGGCCCGTAACGCTACCGATTTTCCTGAACCTGAGCGGCCGCTGACAATCATCAGCACCATGAACACTCTCTCCCACATCTCATAACTGTCAATACAGAGATTACCGCAGGGGTGCTGCGGCGTATTTTATTCCGCTTCGCTGTTGGTGTTTTCTTCGGTGATTATCTGGTACAGCTCTTCGTCGCTCTGGGCGGCGCGCAGACGGCGACAGATGGTTTTATCGGCCAGGCGGCGGGCTACCACAGACAGGGTGTGTAAATGGGTTTTGGTCTGGTCTGCGGGCACCAGTAAGGCAAATAACAGATCAACGGGCTGATTGTCGATGGCATCAAAAGCGATGGGGGTTTCCAGCTGAATAAAGACCCCGACAGCGCGTAAGGTGTCGGCCTCCAGTTTACCGTGAGGAATGGCGATACCGTTACCAATGCCGGTACTGCCCATCCGTTCCCGGGTGAGGACCGCTTCAAAGACCACTTGCGGCGGAAGGCTAAGCTGTCTGGCCGCCAGTTCGCTGATGATTTCCAGTGCGCGTTTTTTGCTCTGGCAGTGTACAGCACTGCGCGTACATTCCTGGTTAAGGACGCTACTGAGTAAAAATTCTGAATCGTTATTTGTCATAATTTCACCTAAGCGTCCTGGGTTTGCGGCCCGCAATCGCGAAGGATGCGGGCCGCAGAGAACACAGGACGCCTGGACAATTAGTGTTGTTTTAGTTTGTCTTTATGCTTATTAAGCTGTCGGGCCAGCTTATCGATAAGCCCGTCAATCGCGGCATACATATCCTGGCCTTCGGCGCTGGCATGTAGCTCTCCACCATTCACATGCAGTGTTGCCTCTGCAATATGGCTGACTTTCTCCACTTTTAACACAATGTAGACCTGATTAATCCTTTCAAAATACTGCTCCAATTTAGCAAATTTTGTCGTCACAAACTCGCGCAGAGCCGGGGTTATTTCGACGTTATTGCCGGTGATATTGAGCTGCATAGTGTCTTCCTTATGGTTGAGTCAGACCAGTTGTTTACGCTGGTTTGACGGAGGAATCGATAATGACTCACGGTATTTCGCCACAGTGCGCCTGGCCACCATAATGCCCTGGTCAGAGAGCATACTGGTGAGCTTACTGTCGCTCAGGGGTTTCGCGGGGTTCTCCGCCGCGATTAACTTCTTCACCAGCGCACGAATTGCCGTGGAGGAGGCTTCCCCGCCTCCTTCCGTGTTCACATGGCTGGAGAAGAAATACTTCAGTTCAAAAATCCCCCGCGGGCTGTGCAGATACTTCTGGGTTGTCACCCGGGAGATGGTGGATTCATGCATCTCAACCGCCTGGGCAATATCCGCCAGCACCATGGGTTTCATGTGCTCTTCGCCATGCTCAAAGAAGGCCTGCTGCTGCTCCACAATACAGCGGCTGACCCGCAGCAGCGTATCGTTACGGCTCTCAAGGCTCTTGATCAGCCAGCGGGCCTCCTGCAGGTTGCTGCGGATAAACTGGCTGTCGCTGTCGTTGCGCGAGGCGCTGCCCATGGCCGCATACTGCTGGTTGATTTGCAGGCGCGGTATGCTGTCGTTATTCAGCTCTACCACCCAGTTGCCCTGGTGCTTACGTACCAGAACATCCGGGATCACGTACTCCGGCTCGCCGGTCTGGATCGACTGGCCCGGGCGCGGATCAAGTGACTGGATAAAATTGACCGCCTCTTTGAGCACGTCTTCTTTCAGGCGGGTGACCCGCATCAGAGTGCGGAAATCATGATTAGCCAGCAGATCAAGATGATCGCGGACAATCAGCTGTGATTCGGCCAGAAAAGGGGTCTCTTTGCGGTACTGGGAGAGCTGGATCAACAGGCAGTCGCGCAGATCTTTTGCCGCCACGCCCACCGGATCAAAACGCTGGATCCGCTTGAGGACAGCCTCGACCTCTTCGATGGTTATCTCGTCGTCGCCCGTGCTTTCGCGGATATCTTCCAGTGGCACCGTCAGATAGCCGGTGTCGTCCACCGCATCAACAATCGAGGTGGCAATGGCGCGATCCGTATCGGAAAACGGCGTCAGCTCCACCTGCCACATCAGATAATCCTGGAGGCTCTGGGTGGTTTCACCCTGGTAGACGGGGAGCTCATCATCAAAATAGTCGGCACCGGTGCCGGAAGGGGTGCCTGCGGTGTAGATCTCATCCCAGCTGGCGTCCAGCGGCAGCTCTTCGGGCATCTGTTGCTGTTCCAGCGCGTCGCGGCTGTCGAGGATTTCGCTGTCGGCAGATTGCTGGGTATCTATCTCCTGATGGCTGTCGGTTTGCTCCAGCAGCGGGTTACTTTCCAGGGCTTGTTGTAGTTCCTGTTGAAGTTCAAGCGTGGACAGCTGCAGCAGGCGGATTGCCTGTTGCAGCTGTGGCGTCATCGCCAGCTGTTGACTAAGCCGTAGTTGTAAACCCTGCTTCATGTTCAGTGCAAACTTCCTCAGGTCTGGATGGCCGCCCGGCACCGGGCCTGGCGGAACATCAATGATTATCTGGCGGCCGCAACCGGGGGTTGCCTTGCCGCCTTATCTCTTCCGGACCGTGAACTGGCACTGCCAGGCCGCACAAGAGTGCCGGTGAATCTTCATACCCTATCAGAGTCTGAAGTCTTCCCCAAGGTACACGCGTTTCACCTGATCGTTTTCCAGGATCTCCGCCGGGGTGCCGTGGGCAATCAGGTGGCCCTGGCTAACGATATAGGCGCGTTCACAGACCGCCAGTGTTTCACGGACGTTATGGTCTGTTATCAAAACCCCAAGACCGCTGTCACGCAAGTGCTCGATGATTTTTTTGATGTCGATAACCGAGATAGGGTCAACCCCGGCGAAGGGTTCATCCAGCAGGATGAATTTCGGGTTAGCCGCCAGTGCCCGGGCTATTTCTACCCGGCGGCGTTCACCGCCGGACAGTGACTGGCCCAGGCTGTCGCGCAGGTGCTCAATGTGAAACTCCGCCAGCAGATCATTGGCCCGGTCTTCACGCTGTTCGGCGCTCAGATCGTCGCGGATCTGTAATACCGCCATCAGGTTATCGTACACGCTCAGGCGGCGGAAGATAGACGCCTCCTGGGGCAAATAGCCGATACCGCGGCGGGCGCGGGCGTGCAGCGGCAACAGGCTGATGTCTTCGTCATCAATAATAATATTGCCAGCATCGCGCGGGACTATCCCCACCACCATGTAGAAGGTGGTGGTTTTCCCCGCCCCGTTCGGGCCCAGCAGGCCGACTATCTCACCGGAGTTTACGGTCAGGCTGACATCTTCTACCACATGGCGGCCTTTGTAGGCCTTCGCGAGGTTCTTCGCAATTAATGTTGCCATAACGAATCAGTTACTCTTGTGTTGTGACGACTTGCTGCCGTTTTTATCCTGAAGCTGGTTCGGTACCAGAACGGTGGTTACGCGTTTGCCTTTTGAGCTGAACGCCTGCATTTTCTGCTGCTTAACCAGATAGGTGATTTTGTCGCCCTTGATGTTGCTGTCCAGCTGTTCCAGATAGGCGTTCCCGGTCAGCACCACGAAGTCGCTTGCCAGCTCATAATGCATTTTGGCCGCATGCCCTTTTACCGGCTTGCCGTTGTCCTGCATCTGGTAGAAGGTGGCCGGGTTACCGTAACCGTCGATGACCTCTTTACCGCTTTGTCCTTCCGGACGGGTCACCACCACTTTATCGGCATTGATTTTGATGGTGCCCTGGGTCACCACCACATTGCCGGTAAAGGTCACCACGTTGCCCTGCATGTCCAGTGACTGCTGATCGGATTCGATATGAATCGGCTGATCCGTGTCCCCGGTGACCGCAAGTGCGGGGAGACTGGCCGCCAGAAGCGCCCCGGAAATGACCAGATTAAGGCTGAGTTTGTTTATCTTGAATTTCATATGAAGTTCTAACCTTTTCAATCAGCTGGGCAGTTTTACTGCGCAGGTTTCCGCGCATTTTCAGGCCGCTGGAATTAAATGTCGTGCCGTACAACGTGACCAGATCATCGGAGGTAACATCCTGCGTTATCAGGTTGATCTGAGCATTATCCGTTGTGATTTTTCGTAGCTGAGAGTCTGGCGTAAGCGCGTTGACTTCAACATGACCATACAGATAGAGCATCCGGTCATTAGTCAGTTTGGCGCGATCTGCCTTAATTGACCAGGTTGCCACTTGCTGTGCATCGTAACTGGTGACCACCGGATCCGTGAACCAGGAGACAGACTCCGCGGTGTAATACCCGGTCGTGCGGGAGACAAGGCGGTATGTCAGCGCGCCTTCCGGGCTGTAAACCAGGGTACTGGAATAGCCACTTTTGTATGTCGGCTCATCCGTATTTGTTGTTACGGGTCCGGTTTCATCCCGGTCAGCCAGGTTGACACCAATCAGCACCAGCACCAGCAAAGTGAGCAGGATGATAACCCAGCGCCTGGTGTTACTCATATGGATTGCCCTTTGGCTTCATCAAGTTTGCCCTGTGCCAGTAACAGTAAATCACAGACTTCGCGCACTGCGCCGCGGCCACCGGGGATATGGGTAACATAATCCGCCCGGGGCAGCAGCAGGGGGTGCGCATCCGCAACGGCCACGCTCAGGCCGATTTTCTGCATCACCGGCCAGTCTATAAGATCATCGCCAATATAGGCAGTCTGCTCCGGGCTGATACCCAGCCGGGCCTGCAAATCGGCAAAGGCGATCAGCTTGTCGGACTGGCCCTGGTACAGGTGCGTAATGCCTAGTGTCTGGCAGCGATCTTCGAGCAGTTTTGCTTTTCTGCCGGTAATAATGGCGACCTCAATGCCGGATGTCAGCGCACAGCGGATGCCGTAGCCATCGCGCACGTTAAATGCCTTCAGCTCTTCGCCATTATTCCCCATGTAAATCAGCCCGTCAGACATGACGCCGTCAACGTCAAGGATCAACAGACGGATCTCCCGGGCTTTCGCCATGATCTCTGTGTTCACCGGCCCGTAGCAGGTGTTCATGGTGGCTTGCGGGTTACTCATTCAGACTTCTACCTTCCTAGCGTTATACCACGCCTGCGCGCAGCAGATCGTGCATATGGAGCACACCAATGAGCCGGTCGCCTTCAGCCACCATAACGGAGGTGATATGGCGCGACTGCATGAGGTTCAGCGCATCAACCGCCAGTATACCCGGGCGCACGCGAATGCCCCCCGGGGTCATGACATCCACAATTCTGGCATTATGCAGATCAATGCCTGCGTCCAGTATCCGGCGTAAGTCCCCGTCGGTAAAGATGCCGTCGATGTTCATCTGGTCATCACAGATAACGGTCATGCCCAGGTTTTTACGGGTGATCTCCAGCAGCGCATCGCGCAGGGAGGCCTCTTTGCTGACGTGGGGGATCTCATCACCGGTGTGCATGATGTCGTTAACCCGCAGCAGCAGTTTGCGCCCCAGGGCACCACCGGGGTGCGACAGCGCAAAATCTTCTTTGGTAAAACCACGGGCCTGGAGCAGGGCCACGGCCATGGCATCCCCCATGACCAGGGTCGCGGTGGTGCTGGTGGTCGGGGCCAGTCCCAGCGGGCAGGCCTCCTGAGGCACGGTCACGCACAGGTGGATATCTGCGGCTTTCGCCATGGTGCTCTCCGGGCGGCCAGTCATACACAGCAGCGGCACATGCAGGCGCTTGAGTACCGGGATCAGCGCCAGGATTTCGTTCGACTCGCCCGAGTTGGAAATGGCAATCACGATATCCTGAGGGGTGACCATACCGAGATCCCCGTGGGCCGCTTCACCCGGGTGTACAAAAAACGCCGGGGTGCCGGTACTGGCAAAGGTGGCTGCCATTTTGCGGCCAATATGCCCGGATTTCCCCATCCCCATCACCACGACTTTGCCGGGGCAGTGGAATATGGTTTCGCAGGCGCGCGAAAAATCGTCATTGATGTACTGATCAAGCTGGGCCAGGCCTTCACGTTCAATTTTCAGGACATCCTTACCCGCCTGCTGAAAGTCAAAACCCGGCTGTAATTCTACATGGGACATAATGCATTCTCAGTTTATCTGATTATATGACAGTTCCGTCATGGGGGCTTAGCTGGGCCACCCAGTCAGGGCCGTAATCCATACGACAAATCCAGTCAGCAAAAAGGCGCCGCTACGTTTACCAATATGATGGCGCGAACGCCAGCAAAGGGTGGTGAAAATAACACTCGCCGCCAGCATCACCAGATAGTCCCGGGAGAATGCCTGCGGATCTATGGGGCCGGGGGAAACCAGTGCGGGGATCCCCAGTACCACGGCAATATTGAAGATATTAGAACCAATTATATTGCCTATTGCGATGTCATCTTCGCCCTTACGTGCGCCGGCAATCGCGGTCGCCAGTTCCGGGAGACTGGTTGCCACTGATATTATCGTCAGCCCGGTAACCAGCTCGCTCATACCCAGGTAGCTGGCGACGACCGTGGCGTTATCCACCACCATGCGGGTTGCCACCGGCATAATAACCAGCGCCACCCCCAGCCACAAAAACGCTACCGGACGGTTAAGTTCCCCGGGCAGCTCGGCTATCTGCTCGCGGGTAAAACTGTCGCTGCCGTGCCGCTGGGCAAGGCGGGCAATTTTAACGGTGAACCACAGGTAAATAACAGCCGAGATTAGCAAAATGATGCCATTTAATCTGGTCAGCTCTGCGTTCATTATCACCGGGGCGCATAATAGTGTGGCGACCAACATTAACGGGATCTCGCGGCGCAGAATATCAGAATGCACAGTAAAAGGATGCAGTAGCGCCCCTAATCCGGCGATCAGTAAAATATTGGTGGTACAGGAGCCTAATGCAATCCCCACACTTAAATTCGGCTGATGCTGCAGGGCGGCGGCGGTGGATATCATCATCTCCGGCAGGGATGTGCCGGCGCTGACGACAGTCATACCAATCAGCAGGGGAGAGAGCCCCATACTGCGGCACAGCACCGAGGTGGCGAATACCAGGCGATCGGCCCCGTAGACTACCAGGAATAAACCGATAATTAGCAGGCTGCTCGCCAGTAGCATAAGAATTCCTATAACGCAGGTATAATTGCCAGTTTTGTAGCGTGTGGTATCCGGATGGGCGCGGGGCGCCAGTATGGTCTTGCTTAGCAAGTAATTCTGACTTTATCGCATGGAAAAGTAAAACAAATGCCAGCTTTCGTATACCGCTACTGGTAAGATTCTGCAATATTATTGCGCCTGTTACAGTTTCAGGCGTTCAGTTTAAGGCGACTGATGAATATCACAGCATCAATAATGGCTGAAAGGATAAGCGAATGAACCAGGCGCAGACGAATCTGGTCGAGGTCCGGGGAGTCACTTTTTCTCGCGGCAACCGGCGTATTTTTGACAATATCTCGCTCTCTGTCCCGCGCGGGAAAATAACCGCTATTATGGGACCTTCCGGTATCGGTAAAACCACCTTGCTGAAGCTCATTGGCGGGCAAATTCAGCCGGAAAGCGGCGAAATTTTATTCGCCGGTGAAAATATTCCCGCCATGTCCCGCTCGCGGCTGTATACCGTGCGTAAACACATGAGCATGTTATTTCAGTCCGGCGCACTGTTTACCGATTTGACGGTGTTTGAAAACGTCGCCTACCCGCTGCGCGAGCATACACCGCTGCCGGAGCCGCTACTGCGCAGCACGGTAATGATGAAGCTCGAAGCGGTAGGGCTGCGCGGTGCGGCAAATCTGATGCCCTCGGAGCTGTCCGGCGGGATGGCGCGCCGTGCGGCGCTGGCCAGAGCCATTGCCCTTGAGCCTGACCTGATCATGTTCGACGAACCTTTTGTCGGCCAGGATCCGATAACCATGGGCGTATTGGTTAAACTTATCTCTGAACTGAACAGCTCCCTCGGGATGACCTGTATTGTGGTATCGCACGATGTTCCGGAAGTGCTGAGCATCGCGGATTGTGCATGGATCATTGCAGAGCAAAAAGTGGTGGCCCACGGCTCCACCGATGAGCTTGAGCATAATCCCGATCCCCGCGTGCGCCAGTTCCTTGACGGTATTGCGGATGGCCCGGTGCCATTTCGCTATCCGGCCAGAGACTATGCCGCTGATTTATTACCAGGAACGGGAGCGAATTGATTCATGTTGCTTAATGCATTGGCGTCGCTGGGGCGTCGTGGGGTGGATACCTGCGCTGCTTTTGGCCGCGCCGGGTTGATGCTGTTTAACGCGCTGGTGGGTAAACCGGCGTTTGGCAAGCATTTCCCGCAGCTGGTGCGCCAGCTGTATAACGTTGGCGTTTTGTCGCTGCTGATTATTATTGTCTCCGGTTTGTTTATCGGTATGGTGCTGGGTTTGCAGGGGTATCTGGTGCTCACCACCTACGGGGCGGAATCCAGCCTCGGTATGATGGTGGCGCTGTCATTACTGCGTGAGCTGGGGCCGGTGGTCTCGGCTCTGCTGTTTGCCGGGCGCGCCGGCTCTGCGCTGACGGCCGAAATCGGCCTGATGAAAGCCACCGAGCAGCTCTCCAGTATGGAGATGATGGCCGTTGACCCGCTGCGCCGGGTCATTGCGCCGCGCTTCTGGGCCGGGGTTATCTCTTTGCCGCTGCTGTCGCTGATTTTTGTGGCGGTTGGCGTCTGGGGCGGTGAACTGGTCGGGGTGAACTGGAAGGGGATCGATGCCGGTTTCTTCTGGTCAGCCATGCAGTCTGCCGTGGACTGGAAAATGGACGTGCTGAACTGTGTCCTGAAGAGCCTGGTGTTCGCGATTACCGTCACCTGGATTGCCCTGTTTAATGGCTATGATGCCGTGCCAACGTCTGCCGGGATCAGCCGCGCAACAACACGCACTGTGGTTCACGCCTCTCTGGCCGTACTGGGCCTTGATTTTGTGCTCACAGCACTGATGTTTGGGAATTAAGTTATGCAAACCAAAAAATTTGAAATCTGGGTTGGTGCGTTTTTACTGGTTGCGCTGATCGCTATTTTGTTTATTTGCCTGAAGGTGGCGAATGTCACCTCATTACGCAGTGAGCCCACATACCGTATTTCTGCCGTGTTCGACAATATTGGCGGCCTGAAGGTCAGCTCGCCGGTGCGTATCGGCGGGGTGGTGATTGGCCGGGTCAGCGATATTGCGCTGGACGCAAAAACCTACCTGCCGCGTGTCACCATGGAGATAGATGATCGCTACCATGAGATCCCGGACACCAGTTCGCTGGCTATCCGCACTTCTGGCCTGCTGGGCGAGCAGTACCTGGCCCTGAATGTGGGGTTCAGCGATCCGGACATGGGCACCTCAATGCTCAAAGACGGCAGCGTTGTTCAGGATACCAAGTCCGCCATGGTGCTTGAGGATCTGATTGGTCAGTTCCTGTATAAGAGCAACGACGGCACAAATAAGACGAATGGTGATGCCCCCGCAAACAGTGACGGGGATACTACCGGAACAACCGCGCCGCACGCTGGCGCCACGAATTAACTCTGGAGAGAACAACAATGTTAAAACGCCTGTTTATGATTGCCGTACTGGCCATCGCTCCGCTGGTTAGTGTCCAGGCGGCAGATCAGACCAACCCGTACAAACTGATGAATGAAGCGGCACAGAAGACATTCAGCCGCCTGAAGAACGAGCAGCCGCAGATCCGCAGCAACCCGGACTACCTGCGCAATATCGTTGATCAGGAGCTTTTGCCTTATGTGCAGGTAAAATACGCCGGTGCGCTGGTGCTGGGCCGTTACTACCAGCAGGCGACCCCGGCACAGCGTGAAGCCTACTTCGCGGCGTTTCGTGAATACCTGAAACAGGCCTACGGCCAGGCACTGGCGATGTATCACGGCCAGACCTACCAGATCGCGCCAGAACAGCCGCTGGGCAACGCAGATATTATTCCTATCCGGGTCACCATTATCGATCCTAACGGCCGCCCGCCGGTACGCCTGGACTTCCAGTGGCGTAAAAACAGCCAGACAGGTCACTGGCAGGCATACGATATGATTGCTGAAGGGATCAGTATGATCACCACCAAACAGAACGAGTGGAGCGATCTGCTGCGTACCAAGGGTGTTGACGGCCTGACCGCACAGCTGAAATCTATCGCCCGCCAACCCATCACTCTGGAAGAGAAAAAATAATGTCTCAGGCGTTGCAGTGGTCACTGCAGGAGAACCAGCTGGTGCTGAGCGGCGAACTGGGCAGCGATACACTGCTGCCCTTGTGGAACGCGCGGGCAGAGATAGCGCCCGGGATGCGCGGTATTAACCTGCAGGCGGTAACCCGTGTGGATACCGGCGGAATTGCGCTGTTGCTTCATCTGATGGCGCTGTCCCGCGATCACGGCAACTCGCCGGTGATAACTGGCGGTGATGCGAACCTGCACACGCTGGTGACGCTGTATAATTTACCGCCAGAGCTTATCCCCTTCGATGTAGCCTGAGCATTTTCAGTACGTTACTCACTCAGCCCCAAAAATCTTGCTTTGGGGCTTTTTTTTCATATTTAAGACGGCTCCACTTTCCTCTAAGATGTGTGGCTGTTTTACTAGCCGACGAATAGATCCCATGGAAAATCATGAAATTCAGACTGTGCTGATGGCAGCACTGCCTCTTGAAGAAGTTCTCGTCTCCGGTGACGGTAGCCATTTTCAGGTTATCGCGGTCGGTGAGATGTTCGCCGACATGAGTCGTGTAAAAAAACAGCAGGCGATTTACGCGCCGCTGATGGAGTACATTGCGGATAATCGTATCCATGCCCTGTCCATCAAGGCATATACCCCACAGGAGTGGGCCCGCGACCGCAAACTAAACGGTTTTTGAGCTGACGGCTGACGGCCGCCAGCAATGTGATTTGATAACAGAGAACAGGTGAATGGATAAATTTCGTGTGCAGGGTCCGACCCGGTTAAGTGGTGAAGTAACAATCTCCGGGGCGAAAAACGCCGCACTGCCCATCCTTTTCGCTGCCTTGCTGGCAGAGGAACCCGTTGAGATCCAGAACGTCCCGAAACTGAAAGATATCGACACCACCATGAAGTTGCTCAGCCAGCTGGGCACTAAAGTGGAGCGTAACGGCTCAGTCTGGATCGATGCCAGTGACGTGAATGTCTACTGCGCCCCTTACGAGCTGGTGAAAACCATGCGTGCCTCTATCTGGGCCCTGGGGCCGCTGGTGGCGCGTTTTGGTCAGGGTCAGGTATCCCTGCCTGGCGGCTGCGCCATTGGTGCCCGTCCGGTGGATCTTCATATCAGTGGTCTGGCCCAGCTGGGTGCGGACATTAAGCTGGAAGAAGGCTATGTGAAAGCCTCTGTAGACGGTCGCCTGAAAGGCGCCCATATCGTGATGGATAAAGTCAGCGTGGGCGCGACGGTCACCATCATGACGGCGGCTACCCTGGCAGAAGGGACTACGGTCATTGAAAACGCCGCCCGCGAGCCGGAAATTGTCGATACCGCCTGCTTCCTGAACGCCATGGGGGCAAAAATCAGCGGTATGGGATCTGACCGCATCACCATCGAAGGGGTTAAGCGCCTGGGCGGCGGTAAATACCGTGTGCTGCCGGATCGTATCGAAACCGGGACCTTCCTGATCGCTGCGGCTATCTCCGGTGGCAAAATTGTCTGCCGTAATGCCCGGCCGGACACCCTGGATGCGGTACTGGCTAAACTGCGCGAAGCAGGGGCCGATATCGAAACCGGTGATGACTGGATCTCGCTGGATATGCACGGCAAACGCCCGAAAGCGGTCAACGTGCGCACCGCGCCGCACCCGGCCTTCCCGACGGACATGCAGGCACAGTTCACGCTGCTGAACATGGTTGCCGAAGGCACCGGCGTGATAACCGAAACCATCTTCGAAAACCGCTTTATGCACGTGCCGGAGCTGATTCGTATGGGGGCCCGCGCCGAACTGGAAGGTAACACGGCTATCTGCCACGGGGTGGAGACGCTCTCCGCAGCCCAGGTGATGGCGACGGATCTGCGCGCTTCCGCAAGCCTGGTACTGGCGGGATGTATCGCTGAAGGCACGACCATTGTGGATCGTATCTACCACATTGATCGTGGCTACGAGCGCATTGAGGACAAGCTCAATGCACTGGGGGCGAACATCACCCGGGTGAAAGGCGAAGAGTAATCGCTTTCCGGCACTTTCCGGAACCCACCGACAAAAAGGCCGCTCAGATGAGCGGCCTTTTTAGTGCCCGCTAGCGGGGGGATTTGTCGCGCATAAAGCGCGTACGGTCGATATATTCATGGGTGAAGGGGTTGTGGTAGCGGGATGGCCAGATCTCCTCCGGCCCGATACCGATAGCTTTTGCTATCAGCATCTCTCCCTTTGGCCAGGGGCGCGTCAGGGCATTTGCCAGGGTTGATGAGCTTAACCCCGCCCGGCGGGACTCCGCTGCCAGTGACGTGCCGCGCTTGCGTAGCGCCGCGATAATATCCGCAGGATGCCAGTCTGTAAATTTTGATTCCATATCCTCTCCCTGTGCGATATTGGCTGTGTAGTGTTAAGGAATGTTCTCCTGACGACCGCTTACGCCAGCGCATTAATAACACCGCAAAGAGTGGGTATAGTTCCAGTATTTTCCAGAAATATATCTGAAAGAGTGAGTAAGTGTTGAGTTTTGCCTGTCGGCTAATGCAAACTCAGGTGCAGAACTGTGATGTCTCCGCACCATTACGGTGCGGAGTGGGATCAGAACTGGCGGCGTACCGCGATGTGCGCCAGGCCAATCAGCGCCTGTTTGTCGGGAGAGTCCGGCAGAACATCCAGCGCGGCGATGGCTTTATCGGCCTCTTCTTCCGCCCGCTGGCGGGTCCACTCAAGGGAACCGCAGGCGGCCATTGCTTCCAGCACTGGCTCCAGCAGATGGCGGCCATTTCCCTGCTCAATCGCCTTACGGATCATGGCGGCCTGTTCGGCTGTACCGTGGCGCATGGCGTGTAGCAGCGGTAATGTGGGCTTGCCTTCGTTCAGGTCGTCACCGACATTTTTCCCCAGGGTTTCGCCATCGGCGCTGTAGTCCAGCAGATCATCAATCAGCTGGAAGGCAGTCCCCAGGTAGCGGCCATAATCGCGCAGGGCCAGTTCCTGTGCTTCACTGGCACCGGCAAGGATGGCAGAACACTGGGAGGCGGCCTCAAACAGCCGGGCGGTTTTGCTGTAAATGACCCGCATATAGTTCTCTTCCGTGATATCCGGATCGTGAACGTTCATCAGCTGCAGCACTTCGCCTTCGGCAATCACGTTAACCGCGTCAGACATGATCTTCAGCACTTTCAGTGAGCCCAGGCCGGTCATCATCTGGAAGGCGCGGGTGTAGATAAAATCCCCGACGAGTACGCTGGCGGCATTGCCGAACGCTGCGTTAGCGGTGGCTTTCCCCCGGCGCATATCTGACTCATCGACAACATCATCGTGGAGCAGCGTCGCGGTATGGATAAATTCGATCAGTGCGGCGATATTGATATGAGCATCCCCCTGGTAACCCAGGGATCGGGCAGACAATACGGCAATCATCGGGCGGATACGCTTACCCCCGCCACTAACGATGTAATAGCCTATCTGGCCAATCAGTTGTACATCGGAACTGAGCTGCTCAAGGATCACTGCATTGACGCCCGCCATATCTTGCGCGGTTAATTCAGTTATATTTTCAAGATTCATCGCAAAAGTCTGGCTATCGTCCTGTTTACCACATGGCCCCACAGTGTATCGGGGGGCGGGAGAGGCATAATGTAGTACAGATTGTACTGAAAAAACGAGACAGATAAACGTACCTGGGCCGGTTGCTTTTTTTTTCTACGCAGAGTGATGATCGCACTTGTCAAACCCGCCCGATTTGCGTAATATTCGCGCCCTATTGTGAATATTTATAGCGCCCCTGAAATCACACAAGGTGTGCGCGGAAAGCGGAGTTTTATATGTACGCGGTTTTCCAAAGTGGTGGTAAACAACACCGAGTAAGCGAAGGTCAGACCGTTCGCCTGGAAAAGCTGGACATCGCAACCGGCGAAACTGTTGAGTTCGCTGAAGTGCTGATGATCGCAAACGGTGAAGAAGTCAAAATCGGCGTTCCTTTCGTTGATGGCGGCGTAATCAAAGCTGAAGTTGTGGCTCACGGTCGTGGCGAGAAAGTTAAAATCGTCAAGTTCCGTCGTCGTAAACACTATCGTAAGCAGCAGGGCCATCGTCAGTGGTTCACTGATGTTAAAATTACTGGCATCAGCGCTTAATACAGAGGAGCAGATTAAATGGCACATAAAAAGGCTGGCGGCTCAACTCGTAACGGTCGCGATTCCGAATCCAAACGTCTGGGCGTAAAACGCTTCGGCGGTGAAGCAGTTCTGGCTGGCAGCATCATCGTTCGTCAACGTGGTACTAAATTCCACGCTGGCAGCAACGTAGGTTGCGGTAAAGACCACACTCTGTTCGCTTTGGCTGACGGTAAAGTTAAGTTCGAAGTTAAAGGCCCGAAAAACCGTAAATTTATCAGCATCGAAGCTGAATAAGTTTTTCGTGTCCCGGTAACGGACTGAAGCCCCGCACTTGTTGCGGGGCTTTTTACATTCTGTAGCCGGGGGCGGAGTATCCTTCGCCACCGCAGTACCCGAACACGTAGCCCGGCAGTATATGTACTACAGGGAGTTATGGCATGAATCAGCAGGCTGTTGCCGGGATCCTTCTGGCGCTTACCACCGCAATGTTCTGGGGTGCATTACCCATTGCCATGAAACAGGTACTGGAGGTGATGGAGCCGCCGACTATCGTGTTTTACCGCTTTCTGCTGGCAGGGGCGGGCCTGGCGCTTATTCTTGGCGTGCGCAGGCAACTGCCGCCGCTGAGGCTGTTCCGTAAGCCGCGCTGGCTGGCGGTTCTGGCGATAGCGACGGGGGGCTTGTTCGGGAATTTTATTTTATTCAGTTCCTCGCTTCAGTATCTGAGCCCGACGGCGTCTCAGGTGATTGGCCAGCTCTCTCCGGTTGGTTTAATGGTGGCAAGTGTCGTCGTCCTGAAGGAGAAAATGCGCGGCACGCAGGTGATAGGTGCACTGATGCTGCTGTGCGGGCTGGTGATGTTTTTCAACACCAGCCTGGTGGAGATTTTTACCCGGCTTACGGATTACACCTGGGGGGTGATATTCGGGGTCGGGGCAGCAATGGTATGGGTCAGTTATGGGGTGGCGCAGAAGGTACTATTACGCCGCCTCGCCTCGCAACAAATCCTTCTTTTGCTGTACACTTTATGTACAATAGCGCTGCTTCCCCTGGCAAAGCCGGGGGTTATCATGCAGCTGAATAGCTGGCAGCTCTCGTGTCTGATTTTTTGCGGGCTGAATACCCTGATTGGCTACGGTGCGCTGGCTGAGGCCATGGCGCGCTGGCAGGCGGCGCAGGTAAGTGCCCTGATCACGCTGACGCCGCTGTTCACGCTGCTGTTTTCTGATTTGCTGTCGCTTGCCTGGCCCGATATCTTTGCAGCGCCCACCCTGAATACATTGGGGTATATCGGGGCGTTTGTGGTGGTGTCAGGGGCGATGTATTCCGCGATTGGTCATCGTCTCTGGGGACGCTGGCGCAGGAAAGACGCTGTAGTACCGGTGCCTCACTCGGGCGAATGATTTACGGAGAAGTAAAATGAAGTTTGTTGATGAAGCAACGATCCTGGTTGTTGCCGGTGATGGCGGCAACGGTTGTGTGAGCTTCCGTCGTGAAAAATATATTCCGAAGGGTGGCCCGGACGGCGGCGACGGCGGCGACGGCGGGGATGTCTGGCTGGAAGCGGACGAAAACCTCAATACCCTGATTGATTACCGTTTTGAGAAATCCTTCCGCGCTGAGCGCGGTGAAAACGGCCAGAGCCGCGACTGCACCGGGAAACGCGGTAAAGACGTCTCCATCAAAGTGCCGGTCGGGACCCGGGTTATCGACCAGGGCACCGGCGAGACCATGGGCGATATGACCACCCACGGCCAGCGTCTGATGGTGGCCAAAGGCGGCTGGCACGGGCTGGGTAACACCCGCTTTAAATCCTCCGTTAACCGTACCCCGCGCCAGAAAACCAACGGGACGCCGGGAGATAAACGCGATCTGCAACTGGAGCTGATGCTGCTGGCAGACGTGGGGATGCTGGGGATGCCAAACGCCGGTAAATCGACCTTTATCCGCGCGGTCTCTGCCGCGAAGCCAAAAGTGGCCGATTATCCGTTTACCACCCTGGTGCCGAGCCTGGGCGTGGTGCGTATGGACAGCGAAAAGAGCTTCGTGGTGGCCGATATTCCGGGGCTTATCGAAGGCGCGGCCGACGGTGCCGGCCTTGGGATCCGCTTCCTTAAGCACCTGGAGCGTTGCCGCGTACTGCTGCACCTGATTGATATCGACCCGATTGACGGCTCTGATCCGGTGGAGAATGCGCGCATTATCATCGGCGAGCTGGAAAAATACAGCGAAAAACTGGCGGCTAAACCCCGCTGGCTGGTGTTTAACAAAATCGACCTGCTGGATAAGGCAGAAGCCGAAGCCAAAGCACAGGCAATTGTGGAAGCCCTGGGATGGGAAGAGAAGCACTATCTGATCTCTGCGGCCAGCCACACGGGTGTTCAGGCACTGTGCTGGGACGTGATGCAGTTTATCATTGATAATCCGGTCGTCAGCGCAGAGCAGGCAGCACAGCCGGAGAAAGTCGAATTCATGTGGGACGACTATCACCGCCAGCAGCTGGAAGAAGTGGAAGAAGAAGCTGAAGAAGACTGGGACGACGACTGGGACGATGAAGACGACGAAGGCGTCGAAATTATCTACCAGCGCTGAGTTTCCCGCTCACCGTGTTGTTAAAAAAGGCCCTTCGGGCCTTTTTTTATGGGCTTTCGGGGGCCGTTGTCAGATATTGCCCGGTATCCAGCAACTGGCGCTCAGGCCCGGCTGGCCTTTTCGTTCATCCAGGTGCAGCTTACCGTGATGCAACTGGATAATCCGCTGGACAATGCTCAGGCCCAGGCCGCTGCCGCCATAGCGCTGGTCAAGGCGCTGGAACGGCTCGGTAATACTGCGGCGCTGCTCCGGCGGTATACCCGGGCCCTGGTCCAGCACCTGCAGGCAGGTGCCGCTACTGGCCGCGCTGAGGCGCACCTCGATCGTGCTGTTTTCCGGGCTGTAGCGTGAGGCGTTCTCCAGCAGGTTGCGCAGCATCAGGCGCAGCAATACCGCATCCCCCTCGGTGGTCAGTGAGCTGTCTGCCGGCCAGATAAGCCGCTGCCGACGCTGGCTGAGTAGCTCTTCCATTTCGGCTTTCAGTGGCCCGAGGATATCCTCAGACCAGCGGATGGCGGTGTAGTGCCCGCTGGCCAGTGCCTGGCTGGCCCGGGCAAGCATCAGCAGTTGCTCGACGGTATGCATCAGCTGATCGATACGTGCGATCAGCGTGCTGGCGTGGGCCGCCCCCTGTTGCTCCATCAGTTCCAGATGCAGCCGGATCCCGGCCAGCGGTGTGCGCAGTTCGTGGGCTGCATCGGCAGTGAACAAGCGCTCCTGCTGAATTGTGTGGTCAAGGCGGGAGAGTAACTGGTTCAGCGAGCCGGTCACGGCGACTATCTCGGTCATATCGGAATAGACCGGCACCGGGGAGAGGTTATCCGCCGAGCGGCTGGTCAGGCTGGTACGCAGGCGGTTGAGCGGCCGGGTGATCCAGGTGATGGCCCAGAAGGAAAAGAACAGGGTAAACCCCACCATTACCAGCGAAGGCACCAGCAGCGAGGCAATGGCCTCGTGGATCTCTTTTTCCACATGGCGGTTGCGGGCTTTGGCACTCAGGGTTTCATTGACCAGAAAACCAATCTGCTCCCGGCTTTCGTGCCACAGCCAGATGGCGCTCAGCAGCTGAAAAAAAAGCAGAATGCAGGCAAGCAGGAGCATCAGGCGCTGGCGCATGCTGTTCACGGTTATTTCTCCAGCCGGTAGCCGACGCCGCGAATGGTTTTGATCCGCTCTTTACCCAGTTTACGGCGCAGGTTGTGAATATGGACCTCCAGAGTATTGGAGCCGGGATCGTCCTGCCAGCTGTAGAGATCCTGTTGCAGGGTTTCCCGGTGCACGGTCTGCCCGGCGCGCATCAGCAGGCGCGACAGCAGCGCAAACTCTTTCGGGGTTATCTCAATTTCGCTGTCATCCAGGTAAACCTGCTGGGTTTGCAGATTCAGGGTGAGGTTATCAAGGGATATCTGATTATCGCTCTGCCCCTGGTAGCGGCGAATCAGCGCCCGGACCCGGGCCTGAAGCTCGACCAGCGCGAAGGGTTTGACCAGGTAGTCATCTGCGCCGGAGTCCAGCCCCCTGACCCGGTCTTCCAGACCGTCGCGGGCCGTCAGGATCAGTACCGGGGTTTTTATGCCGCTGCGGCGCCAGGCGCTGAGCAGCGTGGCGCCGTCTTTGTCCGGCAGGCCGAGGTCGAGGATAACCAGGCTGTATTCGCCCGTACTGATTAACCCGTCTGCCCGGGCGGCAGTATCGGCACAGTCAAGCGCATAGCCTTCGTTACGCAGGGCGATGGTCAGTCCTTCCCGGAGTAGTGCATCATCTTCGATAATCAGTAATTTCATGGGTCAGTTATTCTGATAAAGGTCTTTATAGAGCCGGCTTTCAAAGCGCACCAGGGGAAGCCGGCGATTACGCTGATCTGCCGGAGGCACCGCATAACCAGACAGAAACTGCACAAAAGCGACGCGCTGGCCGCTGGCGGTTGTCATAAAGCCTGCCAGATTATAGACCCCCTGCAGAGAGCCCGTTTTGGCGGAGAGTTTCCCGTCTACGCCTGCCTGGTGTAGACCCGCCCGGTACTGCAAGGTTCCGTCATGTCCGGATAAAGGTAGCATTGATATAAAATTCAGTTTGCTGTCATTTTGTGCGATGTACTGCAGTATCTGCATCATGGTGGCGGGGGAGATCAGGTTATGGCGCGACAAACCTGAACCGTCCACCAGAATGGTGTTGCCCAGATCGATACCGGCATTTTTCCGCAGCACCTGGCGCACCGCATCGGCCCCGGCCCGCCAGGTGCCCGGCACGTTGTAATAGCTGCGGCCAATGGTGCGAAATACCGTATCGGCAATCATGTTGTCCGATTTTTTCAGCATTATGCGCAGCAGAGACTGGAGCGGTGGCGACTGGGTGCTGGCCAGCACCGTTCCCGACGGGCCCGGCTGGGTCTGGCGTACCAGAGAGCCCGCATAGCTGATACCGGCGGTTTTCAGCTCCTGCTTCAGGATAGCCCCGGCGTAACCGGCCCCGTCCTGAATGGCGAACGCCAGCGGCAGCGGATCCTGGCGCTGGGCCAGGCAGCCGGTCAGGGTGTAGCGGTTAAGATCGCCCGCCACCACATCCAGCTCGCAATACTGGGCTTCGGCAGAGCCTCTGGGGAGGGTTTTGACCTGGCTGAAGACATTCACCGGGTAATAAGAGGCAATGCGCACAAAGGCGGTTTCGCCGGGTTGTGGGCTGTTGAGCGTGACGGAGAAACAGTTGCGATCAACAATCGCCGCCGCAGGTGGAGCGCTGAAGCACTGGGTCATATCATTCCACGGCCAGCCGGGGGCTTTATCGTGGCTGGCAAATACCGAGGTATCAATCACCACGTTGCCGGTGACCTGGGTTATTCCGGCCTTTTTGACCGCATTTACCATATTGCGCAGGCTCTGGCGGCGCAGGGTCGGATCGCCTTCAAAACGGGCGATCAAATCCCCGTTCAGCACCCCGTCTTTGAGCTCGCCACGGCTTTCCAGTGTGGTGGTGAAACGGTAATCCGGGCCCAGTTGCAGCAGGGCGACCAGGGCGGTGATGACCTTCTGGGTGCTGGCAGGCAGGGCCATTTGCTGGCTGTGGTACTCCACCACAGGCGCAGGGGCCCCCACTTTTTGTGCAACCATCGCCAGGTTTGCCCCGGCAGGTAACTGACTCACGTACTCTTCGACATTTGCTGCCTGGGCATTTAGTGCCACTGCGGTAGTAAATCCAATCACAAATCTGGAAAATCGCATAATCTCGCGTTACGGCCGGGAAACGTGCCGTCATACTACGGTGCAACACCTGGTAAAGTAAACGGTGGGTGACCCCCGCGGAACTTCGCGGTAAAATATTTATCAAATTGCCATAACAGACTGGCCCGGCGCTTCTCCGGGTCGGTTTTCTTTTGTTTGTTTCCCGGCAGGCTTCGGCCAGCCGGGTTCTGAGCGCAGTAACCTCCGGGTTGCGCGCCTGCAGGCCGATTTAACGAGGTATAATAATGCAAGCTATTCCGATGACATTACGTGGTGCCGATAAACTGCGCGAAGAGCTGGATTTCCTGAAATCGGTGCGCCGTCCGGAGATCATTGCCGCTATTGCTGAAGCCCGTGAGCATGGCGATCTGAAAGAAAACGCGGAATACCATGCTGCCCGTGAGCAGCAGGGGTTCTGTGAAGGCCGTATTAAGGACATTGAAGCGAAGCTGTCCAACGCCCAGGTGATTGATGTTACTAAGATCCCGAACAATGGCCGGGTGATTTTTGGCTGCACCGTTACGGTGCTGAACCTGGATAACGACGAGGAAGTGACCTACCGTATCGTGGGTGATGACGAGGCAGACTTTAAACAGAATCTGATCTCGGTAAACTCGCCGATTGCCCGTGGTCTGGTGGGGAAAGAGGTCGATGACGTGGTCGCCATCAACACCCCGGGGGGGATGGTGGAATTCGAAATCACGAAAGTTGAGTATCTGTGATATTCAGAGTGTAAGGCTTGTTGTAGATTGTAAAGCATAGTAAAAGGCCGTAGTTCGGCCTTTTACCAGCAAGCGGCCCGTGGCATTTTCGTAGCACCACGGGGAGATCCGCTGCTTCAGGGCAAAAAATCGCCAGATTGAACGGTTTTTTAGCGTGGAAGTGAAATTATACGCTCTGCGGTTGGGCGATAAAGCACCAGCGTTTTACCGATGACCTGTACATTACAGGCGCCGGTTTCCCGCACGATGGCTTCCACGATCAGGGTTTTAGTCTCGCGATCTTCCGAGGCAATTTTCACCTTGATTAACTCATGGTGCTCAAGCGCTTGTTCAATCTCGGCCAGTACCCCTTCGGTCAAACCATTATTGCCAAGCAGGACAACCGGCTTGAGCGAATGTGCCAGACCTTTCAGGTGCTGTTTTTGTTTAGTACTCAGATTCATCGTATATTTTTGCTTAGGTTGGGATTGAAAACGGGTCATTCTACCGCCATCTCCCACTTATAGCCAAATAGCAACTGCGCATTTTTTGGCAAGTCGCTGCCGATGAACCCGGATGGAATGTGAAATGACAGGTAAAAAGCGTTCTGCCAGCTCCAGTCGCTGGCTCCAGGAACACTTTAGCGATAAATATGTTCAGCAGGCACAGAAAAAAGGGTTACGTTCCCGTGCCTGGTTTAAACTTGAAGAGATCCAGCAAAGTGACAAACTTTTTAAACCGGGAATGACAGTTGTTGATCTCGGGGCTGCACCCGGTGGCTGGTCACAGTATGTGGTCAGCTTAATCGGTGGCAGTGGCCGCATCATCGCTTGCGATCTTTTACCAATGGATCCCATCGTTGGTGTGGACTTCCTTCAGGGCGACTTTCGTGATGAACTAGTGCTGAAAGCGTTACTGGAGCGAGTGGGTGATAGTAAGGTGCAAGTGGTGATGTCTGATATGGCGCCAAACATGAGCGGGACACCAGCGGTAGACATCCCCCGTTCAATGTATCTTGTTGAACTGGCGCTTGAAATGTGTCGGGATGTTCTTGCTCCCGGCGGCAATTTTGTTGTGAAGGTGTTCCAGGGCGAAGGTTTCGATGAGTATCTAAGGGAAATTCGCTCCCTGTTTACGACCGTAAAAGTTCGTAAGCCGGATTCTTCCCGTGCCCGTTCACGTGAAGTCTATATTGTAGCGACCGGGCGAAAATGATAACCAGATTGTCTTTCCTGCTGCGCTAACCTGGTACTCTTATCCGCCCGTAAACGTGCACCACAGGCGTTTGGGGGCAGTGGGTAGTTTACCGGGCAGCAGGTTTTGAAAGATACTGGATACATAATATCCTGACGCTGTTTTTAACACAGTTGTAATATGAGGTTAATCCCTTGAGTGACATGGCGAAGAACCTAATACTCTGGCTGGTCATCGCAGTTGTGCTGATGTCAGTTTTTCAGAGCTTTGGGCCCAGCGAGTCTAATGGCCGTAGGGTGGATTATTCTACGTTCCTGCAGGAAGTTAATCAGGACCAGGTTCGCGAAGCGCGTATCAACGGACGTGAAATCAACGTTACCAAGAAAGATAGTAACCGGTACACGACTTACATCCCCGTTAACGATCCTAAGCTGCTTGATAATTTATTAACCAAAAACGTAAAAGTTGTTGGCGAGCCGCCTGAAGAACCCAGCCTGCTGGCGTCTATCTTCATTTCCTGGTTCCCGATGCTGCTGCTGATTGGGGTGTGGATTTTCTTTATGCGCCAGATGCAGGGCGGCGGTGGCAAAGGCGCCATGTCGTTCGGTAAAAGCAAGGCGCGTATGCTGACCGAAGACCAGATCAAAACCACCTTTGCGGACGTTGCCGGTTGCGACGAAGCCAAAGAAGAGGTGGGCGAACTGGTTGAGTACCTGCGCGAGCCGAGCCGTTTCCAGAAGCTGGGCGGTAAGATCCCGAAAGGCGTTCTGATGGTGGGGCCTCCGGGTACCGGTAAAACCCTGCTGGCGAAAGCCATTGCCGGGGAGGCCAAAGTGCCGTTCTTCACCATTTCCGGTTCTGACTTCGTAGAAATGTTCGTGGGTGTGGGTGCATCCCGCGTGCGCGACATGTTCGAACAGGCTAAAAAAGCGGCACCGTGCATTATCTTTATCGATGAAATCGATGCGGTCGGCCGCCAGCGTGGCGCTGGTCTGGGTGGTGGTCACGATGAACGTGAGCAGACCCTGAACCAGATGCTGGTTGAGATGGACGGCTTTGAAGGCAACGAAGGTATCATCGTGATTGCCGCAACTAACCGTCCGGACGTGCTGGACCCTGCGCTGCTGCGTCCTGGCCGTTTTGACCGCCAGGTAGTGGTTGGCCTGCCGGATGTGCGTGGCCGTGAGCAGATCCTGAAAGTCCATATGCGCCGCGTACCGCTGGCGCCGGATATCGACGCGGCGATTATCGCCCGCGGTACACCGGGCTTCTCGGGTGCTGACCTGGCAAACCTGGTGAACGAAGCGGCCCTGTTTGCCGCCCGCGGCAACAAGCGCGTGGTTTCCATGGTTGAGTTCGAGAAAGCGAAAGACAAAATCATGATGGGTGCGGAACGCCGCTCCATGGTGATGACGGAAGCGCAGAAAGAGTCCACCGCCTACCACGAAGCGGGGCACGCGATTATCGGCCGCCTGGTACCTGAGCACGACCCGGTACACAAAGTGACGATTATCCCGCGTGGCCGTGCCCTGGGGGTAACCTTCTTCCTGCCGGAAGGGGATGCCATCAGCGCCAGCCGCCAGAAACTGGAAAGCCAGATCTCGACCCTGTACGGCGGCCGCCTGGCCGAAGAGATCATCTACGGCGTGGAACATGTGTCTACCGGTGCGTCTAACGACATTAAAGTGGCGACCTCCATTGCCCGTAACATGGTTACCCAGTGGGGCTTCTCTGACAAACTCGGCCCGCTGCTGTATGCCGAAGAAGAAGGCGAAGTGTTCCTGGGCCGCAGTGTCGCGAAAGCGAAACATATGTCTGATGAGACTGCCCGTATCATCGATCAGGAAGTGAAGGCGTTAATTGAGCGTAACTATGCGCGCGCCCGGCAGATCCTGAACGACAATATGGATATTCTGCACTCCATGAAAGACGCGCTGATGAAGTATGAAACCATTGATGCGCCGCAGATTGATGATCTGATGGCCCGCCGTGAAGTTCGCCCGCCAGCTGGCTGGGAAGGTCCGAAGGCTAATGGTAATTCAGACAACAACAGCACCCCGAGTGCGCCGCGTCCGGCTGATGAGCCCCGGCCGCAAAACCCGGGCAACACCATGTCCGGGCCGGTGGATGATAAATAATCATCGCGTCTGATATCATTGAATAATCACAAAACCCCGGTCAGTCTGCCCGGGGTTTTTTTTAACCCCTATTTGTTACGAGAGAAACTGCCATGATTCTGACCGCCCAGGGCACTACGCTGGATCTTACCCACCCCCATGTGATGGGGATTCTGAATGTCACACCGGATTCATTTTCTGACGGCGGTCAGCATAACTCCCTGGTGGAAGCGGTTAAACACGCTAATCTGATGATTAACGCGGGCGCGACCATCATTGATATTGGCGGCGAATCTACCCGCCCGGGGGCGGCGGAAGTGAGCACGCAAGAAGAGCTGGATCGGGTGATTCCGGTTGTTGAGGCCATCGCCCGGCGCTTTGAGGTCTGGGTGTCGGTAGATACCTCCAAAGCGGAGGTTATCTGTGAGTCTGCCCGGGCCGGTGCGCATATTATCAATGATATCCGCTCACTGCAGGAGCCCGGCGCACTGGAGGCGGCCGCCCGGACAGGGCTGCCGGTCTGCCTGATGCATATGCAGGGGGAGCCGAAGACCATGCAGGCCGCCCCGGCCTATGACGATGTCTTCACCGATGTGATGCAATTTTTTACCACCCAGATTGCCCGCTGCGAGGCGGCCGGCATTACGAAAGATAAATTGTTGCTCGACCCTGGCTTCGGTTTCGGTAAGAATCTCAGCCATAATTATCAGCTTCTGGCACGACTGGCAGAGTTCCACCACTTTGGCTTGCCGCTTCTGGTGGGGATGTCCCGTAAATCTATGGTGGGGCAGTTGCTGAATGTCGGCCCGAATCAGCGCCTGAGCGGTAGCCTGGCATGCGCCGTAATTGCGGCCATGCAGGGGGCGCAGATCCTGCGGGTTCACGATGTTAAAGAGACGGTGGACGCCATGCGCGTGGTAGAGGCAACGCTTGCTGCGAAGGGAAATACATATTATGAGTAACCGCAAATATTTTGGTACTGATGGTGTCCGGGGTAAGGTGGGGCAGTCTCCGATTACGCCGGATTTTGTCCTGAAGCTGGGCTGGGCCGCCGGGAAAGTGCTGGCCCGCAACGGCTCCCGCCAGGTGATCATCGGTAAAGATACGCGTATCTCTGGCTATATGCTGGAGTCCGCACTGGAAGCGGGCCTGGCCGCGGCGGGCCTGTCGGCTGCCTTTACCGGCCCGATGCCGACCCCGGCCATCGCTTACCTGACCCGCACTTTCCGCGCCGAAGCCGGGATTGTTATCTCTGCGTCTCATAACCCTTACGACGATAACGGCATTAAATTCTTCTCTACCGAAGGCACCAAATTGCCGGACGACGTAGAAGCCGCGATTGAAGAGAGCCTTGAGCAGGAGATTAGCTGCGTTGAGTCTGCCGATCTTGGTAAAGCGGCGCGCATTGTGGATGCGGCGGGCCGGTATATTGAGTTTTGTAAGGGGACGTTCCCGAATGAGCTGAGCCTCAGCAAACTTAAGATTGTGGTTGATTGTGCCAACGGCGCCACCTACCACATTGCCCCCAGCGTGCTGCGGGAGCTGGGCGCTGAGGTGATCGCCGTGGGCTGCTCGCCAAACGGGCTCAATATTAACGATCACTGCGGCGCCACCGATGTGCGCATGCTGCAGGAGCGCGTACTGGCGGAAAAAGCCGATCTCGGCATTGCGCTGGATGGCGACGGTGACCGGGTTATCATGGTGGACCATGAAGGCAACAAAGTGGACGGCGATCAGATCCTCTACATTATTGCCCGGGAAGCCTTACGCCAGGGGCAGCTTCAGGGGGGGGCCGTTGGCACCCTGATGAGCAATATGGGGCTGGAGCTGGCGCTGAAAGACCTGGGGATCCCGTTTGCCCGGGCCAAAGTGGGCGACCGCTACGTGCTGGAAACCATGAAAGAGAAAGGCTGGCGCATCGGCGCGGAGAACTCCGGCCATGTGATCCTGCTGGATAAAACAACCACCGGGGACGGTATCGTCGCCGGGTTGCAGGTGCTGGCGGCCATTGCCCGTAACCATATGACGCTCAAAGATCTGTGTGGCGGCATGAAACTGCTGCCGCAGATCCTTATCAATGTCCGCTACACCGCAGGCAGTGGCGATCCGCTGGAAAATGCCACGGTGAAAGCCGTGACCGCCGCAGTGGAAGAGGAACTGGGTAACCGGGGACGGGTACTGTTACGCAAATCCGGCACGGAGCCGCTGATCCGCGTGATGGTCGAAGGGGAGAACGAAGCCCTGGTCACCGGGCTGGCAAACCGGATTGCCGATGCGGTAAAAGCGGCCTGAGCTGAGCCGCTTATCGTGCAGGTTAACTGAACTCTCCCGGGTGCCTGCCCGGGAGAATAACCTCAGGCGTGTTCCGGTACTTTACGCCGGTTGCGCGCCAGCATTACCCCGGCAACGGTCACGACCACCAGCCCTGCCAGCCAGGGAACGATAGCCATCAGATGCCCGGAGCGCAGGAAGGTTATCACGATCATCAGCAGCCAGCCGCTCAGCATCGGCAGCGCTGTGCGCTTCACTATCTCTACCGGCGAGACCCCGGCAATCCCGGCAATGGCGATAATCACCCCGGCAATGGGCGACAGGGTGCGGCCGATCCCGGCAGAAATCTGCACCGGCAGCATCATCACCGCCACATTACTGCCAATATGCTCACTGATTTGCGGGATCATCGGCGCGAAGGAGAAAAACGCCGCATTGCCCGAGCCCATCAGCGCGGAAATCACAAAGGTGATAAGCGTCATCAGCAGAATAATGGAAGCCGCACTTAACCCGGCATCCCCGGACAGGCTGAGCAGGGAATCCACCGCGCCCACGGCCTTCAGCCCGGCGGAGAAGACTTCACCGGCCACAATCAGCGTAATCACGCTGGCGAACACCCCGCCCATGGTATCGAAGACTTTTTGTAACCCTGCCATCACGTCCCGGGCATTGCGCCAGCGGATATACTCGCAAATCAGGGCGATAGCCAGGCTCAGCAGTACCGCCGTATCCAGCGTGATACGCAAAGATGAGAACACCAGCTTACTGCACAGCAGCATGATTGCCAGCGGGAGCATGGGTAACAGCAGGTAGAGCAGGGGAGCCTGCGGGGCACCTGAATCACGGCTTTCGGAGAGCGGATCGCCGCTGGCCGCTTCCGGCTGTGCGCGCTTATCAAAAAAGCGCTGCGTCAGGGCGTGAACCAGGGCGACAAACAGAATAACCGGCACCACCACCGGTAGCTGGTCGTTCACAAAATAGTCGACAATCTCAATACCGGCAGTTTTGGCCGCCAGCACGGAGTTCCCTGAGCCCGGGCCAAACTCCACGGCACAGGTACTGGCAATCACCGCCGCCACGGCGGCGCGGCTGCACCCCAGACGGATCAACAACGGATAGAGGGTGGCCATCAGTAACAGGCCAAGCCCGGTTGCGCTGCTGATAAACAGCGATAAAAACTGGCCCAGCACCAGCGCCAGAGCCAGTAACAGGTAGGGTGAATTCAGACGCTGCAGCGGCCGGGAGGCAATGCGTACCAGCACCTGGCTTGCGCCGGTGACCGACATATAGGTCGCGAAGCCGCCAATCAGCATAATTTGCAGGCCCAGACCGCCGGTGCGGCTACTCAGGGTATCACGGATATATTCAAAGGCATCCAGCATGCCCAGCCCGGTGGTTTTATGCACCAGGCTGCTGAGGCTGACCCCCTGGGTAAACTGCGCAATCAGTAATAAGGCAATACCGGTAAGCAGTAGCACCGACTGGGGGTGGTAGCGTTTGAGGATCAGCCGCCCGGCGAACAGGATGGCGATCAGCGCAATAATCAACGGCATAGGAACTGCTCCTTATTCAAAGTTTCCGCGTACCAGACATTCGCCTTCGCTGTACACCAGGCGCCCTGCGGCAAAAGTCTGCGCCAGGGAAAAGTCCTCATTCAGCACGCAAATGTCTGCCCGCTCGCCGGGTTGCAGGCGGCCACCGGCGATCCCCAGGGAGCTGGCCACGTTGGCGGTCATCATGGCGATGGCCTGGTGCGGCTCTACACCCTGGTTAATCAGCCGGGGCAGCAGGCTGATATTGCCGTTCACCGGGGCGGCGGATAACCCTTCAACCTGGCCCTGTGCATTGAAGCGCGGCACGCTGCCGTTGCCGTCTGAACTGATGGTGATGCGCTCGTGCGGTACGCCCGCCTCCAGTGCCCACGCAACCGCTTCTTCCTGGGGGGCAAAGCGGCTGCCGCCGGAGGTCACATCAATGGTGCCGCCGCGCAGCGCAAAGCTGATGGCCTGGTCAAACAGCGGGCGGGTGCGCGCAACGTGGGTGGGCGAGAGGTGGTGAATGGGTAACCCGGCATCGCACAGGGCCACCAGCGGCTCCAGCCCTTCCGGCAGCCCGCCCATATGAACGTGGAGCACCCCTTTTTTACCGGCCAGCAGCGCCGCGACCCGGATATCACTCACCAGGCGCAGTAACTCCTGGTGGGAAGGGAAAGAGCTGCGGTGATCCGCCAGGGCGATTTTCACCCCGAGAATATGAGGAATAAAGGCAATATCATCCCGCACGTTGCCCGTAATAGTGCGGGTGGGCAGCTCATAGGAGCCGGTATGCATATAGGCCCGCAGCCCTTCACTGTTCAGCGCCTGCATTTTGGCATACAAATCTTTCGGGGAGCGAGAGATACCGTCCGTGCCCAGCACCCCGACTACGGTTGTGATCCCGGCGGCTATCAGGGCGCTGAAGCTGGCCTGAGGGGTACGGCTGGCAAAACCGGCTTCACCGCCGCCGCCGGTCAGATGGATATGCTGATCGATAATGCCGGGAATGATAATTTTCCCGCGGCAGTCATAGTGGGTAACCGGGAAAGGGAGTGTCGGGATCTGCTCGTCGAGGGCGATAATCTCCCCCCGGCACACTAACAGTTGTCTGACCCCTAAATCGTCGGGGGAGTAAATCCGTGCATTGCTCAGTAAGGTAAACATATGACCACTCTGCCTCAGTAAAGAAGATTTGCGCGTTATGCTGGTGCAGGTGGTTTTATTGTTATGGGTTGCTACCATAATGGCAGTGGCACATTCGGACTATTGCCAAATGGTTATTCTGCTATACCGAAATGACATACCAACAGGGAACGAATATGGACAGTAAGTGGCTGGAAGATTTTCTATGTCTCAGTCAGTTCGGGAGTTTTTCACAGGCGGCCCAGGCGCGCCATATCACCCAGCCCGCCCTGAGCCGGCGGATAAAAACGCTGGAAACCTCGCTGGGGGTGCCGCTGTTTGATCGCACCACCACACCGATAACGCTGACCCGCTTTGGTGAGCATTTTGAGCCTTATGCCCGGCGTGTACTGACAACGCTTGCCGAGGCATGCAGTGAGCTGGAGATGCTCTCCCCGGCGATGGATAACACCATTGTGATGGTCAGCCTGCATACCCTGTCTATCAACGTGCTGCCCGACATTATCAGTTATTTGTGCCGGCAAGAGCAGACGCTGCATTTTAAGGTGAATGCCTCTGTTCAGGGGGTGGATAACCATTTTGAAGCGCTACTCAACCGTCAGATAGACCTGCTGGTGACCTATGATTCGGCGGATGCGCACCCGGCAGCGGAGATTGCCGGGCAGCTGCAAAGTATGGTGTGGCGCTATGAGCGGTTTATTCCGGTTATCTCCTCCCGGCTGTATCAGCCGCAGATGGCGGTGGACGCCCCCATTCCCTGGCTGAGCTACAGTGACTATACCTTCGTGCAGCGCATTGTGGCGCCCGCAGAGGCGCGGCTGCGTAAACAGCTCTGTAAAGTCTTTGAAAGCGGGCTGAGCGAGAGTATCCGTGAAATGGTGCTGCGCGATCTTGGCCTGGCCTGGCTGCCGGAGTCGTCCGTGGCGGAGCATCTGGCCAGTGGCGAACTGATGCAGTTTTGCCCGCAGACGCCCGGCCTGGTCTGCGATATTCCGATCACTATCTGGAGCCACCGTAAGAGCCACCGGCCGGTTTTGCGCCACTGCTGGCAACTTTTATCCAGAGAGTAACCGCGCATGTTGAAAATTTATGCAATCAATACGTTATTCAGATAAAGGGGCTTGCTAAGGCGACAGCCATTGGTTAGTATTCACACCCGCTTCAGCAGGAAGATTACTCCTGCTTTGACTGGTGAAGCTAAAGTATGCGGATGACCCGCAAGGAACAGGTTAATTATGTATGAAGCTCTGTTAGTTGTTTTCCTTATTGTAGCCATCGCCCTTGTGGGTCTGATTATGCTGCAACAGGGTAAAGGCGCTGATATGGGAGCCTCCTTTGGTGCAGGCGCTTCCGCCACGCTGTTCGGTTCAAGTGGTTCCGGTAACTTCATGACCCGTATGACAGCTATCCTGGCGACGGTGTTCTTCATCATGAGCCTGGTTCTGGGGAATCTCAACAGCAACAAAGTCAGCAAAGGAAGCGAGTGGGAAAATCTGAGCCAGCCTGCACAAGCTGAAAAAGCGGCTCAGCCAGACGCACCGGCAAAACCGGTTAGCGATATCCCGCACTAAGTTTTAAATTTGTGCCGAGGTGGTGGAATTGGTAGACACGCTACCTTGAGGTGGTAGTGCCCAATAGGGCTTACGGGTTCAAGTCCCGTCCTCGGTACCAGCATTCAGAAAATGGACGTCATAAGACGTCCATTTTTGTATCCGGAATTCGCGTTATTCTCCGCTCTTCCTTACTGACAACCGCGAATCACAACTTAAACAGTTTACGTGAGTTCTCGCGGCCAATCTTAACCCTGTCATTATCGCTGATCGGTGCGGCATCAAACCACGGGCTGAGCTCGCTGGCATCCTCATAAGGGGAGTCAACGGAGAACAGGATCCGGTCGGAGCCCACTTCCAGCATGGTATCCAGCAGAGCCTGAGAGCGGAACGTACCGCTGGTGGTCAGGTAGAAGTTCTTACGCAGGTATTCGGTAACCGGGAGCTTATGGCTACCCTGAGTTTCCGCACGCTGATGGCGCAGACGGTGCTCCAGGCGCGGCAGGGTAAAGGGTAATGCTTCCCCCAGGTGGCCGAGGATAATCTGCAGGTTTGGATGGCGGTCAAACAGACCACTGAGAATCAGGCGCACCGCGTGGGTAGAGGTTTCAACCCCAAAGCCCCATGCAGAGCCCAGCAGCCCGTCATAGCCCTGGTAAATACGGCGCTGGGTTACCAGCGGAATACGCGGGTGCAGGTAGACCGGAACTCCCAGCTCTTCCACCTTCTGCCAGAACGGCTCAACCTGAGGCTCATCAAGGTACTGTGCGGTTTCCTCATTCCCGATGTTAGAAAAGCCGTTAATCAGGGCGCCGACAAAGCCGTGCTGTTTTACGGCCCTTTCCAGCTCTTTGGCTGCGGCTTTCGGGTTTTGCAGTGGTACACAGGCGAAAGCCCGTAAACGGTCAGGGTGTTTGGCAATTAAGTTCGCGGCGCAGTAATCATTCATTTTCACCGCCATTTTTTCAGCGGCAACGGCATCCGTGAGGCCTTCAATACCCGGCTGAGTCAGTGACATGATATAAGTTTCAATACCGTTCTTATCCATATCCTGAATACGCAAATCAATATTTAATAAGCGCTCTTTTACATTTTCAAAGTAGTCGCCCTTTGTAAAATCATGTGAACCAGCTGCATTAAAATCAGGTGACTGATAGTGTTCTTCCAGTGCAATTTTACCTTTCATTCTAAGCCTCTTAACTCAACAGTGTTTTTCCCGTGATGGGATAAACGACGAGTAAGATTATTAATACTTCGAAAATTACTAGTCAAGCGCTTAACTATAACGGGCGGCACGAATGGCTCATGCAAAAAATTTTTAAATTAAACCCTCACGTTACTTGTTTTGCCGGGCTTTGCCAGCCAGCTGGCGAGTAAAAAAATATCGCCCGGGAATAACAACATGCAGTGACAATTGCACCGTGGTTATCTGCCCCGGGCAGGAGTGAGAAGTTTATTTTTTAATAGCCGTTTGCTACCGCTGATTAACCACCGGATGATATTTCAGATATATTTAAAGTATTTATTCAGTGCGTTACATTTTGATGAAAAAATAAGATTTTCATTATTAATGATCTGTCTGATCCGCGGGCGTAACAACGCCTGAAATATAAAATTACTTACTGGCGTATTTATTCATGATTTCCCGGTGTTTTTTGCTGGCGCCGGTATTCTGTGGGGGTCATGCCGGTATCTTTTTTAAAGGCGGTATTGAATACCGATTTGGAGTTAAAACCGCAGGCGTACATCACCTCAAGAATGGTGTCGGTGTTCCCGGGCCGGGCCAGTAATTCTTTAGCAAAGGCGATGCGGTATTCACTGATAAACGAGGCGAAATTCTGCCCGAACCCGTTATTGATCAGCGATGAAAGCTCATGAGGGGTGCAGCCGGACAGCCGGGCCAGCTGGCTGAGCGACAGCCTGGCGTCCAGAAAGGGCCGGGTGCTTTGCATCAGCTGGCGCAGTTTGTCCAGTTGCCCGGCTTCCGGGGCAGGGGAGGCGGTGGTGGCGGGAGTGCCCACACTGGCCAGCAGCTCTGCATCTTCCCGGGTCAGCCCTGCGAAGGTGCTGGATTGCCGCAGGGCACCAACCAGCAGCGTATTAATAAACACAAAACCGGCGATCCCGGCGGCCAGCAGTACCCAGGCGGTTTTATCTGTCAGGCGCAGCAGGTAGAACACCAGGCAGCAGATGATACTGACCAGCCAGAGCGCAATATAGCCCGCCAGCAGAACACTGAGCCAGCGCATCTGTAAGCCGCTACCGGCGGAAGAAATATGGCAAAGCCCCCGCCGCCAGGTGTGCAGCCTGCTCAGTATGTAGCCCAGCCAGACAATAAACACCCCGTGGTAGAGCAGCGCCAGCGGCAGGGAAACCGGCATCCCCGGCATGTCCTGGGCTTTCAGGATCCGGAGCTGTTCTGCCCCGGGCAAGGGAAAGTAAACGCTGAAAAAGAGCACCACGCCGGTGATAAACGGCAGCAGATGCAGCGCGTGAACCGGGCGGAGGGTAAATTCCCGGTACATCAGCGCCTGGCAATAGAGCGCAAGGGCCGGTAACTGTAGTAGCGAAAGCACCGTGCCGGTATAGGCCAGCCCCGGGTAGCGGAAGCTGATCCCTGCGCCATAAAGCAGCAGTTCACCGAAGCCCGCCGCCACGGAAAACAGCACCAGCGCCAGTAGCCGGTTACTTTGCAGCCTGACCTGTGGCGGTAAGAACAGAAAGGCCGAGAGCACCAGCGCCTGGGCCAGCCCCACAACAAGAAGAAGAAGCGATATTTCAGTCAGCATGTACGGCTACCACAGGTTAGGTTCTGGCGAAATACCGGTGCGGCCAGGGCCCGCACGTTCGATATTGCACCCGGAAGGTTCGGTTTTATCTATCCGAACGACAGCACCTGGCGCGGCGAATAGTCTGGCGTACCAGCGGCGGGCTAAAAGCCCCGTCCCGCCGGAAGATCCGTAACCGTAACGATACAGGTGCATTATCATGAGAAAGCAAAATAAGATCAAAACCATCCTGTGGGCAGGTATGTTCACTCTTGCCGGGCTGGCCGCCAGCCCGGCGGCGCTCGCCCATTGCGACAGCCTGGACGGGCCGGTGATCACCGAAGCCCGCAGCGCGCTGGAGAAAAAGGACGTCACCGCCCTGCTGAAATGGGTGCCCGCCGGGCGTGAAGGGGATGTCCGCGCGGCATTTTCCCGCGCGCAGCAGAATCGCGGCGGCGATAAGGCTACCCGGGAAGCGGCCGATCAGCAGCTATTTGCCACCCTGGTGCGCATTCACCGTGAATCCGAAGGGGCCCCCTTCACCGGCGTACAACCGGCAGGGCATATTCCCGCGATTGTTACCATGGCGGATAGCGCGCTGAAAACAGACAATGTGGAGGCGGTAGTTGCCCGGGTCACGGCACATGTTGAACAGGAGATCCGCGCGCGCTTTGCCAGCGCACAGCGCAGTAAACAGCATGCCGGTGACTCTGTGACCCGGGGGCGTGAGTACGTTAATGACTATATCCATTACGTGCACTTTGTTGAGGAGGCCAGTAACCTGGGAGAGGCGGCGGCCCCCGGGCATCACGACTGAGCGATACAAAAAAACGGGGGCGCCCGCAGGCACCCCCGTTAACCGGCTCGTGGTCGGGTTATTTGTCTTTGCTTTCCAGCCCTTCAACCTGGGGCAGCCCGGTTGCGGTGGAGGCAGACAGCAGGCCGGTTTTGGCGTAGACGTTAAACAGCTTGTCGCGGGTATCGGTAATGTCCAGGTTACGCATGGTTAACTGGCCGATACGATCGTCTGGTGAGAAGACCGAGTCGCCTTTTTCCATGGTCAGACGCTCAGCCTGATAGGTCAGATTGTCAGACACGGTATTCAGGATGGAGTAGTCATTACCACGGCGCAGCTCCAGTGTTACCTCGCCGGTAATGGCACTGGCCACCCAGCGCTGCAGCGAGTCACGCAGCATCAGCGCCTGGGAGTCGAACCAGCGGCCCTGGTAGAGCAGACGGCCCAGCTGGCGGCCCATAGCGTGGTACTGCTCAATGGTGTCCTCGTTATGGATCCCGGTCAGCAGACGCTCGTAAGCGATATGCAGCAGCGCCATCCCCGGGGCTTCGTAAATACCACGGCTTTTGGCTTCGATGATGCGGTTTTCAATCTGGTCGCTCATGCCCAGACCGTGGCGACCGCCGATGCGGTTAGCTTCCAGCATCAGTTCCACATCGTCGCTGAAGGTTTTGCCGTTCAGCGCGACCGGGTGGCCCTGTTCAAAGCGCACGGTGACTTCTTCCGCGGCAATTTTTACGTTCTCGTCCCAGAATTTCACGCCCATGATGGGGTTGACTATCTTGACGCTGGAATTCAGGAACTCCAGATCTTTCGCTTCGTGGGTGGCGCCCAGCATGTTGGAGTCTGTGGAGTAGGCTTTCTCGACCGACATTTTGTAGTCAAAGCCGCAGGCAATCATAAATTCTGACATTTCCTGGCGGCCGCCCAGCTCGTCGATGAAGTCCGTATCCAGCCACGGTTTGTAAATTTTCAGCTCGGCGTTGGTCAGCAGACCGTAACGGTAGAAACGCTCGATATCGTTGCCTTTATAGGTGCTGCCGTCACCCCAGATATTGACGCCGTCTTCTTTCATGGCGGCAACCAGCATGGTGCCGGTAACGGCACGGCCCAGTGGGGTGGTGTTAAAGTAGGTCAGCCCGCCGGTGGTGTTATGGAATGCACCACACTGAATGGCGGCGATCCCTTCGGCAACCAGCTGTTTGCGGCAGTCGATCAGGCGGGCGTTTTCTGCGCCGTACTCCATAGCGCGACGGGGGATTGCGTCGTAATCGTCCTCATCCGGCTGCCCCAGATTCGCCGTATATGCATAAGGGACGGCGCCTTTTTTTCGCATCCACAGCAGCGCGGCGCTGGTATCCAGACCGCCGGAAAATGCGATGCCAATACGTTGACCAACCGGAAGATGCTTCAGAATCGTCGTCATAAAATAAAACCCTGCCTGATAGACTAAATAGAGTGAGTATTTCGCTACTCGCATTGCATGATTATGCAAAATAAGTGAGTTTTCATTTAATCATCTTTTGCGGGTGACCGGAAGCACTTGCGCAATTTTTTGTATCACCCTCCGCACATATTGTTGCGCGTTGTTGCATTGCGGCCAGCAGATTGGCCGACAGGCGGGGAGAAATGTTGACAACATGTGATAGCTAACCCTATACTACAAGCCGATTTTACGTCCCGTCCTCGGTACCAAATCCCAGCTTTGTTTGCATTTTTTACTCAATACGAGTAAAATCTGCCACGTTTCGGACGCGGGGTGGAGCAGCCTGGTAGCTCGTCGGGCTCATAACCCGAAGGTCGTCGGTTCAAATCCGGCCCCCGCAACCACTTTCCCTGAATGTTTTTTTTCAAATATACTGTAGAGAGTACAGCGTCGCCCGGCGATGGATTTGAAAAATGTGCACCGGAAAGTGCCCCCGCCGCGTATTGCGGCATATAGGTTCAGTTATATAAAACCTCGATCTTTCGGGGTTTTTTGTTATCTGGCAGTAGTATAACTGGGCTTTACGCCCTTTTTTTATGTCCTGGAGGTGGCGTTGTCCACGTTAGAACAAAAGTTAACAGAGATGATTACGGCGCCAGTCGAAGCACTGGGGTTTGAGCTTGTCGGCATCGAATTCGTTCGGGGTCGCACATCCACGCTGCGCATCTATATTGATAGTGAAGATGGCATCACTGTTGATGATTGTGCTGATGTCAGCCACCAGGTGAGTGCGGTGATGGATGTTGAAGATCCGATTACCGTGGCTTACAACCTGGAAGTCTCCTCACCTGGCCTCGATCGCCCCCTGTTTACTGCAGAGCATTACATCCGTTTTCTGGGTGAGGAAGTGACCCTGGTCTTACGTATGGCGGTACAGAACCGTCGTAAATGGCAGGGCATTATCAAGGCCGTAGACGGCGAGATGATTACGGTCACGGTCGAAGGCAAAGATGAAGTGTTCGCGCTGAGCAACATCCAGAAAGCGAACCTGGTTCCCCACTTTTAACAGTCTGGATTGAGGCGAAGCCCAGGATGAACAAAGAAATTTTGGCTGTTGTTGAAGCTGTTTCGAATGAAAAAGCAGTCCCGCGCGAGAAGATTTTTGAAGCGCTGGAAACGGCTCTGGCAACGGCAACCAAGAAAAAATATGAGCAGGAAATCGATGTCCGCGTGGCCATCGATCGTAAAAGCGGTGATTTCGACACCTTCCGTCGTTGGTTAGTGGTTGAAGAAGTGACCCAGCCAACCCGTGAAATCACCCTCGATGCGGCACAGTTTGAAGATCCGTCGCTGAATGTAGGCGACTACGTTGAAGATCAGATCGAATCTGTGACTTTTGACCGTATCACCACCCAGACGGCAAAACAGGTTATCGTACAGAAAGTACGTGAAGCCGAGCGCGCCATGGTGGTTGATCAGTTCCGCGAACACGAAGGTGAGATAATCACTGGTGTGGTGAAAAAAGTTAACCGCGACAATATCACCCTTGATCTGGGGAGCAACGCTGAAGCCGTTATTCTGCGTGAAGATATGCTGCCGCGTGAAAACTTCCGCCCGGGCGACCGTATTCGCGGCGTGCTGTATGCCGTGCGTCCGGAGGCTCGCGGTGCTCAGCTGTTTGTGACCCGCTCCAAACCTGAGATGCTGATCGAGCTGTTCCGCATTGAAGTGCCGGAAATTGGCGAAGAAGTGATTGAAATTAAAGCCGCGGCCCGCGATCCGGGTTCCCGCGCTAAAATCGCCGTGAAAACCAACGACAAACGCATCGACCCGGTGGGTGCCTGTGTTGGGATGCGCGGCGCCCGTGTGCAGGCCGTCTCTACCGAGCTGGGTGGCGAGCGTATTGATATCGTACTGTGGGATGATAATCCTGCCCAGTTCGTTATCAACGCCATGGCACCGGCAGACGTTGCCTCTATCGTGGTTGATGAAGATAAACACACCATGGATATCGCTGTTGAAGCCGGCAACCTGGCTCAGGCGATTGGTCGTAATGGTCAGAACGTGCGTCTGGCCTCTCAGCTGAGCGGTTGGGAACTCAACGTGATGACCGTTGATGACCTGCAGGCGAAGCATCAGGCGGAAGCCCACGCAGCGATTGAAACCTTTACTAAACACCTGGGCATTGATGAAGAGTTCGCCTCTGTCCTGGTAGAAGAAGGTTTCTCCACACTTGAAGAACTGGCCTACGTGCCGATGAACGAGCTGCTGGAAGTGGACGGCCTTGATGAGCCAACCGTTGAAGCGTTACGCGAGCGCGCGAAAAATGCGCTCACCACGCTGGCATTAGCCGAAGAAGAGAGCCTCGGTGATAACAAACCGCAGGACGATCTGCTGAACCTCGAAGGTATGGATCGCCCGCTGGCCCTTAAACTGGCTGCCCGTGGTGTATGCTCACTGGAAGATCTCGCCGAACAGGGCGTAGATGATCTGTCTGATATTGAAGGGCTTTCCTCTGAGAAAGCGGCCGAATTGATTATGGCTGCCCGTAATATCTGCTGGTTCAGTGACGAGGCGTAATAAACTGTAGCAGGAAGGAACAGCATGACAGATGTAACCGTAAAATCGCTGGCTGCAGAGATCCAGACTTCCGTGGACCGCCTGGTACAGCAGTTTGCTGACGCTGGCATCCAGAAGTCAGTGGATGACTCTGTAACCGCACAAGAGAAACAGACCTTACTGGCACACCTGAACCGTGAACACCACTCAGGGCCGGATAAGTTGACTTTGCAGCGCAAAACGCGCAGTACTTTAAGCATTCCGGGTACCGGCGGGAAAAGTAAGTCGGTACAAATTGAAGTCCGCAAAAAACGCACCTTTGTAAAACGTGATCCGCAAGAAGCTGAACGCCTTGCTGCGGAAGAACAAGCGAAGCGTGAAGCGGAAGAGAAGGCCCAGCGTGAAGCAGAGGAAGCTGCTAAACGTCAGGCGCAGGAAAAAGCGCAACGTGAAGCTGAAGAGAAGGCCCAACGTGAAGCCGCTGAAAAAGCAAAACGTGAAGCTGCGGAAAAAAACAAAGTGAGCAATAAACAAACTGACGAAGTAAACCAGAACGCCACCAGCGAGAAAGCGCGTCGCGAAGCCGAAGCCGCAGAGCTGAAGCGTAAGGCGGAAGAAGAAGCTCGTCGTAAGCTGGAAGAAGAAGCCCGCCGCGTTGCTGAAGAAGCGCGCCGCATGGCAGAAGAAAACTCAGCAACCTGGACTGAGACCAGCGACGTGACCGAAGAAGCCGGTGACTACCACGTGACCACTTCCCAGCACGCGCGCCAGGCGGAAGACGACAACGACCGTGAAGTTGAAGGTGGCCGTGGCCGTACCCGCAATACCAAAGCGCCGCGTCCGAAGAAGAGCAACAAACACGCTGAATCCAAAGCTGACCGTGAAGAAGCCCGTGCGGCAGTACGCGGCGGCAAAGGCGGCAAGCGTAAAGGCAGCGCACTGCAGCAGGGCTTCCAGAAGCCGGCGCAGGCTGTTAACCGTGACGTTGTGATTGGTGAAACCATCACCGTTGCCGAACTTGCCAACAAAATGGCGGTGAAAGGCTCCCAGGTCATCAAAGCGATGATGAAAATGGGCGCTATGGCCACCATCAACCAGGTTATCGACCAGGAAACGGCACAGCTGGTAGCGGAAGAGCTGGGTCACAAAGTGATTCTGCGCCGTGAAAACGAGCTGGAAGAAGCAGTAATGAGCGACCGTGATATGGGCGCTCAGGCTGAACCGCGTGCACCGGTTGTGACCATTATGGGCCACGTTGACCACGGTAAAACCTCACTGCTGGACTACATCCGCTCCACGAAAGTCGCCTCTGGCGAAGCGGGCGGCATTACCCAGCATATCGGTGCGTACCACGTACAGACCGACAACGGCATGATCACCTTCCTGGATACCCCGGGGCACGCCGCGTTTACCGCTATGCGTGCTCGTGGTGCTCAGGCGACCGATATCGTTGTGCTGGTTGTTGCCGCGGATGACGGCGTGATGCCGCAGACCATCGAAGCAATCCAGCACGCCAAAGCGGCGAAAGTGCCGGTTGTGGTTGCGGTGAACAAAATCGATAAGCCAGAAGCGGATCCGGATCGGGTTAAAAACGAACTGGCCCAGTACGGCATCATCCCGGAAGAGTGGGGTGGCGATTGCCAGTTTGTTCACGTTTCTGCGAAAGCCGGGACCGGTATCGACGAACTGCTGGATGCCATCCTGCTGCAGTCCGAAGTTCTGGAGCTGAAAGCAGTACGCAGCGGCATGGCCAGCGGTGTTGTGATCGAATCCTTCCTGGACAAAGGCCGTGGCCCTGTTGCTACCGTGCTGGTTCGCGAAGGTACGCTGCATAAAGGCGATATCGTCCTGTGCGGTTTCGAATACGGCCGCGTTCGTGCGATGCGTAACGAACTGAACCAGGAAGTGACCGAGGCTGGCCCGTCTATCCCGGTTGAGATCCTGGGTATGTCTGGTGTTCCGGCTGCCGGTGACGAAGTGACCGTGGTCCGTGACGAGAAAAAAGCCCGTGAAGTGGCACTGTATCGTCAGGGTAAATTCCGCGAAGTGAAACTGGCGCGTCAGCAGAAAGCGAAACTGGAAAACATGTTCGCTAACATGACTGAAGGCGACGTTTCTGAAGTGAACATCGTGCTGAAGGCAGACGTTCAGGGTTCTGTAGAAGCCATCACCGATTCTCTGCTGAAACTGTCTACTGACGAAGTGAAAGTGAAGATTGTCGGCTCCGGCGTTGGTGGGATCACCGAAACCGATGCGACCCTGGCTGCCGCGTCCAACGCGATTCTGGTGGGCTTCAACGTGCGTGCTGATGCCTCTGCGCGCCGCGTGATTGAGGCGGAAAACCTCGACCTGCGTTATTACTCCGTTATCTATAACCTGATTGACGAAGTAAAAGCCGCCATGAGCGGGATGCTGGCACCGGAATACAAACAGGAAATCATTGGTCTGGCTGAAGTGCGTGATGTATTTAAATCACCGAAATTCGGCGCGATTGCAGGCTGTATGGTTACCGAAGGCGTGGTTAAACGTCACAACCCGATCCGCGTACTGCGCGACAACGTGGTTATCTACGAAGGCGAGCTGGAATCCCTGCGTCGCTTCAAAGATGACGTTAACGAAGTCCGTAACGGCATGGAATGTGGTATCGGCGTGAAGAACTACAACGACGTTCGCACTGGCGATGTGATCGAAGTGTTCGAAGTTATCGAAGTTCAGCGCACCATTGCCTGATATTAGCTAACATTGCTAAATCATAAGGGGGGCCATGTGCCCCCCTGTTAGTCTGGAGAAGATATTATGGCGAAAGAATTTGGCCGCCCGCAGCGTGTGGCGCAGGAAATGCAGAAGGAAATCGCAATCATCCTGCAGCGTGAAATTAAAGATCCTCGCCTGGGGCTGATGACTACCGTGTCCGGCGTTGAGGTTTCCCGGGATCTGGCCTACGCAAAAGTGTTTGTTACCTTCCTGAACGATAACGACGAAAATGCAGTTAAACAGGGTCTGAAGGCGCTGCAGGATGCCTCCGGGTTTATCCGCTCCCTGCTCGGGAAAGCTATGCGCCTGCGTATTGTGCCGGAGCTGACCTTTTTCTACGACAACTCCCTCGTCGAAGGGATGCGGATGTCAAACCTGGTCAGCAGTGTGGTTAAGCATGACGAAGAGCGCCGTGTAAACCCGGACGACAGCAAGGAGGACTGATGAGTCGTCCTCGTCGTCGCGGTCGCGATATCCACGGCGTGCTGTTACTGGACAAGCACCAGGGCGCCTCTTCCAATGATGTCCTGCAAAAAGTAAAACGTATTTATAACGCTAACCGGGCCGGGCACACCGGGGCGCTGGATCCGCTGGCTACCGGCATGTTGCCGATTTGCCTCGGTGAAGCCACCAAGTTTTCCCGCTATCTGCTGGATTCCGACAAGCGCTACCGGGTGGTGGCTAAGCTGGGCCAGCGCACGGACACCTCCGATGCGGACGGCCAGATAGTTGAAGAGCGCCCGGTGGCGTTCAGCGAACAGCAACTGGCTGAGGCACTGGACAGTTTCCGTGGCGACACCATGCAGGTGCCCTCCATGTTTTCGGCGCTGAAATATCAGGGCCGGAAACTGTATGAATATGCCCGCGAAGGCATTGAAGTCCCCCGGGAGGCCCGCCCGATCACGGTGTATGAGCTGCTCTTTATCCGCCACGAAGGGGATGAGCTGGAGCTGGAAATTCACTGCTCCAAAGGCACTTATATTCGCTCAATTATTGATGATCTTGGCGAGAAGCTGGGCTGCGGCGCGCATGTTATCTATTTGCGCCGTCTGGCCGTCAGCAAATACCCGGTTGAGCGGATGGTCACCCTTGAGCAACTGACCGCACTGGTTGAGCAGGCACAGGCCCGGGGGATCCCGGAAGCCGAGTTACTGGATCCCCTGCTGATGCCGATGGACAGCCCGGCGGCAGATTTTCCGGCGGTCAATATTCCGCCAGCCAGTGCCGCATACTTTAAAAATGGCCAGCCGGTGCGTGCGGCCGGTGCACCGGAAGAGGGCCTGGTTCGGGTCACCGAAGGTGACGGGCAGGTGTTTATCGGCATGGGCGAAATTGACGATCAGGGCCGGGTTGCCCCCCGGCGGCTGGTGGTTGAATACCCGGCGTAACGGGTGGCTATCTTGCGATAACAGGCCGCGACAGGTAGAATGTCCCGGCTTTATATTGGGGTAGCTGAATTAGAGATCGGCGCCCTGTCTTTTTATCTATAATTCTGGAGTCAAAAATGTCTCTAAGCGTTGAAGCTAAAGCTCAAATCGTTTCTGAGTTCGGTCGTGGTGCTAACGACAGCGGTTCTACTGAAGTTCAGGTTGCTCTGCTGACCGCACAGATCAACCACCTGCAGGGCCACTTTGCAGAGCATAAAAAAGATCACCACAGCCGTCGTGGTCTGCTGCGCATGGTTTCCCAGCGTCGTAAACTGCTGGACTACCTGAAACGTAAAGATGTAGCACGTTATACTCAGCTGATTGAGCGTCTGGGTCTGCGTCGCTAATTCTGGCGAGTTTCTGAAAAAGGGGCCTTTTCAAAAGGCCCCTTTTTTCAACCAAACGGCAGCAATTTGCTACAAACTCATGTATTGTTGCCAGGTATGGATCTCCATTGCAGAGGTTCGCGCGGCTATTGAGAACGTTTTTCCGCACCGGTACGGGCGGGACAGGGTTGTCATTAGTCGCGAGGATGCAACGGAGAGTGAATCTCATGGGCTGGCGCTCAGTAGCGTTAAGCCGATTTTTATATAAAGGAAATTTACTTTGCTGAATCCTATCGTGCGTAAATTCCAGTATGGTCAGCACACTGTGACCCTGGAAACCGGGATGATGGCTCGCCAGGCGAGCGCCGCCGTAATGGTGAGCATGGACGACACCGCGGTATTTGTGACCGTTGTTGGCCAGAAAAAAGCCAAACCAGGCCAGGACTTCTTCCCGCTGACTGTTAACTATCAGGAGCGTACTTACGCTGCTGGCCGTATTCCGGGGAGCTTCTTCCGCCGTGAAGGCCGCCCGAGCGAAGGCGAAACCCTGATCGCGCGTCTGATTGACCGCCCGGTTCGTCCGCTGTTCCCGGAAGGCTTCGTGAACGAAGTTCAGGTTATCGCGACCGTGGTTTCTGTAAACCCGCAGGTTAACCCGGATATCGTGGCGATGATCGGTGCCTCTGCGGCCTTGTCCCTGTCTGGTATTCCGTTTAACGGCCCGATTGGTGCAGCCCGCGTGGGTTACATTAACGATCAGTACGTACTGAACCCGACTGCCGACGAGCTGAAAACCAGCAAACTGGATCTGGTGGTTGCCGGTACTGACAGCGCCGTGCTGATGGTTGAATCTGAAGCCGATCTGCTGAGCGAAGACCAGATGCTGGGCGCCGTGGTATTTGGCCACGACCAGCAGCAGGTGGTTATCGAAAACATCAAAGCGCTGGTAAACGAAGCGGGCAAACCGCGCTGGGACTGGCAGCCGGAAGCGGTAAACGAAGCGCTGAACGCGCGCGTGGGCGCCCTGGCTGAATCCCGTCTGAGCGATGCTTACCGCATCACCGACAAGCAGGAGCGCTATGCTCAGGTTGATCTGATCAAATCTGAAGTTATCGCTACCCTGAAAGCCGAAGACGAAACCCTGGACGAAAACGAACTGGGTGAAATTCTGCACGCTATCGAGAAAAACGTAGTGCGTAGCCGCGTACTGGCCGGTGAGCCGCGTATCGATGGCCGCGAAAAAGATATGATCCGTGCTCTGGACGTGCGCACCGGCGTACTGCCGCGTACTCACGGTTCTGCCCTGTTCACCCGTGGTGAAACTCAGGCCCTGGTGACTGCTACCCTGGGCACCGCCCGTGACGCGCAGACCCTGGATGAGCTGATGGGCGAACGTACCGACACGTTCCTGTTCCATTACAATTTCCCTCCGTACTCTGTGGGCGAAACCGGTATGGTTGGCTCCCCGAAACGTCGTGAAATCGGCCACGGTCGTCTGGCAAAACGCGGTGTTCTGGCCGTGATGCCGACTATGGACGAATTCCCGTACACAGTACGTGTGGTGTCTGAAATCACCGAATCTAACGGCTCTTCTTCCATGGCGTCCGTATGTGGTGCCTCTCTGGCGCTGATGGATGCCGGTGTACCGGTGAAAGCCGCCGTTGCGGGTATCGCAATGGGCCTGGTGAAAGAAGGCGACAACTTTGTTGTGCTGTCTGACATCCTGGGCGACGAAGACCACCTGGGCGATATGGACTTTAAAGTAGCCGGTTCCCGCGACGGTATTACTGCTCTGCAGATGGATATCAAAATCGAAGGGATCACCCGCGAAATCATGCAGGTTGCGCTGAATCAGGCCAAAGGTGCCCGTCTGCACATCCTGGGCGTGATGGAGCAGGCTATCAACGCACCGCGTGGGGATATCTCCCAGTTCGCGCCGCGTATCCATACCATCAAGATCAACCCGGACAAGATCAAAGACGTTATCGGTAAGGGCGGTTCTGTTATCCGTGCTCTGACGGAAGAGACCGGCACCACTATCGAAATCGAAGACGACGGTACTGTTAAGATCGCAGCAACCGACGGCGAGAAAGCCAAAAACGCCATCCGCCGTATTGAAGAGATCACCGCAGAGATCGAAGTTGGCCGTATCTACAATGGTAAAGTGACCCGTATCGTTGACTTTGGCGCGTTTGTTGCCATCGGCGGCGGTAAAGAAGGTCTGGTACATATTTCTCAGATTGCTGACAAGCGCGTTGAGAAAGTGACCGATTACCTGCACATGGGCCAGGAAGTTCCGGTTAAAGTGCTGGAAGTGGACCGCCAGGGGCGCGTTCGCCTGAGCATGAAAGAAGCCGTAGAACAGACTCCGGCTGGTGAGGCTGCGGCTCCTGCTGCACCGGCTGCAGAGTAAGCCCTGCCGTTTCAGCTCTCCACGCCTGGCGTGGGGAGCTGTTTATTACGGGGCAGGATGCTCCGTATTACAACCGGGGGACCAGGACGTTCATCCAATTGTTGTCTTCGGGAGTGGGAAATGAAGCCTTTTTTGCGCTGGTGTTTTGTTGCGACAGCTATCACGCTTGCCGGCTGCAGCAACCACTCTTCCTGGCGTAAGAATGAAGTCCTCGCGGTGCCATTACAACCGACACTGCAGCAGGAAGTGATTCTGGCGCGCATGGAGCAGATACTTGCCAGTCGGGCTTTAACCGATGACGAACGCGCACAGCTTTTATATGAGCGCGGAGTGTTGTATGATAGCCTCGGTCTACGGGCACTGGCGCGAAATGATTTTTCACAAGCGCTGGCTATCCGACCGGATATGCCTGAAGTATTCAATTACTTAGGCATTTACTTAACGCAGGCGGGCAATTTTGATGCCGCCTATGAAGCGTTTGATTCTGTACTTGAGCTTGATCCAACTTACAATTATGCGCATTTGAATCGCGGTATCGCCCTCTACTACGGCGGTCGTTACCGGTTAGCGCAAGATGATCTGCTGGCGTTTTATCAAGACGATCCCAATGATCCATTCCGCAGCCTGTGGCTTTACGTTGTAGAACGTAAGCTGGATGAGAAGCAGGCGAAAGCGTCTTTGCGTACCCGGTTGACGAAATCGGACAAAGCGCAATGGGGATGGAACATTGTTGAATTCTACCTGGGCGACATGAGTGAGCAATCACTGATGGAACGTCTCAAGGCGGATGCTACGGATAACACCTCGCTCGCTGAGCATCTCAGTGAAACCAACTTCTATTTAGGTAAGTACTACCTAAGTCTGGGGGATAAGGACAGCGCTTCGGCACTGTTCAAACTGGCGGTTGCTAACAACGTTCATAACTTTGTTGAGCACCGATATGCATTGTTGGAATTAGCGCTCCTGGGCCAGGAGCAAGATGACCTGGCAGAATCGGACCAGCAATAGCTGACGAACACACATCAGCCCATTTTTTTTATTGCCATCACCTTCGCGGGTGAGGGCGTTGTTGTTCGTTAATACACCTACTTTGAGCCGGTTCACACTTTTCAATGAAAATTGCAGATCATTTTCACGATGAGTTATGTAGACTGGCCGCCAATAATTTTGAGGCACACGTACTACATGGCTGAATTCGAAACCACTTTTTCAGATCTGGGCCTGAAGGCTCCTATCCTTGAAGCCCTTAACGATCTGGGTTACGAAAAACCATCTCCAATCCAGGCAGAGTGTATTCCACATCTGCTTAATGGCCGCGACGTGCTGGGTATGGCCCAGACCGGTAGCGGTAAAACTGCAGCCTTCTCTTTACCGCTGCTGAACAACCTTGATCCTGAGCTGAAAGCACCGCAGATCCTGGTGCTGGCCCCGACCCGCGAACTGGCGGTTCAGGTGGCTGAAGCCATGACGGATTTCTCTAAACATATGCGTGGCGTAAACGTAGTGGCCCTGTATGGCGGCCAGCGTTATGACGTGCAGTTACGCGCCCTGCGCCAGGGGCCGCAGATTGTGGTAGGTACGCCTGGCCGTCTGCTGGATCACCTGAAACGTGGCACCCTGAACCTCTCCAGCCTGCATGGCCTGGTGCTGGATGAAGCAGACGAAATGCTGCGCATGGGCTTTATTGAAGACGTTGAAACCATCATGGCGCAGATCCCGGCTGAACATCAGACCGCGCTGTTCTCTGCCACCATGCCGGAAGCGATTCGCCGTATTACCCGCCGCTTTATGCAGGATCCGCAGGAAGTGCGTATCCAGTCCAGCGTAACCACCCGCCCGGACATCAGCCAGAGCTACTGGACTGCATGGGGCATGCGCAAGAACGAAGCCCTGGTACGCTTCCTGGAAGCGGAAGATTTTGATGCGGCGATTATCTTCGTGCGCACCAAAAACGCGACCCTGGAAGTGGCAGAAGCCCTGGAGCGCAGTGGCTATAACTCTGCCGCGCTGAACGGCGACATGAACCAGGCACTGCGTGAGCAGACGCTGGAACGCCTGAAAGATGGCCGCCTGGATATTCTGATCGCCACCGACGTTGCGGCCCGTGGCCTGGACGTTGAGCGTATCAGCCTGGTAGTGAACTACGATATCCCGATGGATGCTGAATCTTACGTTCACCGTATCGGCCGTACCGGTCGTGCGGGCCGTGCGGGCCGTGCGCTGCTGTTCGTTGAAAACCGCGAACGCCGCCTGCTGCGCAACATTGAACGCACCATGAAGCTGACCATCCCTGAAGTGGAGCTGCCGAACGCAGAACTGCTGGGCAAACGTCGTCTGGAAAAATTCGCCGCTAAAGTCCAGCAGCAGCTGGAAAGCAGCGATCTGGATCAGTACCGTGCGCTGCTGGCAAAACTGCAGCCGGAAGCGGAAGGTGAGCTGGATGTTGAAACCCTGGCCGCAGCGCTGCTGAAAATGGCCCAGGGCGAACGCCCGCTGATCCTGCCGCCGGATGCGCCGATGCGCCCGCGTCGCGAATTCCGTGAGCGTGATGATCGCCGTGGCGACCGTAACGATCGTGGTGACCGTGGCGAGCGCGGTGATCGTCCGCGCCGTGAACGTCGCGACGTTGGCGATATGCAGCTGTACCGCATTGAAGTGGGCCGTGATGACGGTGTTGAAGTGCGCCATATCGTGGGTGCAATTGCCAACGAAGGCGATATCAGCAGCCGCTATATCGGTAACATCAAACTGTTTGGTACGCACTCCACCATTGAGCTGCCGAAAGGGATGCCGGGCGATGTGCTGCAGCACTTTACCCGTACCCGCATTCTGAACAAGCCGATGAACATGCAGTTAATCGGTGATGCTCAGCCGCGCCCGGATCGTGGTGGCCGTAGCTTCGGTGGTGAGCGCCGCGAAGGTGGCCGTCGTGACGGTGGTCGTGGTTTTGGCGGTGAGCGCCGTGAAGGTGGCCGTGGTGATGGTCGTCGTTTCAGCGGCGAGCGTCGTGACGGTAACCGCGGCCCGCGCCGTGATGACTCCGCCCCGCGCCCGGCTCGTCGTTTCGGCGGTGACGCTTCCTGATTAGCACAATTTGTGCCATCAGAGGCGCATTAACCCAGTGATTAAAGTCCCGGCACAGGTTGCCGGGATTTTTTTGTTCTGTTTTGTACTCGTGTACTGGTACAATAGTGGCAATGCAGCGCCATGGTGGCGCAGAAAAGGTAAACAGGTATGGCAACAGAGGCAACAACAACCCGCAGTGCTGCCCCGTTACTGGGTGGTGTAGTGATAATCGCAGGGACTATTATCGGGGCGGGGATGTTCTCTCTGCCGGTGGTGATGTCCGGTGCGTGGTTTTTCTGGTCCCTGGCGGCGCTGGTGTTTACCTGGTTCTGTATGCTCCATTCCGGAATGATGATCCTGGAGGCCAACCTGAATTACCGGCCCGGTGCCAGTTTTGACACCATGACCCGGGATCTGCTCGGTAACGGCTGGAACCTGATTAATGGCGCCTCGATTGCGTTTGTGCTGTATATCCTGACCTATGCCTATATTTCGGCCAGTGGCTCGATCCTCAGCCATACCTTTGCTGAAATGTCGCTGCCGGTGGCACCCCGCGTGGCTGGCGGTGCCTTTGCCTTACTGGTGGCGTTTATTGTCTGGCTGAGTACCCGGGCCGTAAGCCGGATGACGGCGATTGTCCTGGGGGCCAAAGTCATCACCTTTTTCCTGACTTTTGGCAGCCTGCTGGGCCATGTAAAACCCGCCACGCTGCTCAATAGCGCGGAAATAAACCCCAGTTATGCCCCCTACCTGCTGATGACGCTGCCGTTTTGCCTCGCCTCTTTTGGCTACCACGGTAATGTGCCGAGCCTGGTGAAGTTCTACGGTAAAGATCCGCGTACCATTGTGCGCTGCCTGGTGCTGGGCACGCTGATAGCTCTGGGGCTGTATATCATCTGGCTGCTGGGTACCATGGGCAATATTCCGCGCCATGACTTTGTTGATATCGCGGATAAAGGCGGCAATATCGACGTGCTGGTCCAGGCCCTGAGTGGGGTGCTGAACAGCAAAGGGCTGGAGCTGCTGCTGGTGATTTTTTCTAACTTTGCGGTGGCGAGCTCTTTCCTCGGGGTGACGCTCGGGCTGTTTGATTACCTGGCGGACTTGTTTAAATTCGACGATGCCCCGCTGGGCCGCTTTAAAACGGCGCTCATTACCTTTCTGCCGCCGGTTATCGGGGCCATGCTGTGGCCAGACGGCTTCCTGTATGCCATTGGCTATGCGGGGCTGGCGGCGACCATCTGGGCGGCGATTGTTCCGGCGCTGCTGGCCAGAGCCTCCCGTAAGCGCTTCGGCAGCCCGATGTTCCGGGTATGGGGTGGTAACGGCATGATAATCCTGGTGCTGATTTTCGGGGTGGGTAATGCGCTGGTGCATATCCTTTCCAGTTTTAACCTGTTGCCGATCTATCGTTAATTTTGTCATAGCCGTCATTCCCGGGGCCACGCGGTGCAAACCAGTGGCCCTTATTTTTGGGCCGGGCAGATTGATTCTTGCGTACTGTCGCGAAGAAATAAGCCCGTTTTCTGCATGCGGGGTCCGGGGGTGCTAATGTCCGGGGTAATATTTTATATACCTGGCGCGGCTGAGGTTCCGCGCCACCGGGCGGAAGGGCACCGTTATGGCGGGCAGAAAAAGACAGGGCAAGGAGCGGCGGTCTGTTACGCATCATGATCTGGTGTTTAAACAGTTTCTTACTCACCCGCCTACAGCACGGGAATTTATGCAATTGCATCTGCCGGCTGAGATCCGGAGCCTGTGTGATTTCAGTACCCTGAAGCTGGAGTCCGGCAGTTTTGTTGAGCCTCATCTGCGCGCTTACTTCAACGATGTTCTCTATAGCCTGAAAACAGTCGACGGAAGGGATGGATATATCCATGTGCTGATTGAACACCAGTCCAGGCCGGAGCGGCAGATGGCTTTTCGGCTGTTGCGCTATGCGGTGGCCGCTATGCACAGGCATCTGGAAGCGGGCCATAAAATGCTACCGCTGGTGATCCCGGTGCTGTTCTATAATGGCAGGCGTAGCCCCTATCCCTGGACTACCCGCTGGCTGGATGGGTTTGCCGTACCCGCTCTGGCGGAAAAACTCTACACCAGCGCCTTTCCTCTGGTGGATGTTACCGTGATAGCTGACGACGACATTATGAACCACCGCAGTATGGCTGCGCTGACGTTGCTGCAAAAGCATATCCACCGGCGTGATTTGATAAGTAGCCTGAATGCACTGGCAACCCTGCTTTTAAAAGAATCCATGACAGAATCACAGCTGGTTTCATTGATAAACTATGTGGTTCAGGCGGGAGAGACCGCAGATGCTGAAATCTTTATCCGCACACTCGCACAGCGAGTGCCACAATATGGAGGCACACTGATGACAATAGCCCGGCAACTGGAGCAGAAAGGTATTGAAAAGGGCATTGAGCAAGGCATCGAGATTGGCAGGCGTAATGCATTGTTGAATGTCGCCCGGGCAATGCTGGACAGCGGTTTTGAGCATACCGTTGTGATGAAAGCCACCGGGCTTACTGAAGAGGATATTGCCCGGCTCCTCCACTGACGGACCACTGCTGGAATATACAGCGCCCCGCAGCATTTGCTGACGGGGCGTTGTTTTATCAATAAGACCGCATATCCGGAAAACGCTTTACGGTGCCAGGGTGCGTGCGGCCAGGTTAACCCGCAGGGTGCCACTGTAGCGCCCGGCGGTTTTACTGGCTTTGGCAAAGGGCTGTACGGTGAGCGTGAGTGGGGAAGGGGTGCAGACCACCGTTACCGGGAATCCGGGTAGGGCCACCGGGCGGATAAGGGCAGTATCAACGCCATTGAGGGTGACGGTTTTTTTATTCTCCATGGCGACGGGGTTGCCGTTGTAATTCATGGTCACCCGGTAATCCACCCGGTCACGGGGGTTACCGCCGGTGGTGCCGGTTTTGGTCACGGAAAAGAGGTCAGCCGCCCGGTTCCAGGGGGGAAGCAGATCAGAAAGGGTGACCTGCAGCCAGGCGTTATTGGAGTTGTAGCCATCATACAGGCAGGTATCGATAACGGTACTGCCGCTGACTTCGCCGCCGGGTGCGGTGCTGAGTGGTTTAGTGCGCAGGTTAAGATCCACCAGGGGATCGGCGCGGCCGAAGGCGGGCAGGTAAATGGCGCCGTTATTGCGGTCAGTAACATCGAGGGTGATATTTGCGGTCCACCATGCAACGGTCATTGATGGCCCGCTCCATTGTCTTTGTTCCAGAATAAGAACACCTTCCCAGATCCCCCCTGTTGGAATTTTCGCCAGGTCTTCTGCTTCGAGCCTCAGATCAAAGTTTTTACTGTTTGTTCCAGTGTAAGACCGACCATCAGTCATCTGTTGCCATCCTGCGGCACTGCTACAGTCGTGGGGAGATGTATGATATGTACATGATGAGGATCGCCCCCTGAGAGGGATATTGAAGGAGACTTTGCTGCGTTGTTCGGTCATGCGTAGCGAGATCATGGTATCGCGGACAGGGCCGCCCCATAACCACTGGCGGGAACAGGCCCCTGAACTTGTGTCCGTATTGCTTTTACATCTGAACCAGTCCCGGGCTCTGCGTCCGGGATTATCCCGATCATACCCATTGGCCACACTTTGCCATATCTTGTAGCTCGCTGGCGGGGCACTTCTGTCGTATGAAATGGTGATTGTGGTGTTCATATCTACCGGCAGCAGAGCATCGGCCCGGGCAGTATGACATGTGAAAAGCAGCCAACTGAGCAGTGTGGCAGGCAGGAGCGATATAGCACGGTGCCGGGTCAATAACCATAAAGCAGAAGGCCAGTGAACGTGACTTATTTGTTTAAATGACCATAATTTATTACTGGAATTTTTTATTCTATTGTATTTATTTATTATTTCAGAGTGATGCTGCAGTGCCATAATTGCATCCTTCCTGCGCTGGCGTGTCGTTGCCGCCTACCAGACCATATCCCCTGCAGGAACCTCAACTTAATTAATCTCTGGGTATGCTTAGCTTATCTGAGCGCGGGTGTTGTAAAGCTGATGGTTTCTGAGGCCTGTTTCGCTATTCATTGCCACCAGCAACAGGCTGCCGCTGGTGGCAATGATCTTAATTCTCCTGAAACGCAATCCTCTCCGTGGTTTATGGTGCGAGTGTCCGCGCAGCCAGGTTAACCCGCAGGGCGCCACTGTAGCGCCCGGCGGTTTTACTGGCTTTGGCAAAGGGCTGTACGGTGAGCGTGAGTGGTGCGGGGGTGCAGACCACCGTCACCGGGAATCCGGGCAGGGCCACCGGGCGGATAAGGGCAGTATCAACGCCATTGAGGGTGAAGGTTTTTTTATTCTCCATGGCGACGGGTTTGCCGTTGTAATTCATGGTCACCCGGTAATCCACCCGGTCACGGGGGTTAGCGCCGGTGGTGCCGGTTTTGGTCACGGAAAAGAGGTCAGCCGCCCGGTTCAAGGGGGGAAGCAGATCAGAAAGGGTGACCTGCAGCCAGGCGTTATTGGAGTTGTAGCCATCATACAGGCAGGTATCGATAACGGTACTGCCGCTGACTTCGCCGCCGGGTGCGGTGCTGAGTGGTTTAGTGCGCAGGTTAAGATCCACCAGAGCATCGGCGCGGCCGAAGGCGGGCAGGTAAATGGCGCCGTTATTGCGGTCGGTCACGTCGAGGGTGATATTGGCGGTCCAGGTCGCAACTATTTTTCCATCGTACCATCCGATCTGTTGCAAAATGAGTCTGGCCTCCCAGATACCCCCGCTGGGGATTTTGGTATATTCTCCAGGCCGTAGATAGGCCGTTAACATTCTGCCATTGAAACGAATACCATAGCAGCGAATACCGGCCGTGTAATGAATTGGTATAAAAGCGGTGATTGGGACACATCCGTTCGGGGGATCAGCATAATGGATTGCATGCGCGGTTATATTGAGGTTCACTGTATTCTTGCTGCGTTTTTCGGTAAACCTTAATGGAATCGTTGATTCTTGTCCAAATGGAAGATTCCACACACCACTTCTCCTACAGGCTCCGTTTGTACTGTCTGTTTCGGATAAGCATCGCCAAAAATCGACTCCACGAATACCATTACCGGGAATAGCACCTGCTTTTTGATTGTTCCAGAGAGTCAGCTGCCCACCAGGAGTGAGCCGGTCAAAGCTGGTTTTAACGGTAATTGTCTGGTCAACCGCATCCGCTGCAATACTATAATCAGGAATAAGTAATAGCGTTAAAACGGTCTGTAACAGTGCACAACGGATGATTCTGTTTTTTTTATCTGCACCAGGTTGGTTTTTGGTGTTGTGATTTTTACCGAAAAACAGACACGTAAAATGTAAAACGAAACGATATAATTCATTGTATTTATTTGTTATTTTGCTATAATGCTGCGATGCTGCGATGCTGCGATGCTGCGATGCTGCGATGCTGCGATGCTGCGATGCTGCGATGCTGCGATGCTGCGATGCTGCGATGCTGCGATGCTGCGATGCTGCGATGCTGCGATGCTGCGATGCTGCGATGCCATATCTCCACCCTTCCCTGTTAAACACTTGTTCTTGATTATGTGCTGGCTCTGAGTGTCCACTCTGTGTGTGGAGAAGATATCGGGGGGCCGGGCACACCATTGCCAGTCACCAGACCATATTTCTCTTTTAACCCCAATTAAATTGATCTCAGTTGTTCTTAACTTGTCTGAGCCTGCGGGAAGGAAGGGGGCTTATACGGTCAGCGCGGGCCCGGGTCACCTTCAGGTGGCCCGGGCCCGCGCTGACCGCAGCAGGTCAAATAATCACCATTATAAGAGGCTCAGGGGGCGAGAGACTCTGCCGCCAGCATAATGCGCAGTGTGCCCTCATAGTGGCCGGGATTTTTAATACTGGGGTTAAAGGGGGCGACAGTCAGTGTCAGCGGGGCGGGAACACAGGCCACCGGCTGGGGAATGCCCGGCAGCGTGACGCTGTGCACGGGTTCACGGTCCGTGGCCGTGAGCCGCAGGGGCTGGCCGTTGCGCATCACCTGCTGCCTGCCGCCATAGCCCAGCGCCACCCGGTAGTCGATACGGTTACTGGTACTGGCCGGGCTGTGGCCATGATGCACGACAGAAAAGGTCTCCGCACTGCGCCCGGCTGTGGGCAGTAAGTCAGACAGCGTGACACTCAGCCAGGGGCTGTTAGCGTTGTAGCCGTCATACAGGCAGGTATCAATCACCTGCTGCCCGGCGACCAGATCTCCGTGGCCGATAGGATGCAAACCCAGCCTGACCAGCGGCCTTGTCGGATCCCTCCCCGGGAGGTAAATCGCGCCGTTATCTTTGTCTGTGATTTCCAGTGTAATACAGGCGCGCCAGGTCGCGACGCTTGCAGCGGCTCCCCAGGCACGCTGGTGCAAAATAAGCTCTGCCTGCCAGCGTCCGCCCACCGGCAGCCGGGCAACCTGTGCTGCATCCAGGCTAACGGAGAGCACCTTCCCGTTGTAATACTTCACCGCCAGCCCATCGTCACAACCCAGTAATGAAACATGATTTACTGGTATTGCGCGGCTTATGGGGGCGCAGTGGTGCGGAGGATCCGCATAAAACGCACTTTGCGCTCTGAGCTCCAGCACCGCCACCATACCGCTGCGCTGCTCGGTAAAGGCCAGTTTAATCACGCTGCTTTCCCCCCAGGCGTAGCGCCATTCCAGATCCGTGGCGCAGGCCCCGTGGCGGGGATTGGTGTTTGACAGGCAAACCCAGCCATCGGTGCCGCGCATTGCGGGGTTGCTGTCGCTGCCGCCCCGGGCCTGATTCCACAGAGTCAGCGCTACCGGGACGCTTTTGTCGGTGTGAAGCAGCGGATTAATGGTGTTATCCATGGCGCCTGTGCCGGTGCTGGCCTGGAGGGCAGTGAAGGGGGAAAAGATCAGCAGCAGTGCCCAGAGGAGCGCTGCGTGATGCCTGCGGAGAAATTGCCCGGAAAATCGCCGTAAAAAATAAAGTAGTGATGAATGCTGTGCCATTAACGGTATCCGGGTTTATATCCCGATTAGTTTCTGTTATTCCGTTAATGATGCCGGTATATTTTTAAACCTTAGTGAAATTATCTGGTTATGGTGGTGGCGGGCCGCGGTGGCCCGCACGGGATCAGCCCGGCAGGCTGTTGAAGATCTGTGCCGTCAGCGCCACGGAGTGCAGCCGGGCCTGATGATCAAAGACGGAGCAGTTGATCATCAGCTCATCGGCCCGGGTCTGGCGCAGGATCGACTCCAGTCCGTGGGTTACTGTGGCTTTATCACCCACCACCGACATGGCCAGAGCGCGCTCCACGGAGTATTTCTCCGCCGGGCTCCAGTAACTGTTAATGTCCTGAATCGGCGGCGGCAGTTGCACGCTGCCGTCCCGGCGCAGGCGGGTGGAAGCCTGCTGGTGGGAGGTAAACAGGAATTGCGCCTCCCGGTTGCTGTCTGCGGCCACCACGTTGATGCACACCATGGCGTAAGGGGTGGCGAGGCGCGGCGAGGGCCGGAACTGTGCCCGGTACACTTCCAGCGCCTGGAGCAGCATTTCCGGCGCAAAGTGGGAGGCAAAAGCAAACGGCAGGCCAAGCTGTGCCGCCAGCTGGGCGCTGTACAGGCTGGATCCCAGCAGCCATAGCGGGATCCTGGTGCCGTACCCCGGTACCGGCCGCACGGCCGGATCGGGATCCGTGGCATCGAACCAGTGAATCAGCTCGGTAACATCGCCGGGGAAGTTATCAATATCACTGTTCATATGGCGGCGCAGGGCTCTCATGGTGCGCTGGTCGCTGCCCGGGGCGCGCCCCAGCCCAAGATCAATGCGCCCGGGGTAGAGGGTTTCCAGGGTGCCGAACTGCTCGGCAATCACCAGCGGGGCGTGGTTAGGCAGCATCACGCCGCCAGATCCCAGGCGCAGGGTGGTGGTGTTCGCGGCCAGATAACCTATCAGTACCGAGGTCGCCGCACTGGCAATACCCTGCATATTGTGGTGCTCGGCCAGCCAGTAGCGGTGGTAGCCCAGCTGTTCGGCTAAACGGGCCAGCTCAAGGGAACGGCGGAAGGCATCCGCCGGGCTGGCGCCTTCCGGAATGGGGGCCAGATCGAGAACGGAAAAGGGAACGGGGGAGATCTCAGGCATATCGGCTCACTTAAACAGCACTATTATCCGGTTAGCCCCGGCCCGGGGTTCACCGGGTCGGGGAGAATGTTTTAATACTGTATTAAAGATCGCTGATATTTATTAACAATGCGAGCCTTTTGTCAGGCTTCCAGTACCAGCCCGGCCAGCCGTTTCCAGTAGCCGTTGCAGTCGCTGTTTGCCGCCAGTGGCAGCGGTGCGGCCCCCTGTTCGTTAGCGCGGAACTGCGCCACCAGATCCAGGGTTTCAGTGCCCAGCGGCGACAGGCGCACAATATCGACCAGCCCCTGCATGGTGCTCAGCTCGTTACCCAGGTTATACACATAACCGCTCATGGTCTGGATCCCGTTAAGCACAAAGACCTGCTGATCCTCCTGAGAGCGCATACTGCGGCCGGTGGGGTATTTAATGCAGCAGGTTTCGCACTCGTCTTTGGGCCGGTCTTCTGAGCGGGCAGTAAAGCAGCGGGCAGAGTAGGCCAGCGGCAGGTGCCCGTAGCTCAGCACTTCGACTTCAAATTTATTGCGGATCCCTAACTCCTCACACTGGGTCAGCACATTGGCCAGCCAGTCCCGGGAGAGCTCGACCGGCATACACCAGCGCACCATGCCCTGCTTGTGCAGCAGGCGCAGGGCCACGGCGTTGTAGCAGTTGAGTGCGTGGCCCGCCACGAAGGGGAGCTTATGGTCGGCGGCCAGGTTCACGGTGCCCAGATCGTTGGCCTCAATCAGAAAATCGCCGTTTTCCACATAGCGTCTGACTTCGCTCAGCTCAGAGGAGGCCTGAATCAGCGCCAGGGTAGAGAGCACCACCTGTTTGCCGCTGGCGGAGAGCGCTTTTGCCATATCCAGCCAGTCGGCCACTTTGGTGGCCCGGCGCTTGCTGCATACCGCCTCACCCAGGTACACAATCTCTGCACTGCTGCTGGCTGCCGCCTGATAAAACTGCTCCAGCGTCTCTTTTGGCCAGTAATACAGGACTGGCCCTAACGAATATTTCATGGTGACTCCTGCCTGATTATTGCCATTTCCGGTGATAAGCACCGAGGGTAGTCTGGGTGCCTTCTGCCATGGAGCCCAGGGCCTCCATCCAGGCGCTTTGCGGGCTGTAGCTGGCCGGATCGGCAATACAGCGGTCAATGGCCTGGCGCCACACTTTGGCCACCTGGCTGACATAAGCCGGGCTGCGCTGGCGCCCTTCAATTTTCACCGAGGCAATATTCGCCGCCAGAAGCTCCGGCAGCAGCTCCAGGGTATTCAGGCTGGTGGGCTCTTCCAGGGCGTGATAGGGGCGGGAGTCCACCAGGTAGCGCCCTTTGCACAGGGTCGGGTAACCGGCGTTTTCACCGTCTTTATAGCGGTCGATAAGCACATCGTTCAGGCGGGATTCCAGCCCCTGGGGGGTCTGCTGCCAGCGCACAAAGCGGGCCGGGGAGCAGGCACCCACCGTATTGGGGGATTCACCAGTCAGGTAGGAAGAAAGGTAGCAGCGCCCTTCCGCCATGATACACAGGCTGCCAAAGGCAAACACTTCCAGCGGCACAGGGGTGACCCGGGCCAGTTGTTTAACCTGGTGGATAGAGAGCACCCGGGGCAGCACTATGCGCGCCACGTCGAAATGGCGCTGATAGAAGCGGATAGCCTCTTCATTGGTGGCGGAGGCCTGTACCGACACATGACGTTCAATATGCGGGTACTTTTCAGCGGCGTACTCCAGCATGGCCAGGTCCGCAAGGATCAGGGCATCCGCGCCCAGCTGTGCGGCCATATCCACGGCGCGCTGCCAGCGCTGGTAGCCATCCGGGTGGGCGAAAGTATTAATGGCGATGTGTAATTTGCGACGATGCTTATGGACGAAATCCACCGCTTCGAGTAGTTTTTTTTCAGTGAAATTCAGCCCGGCAAAGTGGCGCGCATTGGTGTCATCTTTCAGGCCAATGTAGACCGCATCGGCGCCATTTTCGATGGCAGCCTTCAGGGCCGGCAGGTTACCGGCGGGGCAAAGCAGCTCCATAATTTTTCCTGGTTATCCGGGCAGGCGCCCGTGCTGTACCATGACCTGGCAGGCCAGCGTAATTGTTAACGAACCGCGATTTTAATTAACCAGTTGATGGCAATTTTTGATTTGGGGCAGCTAATGGCGTATTGGTACTCTGAAAAGCACAGGATGACCCCGTGCCGTTAAGTTCGCCAATTGTTGATTTTGAGCCAGCTGGCGGCACCATGTCTGTGGCACAATATCGAGGATTATCTATTTCAGGGAGTAAAGTACGTGTTAGATAAACTGCGTTCGCGTCTTGTCCGTCTGGGCCCGTCACTGATTAAAACCCCCGTCCGGCTGGCGCCCTTTGCTCTGAAGCGTCAGGTTCTGGAGCAGGTTCTTGGCTGGCAGTTCCGCCAGGCGCTGGAAGATGGCGATCTCGACTTTCTGGAAGGCCGCTGGCTGAGCATTGCGGTGCGCGATATCGGCCTGGAGTGGTTTACCTCCGTTCAGGAGGGCAGGCTGGTGGTGCGCGAACAGGCGCAGGCTGATGTCAGCTTCCGGGCTGATGCGAACGATCTGTTACTGATCGCCGCCCGTAAGCAGGATCCGGACACGCTCTTTTTCCAGCGCCGGCTGGTTATCGAGGGGGATACGGAGCTTGGGCTGTATGTGAAAAACTTAATGGATGCCATAGAGCTGGATGCGATGCCAAAACCGCTGCGCGTCCTGCTGCTGCAACTGGCTGAATTTGTTGAGGCGGGGCTGAAGAGTGAGTCCGCCACGCGTGAACATTCGATAGGTGAACCATGCTAATTCGTGTAGAAATTCCGATCGACGCACCGGGGATCGATGCGCTGCTGCGCCGTGCATTTCCCGGAGAAGGAGAAGCCCGCCTGGTTCACGACCTGCGTGAAGACGGGCTGCTTACCCTGGGGGTGGTCGCCACCGACGACGAAGGCCAGGTGGTGGGATACGCCGCTTTCAGCCCGGTGAGCGTGGAAGGGGAAGATCTGCAGTGGGTGGGTCTGGCACCGGTCGCGGTGGATGAAGCCTGGCGTGGCCAGGGGCTGGCGCGCCAGCTTATCTACGACGGGCTGGATTCGCTGAATGAGTTTGGCTATGCGGCGGTGGTCACCCTCGGGGATCCGGCCCTGTACGGGCGCCTGGGCTTTGAACCGGCCGCACGCTACGATTTACACTGCCGCTGGCCGGGCACGGAGACGGCCTTCCAGGTACACCGCCTGGCGGATGATGCCCTGGAAGGGGTTCACGGCCTGGTGGAATACGCCGACCACTTTAACCGCCTGTAAGATCCCGCGTTTGAAGACCGGTAAACAGATCTTCAAACGCGATCTCCCCCGCTACCAGTTGCTCCTTCTGGCTTTTCTTTAGCTGTTTTACCCGGTATTCCAGGCGCAGCGCCTGGCCGTGATCGCCCGCTTCGGTGCTGAAGACCAGTTGCAGGCCGGTTTTGCCGCGCAGCGCTTTGGCCCCCTTGCCGGACTGATGCTGCTTAAAACGGCGGGGAACATCGGTGGTGATACCGGTATACAGGGCGTTATCGGGGCTGCGAATGATATATAAAAACCAGGGTGTCATGGGGCGGGCCTGCACAAAATATTGCGCCACCTTACCATGTTGCGCCGCTGGTGGCACGGCCGCAAAGGGGTTACCCTCCGGGCATGGTGTCTGAAAGGTGGATGTGATGAGTGACTCCCTTGCCGCGATCAGTCGCTGGCTCAGCAAACAACATGTGGTGACCTACTGTGTTGCCCGGGATAGCCACCCCTGGTGCGCGAATGCCTTCTATGTTTACGATCCTCAGCGGGTGGCGCTGTATCTGTTAACGGATCCCGGCTCGCGCCACGGCCAGATGGCGGGCAGCTGTTGCCCGGTGGCGGGCACGGTGAGCGGGCAGAATAAAACCGTGGCGCTGATCCGCGGGGTGCAGTTTTGCGGTGAGCTGCGCCTGCTGGAAGGGGAAGAAGCCCGGGAGCCACGGGCCCGCTACTGCCGCCGTTTTCCGGTGGCGCTGGCGATGCCTGCGCCGGTCTGGGAAATCCGCTTTGATGAACTAAAATTTACCGATAACACCCTCGGATTCGGGAAGAAACTTTTCTGGGAGCGGGGTGGAGAATAACCCCCTCCGTAATGGAACATATCTATGAGTAATGTACTGATCACCGGTGCCACCGGGCTGGTGGGAAGCGATCTGCTGCGCCAGCTGGTCATCGCCCCTGATATCACCACGATTTATGCCCCCACCCGCCGCCCGCTGGAGATTCAACCCGGCGTGGTCAATGCGGTGGATCCCCAGTTGCTGGACTCCCTGAACCGGCTTCAGGAGCCGGTGGATACGGTATTCTGCTGCCTGGGCACGACCCGGCGTGAGTCCGGCAGTAAGGAGGCGTTTGTCCAGGCAGATTACACCCTGGTGCTGGAAACGGGGCAGGCCGGGCTGAGGCTAGGCGCCCGCCAGATGATTGTGGTCAGCGCCATGGGGGCGAACCCGCATTCGCTGTTTTTCTACAATAAAGTCAAAGGCCAGATGGAGCGGGGGCTGATAGCCCAGGGCTGGCCGCAGCTGACGCTGTGCCGCCCCTCCATGTTACTGGGAGAGAGGGGAAAACCACGGCTGAATGAGTCGGTCATGGCGCCGTTATTTGGCATACTGCCGGATCGCTGGCGCTCAATACCCGCCCGGGATGTTGCCAGGGCGATGCTGCTTAGTGCGCTGCACCCGCCTGCTGAACCGGTAAAAATCCTCAGTAACAGCCAGTTACGGGCGCTGGCGCTGAGTGAGCAGGAGTAGCCGGTAAAAAAGCGGATACCGGGCTGGTATCCGCGATTGAGGGGAACGGGGAAATTACTTGATATAGGTAAATGCGGTCGTGACGTGTTTCACCCCGCTGACCCGGCTGGCCGTGTCGGCTGCCGCTTTCCCCTCGGCCTGGGTGACCAGCCCCAGCAGGAACACCTCGCCATTTTCGGTGGTGACCTTCACGTTTGAGGATTTGACCTGATCGCTTGCCAGCAGCTGGGAGCGGATTTTGGTGGTGATCCAGGTATCCCCGGAGGCGACACCCAGGCTAATGGGTGAGCCCTGGCGGATTTCGTTATACACCTCGGCGACGCCCTCAGTACCGACGGCAATCTGTTTCGCGTGGGCGGCCAGTTCGCTGGTGGGGGCCTGGCCTGTCAGCAGCACTTTACCCTGATAAGCGGTCACGTTAATACGCGCCTCTTTTTTCAGCTGTTCGTCTTTTGACAGGTTTTTGTTTACCCGCAGCTCCAGCGTGCCGTCATCCACCTGGGTGCCGACGGTGCGTGGATCGGTGGCTGTTTTGGTGGCTACAGCAGCACTACCGACTACAGCCGTGGCGATACACCCCTGAAGGAGCAGTGCGGTTGCAACGACTGCCAGTGGCCTGGTTGCCTTCATAAGTACTCCTTTAATCGTCCTGATGTGGAAAAAGTGTGTTGTCTATCAGGTCACACAGGCAATTTACGGTCAGCATGTGCATTTCCTGAATACGGGCGCTGCGATGCGACGGAATACGAATTTCGACGTCCTGGGGGCCGAGTAACCCGGCCAGTTCTCCGCCATCGTAGCCGGTTAAGGCAACGATCGTCATATCGCGGGTAACGGCAGCCTCTACGGCTTTTACAATATCGCGGCTGTTGCCGCGGGTAGAGATGGCCAGCAGAACATCGCCTGCCTGGCCCAGCGCGCGCACCTGTTTGGCGTAAATCTCTTCGTGCAGGCGGTCGTTGGAAATTGCCGTGAGCACGACATTATCAGCGCTGAGCGCAATCGCGGGTAAACCCGGCCGTTCAGTTTCGAACCGGTTGATCATGCTGGCCGCGAAATGCTGGGCATTGGCGGCGGAGGTGCCATTCCCGCAGCTGAGAATCTTATTGCCGTTCAGCAGGGAGTGCACCAGGGTTACGGCCGCGCGTGAGATGGCATCGGGTAATGCCTCTGCTGCGGCTATCTGGGTCTGAATGCTTTCTGTAAAGCAGGCTTTAATTCTATCGAGCACGGTAATCCTTAAAATTAACCGCCAGGCAGGCTAGCAGTGTCTCTCTGATGAAAACGCATTGGTTAACCATTCAATGTCGTCACCGGTGAAGGCTACCACATCAAATCGACAATCCACAGTCTCAAAGCTCCCATTGTGACGGGCAAGCCACAGACTGGCGGTGTGTAATAATTTGCGCTGTTTAACCGGGGTCACGCTGGCAGCGGCGCCGCCGAAGGCATTGCTCTTGCGGTAGCGAACTTCCACAAAAACCAGCGTTCCCCCCTGGCGCATAATCAGATCAATCTCACCCCGGCGGCCGGATACATTGGCGGCAACAAACGCCAGCCCCTGGCGTTCCAGCCAGCGGCGGGCACGCTGTTCGTAATCCGCGCCTTGCTGGCGGCGGCCTACATGGCGGAGATTATCTGCCCACTCTGGTAACGCAGCCATGTCAGCTTCCGGTCAATAACGCAATTCGCGTCGGCGCTTAATTCGCCGGTATTACCGCGAATGTGGAACCCCGGCACCTGGCGCATCTGGGCGAAGTTGTTTGCCAGGGTCCAGGCATCGGCCCCCATGGCGTACAGACGCGCCCGGTTATAGTCATGGCGGGTGGTGCTCAGCACTTGCTGCATCAGGCCCGGGTTCTCCCCGGCCAGTAACGGAATTTCGCTGTATTGCAGCCCTTCCATTTCCAGGCGGAAATCCGCACCGGTGCGTCTTTGTGAGCTGCGGGAGCTGGCATACAGCACGGCGTTACTGCGGCTGCCGGTGCGCATGGCAATCATCGGTTTGAGCAGTGCCACTTCCGGCTGGGTTGCCACAATATAGGCGGCATCCACGGCGCCATCATCGCCGCTGGTTGCCCCATATACCGGGCTGCTGGTGCCGGACAGGGAGACCGGCGTACCGCTCAGGGCGATACCGGCACCGCTGTTAATGGCGCCGCGCAGTTCAGCTACGCTGCCAAAGCGCTGCTGGCGTACTGTGCCGCCCCCCAGTTGTACCCACTCCCGGGTGAAGGCTTCCGCCACGCGATTACCCAGATCGCCGTGGGGCGCGAGGATAAGCGGGCTGCGCTGACCGGCCTGCCAGATACGATCCGCAGCGTTGCGGGCTTCATCTTCCGGGGATAAGGCGAAGTAGCAGATATTCGGGCGGTTTTCGATTTTGCCCGGCTGGTTCAGGGCCAGCACGTTCAGCGGGGTGTTGCTGGCGATAAGCTGCTCAACCTGGTTTTTCAGTAACGGGCCCACGATAAGCGATGCGCCATCCAGCCGGGCCTGTTCGATTATCTGGTTCAGGGGCTGGCTGTTGGTATCGTACACTTTCACATTTGCCACCGGGCCGGCAGGGGCAGGGGCGGGGGCCACCGGGGCAGGCGCTGGCTGGCTGGTCTCGCTACCGGCCACGCTGACCTGCGGCGTGACGGCGCGCTGGACAGGGGCTGCCTGCGGGGCTGTGTCTGGCTGTTCACCGGTCAGATCAGAGACTGACGCGGCAGACGGGCTGACAACGCCATCGTCGTTACTGGTCAGCTGGGTGATGTTGCTGGCCTGGGCGTGTTGCTGCGGATCGGTGGTGTCGTCTGCGGTGCTTACCGGCTGGGGGCTCAGGTTACCGCTGCGTGCGGCCATAAAGCCCTGCTCTATGGTCTGGCCAAAAACGGCCGCCTGGCCGCTTAGGGGCAGCAGCAGCGCAATCTGTGTGGTGGAGGCCGGTTTAAAGCTCTGCACACTGGCAAGCTGGGTTGGCAGCAGTTTTGCCCCCGGGTTTTGCGGGTAGCGGGTTTGCCAGTCTTTAATGGCGGCTTTCATCATGGCCGGATCGTTGCGGTTGATAAACCAGGTGTGTTGCAGATCCAGCCATCCCTGCAGGGTATTTTCATCCGCATTGATAACCAGCGCCTGGGCCTGCTGCTGGGTCATCCGGGCAAGGGTGTGCCAGGTGGCGTCGTGGTTTTTTTGCTGTTCTGCTGCCGGCAGCATTGGCTCCAGGGCGATCAGCGCCCGCAGGTGATCCAGGGTGGGCTTGCCCTCAGTGACGTTAACCTGTGCCTGCCAGTAGCGCCGCTGCTGGGCGGTACTCAGGTTTTGGGGGCTTATCTTCGCCAGCATTGCCGCTGCAGTGGGCCGATCGCCCTGAGCCTGTGTTAATTCGGCATTGAGCAGGGCGGCTTCCTGCTGTTGTTCAGCGGTGAGCTGGCCGGGGAGTTGCCGGAACAGGGTGACCGCCTGCTGGGTTTTCCCTTCACCCAGCAATGCACGAATGGCGAGTAATTGCCAGGTGGTCTTGGTATCATTCGTGGCCTGCTGCATCTGTTGCAGGTAGTAGCCGGAGTTCGCCTGCGCCTGCCCCTGCAGGTGGGTGGCGCTTTCGTCTGTGGTACGGGTGCCGCAGCCGGCAAATACAAGCGCTGCCAGTAAAACAGGCACGCAGCGCCCGGCTTTAGAACGTGAAAAGTTTGACGGTACCATACTGTATCCAGTGTTATTTTTTACATGTGTTTAATTTTAAATCGGCAATACGGATGAAACAATGAAACAACTCGATTCGGTGGTGATATCTCCCAGCACGCTTTACATCGTTCCAACCCCGATCGGTAATCTGGGTGATATCACCCAACGGGCATTGTCTGTATTGCAATCCGTTGATCTTATTGCAGCAGAAGATACCAGACACACCGGCATACTTCTGCAGCATTTTGCGATCAGCGCCCGGCTTTTTGCCCTGCATGACCATAATGAACAGCAAAAAGCACAGACCCTGCTGGCGAAGATCCGGGAAGGCCAGAGTATCGCTCTGGTGTCCGATGCGGGCACCCCGCTGATTAACGATCCCGGTTACCACCTGGTGCGCACCTGCCGCGACGCCGGGATTAACGTGGTTCCGCTCCCCGGGGCCTGTGCGGCGATCACCGCACTCAGCGCTGCGGGGCTGCCGTCTGACCGCTTCTGCTATGAGGGGTTCTTACCGGCCAAATCAAAAAGCCGCTGCGATACCTTAAAATCCCTGGAGCAGGAGCCGCGTACGCTGATTTTCTATGAGTCCACCCACCGTCTGCTGGACAGCCTGGCGGATATTGAAGCGGTGCTGGGGGGCGAGCGTTATGTGGTGCTGGCCCGCGAGCTGACAAAAACCTGGGAGTCGATTTACGGGGCACCGGTGGCGGAGCTTCTTGCGTGGGTTAAAGAAGATGAGAACCGCCGCAAGGGGGAGATGGTGCTTATCGTGGAGGGGTTTAAAGCGCAGGAGGAGACCCTGCCCGCAGATGCGCTGCGCACCCTGGCGTTATTGCAGGCGGAGCTGCCCCTGAAAAAAGCGGCGGCGCTGGCGGCAGAGATCCACGGGGTGAAGAAAAACGCCCTCTATAAATATGCCCTTGAGCAGCAGGGGAGCTGATCCTGTGAGCCGCTATCAGCCGCCGTTTACGGTAACCGAAAACGTGATTAATCAGGTGGCTGAGTTTGGCGAATTGCTGGGGATCTGGTCTGTGCAGTCCGGCCGGGCATCTCCGCTGTTGCGTAAGGAAAACCGCATCCGGACTATACATGCCTCCCTGGCAATAGAGCATAACTCTCTGGAGCCCCATCAGATTACGGCCATTATGGAGGGGAAGCGGGTTGTCGCTCCCGTAAAGGATATTCAGGAGGTGCGTAATGCGATTGCCGCTTATGACAGCCTTCCGCGCTGGCAACCCTGGCGCTTGCGTGATGTCTTAACGGCCCACAGGTTATTGATGGCGGGCCTGGTGGATGAGCCGGGCAAAATCAGGACCCGTGATGTGGGAATTTATCGCGGTCAGCATCTGGTGCATATGGCACCGCCAGCCTCTCAGGTTCCCCGCCTGATTGCGTCATTACTTCAGTGGCTGGAAACCACCAGTCTGCATCCTCTGGTTGCCAGCTGTATCTTTCACTACGAATTTGAGTTTATCCATCCTTTTACTGACGGCAATGGCAGGATGGGCAGGCTATGGCAAACGCTGATCCTGAGCCGCTGGCGCCCGGAGATGGCCTGGCTACCCGTAGAGACGTTGATCCACTATCAGCAAACGCGCTATTACCATGTGCTTAGTCAGTGTGATCAGGCCGGGGACTGCACGCCGTTTGTGGAGTTTATGCTCGGCAATCTAATCAGCGCATTACGTGAAGGTATTGCTGCGGCATCAGATACAGGTGGCGCGATGCCGGAAGAAATGTCGGAAGAAATGTCGGAAGAAATGTCGGAAGAAATGTCGGAAGAAATGCCGCTGCAACTGACGGCGACGGAACAGAAAATGCTGGATATTTTCCGACAGCAGCCCCGGATTCAGGCCGTCGCGCTGGCCCCTTTGCTGAAGGTCAGCCCGCGCACCGTTGAGCGTTACATTCGTATACTCAGGCAAAAAGGCTGCCTGGAGCGGGTAGGGGCGCACAAAGGCGGGATGTGGCGGGTCATTGAAAAATAATGCACAAACCACCGCAGGGTGTGTGGGCCTGCGGTGATCTCCGGTGTGGATCAGGTAACCGGTGCCGGGTTAAAGACGGCCAGCTGGTTATGCAGCCCCCACCGATCCGAGAAGGTTTTTTTGCGCCCGCTGGCCACATCCAGGATAAATTCAAATAACTTCAGGCCCACATCTTCAATGCTCTCTTCGCCGGTGGCGATGGTGCCGGCGTTGATGTCCATTAAGTCAAACCAGCGGTTGGCCAGCTCCGTGCGGGTGGCCATTTTAATGACCGGTACGGCAGCCAGACCATAAGGGGTGCCGCGACCGGTGGTAAAGACCTGCACCGTAATGCCGGAGGCCAGTTGCTGGGTGCCGCAGACAAAATCGCTGGCCGGGGTGGCTGCAAAGATAAGGCCGCGTTTTGTCGGGCGCTGGCCCGGGGAGAGCACCTCCACAATGGCGCTCTTGCCGGATTTGGCAATCGAGCCGAGCGCTTTTTCCACCACGTTAGCCAGGCCGCCTTTTTTATTCCCCGGGGAGGGGTTGGCGCTGCGGTCCGTTTTTCCCATGTCGAGATAGTTATCGTACCAGGCCATCTCTTCCAGCAGGCGCTTACCCACGCTTTCATCAATGGCGCGCGGGGTCAGCAGGTGGATAGCGTCCCGTACTTCAGTGACTTCAGAAAACATCACCGTGGCCCCGCAGCGCACCAGCAGATCAGAGGCGTAGCCCACCGCCGGGTTGGCCGTTACGCCGGAGAACGCATCACTACCGCCGCACTGCATGCCGACCACCAGTTCAGAGGCCGGGCAGGTCTCGCGTTGCCGGGCGTTGAGTTTTTCCAGGTGGCGGCGGGCCACATGCAGAATATCCTCCACCATGGCGCGAAAGCCCACATGGTGCTCATCCTGCAGGCGCACAATGCTGGCTGAATCTGGTGCTATGGGTTGTATATCGTCGGTGCCCTTTAACAGCCGTTCTGGCTGTAGCTTTTCACAGCCCAGGCCAATCACCATTACTTCCCCGCCGAAGTTAGGGTTGAGCGCAATATTATGAATCGTGCGGATGGGCACCACGGCTGCCGGTGCGTTAATGGCAACACCGCAACCGTATAAGTGATTCAGGCCCACCACCCCGTCGACATTGGGGTAGTCAGGCAGCAGGTCGCGCTCAATTATCCGGATCACGTAGTCCACGACCCCGGCCACGCAATGTACGCTGGTGGTGATCCCCAGCAGATTTTTAGTGCCGACGCTGCCGTCTGCGTTGCGGTAACCTTCAAAGGTATAGCCTTCTAAGGGGGGGAGCGGCTCCGGCACCCGGGTTGCCAGGGGCAGGGTTTCCAGCGGGGGCGCTACCGGCAGCTCCACCAGCGATTCATCTATCCAGGCGCCGCGTGGGATATCCCGCACCGCATAGCCAATAATCTCACCGTAGCGCACAATGTTGCCCCGGGCCGGGATAGCCTCCAGGGCGACTTTGTGCCCCTGGGGAATGTGTTCGGTCAGCGTGAGGCCATCCGGAAAACGCGTGCCCGCTTTCAGGCCGTTATCATTAACGATGATCGCCACATTGTCGGTATCGTGAACTTTAATATAAAACGCTGCGGGTGAGTCCTGTCGGATGTCGATATTAGCCATTGTCCAGTATTCTCCAGATATTTCTCTGCGGGAATCATTAATGAAATTGCGCTGATTATTATTCCCCGGGTGTGTTCCGGTCTGGCGAAATAATGTCAGCCGGTAAAAAATAAAAGTGTGACAAAGATCGGCTTATCTGCCTGCCTCTTTGGTCACCGGGCCGGTGGATGAGTGAACTGTGCACCAGAGCCCATAAAAGTGGGCGTATGATGATAAAATTAGTTGTTTTTACGTTTATTATTGTGCATGTGCACAATGCCAGATGTCCGGTGGCTTATTATAATTTCTACCGGACAAAATAAGCGGGGCAGTAAATAAAACATTATTTAAACATTATTATAAAGGGTCGCAGTTATTGCCGGTGAGTCAATATTGATTCATGGCTATTAAAAGATACCGGGAAATAATAATGTTTTATTTCTGTCTCCAGGGTTACCGGTACGTTTGCGCATTAATGGCCGGTCAATAAGAGGAAATCTAAGGTTAATATGATGAATAACAACGTATTTCCCAATAAGTTTAAGGCAGCGCTTGGTGCCCGCCACACACAGATCGGCTGCTGGTCTGCCCTGGCCAACCCGATTTCAACAGAGGTACTGGGGCTGGCCGGGTTTGACTGGATTGTGCTGGATGGCGAGCACGCCCCGAACGATTTAACCACCTTTGTGCCGCAACTGATGGCGCTGAGCGGCAGCCACAGTGCGCCGGTTGTCCGGGTGCCCACCAATGAGCCGATTATTATTAAGCGTATGCTGGATATCGGTTTTTATAACTTCCTGATCCCGTTTGTGGAGAGCGCGGAAGATGCCCGGCGGGCGGTGGCTTCGGTTATGTATCCGCCCCGGGGGATCCGCGGCGTGTCCGTGTCGCACCGCAGCAACTGCTATGGCACCGTGCCGGACTATTTCCAGAAGGTGAATGACAACATTACCGTGCTGGTACAAATCGAGAGCCAGCAGGGCGTTGACAATATTGATGCCATTGCCGCGACTGACGGGGTTGACGGGATATTTGTTGGCCCGGGGGATCTTTCTGCCGCGCTGGGCTACCTTGGCAACCCTTCTCATCCTGACGTGCAGCAGTGCATTCAGCATATTTTTGCCCGGGCCAAAGCGCACGGTAAGCCCTCCGGGATCCTGGCGCCGGTAGAGGCCGATGCGCGCCGCTATCTGGAATGGGGGGCCACCTTTGTGGCCGTGGGCAGCGACCTGGGGATTTTCCGCACTGCCACGCAGAAACTGTGTGACCAGTTTAAAAAGTAATCTTCAACTGCATTGATAAAGGAACAGGCTATGACAATGAAAGTGGGCTTTATTGGTCTTGGGATCATGGGCAAGCCGATGAGCAAAAACCTGATCAAGGCCGGTTACTCACTGGTGGTGCTGGATCGCAATTCCCAGTCAGTGGCTGAGCTTACCGGGGCCGGAGCCCAGGCGCTGGCTACGCCAGAAGCGATTGCGCAGCAGTGCGATGTGATTATTACCATGCTGCCAAACTCCCCACAGGTAAAAGAAGTGGCCCTGGGTGAGAACGGCATTATCTGCGGGGCGAAACCGGGCCTGACGCTGATTGATATGAGCTCTATTGCGCCACTGGCGAGCCGCGAAATCAGCGAAGCGCTGAAGGCGAAAGGCGTGGATATGCTGGATGCGCCGGTGAGCGGTGGTGAACCGAAGGCGATTGATGGCACCTTGTCTGTCATGGTGGGGGGCGATAAAGCGGTATTCGATAAATACTACCCGCTGATGAAAGCGATGGCGGGCTCCGTGGTGCACACCGGGGAGATCGGGGCCGGTAACGTAACGAAACTGGCAAACCAGGTGATTGTGGCCCTGAATATTGCCGCCATGTCGGAAGCGCTGGTGCTGGCAACCAAAGCCGGTGTTAACCCGGATCTGGTGTATCAGGCTATTCGCGGCGGCCTGGCGGGCAGCACCGTGCTGGATGCGAAAGCGCCGATGGTGATGGAGCGGAACTTTAAGCCGGGCTTCCGTATTGATCTGCACATTAAGGATCTGGCTAATGCGCTGGATACCTCTCACGGTGTGGGCGCGCAGTTACCGCTGACGGCCGCCGTAATGGAGATGATGCAGGCGCTGCGGGCCGATGGCCTGGGGACGGCGGACCACAGTGCGCTGGCGTGCTATTACGAGAAGCTGGCGAAGTGCGAAGTCACTAAGTAATTGGGCCATCAGGCGTGACAGCTGGGGGGAAACCCACTATACTGCGCGCCGAAGCTGACCAGACAATCGCCGCTTCGTCGTCGTCCCTCTTCGGGGGGAGACAGGCGGAGGGGAGGAAAGTCCGGGCTCCACAGGGCAGGGTGCCAGGTAACGCCTGGGGGGCGCAAGCCCACGACCAGTGCAACAGAGAGCAAACCGCCGATGGCCCGCGCAAGCGGGATCAGGTAAGGGTGAAAGGGTGCGGTAAGAGCGCACCGCGCGGCTGGTAACAGTTCGCGGCACGGTAAACTCCACCCGGAGCAAGGCCAAATAGGGGTTCATAAGGTACGGCCCGTACTGAACCCGGGTAGGCTGCTTGAGCCAGTGAGCGATTGCTGGCCTAGATGAATGATTGTCCACGACAGAACCCGGCTTACCGGTCAGCTTCAACTCTTTAAAAAACCCCGCTCCGGCGGGGTTTTGCTTTTTGTGAAAAACCCTCTGCACTCCCTGTTCTTCTGCCACTCTTCAGACGACGTTCTGAGGGATTTCTGCCGGTTATTTTTATCCGGGCGGGAAGGTTTAGCGCGCAACCATTAAACGCGGCAAACAGGTTGACAGCTGAAATAACTAATTGCGTAACTAACTTATTTCGCTGATTTAATGTGATTTGTCATTATTTCGTGTTTATAAATGACCGGGTTCACATTTTTTATGCTGGGAGTGAGATTATTCCTGGGGTATTGATGACGCGCAATTCTCAGACCGGCATTAGCGGTTAAACAGGCGGCATAAAGTCACTACGGCGCCTACTCTAATGATTATCAGATTATTTCTACTTACCTTTTTATCTCTCCCTGTTGCTGCACATGCACTTAACTTTGAATCAACAGATCTGAAACTTGTCTGCCCGCAGCGCGGCAATGTGGAGATCACCCTGCATCGCTATAACCATGCCTCTGAACAGTGGGGTAAACATTTTGCGGTAGGGGCAGGACACACCCGCCACGGTGATCTGGAGTTTGTCCGGTTTACCAACGGGGATGTGTTTATTCACCTCAATGCGACCGACGAGTACCTGTTCCGCTATGCGGGGCAGAATAAATCGTTCCACTGCCGCAAAATTTCTGAACGCCCGGCAACGCCGTGGCAGCCTGATCGTATCGTCTGACGGGGAAACAAAAACCGCCAGCGTGGGCTGGCGGTGGCGTGGTGGGATCAGGCGATGGACGGGTGCTTTTTGCTGGTGCTGGCCTCCTGAATAATGGCCTCCAGCTCGTTCATCATTTGCTCTATGCTGAGCTCATCAGCCCCGGGGGTTATCACCGGTGTGGCTGACATCAGAGTACCGGATGCCGTTGTCTTTAACTGCCCGGCGGGTTTCACGGTACGTTTCTTGCGGCTTACTTTCTTACCCACAGCTCGCTCCTTTTAGCTGATTTGTGTATTTACACCGGTAAATCTATCAGTAAAGCGCGCAAAGGCGAATCGGCAACCAGGGTAATGTTAGCTTCATCACTAATAAAAGCGCCATCGCCACAGGTCAGGGCTGTTTTTTGTGCCGACTGGGCAGTGGCATGTACCGAGCCGTGAATCGATTGCAGATAAGCCCGCGGCCCGTGCAGGTGAAAACGCATCTGCTCGCCCTGGTTCAGTTCGATATGGTGGATCCATACCTGCTGGCGCAGGATCAGGCTGTCTGCTTCGCCATCCGGGGAGGCCAGGAGCTGGTGGCAACCCTCACTGAGCAGGATTTTCTGTACCGGCGGGTTTTCCCGATCCGGGCAGGCGTCCAGCCAGAGTTGCAGGCGGGTCAGTTCCCGGTCTTTACTGATGTTCTGCTCGCAGTAGCTTACCCCTTCACGGGTGGCTATCAGCACGGCTTCACCGGCGCGGGCCTGAATGTGGTCCCCGTCGCTGTTGCGGTATTCTGCTTCGCCATCCAGCACCAGGTTGAGAATATCCACCTTCGGATAGGTGCGCGGCTGGAAACTGGCGCCAGGGGCCAGCACTTCCTGGTTCAGCGCCCGCAGGGAGGCATAGCGTAATAATTTCGGGTCAAAATAGTGGCCAAAAGAAAAGGTATAACGAGCCTTCAGCCATCCATAGTCAGCTTGCCCACACTGTTTGACTGTTCTTGGCGTGATCATAATTAACCTCTCTTTGCATGGGTCCATGTTAAAACGCTGGACGCTGTATTGTTAGCCAGTTAATCTGCTGGGTATGTTCAAAATTCCTGAATGAGAAAACCATGTCTAAAGAGCGAGCTTTAACGCTGGAAGCGTTGCGCGTTATGGATGCTATTGATCGCCGGGGAAGTTTTGCTGCCGCTGCTGATGAACTGGGACGGGTACCTTCCGCGCTGAGCTATACCATGCAAAAGCTGGAAGAAGAGCTGGATGTGGTGCTGTTTGATCGCTCCGGCCACAGAACCAAATTTACTAACGTCGGGCGGATGATCCTGGAGCGCGGGCGTGTGCTGCTGGAAGCCGCAGACAAGCTCACCGTGGATGCCGAAGCGCTGGCCCGGGGCTGGGAAACCCATCTGACCATCGTGACCGAGGCGATTGTGCCCAGCGTGTCGCTGTATCCGCTGGTGGGGAAACTGGCGGAAAAAGCCAATACCCAGCTCTCGATTCTGACCGAGGTGCTGGCCGGTGCCTGGGAGAGCCTGGAGCAGGGCAAAGCCGATATTGTGATAGCCCCGGATCTGCATTTTCGCTCCTCGTCGGAGATAAACTCCCGCAAGCTGTATAAAGTGCTGAGTGTCTATGTGGCGGCGCCGGATCACCCGATCCACCAGGAGCCTGAGCCGCTGGCAGATGCCACCCGGGTTAAATATCGCGGGATAGCCGTGGCGGATACTGCCCGGGAGCGCCCGGCGGTGACCGTATCGCTGCTGGATAAGCAACCGCGCCTGACGGTCAGCACCCTGGAAGATAAGCGCCGGGCGCTGTTGCAGGGGCTGGGGATGGGGACCATGCCTTATCCGATGGTGGAAAAAGATATTGAAGAGGGGCGCCTGCGGGTAGTGAGCCCGGAGGCGACCATGGAGATCGACATTATTATGGCCTGGCGGCGGGACAGCATGGGCGAGGCGAAGTCATGGTGCCTGCGCGAGATCCCGAAGCAACTGAAAAGCGCCATGGCAAACTGAAAACCCCGCAAGGCGGGGTCAGGGCTAGTAAGCGTAGTCTTTCGGGCTCGGGCCGTAGCGGTTATCCCCTGAGGTGCCCGCCTGGCAGCTGAACACAAAGATAATCAGCCAGCCAACCACCGGGATAATCAGCAGTAATAACCACCATGCGGAGCGGTCGGTATCGTGCAGGCGGCGGAACAGCACAGCCCAGTAAGGGAGAAAAATAAAGAGCCCGTAGAGTGTTGTCAGTAAGGGTTGGTCGCCAGAGATTTTCATCCCGGTGATATTGTCAATGATCCCCAGAACCGCACTGAGGATCAGGTTAACCAGAATAAACATCCAGTATTCTTTGCGCCGGGCCCGGCCACTAAACCCAAGATAATTTCGTATTACTTTCAGATACCAGTCCATTTGTCATCCTGCCTCAGTTTCATTTTCCCGCCAGCCACTTGACGGTCTGCTGATTATAGCAAGCGTAGCCGGGAAAACGGATGAGGTAAACGATGAACAGGCAAGGTTTTATACAGCAGGCCGCAGGAAGCGGCGCTGCTGTTTATGGTCAGGCGTACTGCCGGTCGCGCCCGTGGGGGGCAGTCAGATCCTGGCGCGGTCCGATGGAGATAATCCCCGTCGGGTTGATGGTTTTATGGCTGCGGAAATAGTGGTTGCGGATATGGTCGAAATTCACCGTACCGGCGATGCCGGGCATCTGGTAAATGTCGCGCAGGAAGCCATACAGGTTCGGATAGTCGCTTATCCTCTGCCAGTCACACTTAAAGTGGGTAACGTAGACCGGGTCAAAGCGTACCAGGGTGGTCCACAGGCGGATGTCCGCCTCGGTGAGCTGATCGCCGGTAAGGTAACGGCGATGGGACAGGATCGTTTCAAGCCGCTCCAGAGAGCGGAATACCTGGTTTACCGCGTCGCTGTAGGCTTCCTGGGTGGTGGCGAACCCGGCTTTGTATACCCCGTTGTTGACCGTGTCATAGATCCAGCCGTTTAACTCATCAATCTGGTCGCGCAATTCACCGGGGTAAAAATTCCCCGGGCGGGCGCCAAGATGATCAAAAGCGGTATTAAACATGCGGATAATTTCTGAAGACTCATTGCTGACAATGGTCTGGTTTTGCTTATCCCACAGGACCGGTACGGTCACCCGGCCACTGTAGTGCGGATCGGCTTTCAGGTAGATCTGATACAGATAGTCGAGGTGGTAGAGGCTGTCGCCGGTGGCGCCGGGGAAGTCTGTGGCGAAGGTCCAGCCGTGCTCCAGCATCAGCGGGTGCACCACCGAAACGGAAACCAGCGACTCCAGCCCTTTTAACTGCCGGACAATCAGCGTGCGGTGGGCCCAGGGGCAGGCCAGGGAAACATACAGATGGTAGCGGTTCTTCTCAGCGATAAAGCCCGGCTCGCCACCGGGACCGGTGCTGCCGTCTGCTGTCAGCCAGTTGCGAAATGCCGCCGCAGAGCGCTGAAAACGCCCGCCTGTTGATTTGGTATCGTACCAGGTGTCCTGCCAGACACCATCGACCAGTAAGCCCATTTTCCCCTCCTGCAACCAGAGACAACGTGAGCGGGAAAGTGCCCGCTCACAGTATGACTGAGTATATACCTGCGTGACTGCCCGTGTGGCCGGTTACCAGTTTTTGTTCAGTACCCGGTCCAGGCTGAAGCGGCCCGGGCCTGTCAGGAACAGCAGCAGGTAGCCACCGGCGATGGTCAGGTTTTTCATAAACATAATCTGGTTCGTTGCGTCTGCGAAGTTATCGTGGAACAAAAACGCAGTCAGCAGCGTAAACAGTGCGGTAATGATAGCGGTCGTCCGGGTCAGGAAACCAAACAGGATGCCCAGTCCGCCGCCAAACTCCAGCAGGATAGTCAGGGGCAGGAAGAACCCGGGAACACCCATGGATTCCATATATTGCTGGGTGCCGCTATAAGCGGTGATTTTGCCCCAGCCTGCCACGATAAACAGTACCGGCATCAGAATACGTGCGATCAGAATGCCAACATCTTCGAATTTTTTCATTTTCCGCTCCAGAAAACCCTGTGAAATATACGTGTGTTTTTCAGGAATGCCTCAGCAATTTCAGTAAGCTGGCGGCAATGCCCTTCGATGAAGTGCATAGTAGGATTATCCGGCGGGGATTGTTAGCGAGAAAAACTGTCAATTTTCTTCAAAATAACTGACATTGAGTGATATAGCATAAATGGCCGCAGCCCGGGACGACCGGGCGGCGGATTAACGGCGGGTAAGGCGCAGGGCTTTACGGATAAGCCGCCAGCTGCTCCACAGCCCGATACCGCGCTTTACGGTTCGTCCCAGAAAGCGGGGATGGCGTACTCCCCACAGGGCCATCAGGCTACTGCCGGCAACCAGCCAGGTTTGCAGGTGCTGTATGCGGAGCCAGCCCCTGTCGAGCGGGGCTGTGGCGGCAAGCCACTCCTGGCTGCTGTGGTGTAGCGCGCGCCGCTGCTGGTGGATCTCCTCCAGCAGGCTGGCTTTCTGTGCTGCGCGTTGCTGGCGGGTACTCATTGATCGTCTTCCAGCAGGTCGCGGTCTTTTTTCAGCTCCTGGCGGGAGTGAAACAGCAGTGTTGAGCGCTTCGCCGCGGAAAGGGTCCACAGCCCACCGGCAATGGCAAGGACAAAGAGAATTGCCGTTGTCCAGATGAGCACCTGCAGGCGGTACTGCGGATCGACTGCCCAGATAATCATTACCAGCAGGCTCATTAAGCCAAAAGCGGTGAACAGTAACGTGAGCCCGGTGGCGAGCAACAGCCGGAACAGGCGCGATTTCTCTTCTTCGAGCTCAACGATAGCCAGTCTCAGGCGGGTTTCAGCAATACCGACCAGCAGCGTTAAGATGCGCTGGCCGGTATTCAGGACGCTTTTCCCCGGCCCCTGGGGTATGCGGGAGTCAGCCATGTTTAGCGGCGGGTCAGTAATACACCCAGCACCAGGCCCACTGCGGCACCGATACCGACACCGGCCCAGGGTTTTTCATGTACATAGTCATCGGCGCGGGTGGCGGCCTCGCGGGTCTGGCGGGCAATCGCGTCGCCTGTTTCGGTCAGGCGGGCACGGCTTTCTTTCAGGGCCCGTTGCGCTTTGTCGCGCAGCCTTTCCACTTCATCTTTGGATTTTTCACTGGAGGAGCTCAGCACTTCTTCCAGGGTGTCTGCCAGCGATTTCAGCTCGGCACGCAGTTGTTCTGAAGCATCTTTAGACATAATGTTCTCCGGATAGTTGAGGGGGATCCATTTACTCAGTAATCACGAGCCATTAACGTTTTCAGTTCGTGCTCTTCTTCAGCCAGTTTCTGCTCTCGCTTTGCTATCTTTGCCGGATCGCCGCTCTTGCGGGCCTGGGCAAGGTCGTGTTTTCTTTCGGCGATCTCCTGGCGCTTCTGTGCGATCGCTTTCTGATGGCTGGACTTTAGTTTTTCATCTGTACAGTTTTTTTGCACTTCTTTCAGTGCGTTTTTCAGGCCGTTTATCCGGCTCTGGTTATTATGTTTTTCCGCGTAACCAATTTCCCGTTGAATGTTCTGCTCTTTCTCACTGCAAAGTGACATCGCCTGCGCGGTGGTGGTCAGTGTGAGAAGCGCAAGAGCAAATACTGTGCGGTAATTCATCAGAAAATATCCATCAGCCAAAGTTATTATCAGTATCGGGCACGTATCCGGTGATGCCAGATACGTGCCAGCAAAGTAAAAGCATAGTCAGTAAGTGGTGAAAACCCAACGTGAAATTGCGCAAATCAGAGGATTCACGTAGCGCTACCCCAGGTGGCGGGACTCCGGCTTAAGGCGGGAGAGCAGGCGGTCAGCAAAGTTGGCATTATCATCCTGGGCAATCACGTAGCCCTGGGGCAGGGAGCGCAGCAGCACCGCTCTGGCTTCATTGCTTTGTTGTGCGGAGTCAAACTTTATCAGCAGCGCGTCTTTGTGTGGCGTGATGCTTTTAAAAGCGATGCCGTTGGCATTGAGATGGTGCCAGACAAAAAAACCATCCGGTGTGGCGACACCACTCTGGGTGGCGCGGATCTCCAGGGTTGCCTCTTTGTGCTGCAACACCGACCACATCGCCACGGCAATCGCCAGGCACAGGAATAACCAGGTCAGGTGACGTAATAAAAATCTGTTACTCATGATAGTTCAAACGTTAACCCCGGTTGTTACGGTACTTTTTCTTCCAGACCACCACCAGAGAGCCCACCAGGCCGATAACCAGTAACACGACCGGCAGCAGCATCAGGCAGGACATCAGCGCGTCTTCGTACTTATGAAAGACCGGCGTGTTGCCCAGCAGGTAGCCCAGAGAGGTGAGTATCAGCACCCACAGCAGGCCGCTCATCCAGTTAAAAAACTGAAAGCGCATATTATTCAGGCCGGAGATCCCGGCGATGGTGGGCAGAAGTGTACGTACAAACGCAATAAACCGCGCGATCAGGAGTGCTGAAAGCCCGTGTTTATGAAAGAGATGGTGTGAGCGCTGGTGGTAATGGGCAGGCAGATGGGAGAGCCAGTTTTGTACGATCCTGGTGTTCCCCAGCCAGCGGCCCTGAATATAGCTGAGCCAGCATCCCAGGCTGGCGGCTGCGGTCAGCAGCATGATGGTGGGCACGTAGTCCATCGCGTCTTTGGCTATCAGAACACCGACCAGAATCAGCAGGCTGTCGCCGGGTAAAAATGCCGCAGGCAGCAGACCGTTTTCCAGAAACAGAATCATGAACAGGACGAAATAGAGCATGCCAATCATCGACGGATTAGCAAGAGTGTCAAAATCCTGACTCCATAATGCATTCAGCAGTTGAGATAAAAGTTCCATTCATTAATCCTGGCGTAACAAACAACATACCCGCATCAGAGCGGACAAATAACGCAGGCAGCCGGTGTGAATGGCGACCTGTTGTCAGGGTCTTACTAACGTCACTATTCCATGTGGGGGCAATCTGGCGTGAAACGTTTCCGCGCAGCGCGCTTACTTTAGCGAGCAAATGCTTCTGATTGTAACAAAGCGCGCTAATAAACGTCAGTATTATTGCGCGTAATTACGATGAGATTGTTGCCGAGGGAGGAGGTGGAGGCGAGGGGTTTTACAAAGGCTGACACAACACATGGTTTGCTTACCCCCGGCCGGGTGTTACTTGATGCTGTTCGCGGCGGTGTCCAGATGCACAACGGGATTCTCCGCAAACAGGTAGCGGTCCGCGTTGAATTCAAAATCGTCGGTGGTTTCGTTAAACAGCATGATTTTGGTGTTCTCAAGGTGCTGCCACATCGCCAGTTTCGCAGCATGGGGATCTTTGCGAATAAGGGCCTTGAGGATACGGTCATGATCTTCACACCAGTGATCGACTGTGCGCTCATCGATGTGCTCATGCAGTTTTTTCCAGTACGGGTTATGGGCGCGCTGGGTCCACATTTTTTCCACAATGGCCGCCAGCGCCGTGTTCTGGGTCGCCAGTGCGACCTGAACATGGAACTGCAGATCCCATTCGGAATCGCGAAAACACTCTTCGTTCCGGGCTTTATCCTGGATTTCCAGCAGTTTGATAATGTCCTGCTTGGTTACCTGGGTGGCGGCAAACTCCGCGATATTGCTCTCGATTAACTGGCGCGCCTGTAACAGCTCAAAGGGGCCGTAGTTGGCGAACTCCATGGCGTCGTTATGGGGCTGGTGGTGTTTTGCGAGGTTTGAAATAACGTGGATACCGGAGCCTTTGCGCACCTCAACATAGCCTTCCACTTCCAGCATGATGATGGCTTCACGAACTACCGTACGGCTGACGTTCTTCTCTTCAGCGATAAAACGCTCTGCCGGTAATTTTTCCCCCACCGGGTAGCTGCCGCTTTCAATACGATCTTTAAGCTCAGCGGCGAGTTGCTGGTACAGGCGGCGGGATTCCGTGATTTCCATAAGTGGCTCCTGGTTCCGGATAAGGCGAGGGGTCGTGACTTGTTATACCACTTTTAACAACCGCTCACCACTCAAGGTGAACGAAAAGCCGCCCGGAGGCGGCCTTTTCGGGATTTTATCAGTTTTGTTCTGCCGCTTTGTGACTTTGATGCTCTGCCTCAACTTCACTGGCGGGTTTGTTCTGCAGTACCGTCCAGATAACGATAGCCCCGAGGATATCGAACACAGCCAGTGCAGCGAACAGCGGGCTGAAGCCGATGGTATCTGCCAGGGCACCAACAACCAGGGCAAACAGGGTACTTGCTGTCCAGGCGGCCATACCGGTCAGACCGTTGGCGGTTGCCACTTCGTTACGACCGAACACGTCAGAAGACAGGGTGATCAGTGCGCCAGACAGTGCCTGGTGAGCGAAACCACCGATACACAGCAGACCGATTGCAACATACGGGCTGGTGAACATACCGATCAGGCCCGGGCCAATCATCAGTACCGCACCCAGCGTAACGACCAGTTTACGGGAAACAATCAGGTTTACACCGAACCAGCGCTGGAACAGCGGCGGCAGGTAACCACCGATAACGCAACCCAGGTCCGCAAACAGCATTGGCATCCAGGCGAACATCGCGATTTCTTTCAGGTTAAAGCCATAGGCTTTAAACATGAACAGCGGGATCCAGGCGTTAAATGTACCCCAGGCCGGCTCTGCCAGGAAACGCGGCAGTGCAATACCCCAGAACTGACGGTTACGGATGATCTGCGCAGCAGACATTTTTTTCGCGTTACCGGTCTGGTGCTGTGCTTCCTGGCCGTTGATGATGTAGTCGCGCTCTTCGTCAGTCAGGTGTTTCTGGTTTTTCGGGTGTTTATAGAGCCACAGCCACAGCATCGCCCAGATAAAGCTCAGGATACCGGTCAGAATGAAGGCCCATTCCCAGCTATGCCATACGATGGCCCAGACTACCAGCGGCGGCGCGATCATCGCACCAATAGAGGAGCCCACGTTGAAGTAACCCACGGCGATGGAACGTTCTTTCGCCGGGAACCACTCAGAGCTTGCCTTCAGACCGGCCGGGATCATGGCTGCTTCTGCCGCACCCACGGCACCACGGGCCAGCGCCAGGCCACCCCAGCTACCTGCCAGTGCGGTAGTACCGCAGAATACCGCCCACAGCACGGCAAACATGGCATAACCTATTTTGGTGCCCAGGATATCCAGGATATAACCGGCTACCGGCTGCATAATGGTGTAAGCAGCAGAGTAAGCGGCAATAATGTAAGAGTATTGCTGGGTAGTGATGTGCAGCTGTTCCTGAAGGGTCGGGGCAGCCACCGCGACAGTGTTACGCGTCAGGTAACCGAGCACGGTGCCCAGGGTCACCAGCGCTATCATGTACCAGCGTAAACCTTTAATCTTTCGCATTTCAAACCTCTGTCTTTTTATTCATCACAGTGGCCACCAACGACACCAGAGTGATGTTCATAACGAGGGACTTGCAGGGGGGGGAGCCCCGGCACAGCCCGTTTGTTTGCCATTAAATAGTCAGGTATTGGGCAAGCTCCGGTATCCGTACCGTCAGAGCGCCAGCAGACTGGCACTTATCTTTCCATAGGCAGATGTGTTGCGACGGAGGCTAAGATAACTTGTCATACAGCTTTAAAAGTTGAGTGACATCACAAAAGCGCTATCAACTGTATGGATATGTAAATCCATGTATGAAGCCAGCTGTGGCGCGGTTTGTGGCGATTTTTAATTTGAAAGATTGGTATTATTTCTTCCTTGTTTGTGAGATGAAGCACAAAAATCAAATAAGCGAGGGGAAATTGGTGTGATAACTTTGCATCATATGATGAATGACATCCGTATAACCCGTCCGGAGGACTACCGTAATGTCCCAGTTTATGACTGAAGATTTCCTGCTTGATACTGAATTTGCCCGTCGCCTGTACCACGATTACGCGAAAGACCAGCCGATTTTCGACTATCACTGCCATTTACCGACGCAGCAGATTGCCGAAAATTACCATTTTAGTAACCTGTATGATATCTGGCTGAAAGGTGACCACTATAAATGGCGCGCCATGCGCTCTAACGGGGTTGCTGAGCGTCTGTGTACGGGGGATGCGTCCGATCGCGAGAAATTCAACGCATGGGCAGAGACCGTGCCGCACACCATCGGTAACCCGCTGTATCACTGGACCCACCTGGAACTGCGCCGCCCGTTCGGCATTACCGGTAAGCTGTTCTCCCCGGCCACGGCGGATGAGATCTGGAACCAGTGCAACGAGATGCTGGCGCAGGACAACTTCTCTGCCCGCGGCATTATGCAGCAGATGAACGTGAAGATGGTTGGTACTACCGATGATCCGGTCGACTCTCTGGAGCACCACGCCGCCATCGCAAAAGACACCAGCTTCACCGCGAAAGTGCTGCCGAGCTGGCGCCCGGATAAAGCCTTTAATATTGAACAGGGCACCTTCGTGGATTACATGGCAACCCTGGGCCAGGTGTCTGATACCGACATCCGCCGCTTTGCCGATCTGCAGACTGCGCTGACCAAACGTCTGGACCACTTTGCCGCCCACGGTTGTAAAGTGTCTGACCACGCGCTGGATGTGGTGATGTTTGCTGAGGCAGACGAATCCACCCTGGACGCCATTCTGGCCCGCCGCCTGTCTGGCGCCACCCTGACTGAGCACGAAGTGGCCCAGTTTAAAACCGCCGTACTGGTATGGCTGGGGGCGGAATACGCGCGTCGCGGCTGGGTACAGCAGTACCACATTGGCGCACTGCGCAACAACAACCTGCGCCAGTTCAAACTGCTGGGGGCGGATGTGGGCTTCGACTCCATTAACGACCGTCCGCTGGCGGAAGAGCTGTCTAAGCTGCTGAGCAAGCAGAACGAAGAAAACCTGCTGCCGAAAACCATCCTGTACTGCCTGAACCCGCGCGACAACGAAGTGCTGGGCACCATGATCGGTAACTTCCAGGGCGAAGGCATTGCCGGGAAAATGCAGTTCGGTTCCGGCTGGTGGTTTAACGACCAGAAAGACGGGATGGAGCGCCAGATGACACAGCTGGCACAGCTGGGGCTGCTGAGCCGTTTTGTGGGGATGCTGACCGACAGCCGTAGCTTCCTGTCATACACCCGTCATGAGTATTTCCGTCGCATCCTGTGCCAGATGATTGGCCGCTGGGTGGCCGCTGGCGAAGCGCCGGCAGACATTGAACTGCTGGGCAATATGGTGAAAAACATCAGCTTTAACAATGCCCGTGACTACTTTGGCATTGAACTGAACTAAAGCCAGACCGAGGTTGATATGCAATTTATTAAGATCCATCCGCTGGATAATGTCGCTGTTGCTCTGGAAGATCTCGACCAGGGAACGACGCTCAGTGTGGACGGTAACAGCATCACGTTGCTGGCACCGGTAGCCCGCGGCCATAAATTTGCCCTGCGCGCCATCGCCAAAGGTGAGAACGTTATCAAGTACGGTTTGCCGATTGGGCATACCCTGGCCGACGTTCAGCCCGGTGAGCATCTCCATTCCCACAACATGCGCACAAATCTGAGTGATCTGGATGAATACAGCTATCAACCTGATTTTCACGCAGCCGATAATCACGAGTCCGATCGCGATATCGAGATCTACCGGCGCGCCAGCGGTGAGGTGGGGGTCCGTAATGAGCTGTGGATCCTGCCAACCGTTGGCTGCGTGAATGGTATTGCCCGTCAGATCCAGCAGCGCTTCCTGAAAAAACATCACGAGGCGCAGGACATTGACGGCGTGTTTCTGTTCAGCCACCAGTTCGGCTGCTCGCAACTGGGCGATGACCACGTCAATACCCGCACCATGTTGCAGAACATGGTGCGCCACCCGAATGCGGGTGCGGTACTGGTGATTGGTCTGGGTTGTGAAAACAACCAGATAGCAGCCTTCCGTGACACGCTGGGGGATTATGATCCGCAGCGGGTCCACTTTATGATCTGCCAGCAGCAGGACGACGAAATCGAAGCCGGTGTGGCTGAGCTGGATCAGCTCTACGAAGCCATGCGCCACGATAAACGCGTGCCGGGTAAACTCAGCGAGCTGAAGTTTGGCCTGGAATGCGGTGGCTCTGATGGCCTGTCCGGGATCACCGCGAACCCGATGCTGGGCCGCTTCTCTGACTTTATGGCCGATCATGGCGGCACCACGGTTCTTACCGAAGTGCCGGAAATGTTCGGTGCAGAACGTATTCTGATGAGCCATTGCCATGATGAGCCGACCTTTGAAAAAACCGTCGCCATGGTGAATGACTTTAAACAGTATTTTATTGAGCACCATCAGCCGATTTATGAGAATCCATCGCCGGGGAACAAAGCCGGTGGTATCACAACCCTGGAAGAGAAATCCCTTGGCTGCACCCAGAAAGCGGGCCAGAGCCAGGTGATGGACGTGCTGAAGTACGGCGAGCGCCTGAAAACCCCGGGCCTGAACCTGCTCAGTGCGCCAGGTAACGATGCGGTGGCCACCAGTGCGCTGGCCGGTGCCGGGTGCCATATGGTGCTGTTCAGCACCGGTCGCGGCACCCCTTACGGTGGTTTTGTGCCGACGGTCAAAATCGCCACCAACAGTGAGCTGGCGGCCAAAAAGCCCCACTGGATAGACTTTGACGCGGGCCAGTTACTGCACGGCAAAACCATGCCCCAGGTGCTGGACCAGTTTATTGATACGGTGGCGGAGATTGCCAGCGGCAAACAGACCTGCAATGAGCGCAATGACTTCCGTGAACTGGCTATCTTTAAAAACGGTGTCACTCTGTAATCCGGGTTAGCGGTCAACAGTAAAACGGCGCATCATGCGGGTATCTGGCATGGCGCCGTTTTTTTATGGGAGCAGGCGGGAGGCACATCATGGATCTGTACTGGCTGGCCCAGGGTATCGGGGTCATTGCGTTTTTCATCGGCATTACCACTTTTTTTAACCGCAATGAGCGGCGCTTTAAGCTGCAACTTTCGCTCTACAGCGCGATTATTGGCGGGCATTTCTTCCTGATGGGCTCCGCCCCCGCTGGCGCCAGCGCCATGCTGAACGCGGTGCGCACCGTGATTTCCATGCGCACCCGCAGCTTATGGGTGATGGCGGTATTTATTGTGCTGACGCTGGGTATCGGGCTTGCGAAGCTGGAGCACGCCATGCAGTTGCTGCCGGTGCTGGGCACCGTAGCCAGTACCTGGGCGCTGTTTCGCTGCAAGGGGCTGACCACCCGCTGTGTGATGTGGTGCTCCACCGCCTGCTGGGTGGCGCATAATTTCTGGCTGGGATCGATTGGCGGCACCCTGATTGAGGGGAGCTTTTTGCTGATTAACGGGCTGAATATCATCCGCTTCCGGCGGATGCAAAAACGCGGTATCGACCCGTTTAGTGCAGAAAAGACCCCGCCGGTGGCGGGGCCTCAAACTACAGAGCGTTAGCTGCGCACCGCGTTGCTGGCGGCGGCTTTTTCATCTTCACCCAGGCAGGCGGCGGCGGTAAACAGCACGTCGGTTGATGAGTTCAGCGCCGTTTCGCAGGAGTCCTGCAACACCCCGATAATAAAGCCCACTGCGACAACCTGCATGGCGATATCATTGGGGATGCCGAACATACCGCAGGCCAGCGGGATCAGCAGCAAAGAGCCACCCGCCACCCCGGAGGCACCACAGGCGCACAGGGAGGCCACCACGCTCAGCAGCAGAGCGGTTGGCAAATCAACCGGGATACCCAGAGTGGTCACGGCCGCCAGTGTCAGCACGGTAATGGTTATCGCCGCACCGGCCATATTGATGGTGGCCCCCAGCGGAATGGAGACCGAGTAGGTATCCCTGTCCAGCTTCAGCTTCTCACACATGGCCATGTTAACCGGAATGTTCGCTGCGGAGCTGCGGGTAAAGAAGGCGGTCACCCCGCTTTCACGCAGGCAGGCGAACACCAGCGGGTACGGGTTGCGGCGGATTTGCCAGTACACCAGCAGCGGGTTAACCACCAGCGCCACCAGCAGCATACAGCCGACCAGCACCAGCAGCAGTTGCGCATAGCCCCACAGGGTTTCAAAACCGGTCTCTGCAAGGGTTGAGGCGACCAGGCCGAAGATCCCCACTGGCGCACAGCGGATCACCACCTTCACAATAAAGGTTACCGCGTCGGACATATCGTTAATCAGATTTTTGGTGCTCTCACTGCCGTGGCGCAGGGCAAAGCCCAGTCCGATGGCCCAGGCCAGAATACCGATATAGTTGCCCTTGAGAATGGCATCAATCGGGTTGGAGACCACGCTCATCAGCAGCCCTTTCATCACCTCAGCAATACCGGAGGGCGGCACAATATCCGCGTTACCGGTGGCCAGGTGCAGGGTCAACGGGAAGAGAAAGCTCAGCACCACGGCGGTCAGCGCCGCGGAGAATGTGCCCAGCAGGTAGAGGATAAGGATCGGGCGGATATTGGTTTTCTGGCCTTTTTTATGGTTGGCGATGGAGGCCATCACCAGCATCAGTACCAGCACCGGGGCCACGGCTTTCAGCGCGCTGACAAACAGCGAGCCCAGTAATCCGGCCTGGAGTGCCGCGTGTTTTGAGACCGTCGCCAGGATAATACCGAGCACCAGCCCCACCAGAATTTGTTTGACCAGGCTCCCCTGGGACAAACGATAAAATAGCCCGCTCGGGCGCATCTGTTTTTTCATTGTGATGTTCTCTGTTGTGGAGATACCAGGTCATATTGCACTCTTTGTTACATTTATGACTGGGTGTAACTCTTTGTGTTTGCCTGGCCAGTATAAGGGAAAGTGCATCACGGGGAAGAGGGAAGTGCGCATTTTTTAGTGGAAAAATGGCGAAAAGGCAGTCAATTATGGTGGGTCAGGTCCCCCCCGTGGGGGAAGGACCTGAGAAATCGCTTATTTTACCGCCTGATGTTTGCGGTCATTTGCCTTGTTAACGGCACAGTTGATAAGCAGCGTCAGCGCCAGGATCCCGCCGACCACGCCCAGCGAGGCCGACACCGGAATATGCCAGATATCGACAATCAGCATCTTGATGCCGATAAACACCAGGATCAGCGCCAGGCCATATTTCAGCATGGAGAACCGCTCCGCCACCCCCGCCAGCAGGAAGTACATGGCGCGCAGCCCGAGGATCGCAAACAGGTTAGAGGTCAGCACGATAAACGGATCCGTGGTGACGGCGAAAATCGCCGGGATACTGTCCACGGCAAAAATCACATCGCTCAGCTCAACCATGATAAGCACCAGCAGCAGCGGCGTGGCATACAGCAGGCCATTTTTCCTGACGAAGAAATGCTCATTTTCGAGCCGGTCAGTCAGGCGCAGGTGGCCACGCAGCCAGCGGATCAGCCCGTTATCCCCTACGTTGCCGTCGTCGTCTTTTGTCAGGGCCATTTTTACCCCGGTAAACAGCAGGAAGGCGCCGAAGAAATAGAGGATCCAGTCAAACCGGGCGATAAGCCAGCTGCCGGTGAAAATCATCAGGGTGCGCAGTACGATTGCGCCCAGCACACCGTATACCAGTACCCGGCGCTGGAGCGTTACGGGAACTGAGAAGTAGCTAAACAGCATCAGCCAGACGAAGACGTTATCGATAGCCAGGGCTTTTTCCAGCACGTAGCCGGTCAGGAAGGCCAGCGCCTGGGTTTTTGCTACCTCCGACCCCAGGGTCGGGCCGAGATACCACCACAGCCCGGCGGCGAACAGTAAAGAGAGGGTGACCCAGACAACAGACCAGACGGCGGCCTGCTTCATGGTCATGGCGTGTGCGCCACGGCGGCCCTGGATCATCAGGTCAATGGCCAGCATCGCGGCAACAATCGCGGCGAAGATGCCCCACATCAGGGGAGTACCAACACTGTGCATAACAGATTCCTTGCGCTTTAACGGGGCGGCCCGTCAGCAGTCAACAAAAACAAAAAAGGCCGGTGTCGGAAGACATCAGCCTTTTTGCGCACAATGCAAATGGACCTGCCTTCCGGCAAGGTCTCACTTACAATGTTGTCCGGGAATCTGCGGCATGACGCCACGGGATCTAAAACCGGGACACACTGCCTGGCGACCGGGAGCGTTCAGCTCCGTAATGACGATCCACCAGCAATGAAGTTACTCCCCTTTGCGTGGCTAAAATATGACAATTTATGTCAATCGTCAATAAAGCCGCCATTATTGATAACAACACGCCGCCATTTTTTACTCAGGGCGGAACAGGGCAGGGATCAGCCGCCGTTTTCGCCCAGCGCCCGGTGGGTGAGCCACAGGCGGGTATCAAACTCCAGCTGGTGGTAGCCTGGCTCCATATGGCAGCAGAGCTGATAAAACGCTTTGTTGTGATCTTTCTCTTTCAGGTGTGCCAGTTCGTGGACCACAATCATCCGCAGGAAAGGCTCCGGGGCCTGGCGGAACACGGTGGCAACGCGGATCTCCGCTTTGGCTTTGAGCCTGCCGCCCTGCACCCGCGATATGGCGGTATGCAGCCCGAGGGCCTGCTGAATAACATTAATTTTGTTATCCCAGAGCACTTTATTCACGGGCGGCGCGCTGCGCAGAAAGCGGTTTTTCAGATCCTGGGTATACTGCCAGAGGGCTTTATCGGACGTGATATCGTGGCGACCGGGGTAGCGTTTTTCCAGCATATGGCCCAGGCGGTTCTGGGCTATCAGGGTTTCGACCTGGCTGAGCAGGGCGGCGGGATATCCCTGTAAATAAGTGAGTGTGGTCATCTGTTCGCGTGTTTCCGGCAAAAAGCGTTTGCGTAGTCTCGCTGAATAAGGGATAAAACGCGCGGATTTTACCATTCAGGAGGGCCGATGAGCCACGTTGATTTAGCCACGCAGTTTACGCTGCACCGTTTCCCGAAAATGAAAGAGGAGACCCCGCTCCAGGCATGGGAGGCGGCAGACGAGTATCTGTTGCAGCAACTGGAGGGCGAAACAGCGGCCAGCGGAGCGACCCTTATCTTTAATGACGCCTTCGGCGCCCTGACCTGTGCACTGCATCACCGCCATCCGTTCACGATTTCAGATTCGTGGATAGCGCAGGAAGCCGCCCGCCAGAACCTGGCGGCCAACCAGCTGGATGCCAGCCTGGTCACGTTTCAGGACTGTAGCGCACCGCTACCGGCGGCCCCGGCGCTGGTGATTATTAAACTGCCAAAACAGCTGGCCCTGCTGGAGCAGCAACTGCGCGCGTTACGCGCCGTCTGCACCCCGCAAACCCGGATCATTGCCGGGGCAAAAGCCCGGGATATTCACAGCTCAACCCTGGCGCTGTTTGAAAAAGTCCTCGGCCCGACCACCACCACGCTTGCCTGGAAAAAAGCCCGCCTGGTGAACTGCACCTTTAGCGCACCGGCGCTTAACGCCGTCAGCGCAGTGCAGAGCTGGCCGCTGGAAGGCACCGACTGGATAATCCACAACCAGGCGAATGTCTTTTCCCGCAGCAGCCTGGATATCGGGGCGCGAGTCTTCCTGCCCCAGTTGCCGGAAGGCATGGACGGTGAGCTGGTGGATCTGGGCTGTGGTAACGGGGTGATTGGCCTGGCGCTGCTGGCGCAGAACCCACAGGCCCGGGTGCTGTTTACGGATGAGTCATATATGGCGGTGGCCTCCAGCCGGATGAACGTGGAAAGCAACCTGCCGGATGCCCTGGCGCGCAGCGAGTTTATGGTGAATAACGCCCTTGCCGGGGTAGAGGCAGAGCGCTTCGACGCCATTTTATGTAACCCGCCATTCCACCAGTTGCACGCCATCACCGACCATATTGCCTGGCAGATGTTTACCGATGCCCGCCGTTGCCTGAAGTTTGGCGGCGAGTTGCGGATTGTCGGCAACCGCCACCTGGGCTACTACCAGAAACTGAAGAAAATCTTCGGCAACTGCACGACGCTGGCAACCGGCGGTAAGTTTGTGGTGCTCAGATCGGTGAAGATGCGTAAATCCCGCTAGAGCGCCATGCCCAGCAGGGTGCCCTGTTTGATGGCCCGCCGGGCATCCAGCCCGCTGGCGTCATCACAGCCGCCCGCCAGATGGGGCGTGATACCCAGGGCGGCCAGGGCGTCTGCCAGCTCCCGGCGCGGCTCCTGCCCGGCGCAAATAATCACATTATCCACCGCCAGCAACTGCGGCTGACCGTTGACGGTAATATGCAGCCCCGCATCGTCGATTCGCCGGTACTCCACGCCCGGCACCATGCGCACCCCGCGCGCCAGCAATGTGGTGCGGTGGATCCAGCCGGTGGTTTTCCCGAGCTCCTCGCCGGGCTTTCCGGCTTTGCGCTGTAGCATCACTATCTGGCGCGGGCTGGGCATATGCTCTGCCCCCCCTTGTGCCAGCCCGCCGGGCCGGGTGAGGGTGGTGTCTATCCCCCATTCCCGGGAAAAGGCCATGTTGTCCTGGCTGGTGAGGGGGCCGGACTGGCTCAGGTACATGGCAGTATCAAAGCCGATACCGCCACAGCCAATAATCGCCACCCGTTCACCTACCGGGTGCTTATCCCGCAGGACGTCAACATAGCTGAGCACACTGGGGTGATCGATCCCGTCAATCGGCGGGCGGCGCGGCGTGATCCCGGTCGCCAGTACCACTTCGTCGAACGGGGTCAGCTCACCGGCGGTGACCCAGTGATCCAGGCGCAGGGTGATCCCGAGCTGTGCGATCATTGCCCGGTAGTAGCGCAGGCTCTCGCTGAACTCCTCTTTGCCGGGGATCTGCATGGCGATAGTAAACTGCCCGCCCGGCTTGCTGGCGCCATCAAACAGGGTGACCCGGTGCCCGCGGGCGGCTGCGGTTACCGCACAGGCCAGCCCGGCAGGCCCCGCCCCGACAACGGCAATGTGCCTGGGTTGAGAGGCGGGCTGTTCCGGCATCAGGGTTTCGTGGCAGGCTCTGGGGTTGACCAGGCAGGAGGTTATTTTGCCCACGAAGATCCGGTCCAGGCAGGCCTGGTTACAGCCGATACAGGTATTGATCTGATCGGCCTGACCGCGGGCCGCTTTGGTGATCAGCGCCGGATCGGCGAGAAAAGGGCGCGCCATGGAGACCATATCCGCATCCCCGGCGGCGAGGATCTCTTCAGCCACTGCGGGATCGTTGATGCGGTTTGTGGTGATAAGTGGGATAGAGACAAACGGTTTTAGCGCGCGGGTGACCCAGCGGAATGCCCCCCGGGGCACCGGGGTGGCAATCGTGGGGATCCGCGCCTCATGCCAGCCGATACCGGTGTTAATAAGCGTAGCCCCCGCCTGCTCAATGGCCTGGGCCAGGCGGGCGGTTTCGCTCAGGGTATTTCCCTGCTCAACCAGATCCAGCATCGACAGGCGGTAGATAATAATAAAGTCATCACCGGCCCGCTGGCGCACGGCGCGCACGATATCGGTCGCAAAGCGCATCCGGTTGGTGAAATCGCCACCCCACTGATCGGTGCGCTGGTTGGTATGCAGGGTGAGGAATTCGTTAATCAGATAGCCTTCTGAGCCCATTATCTCCACCCCGTCGTAGCCCGCCTGGCGGGCCAGCGCGGCACAGGTGGCGAAGTCTTCGATAAGCTGCAGGATCTGCCCGCCGGTGAGCTCCCGGGGCACGAAGCGGTTGATCGGCGCCTGTAGCGGGGAAGGGGCCACCAGCTGCGGCTGGTAACTGTAGCGGCCGGTATGCAGGATCTGGAGCGCTATCTTACCGCCGGCGGCGTGCACTGCCCGGGTGATCACCTGGTGGTGGGGGATCTGGTCCGGGTGGTTAAACACCGCACCGCCCTGCATCCCCACCCCGCAGGGAGTGGGGGAGACACCGCCGGTGACAATCAGCGCCACATCGTGGCGGGCCCGCTCGGCGTAAAATGCCGCCAGGCGTTCAACGCCCTGGGGGTGCTCTTCCAGCCCGGTATGCATTGATCCCATTAATACGCGGTTTTTCAGGGTGGTGAAGCCGAGATCCAGCGGGGTAAACAGCAAGGGGTAGCTCATGGTGTCTCTTCCAGTGCATTTATTATTATGTGGTCGGATGAGTTACTAATTTAGCTGGCGCCGGGAAAAAGGGAAAAATCGTGACTGGCGAATGTGATGGGATTCAAAGAAGAAAATGACTGGCGGAAACGGACCGGGCACTGGTGCAGGAAAACGACCAGGCCCGGTCAGGATTATGGGTTGGCGACTGCCGCCGCCTCATTCTGCTGGGTAGCAAGACGAGACAGAGCCTGGCCTGCGGCATCCAGCACTTGCTGGCATTCCGCATCGCTCAGGGTGAGCGGGGGTTCAATACGAATGGTTTTCGCGTTATTCAGCGTACCGGCCACCAGCACCTGCTGGCGGAACATTTCGCTGGAGAACTGATAACCGATTTCGTTGTCGACAAACTCCAGTGCCATCAGCATGCCTTTACCGCGCACTTCGGCCACCAGCTGCGGGTAGCGGCTGGCCAGCTGGCGGAACCCGTTAAGCAGGAATTCACCTTTACGGGCCGCCTGGCCTGGCAGGTTTTCTTCCAGCAGAACGTGAATGGTCGCCAGTGCGGCCGCACACGCCAGCGGGTTACCCCCGAAGGTGGTGGTGTGCAGGAACGGGTTGTCAAACAGCACAGAGAACACCTCCTCTGTGGCAATTGTCGCCCCAATCGGCATCACCCCACCGCCCAGTGCTTTGGCAAGACACAGAATATCCGGCTGCACATTTTCATGCTCACAGGCGAACATTTTTCCGGTCCGGCCCATTCCGGTCTGTACTTCATCGAGGATCATTAACACCCCGAATTCATCGCACAGCTTACGCACGGCCGTCAGGTAGCCTTCCGGCGGCAGGATCACACCGCCTTCACCCTGGATAGGTTCAAGGATCACGGCGGCCACATCATCACCGGTTTTGCGGCATTCGCTGAACATGGTGCGCATGGCGTCAATGTCGCCGAACGGCACATGGCGGAAGCCCGGAAGTAGCGGCATAAATGGCTTACGGAAGGTGGATTTGGCCGTTGCGGACAAGGCCCCTAACGATTTGCCATGGAATGCGCCACTGGTGGCGATAAAGGTAAACTTACCTTTTGGCGCCTGACAGGCTTTCGCCATCTTCAGGGCCGCTTCGACAGATTCCGTACCGCTATTAGAGAAAAAGCAGTATTTCAGCTTACCGGGCGCCAGGGTTGCAAGGGTCTTGGCCAGCATCGCCCGTAGCGGGTCGAGTAGCTCCTGACTATGCAGCGGCTGCTTGGCAAGCTGATGTTTCACGGCGGAAACAACAGCTGGATTACGGTGCCCTACGTTGAAAATGCCAAATCCACCCAGGCAGTCAAGGAAGGATCTTCCCTGGGTGTCGACAAGCGTGTTGAGTCCCCCTGCTTGCCATTCTACGGCTCCGTAATCCCCGCCGGCGGTGACGGATTTTCGATATTCCAGAAATCCCGGATTTACGTGCTGCTGGAAGTAATCCCTGACTTCCCGGTTAAGTTCTTTCATCTCCTCGTGGTCAAGGGTGGATTTTTCAATAATGTTCAATGCATGCGCGGTACAGGCAAGAGCTGAGGCGCCAGAAGGTAATCTGTTCAAAATATGCTCCCGGAGATCGCGTATCTTATGATACGCATTAAGTATTGCAGGCTTTACGCCAGCCTGGCGGCGGCGGCGAAAATCGGGATTATTTGCTGCGTAAGTGTAAAATTTGTTATATGAATGCTAAACTGAAAGGATTTAAGCGGCTTTTATCCCAATGGGTGTTAATAATTTCCGGAAATAAGCGGCGGGCATGACAAAACGTGCGCACCGTAGCGGGGCATCTGCCTGTTACCGGTGTGCCGGGTTGTCGTCCATTGTGCAGGATAAGAATTTCTTCTATGGTTCCCCTACTGTTCCCGCGGGGAACCATATGGACATACCACAATGATAATGACGATCAGGGAAATTGATCAGGCAATTCTGGCGCTGAATAATGCGATTAAAAGCCATTATGCATGGACCGGCCATTTGCTTAGCCTCGCACTGCATGACTCCCGGGTTGATGAAACCCTGATGGATCCGTTATCTGAGCGGCGCTGCCAGTTTGGTGTCTGGCTGCATCAGCTGCACCAGTCGGTACAGGTGGAAGAGGGCCAGTTTATCAGCGATATTGATAACTACCACCACCAGATGCACGACCAGGCCCGGGTATTAACGCAGGCCATTATCAGCCAGACCGCCAGCCAGGCGATGATTGATAGTTATCTCACGGCCCAGAACCAGTTTATCCTCAGCCTGGACCGCTACAAAGAACAGCTCTTTTCACTGCGTAATTTACATGACGCCCTGACCGGGCTGCCCCTGCGCCATTTGCTGTATCAGCATTTTTCGTTATTTTACCGCCGGGCCCGGCAGCGCCAGCAGAAAATGTACATCATGATGATGGATCTCGACCGCTTTAAATCCATCAATGATACCTGGGGCCATAATGCCGGGGATGATGTGCTGCGGGCACTGGCCGGGATCCTCAAAGAGGGGAGCGGTGAGCCCCAGCATATTTATCGCTTTGGCGGCGAGGAGTTTGTGATGCTGCTGGCGGATGCCAGCGAGCAAGAGGCCTGTGCCCGCGGTGCTGCCCTGTGCGAGTATCTGGCCTGCCATCCGATTGCGATTGCCGGCCAGAATCTGCAGGTCACGATGACGGGCGGAATGGCATGTGTGGGGGAGAATGAGCTCCTGCATGATGTGATTGGCCGGGCAGATAAAGCGATGTACTACGGTAAGCATCACGGGCGCAACTGCTGTGTTTATTCGGATACTCACGGCGAGCTGACCAGGCTAACGCCCTGAGGCGGGCAGGCACCCGGCAACGTGGTGGGGGGATATGCCGGGCGCCGGGGTCTTCATTACCAGAAGACCTCTCCCATCCAGATGCAGGACAGCAGCCCCAGAATGGCGACGGTCCAGCAGGTTACCAGCATGGTGTGTTCAAAATGGTCGTGGTCAAAATAGGCTTTCATGGCAGGTCTCTCTCAGTAATCTCTGTTGATCACGTTTTACCCCTGAACCGGGTGAGCAGGTGTGATACAGATCTCACTTGATTATATTCATCATACAAATTGACTTGCTGATAACCTTCCGGTAGCAGGATAACGCACCGCATGGCTATTTTTAGTGACTAATAATCATTATCATTCTCTGTCAGGTATATCCGAATCATTAAGAGAGTGAAATATGGCCCAACCTTCTGCTGTTGTTCATTATCCGCGCCGGGTGCGTAACGAGCTGCGCTTTCGTCAGTTAACCGTATTGCGCTGTGAAGATATTGCCCCGGCGCTACGCCGCATTGTGCTGGGGGGGCCGGATCTGGACGGTTTCAGCAGCGACGGGTTTGACGATCACTGCAAGCTGTTTTTCCCGGCACCGGGCCAGGTACTGACCCCGCCGCAGGTTACGGAAAGCGGTATCGTCTGGCCGGGGGATGTGCGCCCGGCGGGCCGCGACTATACGCCGTTGTTTGACAGGGAGCGCCAGGAGCTGGCCTTTGACTTCTACCTGCATGATGCGGGTGTGGCCTGCCAGTGGGCCCGGGACGCGGTGCCGGGCGCGCCGCTGATTATTGGCGGGCCGCGCGGCTCACTGCTGGTGCCGGTTGAGTATCACTGGCAGCTGTATGTGTGTGATGAAAGCGGGCTGCCTGCATTGCGCCGCCGCCTGGAGACCATTGCCGCCAGTGGTCAGCGCCCGGCCGTCAGGGCGCTGGTCTCGCTGTATGATATGGCAAGCCAGGCGTATCTGGACGGGCTGGCGCCGTGGGCGGATATCAGCTGGTTTGCCGCCGGTGATGAGGCGTCGCTGGCAGAGCAACTGGCGCAGATAACAGTACCGGCACAGGACTATTTTGTGTGGATAACCGGCGAGGGCAAACAGGTGAAGCGCCTGAGTGCGCCGCTGGAAGCGCAGCTGGATCCTCAGTTATTACGGGCCGCCGCATACTGGCACATTAAACCGTAATCGCGCCGTTTACCGCGGCTCAGGCACCGGTCTGGCGTGACCAGGCGGGCCGGTTGCTTTTCAGCGCCTGAGCATACTGCAACAGCTGCTGGCGGGCAGGCGGGTGGCTGGCCTGGGAGACCATCCACGGGCTGAAGTAGTCCGGGTTACCGTCGATTTCACGCAGCGCTTCTTCTAAAGATATCCAGCGCCAGTCCATCACTTCATCTGCGCGGGGCTGTACCGGCATCTGGCTCAGGGCGGCATACACCGGGCAGATTTCGTTTTCCACTATCTGGCCTGTGTCGCGGGCCCGGTAGCGGAATGCGGGGTATACCGGCGCTATCTCTTCTACCGTCAGGCCGGTTTCATAGTGGCAGCGGCGGACAATCGCCTGTTCAAAGGTTTCCCCCTGTTGCGGGTGGCCGCAGACCGAGTTGGTCCATACCCCGGGCCAGGCGCGTTTGCTGCGGGCACGCCGGGTGATGAGCAGCTCCCCTTCCGGGTTAAAGATCCAGCAGGAGAACGCCAGGTGCAGCGGGGTATCCTGGTGGTGGACGGTGGCTTTATCCTGAATGCCGCAGGGGTTGCCCTGGGGATCCAGCAAAATGACATGTTCCGGGATCATAGGCGGTGTTGGCTCTGGCTAACTGGGCAGAAAACAGTGCCCAGTATATAACCGGGCAACCTGAAGTGCTAACCAACAAATGTGGTCCGTGACCACGACAATGGCATGATAAACAGTAACGCCGGGGCCATATTCGCGACAGGAAATACTTTAGCCCCGGCTGCCGGTATCAGGCGTTTTCGCCCCAGCGGGCGAGGGGTAAGTTGAGATCGAAAAGGTCCAGGGCGCGGGTGACACTGTGGGTAATCATCTCATCTGCATTTTGCGGGCGCTGGTAGAGCGCCGGTACGGGCGGAAAAATAACCGCCCCCATTTCTGTGGCCAGGGTCATATTGCGCAGGTGGCCCAGATTCAGGGGCGTTTCCCGGGCCATCAGCACTAGCCGGCGGCGCTCTTTGAGCACCACGTCGGCGGCACGGGTCAGCAGATTATCGGTCAGGCAGTGGGCGATAGACGCCAGAGAGCGCATGGAGCACGGGGCGACCAGCATCCCCATGGTTTTAAACGAGCCGCTGGAGATGGAGGCCCCGAGGTTGGCAATATCGTGCACCACATCTGCCAGGGCAATCACCTCTTCCATCCGGTAGTCTGTCTCCATCTGGCAGGTCTGGTATGCGCCGCGGGAGATAACCAGATGCACTTCCAGATCCAGCGGGCGCAGCAGTTCAAGCGCCCTGACGCCATACTGGAACCCGGATGCCCCGCTGATACCGACAATAATACGTTGCTGACTCATGGGTTCCCCCTGTTATTCGAAATCAGGCAGGAAGCGTTTAACGTCCACTTCCTTAAATGTAGACCGTTCAAAGTGCGTTTTCAGATGGAAAGGCACTGTACAGTCAAAAATGGTTTTGCAGGTCATCCCCTGCTGGGTTATGAACGGGCTGTATTCCGGCACCTGAGACGGATCCAGCGGATGGCAACGCACGCCCGGGATGGTTATTGTATCGATATCACCCTGGTAGCGGGTCTGCATGGCCCACAGCACATCATCGGTATCGAAAATATCCACATCTTCATCAACCAGGATAACGTGTTTCAGCTCCGGAAAGGCTGAAAACGCCAGCAGTGCGGCCTGGCGCTGGCGACCTTCATCATTTACGGATGATTTTTTAAACTGCATCACGGCCAGTAATTTACCACCCCCGGCGGAATGTGCGAATACATTCAGCAATTTACCCGGCATGGCGCGTTCGACCATATCCAGAATGCTGGCTTCTGTCGGGATCCCGGCCATATTAACGTGCTCTTCGCCAGGCCCGAGGGTGGTGCGCCAGATGGGATTAACCCGGTGGGTGACGGCTTTGACTTTAATGACCGGAATGGCGGCTTTTGCCTCACCGGTATAGCCCGGGAATTCCGGCATCGCGCGGCCCGTATGGGTGTTGATATCTTCCTGCATTCGCACGTCTGGCAGTAATTCGCCTTCAATGACGATCTCCGCGTGGGCGATGGCCTTTTCATTAATGGTCTTGCACTGCACCATTTCGACAGCGCGACCACGCAGGGCACCGGCAATGCTCAGCTCGTTAAAGCCCAGCGGTGTGGTGGGCGGCTCAAAGCAGGCGGCCACTTCAATTGCCGGATCCACTCCAATGCTGATGGAGATCGGTAACGCTTTGCCTGCGGCTTCGGCTTTGATGCGAAAGGCATCTATATGGCGCCCGGGTGTCAGCCACATGGTGAGCTCATCTTTGCTCTGCACGCATAAGCGGTGGATGGTGATATCGGATTCGTGGGTTTGCGGATCGGAGGCATAACACAGGCCCATGGTAATGTAGGGGCCGGCGTCTTCTTCGGTGTTGGTCGGGGCGGGCAGCAGTTTACGCAGGTCAAAATCCGGGTCTGTTGCCAGGTGAACCACTTCCTGACAAACCGCATTACCAGTGCTAACATCCACGGGCGCAATGGCATGTTTTACCGAGTCTTTCAGCAGAAAGCCGAGCTTTTCCGGGGCGCAGTTCAGAAAATGCCCCACGCGTTTACGGGAGCCATTCAGGCCAATTGCTACGTTGGTATTTCTGAAGCCTTTAATGTTGTGAAACACCATGGCCGGGCCATTTTTACGGGTCGGCCGCTGGCAAGTTCCCCCGGCGCCCACATACCGGTAAACCCCGGACAGCTCAGCGTGGGGGTCAACTTCAGTAAAGGTTTCCACGTACTCGCCGGGCAGTGTTTTCAGTAGCTCCAGCGCAGAGCGCAGGTCGTGAACGGGTATTTTATCTTTGTTTTTCATGATATTACCTGTATTTTCAGTATGCGTTTATGGTAGCCCACGGTGATTTTCCGGGCCAATACCGTTTTAGTGATAACCAGCAGATCAAAAAGATGATGCGACAGGCCAGGTGACCCTATGGATTTGAAGCGACTGCGTTATTTTTGCAAGGTGGTGGAGTCGGGCTCGATTACCCAGGCGGCAAAAGCGCTCAATATGGCCCAGCCCCCGCTGAGCAAGCGGATCCAGGAACTGGAAGAGGAGCTTGGTGTGGTGCTGTTTATCCGCACCGGTAACCGCATTGAACCCACAGAGGCGGGGTATCATTTGTATCGCCGGGCCTGTGAGCTCCTGCGCCAGACTGAAGACGCCGCCCGGGAGACCATCCGGATCGCTAATCGTGATGTGAAGGTGCTGCGTATTGGCCTGACGCACCTCTACCAGCGCTGGTTCAGGCCGCTGTTGCTGGCGCTGTATCAGCGGCACCCGGAGATGGAGCTCAGCATTGCCGTGTCGGATTCCAGTTATCTGGAGTCTCAGCTGAATGACGGGCTCCTTGATGTGGCGCTGATACAAAAGCCACAGCGCAGTGAGGGGCTGGATATCTACGCTTTTGAGCCCGTGCGGCTGGTGGCGGTTATCAGCAAAAAACTGTTAGCCCGGGCCGACAGCACCACAATGCCGTATCTGGCCCTTGGTCAGTACCCGCTGGCGTTACTGCACCGCGCCAAAGATGCGGGAACCTATGAGCAGCTTCTCGATCTGTTCCGTAAAGGGGGCGTTGAGCCGAAGGTGGCCATGCATGTTACCCAGCCGGAGGCGATCCTCGACTGGATCGAAAGCGGCCTGGCGGTGGCTACGTTGCTGCCGGTTTCTGAGGTGGCCTGCCGCTCACTGCATCACTGCCATGTGCTGGATGTGTTCCCGTCGCCCCAGGTCTTTTTTCCGGCAATGGTAAAAACGACCATTACCCCGCACATTCCTGAACTGATGACGCTCCTTTCTGAAGGATACCCGCCAGCGTTACAACCAGAGCCCGGCGCCTGAAATGTAAGCAACTTTTTGTGCTGGCAGATAATTTGACGGCTATCGCATTTCGCGAATATTCCCTGGCCGGGTGATTCTCTTTCCCGGGATGTTACCCGTATCATTATCGGGACGACATCAGGGTAATCATGACGGCCCGCAACAAGACGCGCCGCATCGCATTACCCCTCAATACTGTATGTCTATTTGCCATCCTTAAATATTGCCCTGAACCGGGCCGATTGCGGATGGTCAGGTTACCGATAACAAACTGAAGACCGGGATACATCATGCCACTCATTATCGTCGCACTTGGGGTTATCTTGCTGTTACTGCTGATGATCCGTTTCAAACTGAATGGGTTTATCGCCCTGATCCTTGTGGCCCTGGCTGTCGGGGTGCTCCAGGGGATGCCGGTAAACAAAGTTATTGCTTCTATTAAAGCCGGGGTGGGCGGAACGCTGGGCGGCCTGGCGCTGATCATGGGGTTCGGTGCCATGCTGGGCAAGCTCCTGGCAGACTGTGGCGGCGCACAGCGCATTGCCACCACCCTGATTGATAAATTTGGCCGTAAGTATATTCAGTGGGCCGTTGTGCTGACGGGCTTTACCGTGGGTTTTGCCCTGTTCTATGAGGTGGGGTTTGTGCTGCTGCTGCCGCTGGTGTTTACCATTGCGGCCTCTGCCCGTATTCCGCTGCTGTATGTGGGGGTGCCGATGGCGGCAGCCCTCTCGGTGACTCACGGCTTCCTGCCACCGCACCCGGGCCCGACGGCGATTGCGACTATCTTCCATGCGGATATGGGGAAAACCCTGCTGTACGGTACGGTGATGGCTATCCCGACGGTTATCCTCGCAGGGCCGGTATATGCCCGCTTCCTCAAAGGGATCGATAAGCCGGTGCCGGAAGGCATGTACAACGCGAAAACCTTCAGCGATGACGAAATGCCAAGTTTTGGCGTCAGCGTGTGGACCTCGCTGGTGCCGGTTATTCTGATGGCCCTGCGCGCGGTGGCGGAAATGACCCTGCCTTCCGGCCACTGGATCCTGCCCTATGCGGAGTTCTTCGGTGATCCGGTCATGGCAACCCTGATTGCGGTGCTCATTGCTATCTTCACCTTTGGCCTGAACCGCGGGCGCACCATGGATGAGATTGGCGACACCATTACCAGCTCTATCAAAATTATCGCCATGATGCTGCTGATCATCGGTGGCGGCGGCGCCTTTAAACAGGTGCTGGTAGACAGCGGGGTGGATAAATATATCGCCGGGCTGATGCAGGGCTCCAGCGTCTCTCCGCTGCTGATGGCCTGGTCGATTGCTGCGGTGCTGCGTATTGCGCTGGGCTCTGCCACCGTGGCGGCTATTACGGCGGGCGGTATTGCGGCCCCGCTGATTGCCACAACCGGTGTCAGCCCTGAGCTGATGGTGATTGCGGTTGGCTCCGGTAGCGTGATTTTCTCACACGTTAACGATCCGGGTTTCTGGCTGTTTAAAGAGTATTTTAACCTGACCATTGGCGAGACGATTAAGTCCTGGTCGATGCTGGAGACCATCATCTCCCTGTGTGGTCTGGTGGGCTGCCTGCTGCTGGGAATGGTAGTGTAATCCACCCGCTAGCGTGATCTGAATACGCCCTGCCGGTAACGGCGGGGCGTTTTGCTATCAGGGCTCGGGTCATCCGGCAGCGGCCATCACGGTGGAAAATGACTGCTTATTGTGCCAGGATTAATAAAATTAATATTTATGTAATAATAATAAGAGCTATTAATGTTTATCTGATTTTTGAGTATGGTGAGGATTGATACAATTTTCAGCCAGGAATAATGAATAAATACATCGGTGTTTTCGGGAATTATCTTGAAACTTGCATGCGGTAAGATTTATACCTGTGAATAAGGTTCATTGTTGTTAATCAGCATTAATGGTGCACAAAGATATCGGATACGTGGCGTAAAGTGGCCAGATGCCAGATAGAGTAGTGCGCAAACCAGTAATGCGCTCGGGAAATAGTCGAGACGGGGATCGTGTTACAGGTAGCGGCCTTAAGATCATTGGCAAATGCTGCACAGAGGTACAAAAATATCATCAGAATAACGAAATAATCTTAACTTATAGCATGCTTAAATAAATGTTGATAAGTAAAAATTAAATAATAACAATGTGAACTATTTTATCCTGAAGAGTAATATTTCTGCCGTCTGGACGAAATACTGCAGATCTGCGCTATAAAGGGGCGTCAACGTAACGGAACTACGTGTGGTTTACTCATGCGTCATTGGCTAATTTGCTGTTTTTTATCATAAAATTTTACGATACTGGCGTTATTTTTTCAGGATGCTTTATACCAACTCATTAGCCCATCATAACGAATTCATCTGACTGCTATAATGTTCTGTTAATCATCTAAAAAATAATGAGAGATTGGCTGAAACTCACTGGTATTCTAATAAATCCCTTAATTATCAATGGTATTTAAGATGACAAATAGGAAAAATCCCGAGGTTTATCCTTGAGTTATTTCCGTGCCTGTTGTAGGTTATTCCCTCATCCTTGATGAGGGGGAATTATGAAGAAGACCGTTTATGCATTAGCAATGCTGTTGGCTGGCGCGACATTTAGCGCGACTGCCGCAGAATCGCCGTCACAATTAAGTGATGGCGAAACGACGGCCGCCGTAGTGGGTGCAACCGCGCTGACAGTTGGTGCGGTTGCTTTACTGGTTGGCGGCGACGGCGGCGGTAGCAGCAATAGCAACAACAATACGTCTACCACGACGTCTACACGTTAATTTAAAAAAATAATTCATAACCACACGTAAGTGTGGTTATTTTCTTCCTCTTATTTTGCAGGGTGCTTCTGGTGCGCTATTTACTGTTGCTGCTTTGCCTGCCGCTTTTACAGGCATGTACGCCTTCCCAGCGGAGCATTAGCGACACATTTATGCAGGTCGTCTCCGGGCCGAAAGATGTGGCTGTCTCTGATGCACAAATTGCCCGTATTCCCTACGGCAGTATTTATTTAACTCTCCCGGGCACACCACGATTATTTGTTGCCGGTTATCAGGAGAATGGACTCGATCACTGGATAACCCGCGATCAGGTTGTATTTATTACTCAGAACGGGCGCTTGACCAGAACGGTGGGCTACCGGGATAACCTGCTGGAAATGACCAACCTGACGCAGGATCCGTTGCTGAACCCACGTAACTTACGGGACGGCGCCAGCTGGACACGCATTATGCGCTGGACAGAAAAGGGCAATCCGCTCTCTTCCACGGTAACTTCACGCTTTAGCCCCCGGGGCCAGCAGGTCCTGACGCTTGCCGGGAAATCCGTGGCCTGCCAGATCTGGCAGGAAGACGTCACCCTGGAGGCCACCGGGGATAGCTGGCAGAACCAGTTCTGGGTTGATTCGTTAACTGGCCAGGTGCGCCAGAGCCAGCAACATCTGGGGGCAGTTCTGCCTGTTGAAATCAGCCTTCTGAAGCCGACGACACCATAATGAAAATAATAACCACGCTACTTTGTGCAGCAGGGATAATGGCTGCTGCTTCTGCCCCGACATGGGGTGAGGGACGAGTCACAATTTATGGGCCGGGCAGTGACCATAGTCAGGTGCTCGATCAGGTTAAGGATCTGCGCCAGCTGGTGGCGGATCCGGCATTTGGGCCCTATCAGCCGGGGATGGTGATTGCCGTGCCTGCGGCAACCCGTAAAGCCCAGCAAGATAAACAGCAAACCCTGAGCCGCCTGCAGGCGTGGGCTGCCAGTGAAGATGGTGAGCGCGCTGCCGCTATTCGGCTGGTGGTGAATCAGCTGAGCCCGCTGAAGGTGACCGGGCGGCAGTTCGCGTCCCTGGATCCTGATTTCGTTAAAAATAACGATAAAGCAAACCGTGTGCTGTCCGGTGAATACGCGCTGTATCAGGCATCGGCCCCTGGTTCGGTATTGTTACTGGGCCCGGTTAGCGGGGCCGGGAAGCTGGTGTGGCAACCAGGGCGGCAGGTGAGTGAGTACTTATCTGGCCACGATTATTTAGCGGGTGCGGAACACAGCCAGGTAACGGTGATTGATCCTGATGGTGTGGTGCGCGTGGCGCCAGTGGATTACTGGAACCGCCGCCACGTAGAGCCCCAGCCGGGCAGCATCATTCTGGTGGGGTTCTCATCCTGGGCGCTGCCCGGGGATGGCGACGATCTCAACCAGCAGATCATTACCCTTTTGACTCACCGGATCCCTGACTGATGAAAAAACATTACCTGCTCAGCATCCTTGCCGCGTCTGTGGCCTGTGCCTGCCAGGCGATGGCGGCGGAAACCTACCCGGATCCGATTGGTCCATCCCAGTCTGATTTTGGCGGTGCCGGGCTTATGCAGACCCCGACGGCGCGTATCCCGAAAGAGGGGGAGTTCAGCGCCAACTACCGGAATAATGATCAATATCGTTTTTATTCGGTTTCCATGGCGTTGTTCCCGTGGCTGGAAACCACAGTGCGTTATACCGATGTGCGCACCCGTAATTACAGCAACGATCCCAGCTTCAGTGGTAACCAGACCTATAAAGATAAATCCTTCGATGTGAAGCTGCGTTTGTGGGAAGAAGGGCATTATTTACCCCAGATCGCGCTGGGCAAGCGTGATATTGGTGGTACAGGCCTGTTTGACAGTGAATACCTGGTGGCCAACAAAGCCTGGGGGCCGTTTGATTTCTCCCTCGGTATGGGCTGGGGCTATATTGGCAACAGTGGCAATATTACCAACCCGTTCTGCTCCTGGAAGGACAAGTATTGCCACCGGCCACAATCCCGTGAGACGGGTAATTTTAACCTTAGTGACTCCTTTAAAGGCCCGGCTGCGTTATTTGGCGGGGTGGAGTGGCAGACCCCGTGGCAACCTCTGCGCCTGAAGCTGGAATATGACGGCAACGACTATAAAGACGACTTTGCCGGCAAATTGTCCCAGAGCAGCCGCTGGAACTGGGGGGCGGTCTACCGCCTGGCGGACTGGATGGACGTGAACGCCAGCTATGAGCGCGGTAATACCTTTATGTTCGGTTTTACCCTGCGCACCAACTTTAATGATCTGCACAGCTACAAGAAAGATCCGGCACCGGAATATAATCCGCAAACCCAGCCACCGCACCTGGTGAATTACAGCCTTGCTGCAGGCCAGCTGTATGAGCTGCGCGATAGCGCCGGGCTGGCGGGCCCCCGGGTTGAGATCCTCGGGGATACCCTGAAGGCCAGCGGCCAGCAGGATAAATATCGCGACACCCAAAAAGGGGTGGATCGCGCCAATATCACGTTGCTTAACCAGATGCCGGCGAATGTGAATACCCTGGATGTTACTCAGTATCGTAACGGGATGCCACAGGTGACCACCCGCACTGACGCCAACAGCCTGCGCCAGCAGATTGAAGGCTACCCGCTGGGCCAGGAACAGCCGCTACGCCAGCAGCGTGTGGAGCCAGATACCCGCAAAGGGCAGGGATTCTTTATGGATAAAGATCGCCTGAATTACAGTCTTTCCCCGGTGCTGCGCCAGTCCGTTGGCGGGCCGGAAAACTTCTACATGTACCAGATTGGCGTTGTGGGCGATGTGAACTACTGGCTGACCGACCACTGGCTGGTGGACGGTAGTGTCTTCGTTAACATTGCCAACAACTATAACAAGTTTAACTATGACGGCGTGCCTCACGACTCGAGCCTGCCGCAGGTGCGCACGCATATTCGTCAGTATGTGGATAACGATGTCTACGTACAGACGCTGCAGACCAACTATATGCGTGCGCTGGGTAATGGCTTCTATGGCCAGATGTATGCCGGTTATCTGGAGATGATGTACGGCGGTGCCGGGGCGGAGCTGTTATATCGTCCGCTGGATGCCAACTGGGCAGTGGGCGTGGACGGCAACTACGTGAAGCAGCGTGACTGGGACAACATGATGAAGTTTACCGATTATCATGTTGCCACTGGCCACCTGACCGGCTACTGGCGGCCATGGTTTGCGGACGAGGTACTGGTGAAGCTGAGTGTCGGCCGTTATCTGGCGAAGGACAAAGGGGCAACTCTGGACATTTCCAAACGCTTCGACAGCGGCGTAGTGGTGGGGGCCTATGCAACCAAAACTAACGTTTCCAGCGACGAATACGGTGAAGGATCCTTTACCAAAGGCTTCTATATTTCGGTACCGCTGGATCTGATGACTACCCAGCCAACCCGCAGTATGCCGACCATTAGCTGGACACCGCTGACCCGGGACGGCGGCCAGATGCTGGATCGCCAGTATCGTCTGTACGACATGACCAGTGACCGGGATGTCCCGGTCAGCGAGCCATAAACCAGCGCAGCTACAAGGGATAATAAGGGAACATTATTATCCGGCGACGGTGCCGCCCCCGTGAACGGGCCGGCAACCACCGCTGGCGGCGTGTATTAGCAGAATATGCCGTTCTGTTACGGGTATAGGGAAATCACCCGGACTTACAGCATATTCTGACGGCAACTCTGGGCGGGGTTGTGTATTCTTGCGCTTCCCTCGCGGTATTGTCACTGGAGGGGCCCGTGGCTAGAGGGTGGAAAGAACATCATGAGTTGGTCTTCGGTTACATTTTTGGGCGACAGTACTTTGTTATTGCCCAGTGCAGCGCTGCTGTTTGTGGCGGCGTTGTTTTCGTCACGTCGTCAGGTTGCCTGGCAGTGGGCGCTGGCCTTTGGTGTAACCGGGGCGATAGTATGCAGTTCTAAACTGGCGTTTATGGGCTGGGGGATTGGTATCCGTGCGCTGGATTTTACCGGCTTTAGCGGCCATACCGCGCTTTCTGCCTGTTTCTGGCCGGTATTTTTGTGGCTGGTGTGCAGCCGGTTGTTGCCACGCTTTCGCCACCTGGGTGCTGTGCTGGGTTATGGGGTTGCCGCCACGGTGGGAATTTCCCGGTTGATGATCCACGTGCACTCCCCGGCGGAGGTGGTAGCCGGATTTGCCCTGGGATGCACCGCCAGCGCCGCCTTCTTGCTGTGGCAGCGGCGTGTTTCCCTGGCGTTGTTGTCCGGCCTGGGGCTGGCGGCGGCGCTGGTGGTTCCGATGGTTATCCTGACTACCGGCTCAAAGGCGCCCACACAGTCACTGCTGGAGAATATTGCCGTACAGTTGAGTAGCAAGGCCCGGCCCTATATCCGGGACGATCTGCACAACGGGCGTATTTCGTTGGGCGTACTTCGTTTTAACCAGTAGCTATTTAGCCAATGACCGGGAAATCGTGCCCTGTAAAGCACGTGGGTGAATAAGTTTATTACCACTGCGCATAGTCGAAACAATCAACAAAATCCATATAGCGCAGCGATAATAACTTTGCGGTAATTGTGCGCGGCGTGATGGCTTCATCATATTACCGGTAACATTGTCCTGCAATATTACTTTTCAGCCCAGATGAGGGGCGTATAGTGGCCCATTTCATCGCGCAACGGCTGGAGTAGCGGTAACTAAATAACGCCTGGGCCTGGATGGCCGGTGATTTATTATGCGAGGAACACGCAGCGTGCCTTATGCGTCCGCTGAGCTGTGCCCGCAATTCCCGGGGGAGGGTACTCACCCCGGCGATCCTGGAAAAAAATTCAACTGGTGTGGTGCAGTGGACAGGTAGCTGGTAAGCCTGGGGCGGTAGCGTACCTGTAACTCGATGGTCCGGGGATTATCTTTGACCATAAAGTGTCGTATCCTGCCCTGCCACGCCTTCTGAACTGGACAATATAGCAATCGTGTTGTGCGGTATTTTTGGCTGGTCTCCTGGGTGGGTTACCAGTATGTTAAATAATGTCGGCAGCAGACTGAGAGCAGTCGCGAAGTTGAAGGTGCTAAGCGGGTGAGTAGTGAACTGAACCATATTGTGGCGTACAGCGGACGTTGTGCGATTTTTCGGGCGGTGGCTTCTGGCACATGCATAGCAGCCAGAGCATTAATTAGAATGACAGATGGTGTGTGAACCATGGAAAAAAAATTAGTGAAACTGACTGCACTGGCACTGGCTGTGGGGTTGTTGAGTGGCTGTACCGTAGTGCCGGGGCAGGGGTTGAGTACTTCCGGGAAAGATGTAATACATCCTACGGACAGCGATTACGACATTGATAAGCTGGTTAACGTTTATCCGATGACACCTACGCTTTTAAATCAGTTGCGTCCGGCGAAGGTGATCTCCCAGGCGAATCCACAGCTGGATAATTTGCTGAAAACCTATCAATACCGCATTGGTGTGGGTGATGTGCTGATGGTCACCGTCTGGGATCATCCTGAGTTGACCACCCCGGCTGGTCAGTACCGTAGCGCCAGCGATACCGGTAACTGGGTCAATGCTGATGGCACCATGTTTTATCCCTACGTTGGCAAGATTCATGTTGCGGGGAAAACCATGGAAGAGGTGCGTGACATGCTGGCCGCTCGCTTAGCCACCTACATTGAAAGCCCGCAGGTAGATGTGAGTATTGCGGCATTCCGTTCCCAGAAAGTTTATGTGACCGGTGAGGTGGCAAAATCTGGTCAGCAGTCGATTACCAATATTCCGCTCACCATTCTGGACGCGGTCAATGCCGCAGGCGGACTTTCTGCCGATGCGGACTGGCGTAATGTGGTGCTGACCCATAACGGTAAGGACAGCAAAATCTCCCTGCAGGCATTAATGCAAAAGGGTGATTTAACGCAGAATAAACTGTTGTACCCGGGCGATATTTTATATGTTCCGCGCAATGATGATCTGAAAGTGTTTGTGATGGGCGAAGTGACCAAACAGAGCACCCTGAAGATGGATCGCAGTGGTATGACGTTAGCTGAGGCTTTGGGAAATGCTGAGGGTATTTCACAGTCCATGTCTGATGCATCAGGTATTTTTGTTATTCGCCCATTAAGAAAAAATGGTACAGGTAGTCATATGGGTAAAATTGCAAATGTGTATCAGTTAAATGCTAAAGATACATCAGCAATGGTCATGGGTACAGAATTTGAATTAGAACCATACGATATTGTTTATGTCACAACAGTCCCTCTGATTCGCTGGAATAGAGTTATTTCACAATTGCTCCCGACTATTACGGGGGTACATGATGTGGTTGAGACGACTCGCTATATTCGTAACTGGTAAAATGATGATTAAATCAATATTAGTGATTTGTACCGGAAATATCTGTCGCTCACCAATAGCGGAAAGGTTATTACGTCAATCCTTACCAGATAAGATAGTTGATTCTGCTGGAGTAGGAGCATTAGTTGATAAACCGGCCGATGACTCTGCTATCAAAGTTGCTTCAAAAAATAAACTATCATTAGATGGTCATAGGGGGAAACAATTTACTTCTACCTTGGGTAGAAAGTATGAGCTGATTTTGGTCATGGAGTCATCACAATTAGAGGAAATAACCCGTATCTCACCTGAGTCTCGGGGGAAAACAATGTTGCTCGGGCATTGGATGGGTGCTAAAGAAATACCAGATCCGTATAGACGAAGCGATGAAGCCTTTGAGTCTGTTTATAAATTAATTGACCAAGCTTGTCAGATGTGGATAAAAAAGCTGGTTGGATAATCATCAGGGATATAATGCATGATATTAGAAGCCATTAATAATAAATCATCTTCAGACAACGATGAACTGGACCTTAAACGTTTAGTCGGGGAGTTGATAGATTTTAGAAAATTAATAATATCAATAACAGCTGGGTGTACGGTTTTTGCCGTTTTGTATGCACTTTTGGCAACTCCGATATATCAGGCTGACGCATTGATACAGGTAGAGCAAAGACAAGGGAATGCAATACTGAATAGTCTTAGTCAAATGCTACCTGATGGGCAGCCACAATCTGCACCTGAAATAGCTCTCTTGCAGTCAAGAATGATTTTAGGTAAAACAGTTGATAATTTGAACTTGCAAGCGAAGGTTGAACAAGATTATTTTCCATTAGTCGGTCGGGGATTGGCAAGGTTGTTGGGAGAAAAAGATGGGCAGCTAGCTGTAACACATCTATTTATCCCCAAAGACAAGGACGGTAAACAAAAAATCAAAATAAAAGTAATTGATGAAACTAATTATGAAGCATATTACAATGATATTTCTATTAAAGGTAAAGTTAATCAGTTATTAGATGGGCATGGTATCTCATTATTTATTGCAAATATCGATGCTGCACCCGGTAGTAAATTTATAATTACCTATATTAATCGATTGCAAGCGATTACAAATTTGGTTGATACATTTACTGTTGAGGATCAGGGGAAAAATACAGGTATACTATCACTAGGCCTTACAGGAGATAATCCTGATTTAATTGTTAAGATTCTAGATAGCATTAGCCAGAATTATCTGGCACAAAACGTGGCCAGACAAGCAGCGCAAGATGCTAAAAGTTTAGATTTTCTTAATCAGCAGTTACCAAAGGTACGCACTGATTTAGATGTGGCGGAAGATAAGCTTAACTCTTATCGTAAACAACAAGATTCAGTTGATTTAACTATGGAGGCTAAATCAGTTCTTGATCAGATCGTTAACGTTGATAATCAGTTAAATCAATTAACATTCAGAGAAGCCGAAATATCTCAGCTATATACTCATGAACATCCTACATATAAGGCTTTAATAGAAAAAAGGCAGACTCTGCAACAAGAAAAGGTCAAGCTGAATAAACGTGTTAGTTCAATGCCTTCAACCCAGCAGCAGGTATTAAAACTTAGTCGGGATGTCGAATCAGGAAGAGCCGTTTATTTACAATTGTTAAATCGTCAGCAAGAGCTGAATATTGCGAAATCAAGTGCTATCGGTAATGTCAGGATTATAGATAATGCAATATCTCAACTTTCACCAGTCAAACCTAAAAAAACGGTTGTTATACTAGCTGGGTTTGTGATTGGACTATTTATATCAGTTGGTATTGTTTTTCTCAGAGTATTTTTACGTCGAGGAATTGAATCTCCAGAACAGTTAGAGGAAATAGGAATTAATGTTTATGCAAGTATTCCTGTGTCTGAGGCTCTGGAAAAAGAGAATAAACGCGCAGGTTCTAATAAGAGGCAAGAGAGCGATAAGTTATTATCCATTGAAAATCCAGCTGATTTAGCAGTAGAAGCAATTCGTAGCTTAAGAACTAGTTTGCATTTTGCTATGATGGAGGCAAAAAATAATATACTAATGATTTCTGGCTCTAGCCCAAATGCGGGGAAAACATTTGTAAGTAGTAATTTAGCTGTAGTAATGGCTCAGAGTGGGAAAAAAGTGATTTTTATTGATGCTGATATGAGGAAAGGTTACACTCATAAGTTATTTGGTAATTCTTCCTTAGGTAAAGGACTGTCAGATATTCTTGCAGGAAAAGCATCGATAGATGATGCAATATTTTCTGGAGGAAGTGTTGGGGTTGATTATATCTCTCGCGGTCAGATACCTCCAAATCCATCTGAGCTTTTGATGCATCCTCGATTTGAAAAACTTTTGAGTGACGTAGCAAAAAAATATGATTTAGTTATTATTGATACTCCACCAATATTAGCTGTTACAGATGCGGCAATAATTGGTCGCTATGTTGGAACTTCGTTAGTAGTCGCTCGTTTTGGAAAGGATACTACAAAAGAAATCGCAGTAAGTATTAAAAGGTTTGAGCAGTCAGGGACTGTGGTTAAAGGATGTATTCTGAACGGGGTAGTAAAAAAAGCAAGTAGCTATTATGGCTATGGATATAATCACTACGGCTACTCATATCCAACTTCAGATAAGAAATAATTAGCTAAGGCCCATTATTCAAATGGGCTAATTTAGATTGTTTATTTTTAATGTATATATATCTGCGACAGAGGAAATAATGTCTCACTTTATGAGGAATATGTTCTGTAGCACAGCTTTAGCTTTGGCGGATTTTATAAGTTTTACCGCTTCACTTTACTTCGCTCTAGGTGTGCTTTCAATAACATTAAATGATTTTGAGAATAGAGTTACTAATAATCAAATAGAGGGCTGGATTTATTTACATTGGTTATTAGGAGCATGCTGTGTTGCATGGTTTGGTATACGCCTTAGACATTATTTTTATAGAAAAACCTTTTGGTTAGAGTTGAAAGAAATACTTAGAACTTTGCTTATTTTTGCTGTTTTTGAAATAGCAGTTATGGCTTTTGCTAAATGGTACTTCTCTAGGTATCTATGGCTATTGACATGGTGTTTTGCGGCAGCACTAGTTCCTCTCTCAAGAATGGCAACTAAATGGATTCTTAATAGGTTAGGTTTGTGGTTACGAGAGACATGGGTAATTGGTAGTGGGAAAAATGCCAGGGATGCATGGCTAGCGATTAATAGTGAGCGTAACCTTGGACTAAAAATTTCTGGATTTGTTTCTAGTGACATTCGTGACAAGGTTGGTGATAATATCTATGGTGTCCCGATAGTGTTAGCTGATAAAAAATGGTTATTAACTATAAATAAACAAATGCAATTTATTGTAGCAGTAGAAGCTCAGCAGAGTGATCTGCGAAATAATTGGTTGCGTGAGTTTATGATTAAGGGATATCGCTACGTATCTATTATTCCTACATTACGTGGAGTACCTCTAGACAGTACGGATATGTCATTTATTTTTAGTCATGAGGTCATGATATTTCGCGTGCAACATAACCTTGCCAAATGGTCATCTCGAGTAATGAAACGATTATTCGATATTGTTTTTTCAATTGCTATAATTTTAATGCTGTCGCCGCTGTTGATATATATTAGTAGGAAAGTGAAAAAGGATGGTGGCCCAGCAATTTACGGGCATGAACGTGTCGGTAAAAGTGGAAGGCCATTTAAGTGTTTAAAGTTTAGATCAATGGTGATTAACTCCAAAGAGGTACTTGATCATGTGTTGTCAACAGACGTTGCAGCCAGAGAAGAATGGAATTCTACTTTTAAATTGAAAAATGACCCCAGAATTACTCCTATAGGCCATTTTTTAAGGCGCACTAGTTTAGATGAATTACCGCAGCTCTTTAATGTGTTAAAGGGGGAGATGAGTCTCGTTGGCCCAAGGCCAATAATTACAGAAGAACTTGAGCGCTATAATAAAGAGGTTGATTATTATCTTCTGAGTAAGCCGGGTATGACGGGGTTATGGCAAGTCAGTGGTCGTAGTGATGTCGATTACGATACTCGTGTATATCTAGACGCATGGTATGTTAAGAATTGGTCAATGTGGAATGATATCTCAATTCTTTTCAAGACAGTTGGAGTCGTTTTAAAGAAAGATGGGGCCTACTAAATCAAATATGAAAATACTGATTTTTAATACATTATACTATCCTTACCGGATAGGAGGAGCCGAAGTCTCTGTTCAGATACTTGCAGAAGAGTTGGTTAAGAAAGGGCATTCAGTCAGGGTAGTATCATGCACAGAAGATGATGAAAGATCTTTTGATATAATAAATGGTGTCGAACTTGTGAGAATACCATTGTTAAATTGCTACTGGCCTTTTACAAAAGAAAAAAAATCAAAAATTAAAAAAATTATTTGGCATATTTTAGATAGTAGTAATTTTTTTATGGACAAAAAAATTAAGTTAGAGCTTGATGATTTTTTGCCTGATATTGTCCATACTAATAATGTCTGCGGTTTTTCTTCAAGAATATGGAAGACAATAAAAAATAAAAAATATCCGTTAATTCATACATCGAGGGATTATTATTTATTTCATCCAAACAGCACTTTGTTTAGAAAAAATAAAATAATGAATGAAAACGGAGTGAGCGTTTTTTTATGGTCGATGTTAAGACGAAGATATAGCTCCTATGTCGATACTTATGTAGGAATAAGTAAATTCATATTGGAATTGCATGTTAATAATGGTTTTTTTAAAAATAAAAAAACATCTTTTATTTATAATCCAGTAAAAAGTATAGTGGTTAATAATAATAATTCAATAAAAAATATAGGTTTTATTGGACGTCTTTCAACTGAAAAAGGATTTGATATATATTGTAACTTATCTAAATCCTATAGCGATAAATATAATTTTATTGCTGCCGGAGATTATGTGATAAATGAAAAAACATCTATGGAATTGTTAGCCAATCGATCCGGTGTTGATGTCCGTGGGTATATGAGCCTAAGTGACTTTCTTTCAGAAGTTGATGCTGTGGTATTACCAATAAAATGGAATGAACCTTTTGGACGTACCGTCGTAGAGTGTGCATTAGCTGGTAAGTTTGTTATAAGCAATAGAGTAGGCGCAATCACTGAATTAGCAGATATATTACCAAATGTTATACTCCTAGATAATGTAGAGGTGGATTTTAATTGCGCATTACAGCTTGTTCAGAAAGGTAAAACTTATACTGGTAATGATTTTGATGCATCATCAATTGCAGATAAGTACGTAGAGCAATACAACAATACTATTACGAGCGTAAAATGAAAAGAAATGCTGATAATGTTATATTTGATGGGCGTTGGTTTGGGGAGCATGGTATAGGGCGATTCGCTACTGAAGTTTATTTGCGTAATAATGATTTCAAACTTATTGATAAAGGTGTGAAGCCCACAAGTCCATTGGATGTTTTATTCATTACGCTTTATCTTCTTTTCAATAAAGGGTTCTATTTTTCACCTGGATATAATGCGCCATACTTTTTCTTAAAAAGAGCGGCTATCACTATTCATGACTTGAATCATATTGATATTGATTGTAATAGTTCATTTCTGAAAAGATTATACTATACGGCTGTAATGAAACGAGCTTGTCATAAAGCATATAAAATATTCACTGTTTCTGATTTCTCAAAAAAAAGAATTGCACAGTGGGCTGGAATTGATGAGTCTAAAATAGTGGTCGTAGGTAATGGAGTATCTTCGGAATTTACAAACATAAATACAAATACAACTATAAGTAAAAATCATATACTTGTAGTCAGCAATAGAAAAGAACACAAAAATGAATTGAGAATTATTGATGCATTTGAAAATTCGACTATACCAAAAGATATAGATCTAGTCTTTACTGGGGACATAAATGATAAACTAAAAGCTCTCTTAGTAGAGAAAAACCTTCAAAAACGAGTAAGATTTACTGGGAGAGTCACTAATGAAGAACTAGCTGAATTGTATAAAGGTGCTGTTTTTTTACTTTTCCCTTCTCTCTACGAAGGTTTTGGACTACCGGTGATTGAAGCAATGTCCTGTGGTACTCCAGTTATTACTTCTAATTCCACTTCATTGCCTGAAGTTGCAGGGGATGCTGCTTTATTAGTTAATCCTGAAAAAGTATCAGATATTACGAATGCAATAGATACGCTATATTTTGATCAGGATTTGCAGCGTATCTTAATTGATAAGGGCTACATACAAGCGAAAAAATTCACTTGGGAAAAAACTTCTAATATAATTAGAGAAAATCTTATTTTATAATTCATCAAGCTCCGGTATTTATGGCTGCGACTATTATGAATAGACGAAATATATTGAAGTGTTTTGCTTTACTGTCCTTTTCAGGTGTATCCACTAAACTACTAGCCAATGATCCATCATATGAAAAAAATGATATTGAGGTTTTAAAAAAAATACACCACTCCTCAGTAAGTCCTAAAGATTTTGGTGCTGTGGGGGATGGTAAGGCAAATGATACAATCGCAGTTTTAAAAATGATTGACTATGCTGTTTCTCATTCTTTAAGCATAGATCTTCGGGGTGGTCCATGGAAAATATCAAATACGATTGATTTTACAGATATCAAAGAGATATCTTGCGACTGGACTGGACGATTTATTGTTGACCCAGTTAATTTTGATAGTAACTGTTCATATGTTGTGACTTTAGGCTCTCCTGATAGTAGCTTCAGAAGTAGACGTGCTAATAACTTATGTATTAATGGGTTGTTGTGTATTGTTTCTACTTCAAAGAAAAAGAAATTAAATGGTTTATTCATCAAAGGCTCCTTGTTAAAAATAGATGCTATAAGAGTGATTGGATTTAATGGAGAAGGTGTTAATATATCAGCCACCTGGGATAGTTCGTTTGTTAGTATATCGACCGAGGATTGTGGAAATACTGAATATTATCAGTTTTCCATTAACAGATACGGTGATACCTCTAATTGCTTATTTATTGGCCGTCTACAATGCGAAAGAGCTAATCATAAGTGTTTTTCAATCGAGTGTATTCGTTCTGTCATTAATACCATTCATGCCGAGCGCACTATTATTTTAATTGATGATGAAAAGAATAAAAAAATACCATCTAAATTGAATTATGTTAATGTGAAGATCGATGTTGGGAACACTACAATTAATCAGATATTTCACGATGTATCTAAAAAGAGCAAGTATAAAAAATCATCAGTACTGCTTAATATAGATCATGGTTCTATAAAAGATGTGCAAATGAATGATAGTGTAATATCTACTAGCTTTGGGCGGTTTTCAGAATACATAAACATCTCCGCAAGGTCATGGTTTTTTAGTGGAAATCAAATCACCAATAATGTTATTTCAAACCCTAAGATTCTACAGGATATCACTGTTATAAATGATACAAAAATTCAATATGGTAAGATAAATAATTTATCTTTAGGTGCAGGTTGTTCCGGTAGCTATTTTTTAAACGTTAATATCGCTGGCATCAATACTATTCCTGATACTGTTGAAAGTTGCTACTTTCAAGCATGTGTCTTTGAATGTGAATATGATGCAATTATAAATAGAGATTCATTGAAGAAAAACATTGAGTCAAAAAAAATAATTTTCAATGACTGCAGATATATATGATTAAACTAGACTATATATTTAGCACATGGGAATCTATGCCTTTTAATTAAACATAGAATGAGAGCTTCATCATGGATAATGTATCTACAAAACATAGTGATACACCTTTAACTAGCAGTGCTCTTTTGCTGGTTTTCCTATTAAGTATTGCTTGTCAGCTCACGGATGTTGCCTTAGGGCCAGTGAAATTATGGGAATTAATGGCAATATCAATATTCCCATTGACCATAAGAAAAATTGAAAAGAGAATATTAATATTCTTTTCTGCATTTTTGATGCTTTTAATTCTTTCATTAATGAAAGGTTTTTTTGCGGATATTCATTATCAATATTTCTCGGCATTAAAAAGTAAGTATGTTATATCGATTGTTAGATTTATTGAGTTGATACTTTGTTTGATAGTTACTCTTACCCCATATAATATTGTACGTAATAATAAGGGAAGTGTTGAATCAATAATAAAAGTATTTTTAACATTTAATCTATATATTACGTTGTTTATTTTTATCCTGTTTGTTAGTGACGTTCTTTTCCATACTGGTCTCGTATCTTATGGTGTAACTCACCGCTTACGTGGTTTGTATGTTGAGGGGGGGCCATATGGTCTTTTTATTAGCACATTAATATTGCTGGAGTTAACTTTCTTTAAAAGAAAGTTAGTCATTTTTGTCTTTTTGTTGGCGCTGATGTTATCACAGTCAAAAGCAGGGATTATTTCGTGTTTTCTATTAGTGACTTATTATATTTTCATTAGAAGCCCTTTGCTTAGAACATTTATAAACCCTAAGAAAATAATAAGATTTTCAATAACAATGATATTTCTGGCTGGCCTTGTATTAGGTGTTACCTATAAAGTTGCATATAATTACTATGATGATTTAAATAATGTTGATGATGTTTTAGCTAGTCGAATTAATGACACGTCATTTGTCATGGGGCGTATAGCTGCTACCCATATTGGGCCAAACATAATTTCTGATAATCCCGTAGCAGGTGTTGGTCTTGGCGCATACTCTTTAGTTCGTAATAATATACAATATCGACAGCAGTTTCCTTTTGTTTCTGGTTGGGATTTGACTGGATTAGGAGGATTAACGACTTTAGCAATAGAAAATGGATTTTTAGGATTGGGGATATTTTTATTTGCGACACTACTTTATTTTTCCTTTAACTTGTTAGGTGGCTATTTTATTTTACTCTTTCTGTTTCCATTTGTATTAGGGGCTCAATTATATATGGTATATCCTTGGTTTTATTTAGGGTTATATGCTTGTTTGAGAAAAAAGAGATAAATAATAATTTTAACAATACTCTTGCGTTGTCATGAATAAACTAAAAATTTGAGGGGTTATATGATATTGCCAATTATTATGGCGGGAGGAACGGGAAGTCGCTTATGGCCAATGTCCAGAGAGCTATACCCTAAGCAATTCCTCCGATTGAACGGTGGTGATTCTATGCTTCAGGCAACTGTGAATCGCTTGCATGGTTTAGGTGTTAGCCAACCATTAGTGATTTGCAATGAGCAGCATCGTTTTCTGGTGGCGGAACAATTACGACAAATAAACTGTTTATCCAAGAATATTATTTTAGAACCAATAGGAAAAAATACAGCACCTGCAATTGCATTGGCTGCCATAAATGCGGCAGTCAACTCAAATGAGGACCCTCTTCTTTTAGTTCTTGCTGCAGATCATGTTATTGAAAATACAAAATCTTTTCATCAAGCGATACATGATGCAATTCCTTATGCCAATCAAGGTAAGTTAGTTACATTTGGTATTGTTACTACTGGACCAGAAACTGGTTATGGTTATATTCAACGTGGACAGAAGTTTAATGAGGCCGAGTGTTCGGCCTTTGAGGTTAAACGGTTTGTAGAAAAACCAGATTTGGCTACCGCACAGGAATACTTTGAAAGTGGAGAGTATTACTGGAATAGTGGAATGTTTTTATTTCGTGCGAAGCGATATCTTGAAGAGCTAGGTGTCCATCGGCCGGATATACTCACTGCTTGTCAAGACGCTATGGCTGGTCAGTCTCCTGATTCGGCACAAGATTTTATTCGCGTAGATAAAGAGGCTTTCATTAGGTGTCCAGATGAGTCAATAGATTACGCAGTTATGGAGAAAACGTCTTCTGCTGTCGTTGTTCCGCTTGATGCCGGCTGGAATGATGTTGGATCTTGGTCCGCTTTGTGGGAAGTGAACGATAAAGATGAACAAGGTAATGCTGTTACTGGTGATGTGTTTACTCATAATGTAACAGATTGCTATATCAATGCCGAAGAGCAATTAGTCGCAGCCGTAGGTGTGGAGAATTTGGTTATTGTCAGCACTAAAGATGCTGTATTAGTGATTGATAAATCTAAAGTTCAGGATGTTAAGAAAGTTGTAGAGCATCTTAAAAAGAATTGTCGCCGTGAATATAGGTTACATCGTGAGTCATATAGCCCGTGGGGCAGGAATGATAAGGTTGTAAGCACGTCCCGTTATAATATAAACAAAGTAACGGTTAAACCGGGTGGTAAGTTCTCACTGCAGATGCACCATCACCGTGCGGAGCACTGGGTTGTATTATCTGGTACTGCACAGGTAACGCTCAATGATAAAGTCTATTTACTGACAGAGAATCAGTCTACATTTATACCTGTTGGTGCACAACATATGCTGGAAAATCCAGGGAAAATCCCGCTTGAATTACTGGAGATCCAGTCCGGTTCATATTTAGGTGAAGACGATATTATTCGTATCAAAGATCATTACGGAATGTAAAAAAAGAGGTGAACATGTCCGGTAATTTAACCTGCTTTAAGGCATATGATATTCGCGGAAAATTAGGTGAGGAGCTTAATGAGGATATAGCTTATCGTATTGGTCGTGCATATGGTGAATATCTCAAACCTAAAACTATGGTACTGGGTGGTGATGTGCGCCTTACCAGCGAAGCGTTAAAATTTGCTCTTGCAAAAGGCTTACAGGATGCTGGTACTGACGTGCTGGATATTGGTCTTTCTGGTACCGAAGAGATATATTTTGCAACGTCATACCTGAAAGTGGACGGCGGGATTGAGGTTACTGCCAGCCATAATCCGATGGACTATAACGGTATGAAGCTGGTACGGGAAGAATCCCGGCCAATCAGTGGCGATACGGGATTACGCGATATTCAGCGTCTGGCAGAAGAGAACAACTTCCCGGATACTGATAACGTAAACCGTGGTAACTACCAGAAAGTCTCCATTCTTGATGCTTATGTTGACAAGTTGCTGAGTTACATAGCTTTTGCTAACTTTAGTCGCCCGATGAAGCTGGTAGTTAACTCAGGTAATGGCGCTGCTGGTCATGTGATTGACGTTATTGAAGCCCGTTTTCAGGCTGCAAATGTACCCGTCGAATTTATTAAAGTACATCATCAGGCTGATGGTAATTTCCCTAACGGTATCCCTAATCCTCTGCTGCCAGGCTGCCGTCAGGACACAACGGATGCTGTTGTTAAATCACATGCGGACATGGGGATCGCGTTTGACGGTGATTTTGACCGATGCTTCTTGTTCGACGACCATGGCAACTTTATCGAAGGTTACTACATCGTTGGTCTGCTGGCTGAGGCATTTCTGGAAAAACATCCGGGTTCAAGGATCATTCACGATCCTCGTTTAAGTTGGAACACCGTTGATATTGTTACTAAAGCCGGTGGCATTCCTGTTATGTCTAAAACCGGGCATGCATTCATTAAAGAGCGCATGCGCAAGGAAGACGCCATTTACGGTGGAGAGATGAGTGCGCACCATTACTTCCGTGACTTCGCTTATTGCGATAGTGGGATGATTCCATGGCTGCTGGTTGCTGAATTGCTGTGTGTTAAGGGTAAGACTCTGGAGCAATTAGTTAATGATCGCATGGCTGCATATCCTGCGTCAGGTGAGATTAATAGTGTGCTAGACGACGCTAAGGGTGCGATTACTCGAGTATTGGAAAAATACCAGACAGAAGCCTTAGGCGTAGATTATACAGACGGTATTAGTGTTGAATATACTGACTGGCGCTTTAACCTGAGGAGTTCAAATACTGAGCCTGTTGTTCGTCTGAATGTTGAGTCCCGGCAGGACACTGTTCTGATGCAAGAAAAAACAGCTGAAATACTGGATTTGCTACGTCGTTAATTTTTAAAGATGAGGTGATTATTGTCATCTCATCTTTTTATTTGATAGATAGGTTTAATGAAATTATGAATAATGAGCTAGATGTTGGCATTATAGGCGACTGGTTTGTTACCTATGCTGGTTCGGAAAAGGTAGTCGCAGAGTTTCTTGAAGTCTTTCCGCAGGCTGACCTCTATTCTGTCGTTGATTTTTTATCGGAAGAGAATAAAGTACATTTCAAAAATAAACCGATAACGACGACTTTTATTCAAAATCTTCCAAAGGCTAAAAAGAAGTACCAAACCTATTTGCCTCTGATGCCATTAGCTATTGAACAATTAGATGTATCAAAACATGATATCATTCTCTCCAGCAGCCATGCCGTCGCAAAAGGGGTGCTAACTGGGCCAGATCAGCTTCATATCAGTTATGTTCATTCACCTATCCGCTATGCCTGGGATCTCCAGCACCAATATTTACGTGAAGCTGGCATGGATAAAGGGGTTAAAAGTATGCTGGCACGCTGGATTTTGCATAAGATGCGTATCTGGGATTGCCGGACTGCAAATGGTGTCGATCATTTTATTGCTAATTCGAAATTTATTGCTCGTCGAATTAAAAAGGTTTACGGAAGAGATGCTGACGTAATTTATCCTCCTGTGGATGTTGAACGTTTTACCCTGAACGAAAAGAAAGATGATTATTACTTTACGGCTTCAAGATTAGTGCCCTACAAAAGAATGGATCTCATTGTTGAAGCGTTTAGTCATATGCCTGATAAGAAACTCGTTGTCGTCGGTGATGGTCCTGAAATGCCAAAATTAAAGGCCAAGGCAACAAGTAACATTGATATATTAGGTTATCAATCTAATGAGGTTATGCAAGAACATATGCGCAATGCTAAGGCGTTTGTTTTTGCTGCCGAAGAAGATTTTGGTATTACGCCTGTAGAAGCACAGGCATGTGGTACTCCTGTTATAATTTTTGGGAAAGGGGGGGGGCTTGAAACGACTATACCATATGGTAAAGATAGCCCAACAGGAATTATATTTAATGAACAATCGGCACAGGCAATAAAACAGGCTGTTAGTGAATTTGAAACTACTGCTGATATTTTTGACCCCGTTGCATGTAGACAAAATGCAGAGAGGTTCTCATCCGAAAGATTTAAGTCAGAAATTGAAATGTTTGTCAATGAAAAATGGCGTCATTTTTGTGATAATAAAAATAACTAAACTACTATTTTGAATTAGTAAGGGAAAAATATGCTGTTACACGTCATGAAGAATGTTGTTAGGCCATTCTATAGATATTTTAAGAAAAAAAGACTTTTTATTTTAACAAATAAACTTGATTTAATTAATAAAAGCTCTAAGGTTAACATCAATGAGATGTCTAATAAATTAGATGATGTCATTGTTTCATTAACAACACATGGCCAACGAATTGATACCGTGCATATTACGATTGAATCAATCCTGAACGGTGATTTTGTTCCAAAAAGACTCATCTTATGGCTTGATAATGCACAAGTCTATAATAATCTTCCCGAGTCGTTATCAAGACTTAAAAAAAGAGGCGTTGAAATATTCTTAACAAAAAACTATGGCCCACATACGAAGTATTATCCATATATTAAGCTAAATCTTTCTGAAGGTTATTTGGTGACTGCTGATGATGATATAATATATCCGAAGAACTGGCTTTCTTTACTATATAAATACGGTAACAATAAAAAAGGTGTCATTTTTTGTTTCCGGGCTCATGAGATTAAATTTAAAGAAACAGGAGAGTTTGATAATTACAATTTATGGAAACCATGTCAGACGATTTTGCCTAGTGTAAAATATTTTGCAACTGGTGTTTCAGGCGTTATCTACCCTCCGGAATTTCAAAAAATGTTATATGACGAAGGTGAGGACTTTATCTCAAAATGTCCAAAGGCTGATGATGTTTGGTTACATTATGTTGCATATAAAAATGATTATAAAATACAGCAAATAGGTAAAAAGAGTAAACATTTTCCGATGGTGGCAGGTACAGAACAGTACGGGCTATGGAATAATAATGTTGCGCTAAATGACAATGATAATCAAATAAATAAAACGTATTCAAAATATGAAATGCACGACATACTCCTACGTTCAAACAAAAAATAATATACAAATTGTTGATGTGTTAATATTAATTTGTTGGGGGTATGATGATAAGTAAAAGCAGTATAAAATCTGCTGCAATATGGTCAAGTATAGAAGCCATATCTTCCGTTGGGTTAAGCTTTATCTCAATAATCTATTTGGCCAGAATATTACATCCATCTGATTATGGCTATATTGCAACAGCTCAGATAATGTCTAGCTTAATAGGCATGATATGTAGTTTTGGATTAACTGAAGCTGTCATTCAGAGAAAAGAACTGGACGACAAGGTTAAAGAAACAGCCTTTACTGGTTCTTTGATATTTATTCTTATCGCTTTATTATTGTCAAGTATTGTTTTGTTTTGCTTATATTTATTTACAACAGAAAAAATTGTTATTTATATATTTGTTTTTGAAACAATGGGTGTTGTTTTTACAATATTGTCCTTGCTTCCAACTGCTCTACTTTTGAGAGAGTTGAAAATGAGTGCATTTACAAAACGCACATTGATTTCCCGGATTTTATTTTTTGTGGTAACCATTCCTCTTGCATTAAATGGTTTTGGTGTGTGGAGTGTAGTTTTTGGTAACCTAACACAATCATTTACCGCAATGCTGTTAGTCTTTTTTGCAGTCAGACATGATATTCCACGGAGACTCACCCTTGATTTTAAATTATTTAAAGAACTTTTTTTATTTGGTTTTTATGTAATGCTTGAAAATATATTATGGAGTGTGCTTAGTCGCGTATTTAGTCTTCTTCTGGCAGCTTTCCATGGTACTTATGCTTTGGGTTTATATAATATGGCATCAAGATTAACTGATTCCATATTAGGGGTGCTGAATACAGTTATTAGCCGGATGGCTTTACCTCTATTCTCCCACGTACAGGATGACAATAAAAAATTACATTCTGTATTTCATAAAGCTACTCAAATATTTAATCTTGTATCCATGCCGGCATTTGCAGGCATGGCCTTCACAAGCGATAAATGGGTTCCTATTATTCTTGGCGATAACTGGAGTGAAGCTATACCAGTAATAAAGATAATATCTGTAATGTATGCCATAATGTACTCGAGGATTTTCGTCGGGACAGCCATGAAAGCTGTTGGTGAATCAAAAAGGTTTATGATTTTGTCGGCAATATCTGCTTTTTTGTCTGTACTGACTGTTCTTTTAACCAAAAATTATACACTTATTGAAACTGTTTTTTCTTGGGCTGTTGTTCGTGTAGTGGTAACAATCCCGATTGGCATTTATTTAATGAAGCTAATACTGAATATGAAGGCAATGCCACAATTAAGACCTGTTGTAGTTCCATTTCTATCTACGATTATTATGTCTGCAGTATTGATTTTCTTTAATATGTCAAACATTATACTTTTCAGTAATCAAGTAATTAGCCTATCCATGATTGTTTTGATTGGTGGTATTACATATATTTCCTCTGTTTTTATTTTGAGATTTTTATTTTCTTTGTTTAAAGGTAGTGTATGAACGATTTATGTATGATTAGATTGAAATCTGAGTTAGATAAAATAGTAACATTTATAAATGATAAGGATGATGTTATTTATGTCGATTATCCGCTGCATCACAATGTTGGTGATTTACTTATTTATCAGGGTGCCATTGCTTTTCTTAAAGATAAAGGTGTTCGTATAAAATCTTATTGCTCTACTGCTGATGTAAATATCAATAATCTAAAAAAGATAGCAACTGAAAATACTACTTTTATTTGTCATGGCGGGGGTAACTTTGGTGATATTTACCCAATCCATCAGCAATTGCGTGAAAATATAATTTTGTCATTTCCTCAAAACCGCATTATTGTATTGCCACAAACATCACACTTTTCAAACAACGATAGTTTGGAAAAGACTGTTAACGTTTTTAATAAACACAGAGATATTATTTTGTTTGCAAGAGATAAACAAACTCTTGAAACATTTAAGATGCTTTCACCTAAGTCCTTTTTATGTCCCGATATGGCTCATTATCTTTATAATTCATTTAAAGTTTCAGCAAAAAATAAGAAGACACTATATTTTTTGAGGGTGGATAAGGAGGTGAATAGTACTCAGCTATCTCTTAATATACCATCTAGTGACACCCCTATCGACTGGTGTGATATCATTACGAGGAAGGATAAGATATTTCGACGGATTATAGAAATTATCCTAAAATCATCTAACGTTATGAATAGCAAAGCTCTTAAAGATCTCTCCGCTTATTTATGGATATCACATAGCGGTCAACTGGCTAAACGGAGTGGTTTTTATTTCTCATCATTTGATAAAGTAATTACATCCAGAATGCATGGCCATATATTATCTTGCTTAGTTGATACCAGAAATGAGCTCATCGACAACTCTTACGGAAAAAATTCTGGATATTATTCTCAATGGACCAAAGATGTGGATTGCGCATCTATACTTAATAATCAGTAAAGCATGGGCTAAAAATTAATGATTCCAGTATTCGTTGTTTCCATGAAAAAAGACACTATTAGGCGAAAGGATATCTCTGATAAGCTGAATTCATATGGTGTCTCATTTTCGTTCATAGACGCGGTTGATGGTAAACTTATTGATGATGAAATAGTTAATCGCCTGAATATAAATGGTGCTGCATCTCGAAAGAAAAGAAAAATCACACGTGGTGAAATTGGGTGTACCTTTAGCCATCTTCTTGCATACGACAATATTATTAATAATAATATCCCAATAGCAATTATTTTAGAAGATGATGCGATTGTTGATGAGCGATTTGGCGACTTTGTTAGCTGTATTGATAATTCCGATTTTCCTCATGATTGTGATGACTTATATATTTTAGGTGGGCAAAATGGAATTGATAAAAGTAAGTTTATTTCTAAAAGCTTTTGGGGTAAAAAAAAATTTGGTGGGCAATATTTTTACAAAACCATCAGAAGCGAAGGGTATATATTTAGAACGTGTTGCTATTTGCTATCTTTTAATTCGGCCAGAAAGTTAAAAGAGTTATCCAGCCGAGAGTTTTTCATAGCGGATGAATGGTCTTTATTTAAGAGGAAAAATGTAATTTGTGACTTATATTTGGCTGATTTTGTCGATCATCCATTAGATTTGTCAAATAGCCATATTGAATCGGAAAGGCTTGACTCTGAGTCAAATACTACTGAATATACAATGCAAGGTAAAACAAGATGGTTTGTGAAAAAATTTTTATTTGCCTCGCAAATATACTATAAATTAATTTATTTAAGAGCTTTGATCAGACGATTCTATATTTAACTCTTCTTTTTTAGGTTGTAAATTTTAATTATGTTATTAAGGGGCGTATATGTGGTGCAATAACATGAGGATATTATCTATTTTTGCTGTAATTGTATTGCATCAGGCAAGTGCTTTTTCTTTATATGAAAACACTTCACTTGAGTGGTGGGTGGTTGATTTCTATAATTCTTTTGCTCGGTGGTGCGTCCCTGTATTTATTATGCTTAGTGGTTACCTTCTTTTGCATAAAGAGGAAGGTTTTTATGTTTTTTATCGGAAAAGACTTTCCAGAATACTCATCCCATTAATATTTTGGAGCTTTTTTTATCTGCTGTGGAACTTTACTATTCATTATTTTAAGTGGGGGGGGGATATAGGTTTTTATCAAATGATAAAGGCTTTGCTTACTGGCAGACCATATTATCACATGTGGTTTTTATATATGATTCCATTTATTTATATAACAACACCGTATCTTAGAATTCTCACAAAAAATCTTAATAAAAAAGAATATCTCTTTTTGGTTGTGATTTTTTTCTTGTTTTCTGCATCAGACTATATTTATAAAATGATATACTTACAAATGTCTTTTGCAAAGACATCTTCTATTTTTCATGTTTTTATATATTATATTGGGTATTTTCTTCTGGGTGGCTATATAAATAAGTTTAATGTAAAAATGCCGTTATTACATTCAGTGCTAGGATTTGTTTTTTTTGCTGTTATTACAATGATATTGCATTGTTATAATGGCCAATATTCATATGCTAATCTTAGTCTTAATGTTATATTGTGCTCCATTTTTGTTTTTTTTATGGTTATGTATACTGATAAAATTGTTTTATCTACTTATAATGTTTTTTTTGCTAATGTTAGTTTCGGGGTAATCCTCCCATTTTTAACGGAGGCGATAAGTAGAATCAGGTCATGCGTTGAATATGCTGCATTGGCGTGAAGCCATTCAGTGCCATATTCGGACGCTCGTGATTATAAAACCATTGCCAGCGTGTGGGGTAATCCTCCCATTTTTAACGGAGGCGATAAGTAGAATCAGGTCATGCGTTGAATATGCTGCATTGGCGTGAAGCCATTCAGTGCCATATTCGGACGCTCGTGATTATAAAACCATTGCCAGCGTGTGGCATAGTCCTGCAATTCGTCCAGTGATGTAAACAGGTGCTGTCCCAGCCAGTCATAACGTACAGTCCGGTTATATCGCTCAATATATGCATTTTGCTGAGGTTTTCCGGGTTGAATAAAACGCAGGGTGATATTCTGCTGAACAGCCCATGACATCAGTATCTTGCCGGTATATTCTGGCCCATTATCACATCGTATTGCTGCTGGTTTACCTTTCCACTCAATCAGTTGTTCGAGTGTCCTCACCACTCGATTTGCGGGAAGAGAAAAATCCACCTCAATGGCCAGCGCTTCACGATTAAAGTCATCGATAACATTCAGCAATCGGACGGAACGACCATCCGACAGTTGATCGTGCATGAAGTCCATCGACCAGCATTCATTGCGGCTTTCAGGCACCGCCAGCGGCTCGGGCTTATCCCGTTTCAGTCGTTTTTTCGGTTTAATTCGCCTGTTCAGCGACAACTCGCAATAAATCCGGTATACCCTTTTGTGATTGAACTTAAAGCCTTTTACGTTACGCAGGTACAAAAAGCACAGACCAAAACCCCAGTTGCGCTGACTGTCGGTGATACGGAGTAGCCAGTCAGCAATAACCGTGTTTTCTTCATTCAGTTGAGGCTGATAGCGATAGCAACTTTCGCTGACAACAAACAACTGGCAGGCAAAACGTATGCTGACGCTTCGGTGCCTGACCGCGTCCTGTGCCATCTGCTTTCGCTGCGATGGCTTCACCACTTTTTTGCCATAGCCTCCTGAATAATTTCGGCTTTGAGCCGTTCTTCGGCATACATCTTTTTCAGGCGGCGGTTTTCATCTTCCAGCTCTTTTAGTCGGGCCATCATGGATGCATCCATTCCGCCAAAGCGTGAACGCCACTTGTAGAAACTGGCATTGCTCATACCATGTTCGCGGCACAGTTCAGCAACTGGCGTTCCGGCCTCAGCCTGCTTGAGGATGGCCATGATCTGGCTGTCGGTAAAGCGTGATTTTTTCATAGAGATCTCCCCGGTTCAGATTACGAGAAAATTCTACTTATGAACACACCGGTTTTTCGGGGGGATTACCTCGGAATCTATCTGGTTCATCCGATTTTTATTGATATGCTTCATTATTTATTTAAAGTAAAATATTATCATCCAATATATTATATTCCGATCTTTTCGATGATTACCTTCTTGTTATCAGCAATATCTGTCTATTTTTTAATGAAAATTAGATCTGTTAGGGGTATTTTTTGATTTTTATTTTATAAATGTTAAAAATAATTGTAAGCATACCCGTTTTAGTTCCACGCACTTTTTGAGATTTCCGGGTTTTCAGCCATCAGCCGGTATTCTTCCGGCGTCAGGTTATTCAGGGATTCATGCGGGCGCTCGCAGTTATATTCCGTCAGCCAGCGCTCTGTTATTTCCCTTACTTCATTCAGTGTCCTGAACAGGTAAAAGTCCAGTATTTCAGTCCGGTATGTCCGGTTAAAACGCTCTATGAACGCGTTTTCAGTCGGTTTTCCCGGGCGGATAAATTCCAGTTCAACATGGTGCTCCTCCGCCCACTGAGCCAGTGTGACTGATACCAGTTCTGGTCCGTTGTCCATCCTGAGTTTCAGAGGGTATCCCCGGCTGGCGACAATCCTGTCCAGCACCCGGACCACCCGCTGCGCCGGGATATTCAGATCGATTTCAATGGCCAGGGCTTCGCGGTTAAAATCATCCACCACATTAAACGTCCGGAACGGTAATCCCCCCGAAAAACCGGTGTGTTCATAAGTAGAATTTTCTCGTAATCTGAACCGGGGAGATCTCTATGAAAAAATCACGCTTTACCGACAGCCAGATCATGGCCATCCTCAAGCAGGCTGAGGCCGGAACGCCAGTTGCTGAACTGTGCCGCGAACATGGTATGAGCAATGCCAGTTTCTACAAGTGGCGTTCACGCTTTGGCGGAATGGATGCATCCATGATGGCCCGACTAAAAGAGCTGGAAGATGAAAACCGCCGCCTGAAAAAGATGTATGCCGAAGAACGGCTCAAAGCCGAAATTATTCAGGAGGCTATGGCAAAAAAGTGGTGAAGCCATCGCAGCGAAAGCAGATGGCACAGGACGCGGTCAGGCACCGAAGCGTCAGCATACGTTTTGCCTGCCAGTTGTTTGTTGTCAGCGAAAGTTGCTATCGCTATCAGCCTCAACTGAATGAAGAAAACACGGTTATTGCTGACTGGCTACTCCGTATCACCGACAGTCAGCGCAACTGGGGTTTTGGTCTGTGCTTTTTGTACCTGCGTAACGTAAAAGGCTTTAAGTTCAATCACAAAAGGGTATACCGGATTTATTGCGAGTTGTCGCTGAACAGGCGAATTAAACCGAAAAAACGACTGAAACGGGATAAGCCCGAGCCGCTGGCGGTGCCTGAAAGCCGCAATGAATGCTGGTCGATGGACTTCATGCACGATCAACTGTCGGATGGTCGTTCCGTCCGATTGCTGAATGTTATCGATGACTTTAATCGTGAAGCGCTGGCCATTGAGGTGGATTTTTCTCTTCCCGCAAATCGAGTGGTGAGGACACTCGAACAACTGATTGAGTGGAAAGGTAAACCAGCAGCAATACGATGTGATAATGGGCCAGAATATACCGGCAAGATACTGATGTCATGGGCTGTTCAGCAGAATATCACCCTGCGTTTTATTCAACCCGGAAAACCTCAGCAAAATGCATATATTGAGCGATATAACCGGACTGTACGTTATGACTGGCTGGGACAGCACCTGTTTACATCACTGGACGAATTGCAGGACTATGCCACACGCTGGCAATGGTTTTATAATCACGAGCGTCCGAATATGGCACTGAATGGCTTCACGCCAATGCAGCATATTCAACGCATGACCTGATTCTACTTATCGCCTCCGTTAAAAATGGGAGGATTACCGAACCGTCTGCCACAGGTCAGGGCATCGTGCATAAAATCGATGGACCAGCTCTGATTCAGTACCTGTGGTACACGTAATGGCGAAGGATTTCGGGCTGGCAGACGCCGCTTTCCCCGCAGTCTGAAATTCAGCCCCATCTGACAATAAATACGGTGCACACGCTTATGATTCCAGGCATGGCCCTGTCGGCGAAACACCTGGAACAACTTTTTGAAGCCGTATTTTGGATAGCGTTCAGCCATGACCGAAAGCGCCTCTATAACAGGCTCATCACGCCGGGTATCGGCCTGATAAAAATATACCGTCCTGCTCAGCGATAATGTCCTTTTGAGACGACGATTTTCATCCTCAAGGCCTTTCATCTTCTTGATATCAGAGGCTTCCATTCCGCCGTACTTTGCTTTCCAGTTAATGGGATGGACTACCTCCTCCCTCTGCGGTTAACTGTACGAAATACGTTCAGCAGGAGAACCATCATGAATATCGTATTTCTGGGTATTGATCTGGCTAAAAATGTCTTTCAGCTCTGCGGGTTAAACCAGGCCGGTAAGCCGGTTTATTCAAAACGTATTGGCCGAAAAGAATTACTCCAGACGGTGGCGAATATTCCGGCCTGTCTGATTGGTGTCGAAGCATCCACAGGGGCATTTTACTGGCAGCGTGAGTTTGAAAAACTGGGGCATAACGTAAAGGTCATCAGCCCCCAGTATGTAAAACCCTTTGTCCGTGGACAAAAAAATGACGGTAATGATGCACAGGCCATCGCAGTGGCTCTGATGCAACCAACAATGCAGTTCGTGCCGCCAAAAAGCCCGGAACAGCAGGATATCCAGGCTTTGCACCGGGCAAGGCAGCGTATTGTTAATCACCGCACTGCGACCGTTTGTCAAATCAGGGGACTGCTGCTTGATCGGGGAATAACTATCGGCGCGGCAGTTTCAAGAGTTCGTCGTGCCGTTCCGCTGATCCTTGAGGATGCAGAAAACGGGTTAAGTGCCCGTATGCGCAGAACGATTGCGGAACTCTATGATCTCTTTGACGATCTCGGTCGTTGTATAAACTTTTTTGATAAAGAAATAGAGACGGTGTTCAGGCAATCAGAAGCCTGTCAGCGTATCGCTAAAGTTAAAGGCATTGGTCCTAAAACGGCCACGGCCGTTGTTGCTGCTATTGGCAAAGGAACTGAATTTAAGAATGGCCGTCACTTTGCTGCATGGCTTGGTCTGGTTCCACGCCAGCACTCGAGTGGCGACAGACAGGTGCTGATGAATATGACGAAAAAAGGCGACAAGCATCTGCGAACACTTTTTATTCATGGTGCCCGTGCTGTTGTCAGGGTTGCTACGAATAATAATGATGGCTATCTGAATCAGTGGGTTAACCAGTTGAAAGAACGTCGCGGATTTAATAAAACGACCGTGGCGGTCGCTAACAAAAATGCGAGAATAATCTGGTCGATGCTGAGAAATGATACAGAATATCAGGCAGTGGGAAGTTAATACCCTGCCAGCAAAGTTGCAGCGTACTGAGAAATGGTGACAGGTTGCACCTGCACAATCGGAACCTGATTTTTATACTGGCCTCAGAGGCCGTCCAGTTGTTGAGGCGATTGTGTGCGGATTACCCATTTGGGCACAGGTTTTCCTGATGCCGGATAGATGTAAGCAACAACCCAAAACCAGAATCAGCGCTTGCAAAACGGAGGTAGTCCATAGATGTAGTAAGTGGCTTCAGAGATACCGGCCTCCCGGCAGTCATCTTTAACAGTTCGTCCGGCTTCAACCGACTTAATCACGGCAATGATCTGATGCTCAGTAAAACGGGCTTTACGCATGGCGATCTCCTTCGTTAGCAGATTGATTATGTCGGAGGATCTCTAAATGTGAATGGCACGATTATGCGGGATACTTACATGTGGAGTAGCACACATATGATTCCTCATCAAGTATATAACCTTTATTTATAATAACTGTTGTGATATTTCCAGTAAAAACACTCACTAATGGTAATGATGACATGGGCTTAACGTTTTGATGCGATAATCTACAGCCTTAAGGAAAATGATGTAATATTTTGATATATATCTAACATGTATATTGTGGTTATTCACGGGTAAGTGTAGATTTCTGATTCCCTATGTTGCCATAGGGAAACTGCTCTATTGTTACTATTTTGTCACGTGGTTTTCGTCCGTATGTAACTGGCAGTCAGTGCAGCATAATCCTATAGTTGTCCGCAATATAGTAAAAGCAAGCGAGTTTGCGCTAATAATTAAAATATAATCTGTGCCTTTTCCCTTGTTACTGACAACCAACTATCAGTATCTGGAAGAAGAACCTGGTCGGTAAATATATTGTGCCTGGTATATCTGAGTACAACAGGTTGCAACAGCAAACAGACCCGTGTTTTGACAACAGTAATTTATCCACTATGGGGTGCTTTTATGAGCAGCAACTACGATGATCTTCAGCGTTTCAGGGATAAAACACAGACCAATGGGATCCCTTTTCAGGAAATCGCCACGCCGAAGGCCCGTTCCACCAGGAGCGACTGGAATATGATTAACCAGGTGCTTGCCGGGGAACAGGAGAACTCGCCTTTTCCCGCCACGGTGAATACCAGCCGGGCGGCCCCGCAAACCGTGGCTCCCGGGATGTTTACCCTCGCCAGTGCTCCGGCAATTGGCGGGGAGCCAGTTGCTGCCCGGAAGGAACCCCAGCCACCCGCCAGACCGGCCCCCGTAACCCCAATGGGGGAGGTATCCGCAGCGGAACCTTCGACGTTACTGAAAGCGATGGCGGATATTCCCGTGCCTGCCCAGCCCATGGCCCCGGTTAGCGCAGGCGACGCCGGGCAGATAACACCGGCACACTCTATGCCCACGGCGGCCGCTACCCTCAATGTCAGGATAGTTGTCACTCCCTCTGAAAAATAATCCTGAGGGCACGGAGTGACAGATGAAACGAATTTCCCCGGAGCGCAAGGCCTCAACACTGGCAAAATTATTCCCGCCCTACAATATGACCGTCGCGGCTGTTGCACAGATGGAAGGGATCGCCGAAGCTACACTGTATCACTGGCGTAAACAGGCTAAAGCAGAGGGGAAACCGGTGCCGGGTAACAGTAAAAACAGTGAGCAGTGGCCAGCAGAAGCCCGTTTTGCCGCCATTGTGGAAACCGCCACGTTAAGTGAAACAGAAATCGCAGAATACTGCCGTAAAAAAGGGCTGTATCCTGAGCAGCTGATACAGTGGAAGCAGGGCTTTATACAGACCGGAAACCCCGGTGATAAAGCAGCGCTGAAGCAAAGTCAGAAGGAAGTTAAACAGCTTAAAAAAGAGCTGGTCCGTAAGGAGAAAGCGCTGGCGGAGGCGGCAGCGATACTGGTACTGCGAAAAAAGCTCAGGGATTACTACGGGGAAACGGACGGGGACGACTGACCCCGGCGGATGAACGACAACAGTTCATTCAGTGGATTAATGAAGCGGTGGTCTCTGGCGCAAGGCTTGCAGTCGCCTGCCGTGAAGTGGCCATCAGCCTGCGTACCTGGTGGCGGTGGCAAAAATGTCCGGAGGATGGTCGTCCGGGGGCAATAAGACCCGCCCCGGCGAATCGCCTCAGCACGGGGGAAGAGCAGCAGATACGGGATATCTGCCACAGGCCGGAATATGCCCGTCTGCCGCCATCACAGATTGTGCCCCGGCTGGCCGACAGGGGAATTTACCTGGCCAGTGAGTCGACATTTTACCGGATATTACGCCGCCATAATGAAGTCCACCACCGGGGACGTCAGTCGCGGCCACAGCGGGTGCCAGCCCCGACGACCTTTACAGCCAGAGCGCCCTGCCAGGTCTGGTCATGGGACATCACCTGGCTGCCCTGCGTGGTGCGTGGTCGCTGGTATTATCTGTATATGATAATTGACCTGTACAGCCGGAAAATCACGGGCTACGAGGTTCATGAAACGGAAAGTGGCGGGCTGGCTGCAGCGCTAATGCAGCGGACAACGCTGCGTGAGGGCTGCTGGCGTCAGCCGCTGGTGCTGCATGCAGATAACGGAGCCGCCATGAAATCGCAGACCCTGCAGATGAAGCTGTATGAGCTGAATATCATACCGTCACACAGCAGGCCACGGGTAAGTAACGATAACGCGTATGCAGAGTCGTTGTTCCGGACACTGAAATATGTACCACAGTGGCCGTCATCGGGGTTCAGAACGCTGAGTGATGCCCGGGAGTGGGTGGAGAAATTTACCCACTGGTACAACGAAGAGCACCGCCACAGCGGGATACGGTATGTCACCCCGGCACAGCGACACCGGGGAGAAGATCACGCGCTTCTGAGGCAACGGGATGAACTGTACCGTCAGGCACAGAAAACACATCCTGAGCGCTGGTCAGGCAGAACGAGAAACTGGCAACCCGAAGGTCCGGTAATGCTGAATCCGGAAAGGGGAAAACAGGCCGCTTAAATTAACCTGGGGTGACAACTACCTTGACACTTACCGGCTAACCCGCGGCCCCCTCAGGAACGCCAGGTCACCTTCAGCAGTAAGCCGCCGGTGACCAATTATAGCGCTATGTTTGCTCCCGCAGCGGCCCCTGCCAGTAGCCGGGCTGCCGTGCGGGCGTTGTCGTTACATTCCGTGCTGGAAAGGATCGCGTCATGCCGTTAATTTGCGTCTGTTCACCCAAAGGCGGGGTGGGAAAAACCACCCTGGTGGCTAACCTGGCATATTGCCTGGCCCGGGGAGGCAATAAAGTGCTGGCCATCGATTGTGATGTGCAGAATGCGCTGCGGCTCCACTTTGGTGTCCCGCTCACCGATGGTCGGGGGTATGTGGCTAAAGCCACCGAATCCGCAGACTGGAGCCAGTCCGTGATGTCGGCGGGGGGCAATCTGTTTGTGCTGCCCTATGGTGATGTAACCCCCCAGCAGCAGACTGATTTTGAGGCCAGGATGGCCAGCGACAGCCATTTTATCAGCCGGGGGCTGGGTACCTTGCTCAACTATCCGGGGCTGATTGTGCTGGCGGACTTCCCGCCGGGGCCCGGGGCGGCGCTAAGTGCCGTGTCGCGTATGGCTGATATGCACCTGGTAACCTTCCTGGCGGATACCTCTTCGCTAACGCTATTACCGCGAGTAGAGAATGGCACGCTATTTGGTGATACAGATGTCAGCGGCTCCGATGTCCGTTATGTCCTGAATCAGGCGAATAACCGGCGGCGGATCAGCCGGGAGGTGGCAGATGTGATGGCCCGGCGTCTGGGCGATCGTCTGATTGCCAGCATTCATTACGACGAAAGCGTGGTGGAGGCCAATGCATCTCAGCAAGCGATTTTCGATTTCAGCCCAGCTTCAGCGGCGGCCTTTGATATTGAACTGCTCAGTAAAAAAGTGACCAGCTTGTTGGGTATTACTGTGGGTGATGGGGCGGTTCATCACAGCCCTGGCGCTACGGGTTTCTGATACGGACGGAATGCAGGTATGAAAAAACCCTTGTTTTGGCTATTACTGCTGGTAATGGCCCCTATTGCTGTACTTATCATCACTACCCCGATGGACAGCCAGAAGCAGTATATCTTCGCGCTGATCAGTATCTTGTGTTTAGTATTACTGAATTTCAGTAAAAAACACGCGATATCGGTGGTGTTGATCCTGATCTCTGCGTTGATGTCCACCCGCTATATTTACTTCCGCGCCACCCAGACGCTGTATTTTAATTCAGAGATTGAGGCAATTCTCGGTACCGGGCTGTTCCTGGCGGAGCTTTACACATGGGTAATGCTGCTGCTGAGTTATTTTCAGGGGGTATTTCCCCTTGAACGTAAAATTGATCCTCTGCCGGAAGATCAGCGGCTGTGGCCAACTGTCGATATTTATGTGCCGACCTATAACGAAAGCCTCGATGTGGTGCGCGATACCGTGCTGGCGGCCCAGTGTATTGATTACCCCCAGGACAAATTAAAAATCTATTTACTGGACGACGGCAAACGCAGTGAATTTGCGGTATTTGCCGCCGATGTCGGGGTTGGTTATATCACCCGAACCAATAATGCCCACGCCAAAGCGGGCAACCTTAACCACGCCATGGAATTAACCCAGGGCGAGTTAATTTGCGTGTTTGACTGTGACCACGTGGCCACCCGGGTCTTTCTCCAGGCCACGGTAGGGGCATTCCTGAAAGACTCCCGTCTGGCACTGTTACAGACGCCACACTATTTCTATTCCCCGGACCCATTTGAACGCAACCTGACCCGGGGGCGCAGCATCCCGAATGAAGGGGCACTGTTTTATGGGCCGATCCAGAAAGGCAACGATAACTGGAACGCTACGTTTTTCTGCGGCTCCTGTGCGGTGATCCGCCGCAGCGCCTTGCAGCAGATTGGCGGCTTTGCCGTGGAAACGGTCACCGAAGATGCCCATACCGCCCTGAAATTACAGCGCCTGGGATGGCGCACCGCATATCTGGGGATCCCGCTGGCGGCGGGGCTGGCCACCGAACGCGTGGTGCTGCATGTTATTCAGCGTAACCGCTGGGCACGCGGGATGACGCAGATTTTCCGGGTCGATAATCCGCTGTGGGGCAGGGGGCTGACCTTTCCTCAGCGGTTGTGCTACCTCAGCGCGATGCTCTATTTCCAGTTTGCCCTGCCGCGTATCGTCTTTTTGACTGCCCCGCTGGCGTACCTGCTGTTTAACCTCAACATTATCCATTCGTCCGCCAGTCTGGTGTTTGCCTATGCGCTGCCGCATTTGCTGATGTCGATTATTGTCGGCTCACGGCTAAATGGCCGCTATCGCTACAGCTTCTGGGGGGAGATTTACGATCTGTTGCTGTCGTTCCATCTTGCCCTGCCAACCATGGTGACCATGCTGTTTCCCAAGCGCGGTAAATTCAATGTTACCGACAAGGGCGGCCTGCTCAACGCCGGTTATTTCGATTTCGCCATTGTGCGCCCGCATATCATTGTCGCCAGCCTGCTAGTGATCGCCATTATCAGCGGTATCGTGCGGGCCGTGGGCCACAACTACTTTGCGGTGGATCCGGGGGTTATTGCCCTTAACGTCGGCTGGGCCTCGTACTGTCTGTTCTTCCTGCTGGGGGCGATAGCCGTTGCCCGGGAAACGCGACAAGTGCGTAAAACTATCCGTATTGATGTCGAGCTTCCGGTGATTATCCACTATGCCAGCGGTATTGCGTCCCGCAGTGTTACCCGGGATCTCTCGATGGGGGGCTGCCGGATCAAACTGCCGGATAACCGCCACCTGACCGATGAGATCGAAGAGATAGAACTGGAGCTGAATTCCGGGGCGATTTGTCTTCCGGTTTCCATGGTGGGGGCCAGTGAGGATGATATTCGGCTGATGTTTGCCGAGTTGCCGCTGTCGCTGCGTCGGGAACTGGTGCGGGTGGTCCTGTCCCGGGCCGACGCCTGGATCCAGCCGACCAGGGCCCAGGATAATCCGCTGGTCTCTTTCATTACCATTGGCCGTTGTATTGTTGATGTGTTTATCCGCTCCTGGCGGGAGTGGCGTGCTGCCGCCAGGGCAGGTAACGTTACCCCCCCCCGTAAAGATGACGAGGAAAAAGCAGTATGAAACGGATTCTGACACTGCTGCTTCTGTTAACAACCGGTGCGGCGGCACCACTGTATGCAGCGGACCCGCTACCGGCCACCGGTCAGCGCCTTGATACGGCAGCGGATAATGGCGCGCCGGCTTTTCCGGCTCCAGCGGATAGCAGCGCCACCCCACTACCTGCCCAGGGGGATATGCTTTCTCCTTCCGATGATGAGCCCCCCGCCAGCGAGCCGGATCAGGAGCCGGTTAATTTGGCGCCGTTATCTGGCGCAAACAGCCTGACACCAGAGGTTGTCAATAAGATAACCCTCGCCCAGATGGGGATGCCCCAGGGGATGATCCTGCGCGGTGGCCAGCTTCAGTCCGGGGTCAGTTTTTCTGTGCCGAGCGATGTAGTCATCACCCATGCCCAGCTCTCGCTTAACCTGAGAGTCTCCCCGGCCCTGGCAGCGCGAGGGGCCAGTCTGTTATTGATGATGAATGGTCAGCCACTGGGCACTGTGCCGCTGGGGAGTGCCCAGAGTAATAATGCGCACTTTCAGCTTGATATCCCCGGGCCGATGGTGGTTTCAAACAACAACCTCAGCGTGACCATCAATGATGGCGATGCGCTGCTGTGCCTGCGGGATCTGACCGATAAATATCAGGTGACGGTGCTGCCGGACTCCAGCGTTGAGCTGGCCGGGCAACAACTGAATATCAGTGCCGATCTGAGTCACTTCCCGCGGCCGTTTTTCGACAGCCAGCAGATGGCGGACACCCGGCTGACCTTTGCCTTCCCGGCGGCAATCTCCCCGGGGCAGGTCAACAGCGCGGCGCTGGTGGCCTCCTGGCTGGGGATGCAGGCCGGTTACCGGAGCATCCGTTTTGATGCGTTGACCAATAGTCTGCCGGAACACCACGGGATACTGATAGGCGCCCCCGGCCAGCAAATTGGCGGTATCACGTTGCCGCAGACCCAGGGGCCGATGCTGCAAGTTGTTGATAACCCGGCGAATCCTGCCTGGAAACTGCTGTTGATTGTTGCCCGGGATGACGCCGGGCTGCGGGCGGCGGCGTGGCGGCTGACCCGGGGCCAGTTCCCGCTGCAAACCGGGCAAGTAGCGGTGGGCCCGCAGGCCATTCCGCGCAGTACGCCTTATGATGCTCCGCGCTGGATTGATACCACCAAACCGGTTCGGCTGGCGGATCTGGTGCGCGGGGATCAATCGATGACCGCCGCCGGGATCTGGCATGAGCCGCTGAATGTCTCATTCCGGGCGGCACCCGATATGTTCCTCTGGGACGGTAAAACCATCCCGCTACAGGTGAATTATCGCTTCCCGTCCGAAAGCTGGATCGACGAAGAGAAATCCTGGCTGAACATCGTGTTTAACGGCGCGTTTCTGCGTAATTTACCGGTTAATAAAATCGGAATTCTGGAGAAGATCTGGCACAAACTGGGGGGCGATGCCCGCCAGGAAAGCGCCCAGATCCCCCTCCAGCCCTATATGATTTACGGGGATAACCAGTTGTCGCTCTACTTTAATATTGTGCCCAAAGCGGATGCGCCCTGCAGCGTGCTGCTGAACAACAACATTAAAAGCCAGATCAAAGACGACTCCTGGATTGACCTGAGCCACACCCGGCACTTTACGCTGTTGCCGAACCTTTCCTACTTTGTCGGGGCGGCGTTCCCGTTCTCCCGGCTGGCGGATTACTCTGGGGCGCTGATGCTATTACCTCCCCGGCCATCCCTGGCGGAAATCAGCACACTGCTCGATCTGGCCGCCCGCTCGGGTAATGCCACCGGCACGGTGCTGGCGAACAGCAATGTACTGTTCGGGATCCCGGAAGGCGGGGTGAACAGCCTGCTGGTCAATGACCGCGATATTCTCGTGGTCTCCAGTATGGCCCAGCAGACGTTTAACCAGCGTATGCTGGCGGGCTCGCCTTTTGTCAGCGATAACCAGTCCCTGGGGGTACGTGAGATTACCCTGTGGCAGAAGCTGCGGCGCTGGGCAGTGGGGGAGTGGAATGTCTCCACCGTTGATGCGGATCGCTACTTCTCTTCTAACAGTGACTGGCGCGGTTTTATCAGTTTTGCCTCCCCCTGGGGGAATGGCAAAACCGTGGTGATGGCCACTGGTAGTGATAATGAGCAGCTCTCCCGGCTGACGCAAGATCTGGACAATATCCGGATCAATGCGGCTATCCGCGGCGATGCGGCAATCATTACCAATGAAAACGGCGTGCGCAGCTTCCGGGTCGGGCCGCAATATCCCAGCGGGCAGATGCCCTGGTACATGATGGTGGTCTGGTATGCCAACCAGCACTCCGCCACGCTGGCGATTGCCGCTTGCCTGATGTGTCTGGTGGTGGGTCTGGGCTTCTACAGCTACCTGCGTCTCCGGGGTCGTCAGCGTCTTGAGCCCGAATCAAAAGAAAAAGAATAAGGTGGTGCCATGATAAATAATAAAACCGCCAGGTTACTGCCCGTTGTCTGTGCGTCCGGGATCTTAACCCTAAGCCTGGCCGTGGGAAATGCGCTGGCGGCAGACAATAATCCGGCCTTCACGGCGCTGTTTGAACAGGCGCGCTACTGGCATGAGAAGTCTCATAACGATCTGGCCACCGAAGCACTGAAAAAGGTGCTGCTGGTGGATGCCAATAACAACGAAGCCCTCTATCTGATGGCGCTGTGGGCTCAGCAGTCCGGGGATCTGACCGGGGCGGCCCAGTGGCGAAAACGGCTGACGAAAGCCAACCCGCAGGCACCGCAATTGCAGGCCCTGAGCAATGCCAGCCAGGTAGCGCAAATTCCGAAATCCCAGCTCAGTCTGGCCCGGCAACAGGCTCGCAGTGGCAACATCAGCGCGGCGCTGGAGACCTGGCAGTCGCTGTTTAACGGCGGTACACCTCCGCCGGGGCTGGCGCCGGAGTATTACCTCACCATGGCCGGTGACAATGCCCGTTATGGTCAGGCCCTGAGTGGCTTACGCCAGGTGGTGGCCCAGAACCCGCAGGACAATGCGGCCCGGGTGGCGCTGGGGAAAGTGCTGACCTACCGCGAGGGCACTCGCAGGGAAGGGATCGGGCTGCTGGAGCAGATGGCCTCCGGCAATCAGGAAGCCGATGCTGCGCTACGCCAGGCGCTGATGTGGTTTTCTCCACAGACCCAGGATGAACCCAGCTATACCAACTGGATGCAGCGCCATCCCAAAGATACCGCGGTGCTGGCCCACTACCGGCAGAGTGCGGAAGGTGTTGCCATGCAGGCGGGGTTCAGCGAGCTGAACAGTGGGGATTTGGCCACCGCGAAGGCCCGCTTTGAGCAAGTATTACAAAGTAACCCTAATGATCCCGATGCCCTGGCCGGTATGGGCTATATTGCCCAGCGCCAGGGGGACTACGCCGGGGCCGCGCAATACTTACAGCGCTCTGCCAGCCAGGGGGGCGAGCAGTCGGCCAGCCGCCAGAACCAGGCGGCGGATGCCGATTTTTATGGCAAATTATCCCAGGCCCAGCAGGCGTATAAACAGGGGAATATCAGCCAGGCGCTGGCCCTGAGTGCCCCGCTGGTGGATCAGGCAGGCGAGCGCGGCAACGCGGCAAAATTGTTCCGGGCGGATGTCCTGCGCCACAACAAAGACTACCCCCAGGCAGAGCAAACCCTGCGCGCGCTGCTCCAGGATTCACCGGATAACGCCGCGGCGAAAGAAAACCTCTACTATGTGCTGCGGGAGCAGAACAAAACCGACCAGGCCCAGAGCGTGCTGCGTACGTTATCGCCCGCACTTCAGGCCCGGCTACAACCCCGCATCGGGAGTGGATCTCCTGGCGATCCTATCCGCCGTCAGGCCCAGCAGGCTGCTGATCGCGGCGACCGCGAACAGGCGATTGCGCTCTTGCGCCAGGGGATCAACCGGGTGCCTGGGGATCCGTGGCTACGGCTGGATCTGGCCCGTCAACTGGATAAAAACGGCAACAGCGCTGAGGCGATCTCGGTTATTGAACCGCTCTACCGGCCGGGCGCCGGGGCCAGCTCGCTGTATGCGTCGGCGTTATTCCTCAGCGATCGCGGGGCCTGGCAACAGGCCAGCGCGGTGCTGGCGCGTATTCCGCCCGCCAACCGTAACCGGGACATGAACAGTCTCTCCCGGCGGATCACGTTTAACGGCCAAATGGCCATTGCCGAAAGTTATCTGGCAACCGGGAATATCAACGCGGCGCGTAATACATTGCGGGCGATGGGGGACAGTACTCCGGACAGCCCGGCGGATGCCGGTAAACTGGCGCAGCTGCTGGCCAAGTCCGGGGACCTGAGCGGGGCGGTTGCGGTGGTACAGCGCAATATGGCCCGGGGGGTCCAGGGCAATGCCGGGGATTATGCCGATCAGATAGCGGTACTTAACCAGGCGGGGATGAATGCCCAGGCCAGCCAGTGGCTGGCAAATCCTGAATTGCAGGCCCGCAGCACCCCAACCCAGCTGGCCGGGTTACAAAATGGCTACGTGATCAATGAGGCCGACCGGCTACGTGAGTCCGGCAATTATGCCGCGGCGTATGATAGGCTAATCCGCGCCATGCAGCAGGACCCGCAAAATACCGATCTGATGTTCGCCATGGCCCGGCTCTACCAGTCCGGCAAGATGAACAAAGAGGCCGGGGTAGTTTACGACTATCTGATGACCCGGGACACCCCAACCCAGGATGCCCGTGCCGGGGCCATTGACGTGGCGCTGGCGGCCAACAACGTCGAGCGGGCCCGTCAGTTAGCGAGCGGGTTGCACGATACCAGTACCCCGCAGCGTAAAATGCTGCTGGCCCGCATTGAAGAGGCGGACGGTAATCATCAGCAGGCACTGGCGTTGTTGCGTAGCGCCCGTGGCCAGGTGCTGGGCTTGCAATCTGCCAGTGTCGGCAGCGGCCCCGGCAGTACACCGGTTATTGGCGGTATGGTGCTGGCGGATAACCCGTTCAGCACTACGTCCACCACCAGCCGGACAACCCCGAGTGCTTCTGTCTATGGCATATCGATGCCCTGGCAGGTGGATCAACAATCCAGGGACCCGCAAACTGCGCCGCCGGGCACCGTGCGGCCGGATATTCCGGTGGAAACCGCCCAGAGTAGCCAGTTACGCCAGATTGACCAGATGATCCAGCAACTGGATGAGAAAACCTCCAGTTGGGTACGTAGCGACATGTCGGTACGGGGCAGGGACGGGGAGAATGGTCTGAGCAAGCTGACCGAAGGGCGGGTACCGCTTCAGTGGTCAATGGTTCCCTTTGGTGATGCGCGGCTTGAGCTGAACGTCACCCCGGTCACTCTCAGTGCCGGCAGCCCGTCCGGGGATGCCAGCCGGCGGTTTGGTACCGGGGCGATTATGCAGGGGAAAAACACCGCCGCCCTCGGGCACTCCACTTATGGTAATGACCAGCTGGAAGACGCTCCTTCTCAGGGCTCGCAGAACGAGTCCGGTGTGGAAGTGGGGGCCGCCCTGCGCGGGGACAATTATAAACTGGATATCGGTACCACCCCACTGGGGCCGGATCTCAGTAGCGTCGTGGGTGGGGTCCAGTGGTCACCGCAGTTAACCGACTATGTGAAGCTGATCTTCACCGGTGAACGCCGGGCGGTGACCGACAGCCTGCTCAGCTATGTGGGGGCGTTTGATAAGTTTACCGGTAAGCACTGGGGCCAGGTGACTCGTAATGGGGGCAGCGTTCAACTGAGTTACGATGACGGCGACGCGGGCTTCTATCTTGGCGGCGGTGGCTGGCGCTATATTGGTGACAATATCCAGAGCAACAACAGCATCACCGGGTCGGCAGGCTTCTACCTGCGGCCGCTGCGCTCCGCTGATCGGGAGCTGAAAACCGGGATTAGCCTCAGCTATATGGATTTCTCGAAAAACCTCAGCAACTTCAGTTATGGCCACGGGGGCTATTTCAGCCCGCAGAACTATGTCAGCGTCTCTTTCCCGGTGGACTACAGCCAGACCTTCTCGAACTGGAAAATGTCCGTGGGCGGCGCGCTGGGCTATCAGTCCTACAGCCAGGATTCGGCCCCGTACTTCCCGGGGAATTCATCGCTGCAGTCTCAGCTGGAGGATTATGTCAATGCCGGGCAAGCCAAAGAGGCGTGGTACGCGGGTAAGAGCGAGAATGGCACCGGTTATAACCTGCACGCCAACGTCGATTACAACGTGAATAAAGATCTGACTGTCGGCGGCAAAGTGACTTATGACACCTTTGGGGATTACAACGAGAGTGCTGCCCATGTTTATTTCCGCTATATGTTCGGGGATCATTAATAATGACAACAGATGCACTACACGGGACCTTATTGCGTTACTACCAACAGCAACAGACGCCGGAAGGCTGGTTTGATTTGCTGACCATTATGGTTGATGGAATGATTGGTAATGTTGGCGAGCAGGAATGTCAGCCGTTTTTACAGGACATGGGCTGCCAGCTGGCGGCCCGCTATCCGCTGCCGGCCTGTGAAACGGTGGGGGATCTGGAGGATGCCATTAACCGCTTGCTGGCCCATTTTAACTGGGGCACCATTGAAATTGACCTTGCCGGGCAGGCGATGTTACTGCGTCATCGGGGGTTACCGGTGGCCAGGGCGCAGCAGGACTCTCATGAACAGCACCGCTGGTGTAATGCCTTCAGTGTCATTCTTGAGGGGATGTACGGGGCGTGGCTGGCAACCCTGCGCGCGGCACCACATTTACGATTACATCGGGACCATATCTACGGGGTTTCCGATATCCAGTTTCGTTACCAGGGGTAACGCTATTGATCACTGAAGGAGAGCCAGATGTTGTCACGGGCCTTATTGTTACTGACACTGTTGATGACGGCGTTATTTAGCCCCGTCTCCTGGGGCGAGACTGTTGACTGGCCGCACTTTAAAGTGCGTTTTCTGATGCCGGATGGCCGAATTGTGGACAGCGGTAACCATAATATTAGCCATACCGAAGGCCAGGGGTTCGGGATGTTGTTTGCCCTCCAGGCGAATGATAAGCCTGCGTTTGATGCCATCTGGAACTGGACCCGTGACAATCTGCGCAACCCACAAAATGGCCTGTTTTACTGGAAGTTTAACCCGGTGGCCAGTGACCCGGTGGCGGATAAAAACAATGCCACTGACGGTGATACGCTGATCGCCTGGGCGCTGATGCAGGCGGCGGATAAATGGCGGGAGCCGGGTTACCAGCAGGCCTCTGACGCTATCCAGGCCGCGCTGATCAAATCCATGGTGATCAACTATGCCGGTTATACGGTGATGCTGCCCGGTGAAAAGGGCTTCCGGCAACAGAACGGTATTGTGCTCAATCCGTCCTATTTTGTCCTGCCCGCCTGGCAGGATTTTGCCCGGCATACCCACCTGGCGGTCTGGGAAAAACTGATCGCCGATAGCCAGCGCCTGCTGGCAAAGATGCAGTTTGGGACGCCGCATTTACCCAGCGACTGGGTCTACCTGTCTGAGGAAGGGAACCTCTCGCCGGCAAAAGCCTGGCCTGCCCGATCCAGCTATGATGCCATTCGCGTGCCGCTCTACCTCTGGTGGGCCGATCCCGCTAATAGCAACCTGATCGTCTGGCACCACTGGTGGTCACAATCCGCCCGGGAAAAAACCCCGGCCTGGGTTGATGTCAGCAATAATCAGCATTCGCCCTATATGATTTCAGGCGGATTGCTGGCGGTGCGTGATCTGGTGATGGAGGATGCCAGTCTCGCCGGTGATACGGCCATTGTGGAAGGCGATGACTACTATTCTGCCAGCCTGAAACTGCTGGTGGCGATCGCCCGCAACGCCCATCACTAGCTCGCCGGGGCAGCACAACGGGCGCTTTAGGGGGCCCGTTGTGGACAAGCCAGAGGGAGGTAGCTAGCATAGCCATATCATATTTTTATTCGCTCGCACGGTATCTATCATGCGTTCTGATATCCGCGCCCAGCGCGGCATTATAGCGCACGAAAAATTTTGATACCGTTTTGAAATTTATTTGATACCAAGAAAAGAAACAAAAAGCGCTGAAAGATGCGGGCATTCGTACCCGTAATAAGGATGGGGGATTCCGCGATATTGTTGAACTGGTGACAGAGATAGCCAGAAAATCACTGAGCTACAGTATCAAAAGTGGAAAGCCATAAACTTCATTACTGGAAGGTGCAGGATTTACTGATTATTCGGTCCGATTTTTACAGCCAATATCCACGCCCGAAGCAATAGGGCGTATGGAACGTCTTAAATTTATATTCGGTGATTTAATTTGGAGTGGCTGCAATAAATAATGAGAGGGTAGTAAGTAATTGTTAACAGTATGTCTTTATGATGTTGTTGTTCGTTATATTTAATATCTCTATGTCGAAATTACCCTCTATTAATGGCGGTGAAGTCAATGTGGTTAGCCAGCTTTCTTTAATATCAGCGGTAAGGGGAGGATATTAAATATAAAAGGGGGATTTTATGAAGTTTATAATGTCTGTGATGGTGGATAAGTAAAATAATTCAGGAAAAATATAATCACCTTATTTTATTATACAAACCGCGCAGGCTTTACCCCGTGCAAACACCCTGTGCGATTGGCCGTTCCGGGCGGCATTTGTGGTTAACTTTAGTAGCATTAACGTATACAATTTTGCTGCATTTGGTTTTTGTTTTGTAACATTTGCCTGGTGTGCCGGGATGAGCCCGGCAGTAAGCCACAAGGAGCCCGGAATGCCGAATATTTTACGCACCCCCGAGGGGAAAAAGTTTCTGATAGCCGTGGCGATGGTGTTTATCGTCGCCCTGAGTGTGGTAACGAAGGTGACATTTCAGGGGGTTGAGGATCAGTACGATCTGCCGATGGCGAGCTGGACCACCTCCATGTTCATTATTCAGGGGGCGTGGGTGGCCATCTACAGCCTGGTCTTTACCGTAATTGGTTCGCTCCCCTTTGCCTTTTACTTCCTGGTGCCCAAAGACGGGCGGGGCTGAGTTTTCCCTGCTCACGCTAAAATTGCGTGCCGTCTCGTAAGGTGGGGCGACAGGGGCGGTAACGGTGGCGGGGTGTGCTAGTGTCCGGGGATGTTTTTTTAGCCCCGGAGCGCCAATGGGTAAAACTGGAACCACACCGGGCCCGCACGATGCGATTTTTAAAAAATTTCTTACCCGCGTGGATACCGCGCGGGATTTTCTGCAACTGCATCTGCCCGCCGAACTCCTGGCATTATGCGATCTTTCCACACTGGCGCTGACATCCGGCGCATTTGTGGAAGATGATCTGCGCCCGTACTACAGCGATGTTCTCTACAGCCTGACCGCCGCAGGGGATGCCGGATATATCTATGTGCTCATTGAACACCAGAGCACGCCGGAGCCACTCATGCCGTTCAGGCTGATGCGTTATGCCATTGCGGCAATGCAGCGCCATCTTGATGCCGGGCACCACCGGCTACCGCTGGTTATTCCGGTGTTGTTCTATGCCGGGCTGCGTCGCCCTTACCCCTGGGCGGTTAACTGGCTGGAGGGCTTTTCTTTACCGGATCAGGCGCGGCGGCTCTACACCAGTGATTTCCCGCTGGTGGATGTGACGGTGATTGCGGACGATGACATTATGCACCACCGCAGTATGGCAACGCTGACACTGCTGCAAAAACATATTCGCCAGCGGGATTTAGCCGGGCTGCTGGACAGGCTTGTCACCTTACTGAGGCCAGGGCATATTAGCGAGGAGCAGATAGTTGCGCTGATAAACTATATCTTTAATGCGGGCTCGGCGTCTGATGCGGATGCCCTCGTCCGGAAACTGGCCCAACAGGTCCCCCGATACGGAGAGAAAATCATGCTGACGCTGGCAGAGCACTTTGAGCAGAAAGGGGTGAAAAAAGGCATCGAGCAGGGAATTGAGCAGGGGGAGCGTGAAGCCACGCGTAAAATCGCGCGCACCATGCTGCTGCGTGGTCTGGATGCCGCTACGGTGATGGCGGTTACCGGGTTAACCGCGTCAGATATTGCAAAACTTCAGGAAGCGTAGCCGCCGGGTACATAGCGTACCGCGGCGGCATTGAGAGGCAAAACCCCGGCCGGTGGTTTTGCCGGTGGGTAATCGGTCAGACGCAGCGGAAAGTCAGGCGCGCCACGCCGTTTACCAGCAGGTGTGAATCCGTATCTGTTTTTACCTCCTGCATGGTTTTGTTCTTTGTCCGGCAGAAGTCCACCGCGGTTTTATTGACCGTTCCGACCGCGCCCGAAACCCGGCCTGCTGCCGGTGCGGCCTCAGCCTCCGTATACCAGTTACCATCCGCCAGTTGTTTAACCTGAGACTGATAGGTTAACCCCAGCCCGTGAAAGTCGGTCTTGTCGTTCTGGACAGAACAGCCAGCCAGTGCCGCTGTGATAACCATGACCGCAGGAATCAGAGATGCTTTCATTACAAATATCCTTCAGAAAACGTGATGGCCGGATAACCCGCCAGATTAATCATGATAAGCCGGGCATTATGCCGGGCTCAGCTCTACAGACTCATCCTCTGGTTAAAGGTTCAGGTACCGGGCGGCCAGTTGTGATGTCGTTTCAGTAATATTTATGTTATCCCGGTGCAACTGTACTGAAGGTTGCAGGTATCACACTGGTTTTCTGTACAAAAATATCATGCCAGAGCATGTAATAAAAAAGTCGTATGATGTTTTAGTATGATATTTAATTAATACTAATTTATTAAAATAATATATTTTTTTGAGGTTTTTTAGGACTGCTCCTATGCTCTGAGATATCAACCTGTTGGTTGTGAACACCATAACTATGTCCCGCTGTGAGGTGGGGCGATCTCCCCTCCAGAGGACGGGGCTACATAGATTGCGGTTAATAGACCGTGGTTTTTTATAATGATAACCAGCGGTTTTATAATCGCGTTAATTTTACATGGAGTTATTACTTGTAGTTAGCTTATTTATCTGAGCGTGGGAATGATTGTGAACATGAGAAAAGTTACTCATGGCGGATATCCGACATTTATCAAGCCAATTGACTTTATAATAATAAACTCAGTGTTGATATTGAGTGGCTGGCTGTTAGATATAAAAACAACTGAAAAAGTAATGCTCCATGCATTACTGTTTTCTACCGCATTTTTATTGTTTGGTGAATATACAAAGTGTTATCTGTATCGCCATAAGAAAAATAAATTCTATAGCCGTAGCCGGTTGTTCTTAACGGGCTTTCTGGCACTGGGATTTATCGAATCTGTCCGTACGCTGATTACCGGTTTTGACACATTAGGGTATCTGGCCCTGCTCGATAGTCGGTTTATTTCTGCCACCGTCTACTGGTATGCATTGCCACTGCCGTTTTTGTATGTGATTCGCGTAGTTATTGCAAGTTATTCGGCGAAAAAGTGTGTCCGGGTGGCAATTATTGGCGTGACAGAGAGTGGCCTTGCTGCGGAGCAGGCGCTGCGCCACGGGTACTCGGATATTCGCCTGGAGCTGGCATTTTATGACGATCGTGACCCGCAGCGGTTCCGGGAGCTGAAAGGGAGGATGACCGGCCCGTTTAAAGGGTCGGTTATGACACTGGTGGCAGAGGCCAGGGCCGGGCACCTTGATGAGGTCTACGTTGCGCTGCCGATGGTGGCCTTAAAGCGGATCCGTAATGTGCTTGGTATGCTGTCAGATACAACGGTAAACACCTATATTGTGCCAGATCTGTACACATACAGCCGGAATATATCACAAATCCGCTATATTCATGATTTACAGGCTATCGGGATATTTTCCTCTCCTTTTGAAGGGGGCGGCGCCATTGTAAAGCGCGCGGAGGATCTGATATTAGGTAGCGTGATTATTATAATGATCTCTTTATTACTGTTCATTATTGCCGTGGGTGTCAAGATAACGTCAGAGGGCCCGGTATTTTTTGAGCAGGATCGCTATGGCCTGAGCGGGCAACGAATTAAAGTAAAAAAATTCCGCACCATGCGGGTGATGGAAAATTCAGACCGGGTCGTTCAGGCCACCAGAAATGACCCCCGGGTAACACGATTTGGCTCTTTTTTAAGAAAAACATCACTCGATGAACTCCCCCAGTTTATTAATGTATTGCAGGGGAATATGTCAATCGTCGGGCCCCGGCCACATGCGGTGACCCATAATGAATTATACCGCCGCCAGGTGGAGAACTACATGATACGTCATAAAGTAAAACCCGGTATTACCGGGCTGGCACAGGTTAATGGTTGCCGCGGCGAGATCGACGCATTATTTAAACTGGAGAAGCGGATTCAGTATGACATCGAATATATCCAGAACTGGAGCCTGTGGCTGGATATAAAAATTATATTTAAAACTATTTTTAAAGGGTTTATTGGTAAAAATGCATACTAAATATATCCTTTTCTTTTTTATCATAGTCACCCCCGGGGTGCGCGCAGAGCTCACCCCAAAGTCACATATCTGGCCCGGTGGGGTGGAGTTTCAGGCAACGGCCGATCTGAACTACGGCTATGAGGATAATATTACCTACCAGAAACACCACAGTGATGCCACAGGCTCCGGCCTGCTGAGTATGGCGCCGGTCTTGTCGTGGTCTGCCTCCCATGGTCCGGATAAATATTATCTGATGTATTCCGGTGATTATCGCCATTACACCGCAGATTCGGCCGATGACTATAACGATCACTTTCTGCACCTGAGCGGAGAGTGGCGCTACGGGTTAAAGCACGGTGTTACGGTGATTCTGGAAGAGGCGCTGGGCCATGAAGATCGCGGCCGGGATACCACCGAGGGCTTTTCGCCAGCGCAGTTCAGGCAGTTTGGTATTAACTCGCCACTTCACACCCGGTTATTTAACAGTGAGGTACGCTACAGCTACGGCGCGCCAGAGGGACGAGGCAAAGCGATACTGGCGCTGAATCACAAAACCCTGCGCTTTGGTAATGACAGCAACGCCAGGCGGACAGACGATGATTTCTACCAGTATATCCGCAGCCAGGCCTGGTCGGAAAATGGCCTGTCGGCAGAGCTTATCGACAGATATACCTCCAGAACGCGTTTTCGTTACGGCGTGATGATGAATCAGCGCCACTACGACACGGACTCAGACAAAGACACCAGCGAATACTACCTGCTGTACGGCCTGAAAACGCAGTTTTCCAGCAGAACGCTGGTCGATATTAATGTCTCCTGGCTTTATAAAACCTTTGACCATAATGCGGATGCCGGCGATTTTAACGGGCTGAACTGGGACATTAAAGGTGAGTGGCGGCCGCTTCGCCAGTCTGTGTTCTCGGTACATTCGGCCCAGCAAATTAAAGATCCCTCTGAGGCGGGGGGATATATTTTAGTCTCAAGCTATGGCGTGTCATATAAACATTTCTGGCTCGGGGATCGTTTGTCCGCGCAGCTGGATTATTCATATATTACGGAAGATTATAAAAAGCAAAGTAATAAGCGGCGGGATAAGAACAGTGTTTTTACCGCCGGGCTGCATTATGAGGCAACACCGGCAGTAAGCCTTGGGGTTGAATATAAGCTGGATGTTCTGAAATCAAACAAAGACACATATTCATTTTATATCGGACAGAATGAGGATCGGGAGGTCATCAGGACGCCCGGTTACGACAATTCATTGATAATGCTTACAGCTAAGGTGCAGATTTAAAATGAAAATAATTAAATTGTGCGCATTACTGGTACTGAGCTTTGTGTTTGCCGGGTGCAACTCATCGCCCCCGGCATTGCAGGATGTACCAGAAACAACATCCCGGGGATATTCACTGGGTGCCGGTGATACCGTCAGCATTGTGGTATATGGCGAGCCGGAAATGACCATGCATTTTATTATTGATAAAAGTGGCGCCATTAATTTCCCCTATATTGGCCCGCTGGTACTGAAAGGAAAAACGCCGGAGCAGGTCAGCGATGAGCTGACAACCCGCTTACGGGGAGAATACCTGAGTAAGCCCATGGTCACCGTCAGTATTGTGGCGTTTCGCAAGTTCTATATCTCCGGGGAGGTGAAAAATCCCAACGGCTACGCCTATGAACCGGGCCTGACCGTCGGCAGGGCTATTGCCCTGGCCGGTGGCTTTACTGACCGGGCCGATCGTAGCGACATCAGTATTCAGCGCGCGGGAGAAGGGGAATTACCAGGTAGTGTCGGGTCCGGATATGCCGTTCACCCCGGAGATATTGTAACTATTGGCATGGGGTTCTTTTAACGATGAAACTTTCAGTGGCAGAAAGGGGCTGGAAAAATAACGGCCTGATTGATACCTCGCGTTTTCTCCGGGAATTTAGACAAAATATCTGGAAAATTGTGCTGGCGGGCGTGATTGCCGGTGCTGTGGCCTACCCGCTGATTAGCCTGATGCCGAAACAGTACGTCTCTACGGCAACGGTACTGATTAAAGCCCAGCAGGACAATGTACTGCCGTTTTCACCCGTTGAAGCCTATGACTCCACCCGTAATGGCTATTACGAAACGCAGTATGCGCTGATGCAGTCGCGTATCGTCCTGGAGCAGGCGATTAAGCAGCTCGGGCTGGCGCAGAACCCGCAATTTACCGGTGAAAAGGCGGGCGGCGCGCCGCAAAGTGAACAGCAGCGCCTGGATAACGTGCTGAAAACGCTGCTAAAGCACCTGTCCATTAACAGTGTGCGTACCACACATCTGGCTACCGTCTCCTATGAGTCCACCTCAGCGCAGCTTTCTGCGGATATCGCTAACGGGGTTGCCCGGGCGTTTATCGACTACAGCGCCGGGCAAAAGCGCCTGAAAACCCGGCGCGCTGCAGCGGATAACCAACAAAAATTACGCGCCCTCAGGGCGCAGATAAAGCAGCAAAAAGAGGCTATCGACCGCTATCTGGCGCAGGAGGGGCTGCTGGTTTTTCGCGGCATTGATGGTTTTGAGACCGGGCAGCTGGATATCGCTACCAGCCGCCTGGCGGATGCGGTGCAAAGGCGGGTAAGCGCCCAGTCGCTGTATCACGAAGCCCGCACCGGGTCGGGGCGCTCGCTGAGTACGGTGATTTCTCTGCCGGCGGTTTCAGGCCCCGGGCAGATGCAGGATCTGCGTAATGCGATGACCCAGGCAAAACGCTCCCTGTATGAGCTGCGCAAATCATACGGCCCCGGGCACATGAAGATCCTTGCAGCCCAGGCCCAGGTACAGGCTATAGAGGAGCAAACCCGGCAGGCACTGAAAGAGCAGGAAAACGGCCTGCGCCAGCAGTATCAGGCGGCACAGGCGGATGAAAACAATTACCGCAACCAGCTGGAACAACAAAAGCGCGACTTCCGGAATCTGGCCCTGAAACGCGAGGGCTATAACGATCTGAAGCTGGAGCTTGATCAGACACAGGCACTGTATAAAACGCTGTATCAGCGCACCCAGGAGCAGGCGCTGTCTGTCAGTGACAGTGATGCGGACGCGGTGCTTTATGATCCTGCCGTGCCTGCAGTGCTGTCTGCAAAACCCGACAAGCGCTTTCTGCTGCTGATGAGCGTGATACTGGCGCTGTTGCTCGCCAGCCTGTACTACATTATCCGGGCGGCAAGGGGGAGCGCTGTTGATACCGCCAGCCAGTTACCGGAGCATTTTAATCTGGAGCCCCTGGGGGAGATCCCGCATTTTAGCGGGGTAAACAGCCATGAGCAGCTGCGCCATAAAATCGTCAGCGATCCGCTTAACCGCGACACTATCCACAGTATTCGCTCACTGATTATGCTGAACCCCAAAAAACTGCAGGTGATTACTATTACCTCTGCCGGGCAGGGGGAAGGGCGCACATTACTGGCCAGTTTGCTGGCGAACTCTTTTAGTTTCGATCAAAAAACCCTGCTGATAGATATGGATTTCTTCAACCGGGAGGGTTTATCCGGCGAGCTGAATGCCCCGCAGGTGCCCGGTGTGGCAGATGTGCTGTGCGGCAGTAAGTCGGTTGATGAGGTGCTGGTGCAGCTTGATGACCGGCTGGATTTTCTGCCCGGGGGTAATGTTCTGGTCTCCTCGCAGCTGATGCTGTCATCAGACCGGCTGCAGCCGCTTATCGAGACACTGCGCACCCGGTATCAGCGGATCATTATCGACGCCGCCGCCGTCAGCCAGGGGCCGGATGTCCAGCTTATCAACGCCGTAACAGACGGGCTTATCCTGGTGTTGAAAGCCGGGGTTATCCCGGTAAAACCGGTCATTGCGGCGCTGGAAAAAGTGGCCAACGGCCACAGCGTGGTGATTGGCGGGGTACTGAACCAGGTGGAGATCAGGGAAGGTGAAACCAAAACCCGGGGGCGCGTGCGCGCGGCGAATTCGCCGGGGTTTCCCGGGATGGTGGAGCGGTCGTAAATCCGTGTGTGCTAATGGGCGGGCAACAACCTGGTGGCATTATGATAATGAATACCGGCTCTTATCTGCAGCTATTTAGCGCCATTACGCTGGTGTGTTGCGGCATGGTGCAATACTTTTCTGGCATGCAAGTCATATTATGGCTGCCGTTTTTTCTGACCCTGCTGATGGTGTTGCTACTGGTGGTGCAGTGCCATCAGCGGGCGCCGAACCTGGATCGCCAGGGGATAATTGTATTATCCCTGTATGCGATATTTCTGGTTCTTAGCGGGATCTCGTCGCTGTACCAGGCGGGGGGGTTCGTTACCCTGGTGGGGTTTAAAAATGAAATCGCGCTGTCGCTGGTGATGATCTGCCTGCTGCTGGGATTTTGCCAGACCACGCAGCTGTACCGGGTTATCTGCGGGCTTTACTGGGTGTTTTATGCCCAGTTTCCGGTGGTGCTCTACCAGCTACTGGTTATCGTACCGCAGCGGGTGGCGGTACGCGGCCAGGAAGAGAAATGGGATTCCGTAGTCGGCACATTTGGCGGTGATCCTTTCGGCGGCGGAAATTCCGGGGTGATGGGGCTGTTTTGCCTGCTGATCATGCTGCTGAAACTGTCAGAATATAAGCACGGCATTGCCAGCTTAACATCCATGGTTATGCATATTATTCTGGGGTTTATGCTGTGTATTGTCGGTGAGGTTAAATTTGTCCTCTTCCTGGCACCGTTCTTACTGGCCGGGTTGTGGCTGATGCCCTCCTATATTAAAGAGGTTAACCGCATTAACGGCAAAATGATCCTCTTTATTCTTCCGGGCACACTTATCCTTACCGGCATGGCGATTGTTGTGTTGGCTTATGGCTATACCTCGGCATTTGGTTATAGTCAGGATGACGGCATATTCAGTATATTCCTGGATTCGCTGAATTATATTTTTGATCCGGATTATGTTATTTCCACCGGGGAGCTGGGCCGGTTTACCACCCTGATATTCTGGTTAAAAAATAATGACCTGTGGGGGCTTTCCGGCACCCTGTTTGGTTACGGGCTCAATGCAACGAATAGCGGCAGCTCGCTGGCACCGGGTTTTCTGAATCTGGTTTACCATTTTATTCTCGATGCGACATCGCTGAGTATGTTGCTCTGGGAAGTGGGGATTATCGGAACCGTTATATTTATCGGGCTGTTTTTTTACATTCTTAACATAACCTGGCCAGGGCCATTACTTTCCATTGAACAGCTTGATATGCAGGACGTCCGGTTGCTGAGTTTTTCTCCGGCTCTGAATGTCTTTAGTATCGGCTGTCTGCTCAGCTTGCCCTACAGCCAGATTATGATGCTGGTTCCGATGTTACAGTTTCTTTTTTACTTCTCGTCAGGTGCAAGTCTGGTTATTCGCCAGGTGGCTCGTCACTACGCAGGAAAGTATGCAGGACAGTTATAGCATGACCCTTAAGCCCTTTATTTCCGTCAGCATTAAAACGCTTAACGAAGCGGAATGCATTGAGAAAACCATTGACAGTATTCATCATCAGTTAGCCGGTTACCCGCATAAAATTATCGTGGCCGACAGCCTGTCTGTTGATAATACTCAACAGCTGGCGAGCGCGAAGGGGGCGACGGTGGTGTCGCTCACCCGGGAAGAAGATCGCAGTTGTGGGGTAGGGCATCAGCTGGGCTGGCTTTACAGTGAAGGTGAGTTCCTGTTGCTGCTGGACGGCGACATGGAGCTGGAGCCCGGGTTTATTGACCAGGCGGTGGCCTTTCTCAATGAGCACCCGGAGTACGCCGGGGTGGCCGGCACCGTGGTGATGGATGACGCCGCGAACTATGAGTTTGTCTCCCGCAAGCAGCGCATCAATAAAATCTACCCCCTGGGTGACTGCGATCACCTCAGCGGTGGCGGCCTGTACCGGCGCAGCGCCATTGAGGATATTGGTTACCTGACCAACCGCAGCCTGCATGCTTACGAAGAGGCTGAACTGGGAATGCGGCTCTTGCACGCCGGTTATAAACTGCGCCGCCTGGATGTGCCCTATTTCCGCCATACCTCATACACCATGGCGACGTTTGCGATGCTGGTCTTCCGCTGGCGCAATGGCTTTCACCAGGCGCCGGGAGAGCTGCTGCGCAGCGCATGGGGGAAACCCTATTTTCGGGATGCGCTGCGGATTGTGAAAAATGAAGTGATCTTTTCCGGCTATCTGATTGTGTTATTACTGGCGCTACTGACCCTGTCGCCGGTGATTATCGGGCTGGTATTATTGCCGCTGGTGGCCTTTACGCTGCTGAAAATGGTCCGCAACCACTCAGCGGTTAACGGCCTGTTCAGCGTTATTAATATGATGGTTCGTGGGGTTGGCGTTATTGTCGGCTTTTTGCGCCCGCCACGTGATCCACAGCTCCCTCCTGACAGCAAAATAATCCACGAGCAGGTGAACCATGAAGGTGTTACTGGCAAATAAATTTTTCTTTATTAAAGGCGGGGCAGAAACGGTTTATTTCCAGGAGCGGGATAATCTGAAGCGTGCCGGGGTGGAGGTGGTGGACTTCTCCATGCAGCACGAGCGCAATTTCCCGTCTGACTATGCGGATTATTTTGTCAGCAATGTGGATTACCACCAGTCAGGCGGGGCCCTTTCCCGGATAAAAACCGCCGTCAGGTTTATTCACAACAGTGAAGCCTGCCAGAAATTACGCGCCCTGCTGGAAAAAGAGCGCCCCGATATTGTGCATTTCCACAATATCTACCATCAGCTTACCCCGGCGCTGATTAAAGTGGCCCGGGACTTTGGCTGCAAAACGGTGCTGACCGCTCACGACTACAAGATCATGTGCCCCGCATACTCTATGCTGCGCGACGGGAAGGTGTGCGAGGCCTGCGTGACCGGCACGGTGTTTAATGCCTTCCGCTACCGCTGCCAGGAGGGCTCCGCCAGTAAGAGCCTGCTGCTGTCGCTGGAGGCGGTCTGGCAGCATGCCGTGAAGAATTACCATGCCCTGGACGTGATTATCGCCCCCAGCGAATTTCTGGGCCGTAAGCTACAGCACTCCCTGCCGGATGCCCGCATTGAGGTGATCGTCAACGGCATGGATGACCAGCAGGCCGGTATCGACAGCACGCAGGATGAGGGATATCTGCTGTATGTGGGGCGCCTTAGCAAGGAAAAAGGCGTGCCCACCCTGGCAAAAGCCCATGAGCTGATGAATAACCGCATCCCGCTGAAAATTGTCGGCCAGGGGCCGCTGTACGACGAGATGGTGGCCACCTATCCCCGGGCGGAGTTCCTCGGCTACGTTCAGCAGGGAGAGACGCTGGACGCACTTATTAAAGGGGCCCGGGCCGTGGTGCTGCCGTCTGAATGTTACGAAAACTGCTCCATGGCTATTCTGGAGGCGATGTCTTTTGCCCGCCCGGTTATCGGGGCGCGCATTGGCGGTATTCCTGAGCAGGTGCGCGATGGCACCGAAGGGATCCTGTTTGAGCCCGGCAATGCGCAGGCGCTGGCCCGCGCCCTGGATACCCTGGCGGAAAACCCGGCCCTTGCCCACGAGATGGGCCACAACGCCCGCCAGCGTCTTTGCCAGAAGTATTCACTGCGCCACCATATGACGGCACTGCAGGATGTCTACCGCGGGCTGCTGGGCGCGTCATAACTCAGGCAGCACCGGCAGGCCCGGTGCTGTTTTCTCAGGCCTGGTAGCCCTGCGGATTCTTTTTCTGCCAGTTCCAGGTGTCGCGGATCATGTCGTCCAGGCTGTGGGTTGCCCGCCAGCCTAACAGCCGGTGAGCCAGGGAGGGATCTGACCAGCATTCGGCGATATCGCCCGGGCGTCTGGGGGCGATCCGGTAGTTAACTTTACGCCCGGCCTCTTTTTCAAATGCCCCGATAAGCTCCAGAACTGAATAACCCGTTCCGGTGCCAAGATTAATGGCCCGGAAGGCGCCGTCTTCTGGCTGGTGGTCCAGCGCCGCCAGGTGCCCGCAGGCCAGATCCATCACGTGGATATAATCACGTACGCCGGTGCCGTCCCGGGTGGGGTAGTCATTCCCGTATACGGACAGGCAGTCGAGCTTACCGATGGCAACCTGGGAAATATACGGCACCAGATTATTGGGGATCCCCCGGGGATCTTCGCCGATTTTGCCGGAGCGGTGGGCACCCACCGGGTTGAAATAGCGCAGGCAGGTGATGGTAAACCGGGGCTGGGCCCGGGAGAAGTCCCGCAATATCTGCTCCGCCATCAGCTTAGAGGTGCCATACGGGTTGGTTGTACCGGCCGTGAGGCACTGCTCATCTAACGGCACTTTCTCCGGCGTGCCGTACACAGTGGCTGATGAGCTGAAAATAAGGCTGTGTACCCCGGCGTGCTGCATTTCACCCAGTAGTGCGACGGTGCCGAGCACATTGTTCTCGTAATAGGCCAGCGGCTGGCTGATGGACTCAGAGACAGATTTCAGCCCGGCAAAGTGGATAACATCCGTGATGTCATGGCGGGCGAACAGGGTTCTCAGCAGTGAGGTATCCCGCACATCTCCGATACAGGTGACCGGCGCTTTTCCGGCCAGCTCCGCCACCCGGTTTAGTGACTCTCGGGAGGCGTTGGACAGGTTATCAACCACCACCACCTCATCGCCTCTTTCCAGTAACGCCAGGACCGTATGTGAGCCAATATAACCTGCACCACCAGTAACAAGAATTGCCATTGTGTGTCTCCGCAAGATATCGAAATACAGGTGCCTGTTTTTCCTTACTGGCCAGGCTGATTTCAGTTACGCAGAACTGAAGCGCCGGTTTCTGCGCCGGGTTATCAATTTATAGGCGATTTTCTTAAAAGGTGAAAGCAGGCTGAAGGCCAGGTGTTTGGTGTCATAAATAATCACATCGCTACTAAAATTGAGCGTGTGGATACCGTCACTGTTATTTACGCTGGCACTGAGCTGATCCACCAGGCTTTCTTCATAGTGTTGCGCCGTGAGCTTTTGCAGCGCCTTAATATAGACAGATTTCCCGTACTCGCCCGGGAGGCACTCCTGAGTGACAATATATATTTTATTATCAATATAGTGTGGTGCCCCGGCCCCGCGCGGGTGATGATTGCACACCTCCAGCTCAGGGGATATCTGTTGCCACGGCTCAGCAAGATCACTGGCGGTATGAATAACCAGATTATCGGCCATATCAGTGGAGCAGAGATAGTATTTCTCATTGATGCTGAGCAGCACATTGTCAGTTAATGCGCTCCCGGATATCAGGGTCCGGACCTTTTTCCAGCGGGCGGGGAATTCGGTGAGTTCAAACAGAATCACCTCCCGGCGCTCGGAAGACTCCGGGATCATAAACAGCTTATCGTTAATATAAAAGATAAACGGGAAGGAGAGGTGGCAGTGTAAATCGTCAAAGCCTTCCAGTTTTACGTCGTCGATTTCAGCAAGGCTCTCATTCAGCGTCCGGCAGCGCAGGGTCCCCCTGGAGGTGATAAAATTAAATGCTTCATAGAAAATATAGAGTTTATTATTTCTGGCGATAATAAACGGATCGGCCTGGAACGCATATTTTTTGGTGAGTTTTACCGCGTTAGTTTTTTTAATAATATCCAGTGTATTGTGGGGGAAGTGATGAGGCTCCGGAGATTTGACTACCATAATATCCCATATTTCATGGAATAGTGTTTTTTTAATTATCCGCTGAAAGGTATTCGCCATTGCTTTGCTGGTCTCATACTGAAGTTTTAATAAACTCACCGTGAAATTATGATGTGCCAGTGGTGTTCTGTCAAAAGTATAACTATCTGAAATAGTGTGGGTATTTATATGAGTTTCCGCACCGGGCGGTATTTTCACAGATGGAAAGGGATGGGGCAGGGCCGGGCAGCGAAACCCATTCAGGGAACCATTTTGCCGCCATTTGTGGTTAAGCGCACAAAAAAGCCGCTCATGATGAGCGGCTTAATTATATGCTTTTAAAGCTGAAATCTGGTGGCCCCTGTTGGGTTTGAACCAACGACCAAGCGATTATGAGTCGCCTGCTCTAACCACTGAGCTAAGGGGCCGTGGCGGGGAATTATAATGTAACTGTTGCCCGCAATCCAGCCTGAAGATGACCGGCTGCTGGTTTTTCAGCCAAATAATAGTTGAAATTTATCTGAGAGTTACTGAACGTGACCGACCAGGGTAACCAATAAGAAGGACCCCCATGATAGAAGACGTCCTGGCGCCTCATCTGCGCGTCGTGTTTTGTGGTATTAACCCGGGCAAATCCTCGGCCCATCTGGGGCTGCCCTTTGCCAACCCCTCCAACCGCTTCTGGAAAGTTATCCATCTCGCCGGGTTTACGCCGCAGCAACTGGCCCCGGAGAATTTTATGCAACTGGCAGACTCTGGCTGTGGCCTGACAAAACTGGTGGATCGCCCCACCGTGCAGGCCAGTGAGGTTGAGCGTATGGAGCTCAAAGAGGGGGGCAATGCGCTGCGCAGTAAAATCAACCGCTACCAGCCAGCCGCGCTGGCGGTACTGGGCAAGCAGGCGTTTGCGCAGGCCTTTTCCCAGCGTAATGTCAGCTGGGGGCGCCAGCCGTTTAACTGGGGCGATACTGAAGTCTGGGTGCTGCCAAACCCCAGCGGCCTGAACCGCAGCCCGCTGGAGTCACTGGTCAGTGCATATCGGGAGCTGAACGAGGCGCTGCACGCCCGCGGGATCTGAGATTTCCGGGCACAAAAAAGCCCTCCGCAGAGGGCTTAATCAGCAGGGGCCGGATCAGTCGTCCAGGAAGCTACGCAGCACTTCAGAGCGGCTCGGGTGGCGCAGCTTACGCAGCGCTTTCGCTTCGATCTGACGGATACGTTCGCGGGTAACATCGAACTGTTTACCCACTTCTTCCAGCGTATGGTCGGTATTCATGTCGATACCGAAACGCATACGCAGCACTTTGGCTTCACGGGCGGTGAGGCCGGCCAGAACATCGTGCGTGGCGGCGCGCAGGCTCTCGGTGGTGGCAGAATCCAGCGGCAGTTCGAGGGTGGTATCCTCGATGAAATCCCCCAGATGCGAATCTTCATCATCACCAATCGGTGTTTCCATGGAGATAGGCTCTTTGGCAATCTTCAGCACTTTGCGGATCTTGTCTTCCGGCATCAGCATGCGTTCAGCCAGCTCTTCCGGGGTCGGTTCCCGGCCCATTTCCTGCAGCATCTGGCGGGAGATACGGTTGAGCTTGTTGATGGTCTCAATCATATGTACCGGGATACGGATGGTACGGGCCTGGTCGGCGATGGAGCGGGTGATAGCCTGGCGGATCCACCAGGTGGCATAAGTGGAGAACTTATAACCACGGCGGTATTCGAATTTATCTACCGCTTTCATCAGGCCGATGTTGCCTTCCTGGATAAGATCGAGGAACTGCAGACCGCGGTTGGTGTATTTCTTGGCGATAGAGATAACCAGACGCAAGTTTGCTTCAACCATCTCTTTCTTCGCACGGCGGGCTTTCGCTTCACCGATGGACATGCGACGGTTGATATCCTTCACCTGCTCAATGGTCAGGCCGGTTTCTTCTTCGATCTGCTGCAGTTTCTGCAGGCAGCGCTGCACGTCTTCAGTCACGTCGCGCAGCTTTTCAGACCACGGCTTGTTCATGGCAATGGCTGCATTAAACCAGGTTTCGCTGGTTTCGTTGCCGGTGAACAGGGTGATGAAGTTCTTCTTCGGCATTTTGCACTGTTCAACACACAGCTTCATGATGATACGTTCCTGAGTACGAACGCGATCCATCATTGAACGCATGCTGTTGACCAGATAGTCGAACTGTTTCGGCACCAGACGGAACTGTTTGAACACTTCAGACAGTTTGAGGATCTCTTCCTGAGCGGTAGCGTGGCTGCGGCCTTTGGCTTTGATCGTGTCGCGGGTGACTTCATACTGGGCGCGCAGTTCGGCAAATTTTTCACGGGCCAGTTCCGGATCGATGCTGTTGTCATCATCGGAGCTGTCGTCGTCGCTGTCGTCGTCTTCATCCTCGTCATCGTCCATATCTTCCTGGGACAACTCAGAGCCAACATGGGTCGCGGTGGGCGCCATGTCTTCTTCCGCGTTCGGATCGACAAAACCAGTAATCAGATCAGACAGTCGTGTCTCTTCGGCTTCAACACGATCGTACTGTTCCAGCAGGTAGGTAATCGCTTCCGGGTATTCGGCAACGGAGCACTGAACCTGGTTGATACCGTCCTCGATACGCTTGGCGATATCGATTTCCCCTTCACGGGTTAACAGTTCAACGGTCCCCATCTCACGCATATACATGCGCACCGGGTCGGTGGTACGGCCAATTTCAGATTCAACGCTGGATAACACCTGAGCCGCCGCTTCTGCTGCGTCTTCATCGGTATCGGTGGTGTTTTCGCCCAACATCAGGTCATCGGCATCAGGTGCTTCTTCTACCACCTGGATGCCCATGTCGTTGATCATTTGGATGATGTCTTCGATCTGATCGGAGTCGACGATATCTTCCGGCAGATGGTCATTGACCTCGGCATAGGTCAGATAGCCTTGCTCCTTACCACGGGTGACAAGAAGTTTCAGCTGTGACTGCGGGTTTTGCTCCATAAGACGGTATCCACACTTAAGTCATTTGGGTTGGTGTTGGAAGGCGTTGCCGCCAACAATATCTCCCCCGGTTTACTGGCCGTTGCGCTGCTGCGGTTGATGTTCCTGCTTCGGGTGGCTTTTAGCCCCGGGGACACATACGCAATACCGCAGATAACGACCTGGCATCTCCAGGGGTTAACGAGGGCTTTTTTATATTCTTGCCGCGGCGCCTCAGTGCGGCTTTCGGGATCCCCCGAGTTATATTCGGCAGTTAAGCCGCTGGTATTCTATTTTTTCGCTAATGCCTGTGTTATCACACGCACTTCTTCGCGTTCTGCCGCCGAGAGACCCTGGGTCCTCGAACGGGCAATTAATTCTGTCAGCCGAAGCTCCAGCGCGGAATCGAACAGATGATCGAGTGCGTCGGTAAATGTCTTTTCGGCGATGTCCTTATCTGCTATATCGTCCCACACAGCCAGTTTTTCAAGGGTTGCGGCGTAATCTGTACCGCGATATTGTTCCAGAAGCTGCCCGGTGGTCAGCCCCGGCTGTGCCAGACACGCCGCCACCAGTTCGCTAAACAACGCCAGACCCGGCATTTTTGACTGGGTCAGCCCGGTTAACGGGGGGACCAGTGGCGCCAGATCGGGGTTCTGTACCAGTAACCCTATAAGTATACGCATGGTTGTGCGTTTTAGCTGTGGCGCTGGCCGGGCCGTATTATTTTCTGCCTGCTTTGGCATTAAACGATCAAGATGCACATCGTCAAAAATGCCCAGCTTGTTACCCAGGATCTGGCGTAACTGAATACGCAGGGCTTCACCCGGTACCTGGCTGATAAGCGGCAGCGCCAGCGCCGCCAGCTGCGTGCTGCCGTCCGGCGTGGTTAAATCCACCTGGGGCAACAGGCTGTTAAACAAAAAAGTGGATAACGGCAGCGCTTCATCCATCCGGGCTTCAAACGCCGCTTTTCCCTCTTTACGCACCAGGGTGTCCGGATCTTCGCCTTCCGGCAAAAACATAAACCGCAACTGACGCCCGTCGCTCATATAGGGTAGCGCGGTTTCCAGCGCCCGCCAGGCCGCATCGCGCCCGGCCCGGTCCCCGTCGTAACAGCAAATCACATTACTGGTCACGCGAAACAGCAGCTGGATATGGTCTGCCGTGGTAGACGTGCCCAGGGAAGCCACCGCATAGTTAATGTCATACTGGGCCAGGGCCACCACATCCATATACCCCTCAACCACCAGTAACCGGGTGGGCTCCGGGGTATGTTGCTGGGCTTCATACAGGCCGTACAGCTGGCGGCCTTTATGGAAAATATCGGTTTCCGGGGAGTTCAGGTATTTAGGGGTATCGTTCCCCAGCACCCGGCCCCCGAAGCCAATCACCCGCCCGCGTTTGTCCCGGATCGGGAACATAACCCGCTCGCGGAAGCGATCGTATACCCGCCCGTTGTCATTGCGTACCAGCATCCCGGCATCAAGCAACAGCTGGCGGTGGTCATTATTGTTGCCAAAGCGTTTTAAGGCATTATCCCAGCCGGGCGGGGCAAAACCAATCGCAAAACGCTCCACTATCTCCGGGCTGAGCCCGCGTTTTTCCAGATACGCCCTGGCCGGTTGCGCAGAAGGCTGGCCAAGAGCCTGCTGATAGAACCCGTTCAGGCCATCCATCAGTTGGTACAGATTCTGGCGCTGGTGGCGCTCTATCTGGCTGAGGCCGTTACCCGCCTCATAGGGGATCTCCAGGTTGTGCATGGCGGCCAGCTCTTCAACGGTCTCAACAAATTCGAGCTTGTCGAAATTCATCAGGAAGTCGATGGCATTGCCGTGGGCACCACACCCGAAACAGTGGTAAAACTGCTTTTCACCGTTGACGGTGAAAGACGGGGTTTTCTCGTTATGGAACGGACAGCACGCGTGGTAGTTTTTACCCTGCTTTTTGAGCTTCACACGGGCATCTATCAAATCAATGATGTCGGTGCGGGCCAGCAGATCATTAATAAAGACGCGTGGGATTCGTCCAGCCATAAGCCCCCAGTTGCTTATATCTCAGCATGTTACAACGCAAGCGCAATAGCGTTTATCCGGTAAGCTGGTGTGTTTGCCAGGCCCGGGCGCCACGGTGCAGTGGAGTAAAATGATAAGGGTATAAACGAAAACAAGCCGCGCATTCCTTTCGGAAGCACGGCCCTGACAACTACAACTCAGTCTGAAAAGAGAGGGACGCCCCTCTCTTTTTAATTAGTACAGACGAGTACGGCGTGCGTTTTCACGAGCCAGTTTCTTCGCGTGACGTTTCACTGCAGAAGCCTTGGCGCGTTTACGTTCGGTAGTCGGTTTTTCATAGAATTCACGACGACGAACTTCAGCCAGAACACCCGCTTTTTCGCAGGAACGTTTGAAGCGACGCAGTGCAACGTCGAACGGCTCGTTTTCACGTACTTTAATTACCGGCATGTGCCTCTCACCTTTAAATTCGGTTTGTCGCTGACTGCAACGTCAGCGTTATTTCAAAATGGTGCGGAATTTTACTGCAACTACTGCTGCTTTGTAAAGCACCGCCGGAACAGAACACCGTTTTTTGCTCTGCTCCGCGCCAGGCCCGCGAGTATACACTAAGCCTGTGCGGATCGTGAGCAAAGTTTTACAACGGCGCGGTCAGAGCATACACTGCGCGGCAGGTTAAAGAGGTAGAAGACAGCTATGCGTGTACTGGGTATTGAAACATCCTGCGATGAAACCGGCATCGCCATCTATGATGATCAACAGGGTTTACTGGCTAACCAGCTCTACAGCCAGATAAAATTACATGCCGACTACGGCGGCGTGGTGCCGGAGCTGGCCTCCCGCGACCATGTCCGCAAAGCTGTGCCTCTGATTCAGGCGGCACTGAAAGAGTCCGGCCTGACACCTGCCGATATTGACGCCGTTGCCTATACGGCAGGCCCGGGGCTGGTCGGGGCGCTACTGGTTGGTGCCACCGTGGGCCGGGCGCTGGCGTTCGCCTGGGATGTTCCCGCCATTCCGGTACACCATATGGAAGGGCACCTGCTGGCTCCGATGCTGGAAGATAACCCACCGGCATACCCGTTTGTTGCTCTGCTGGTCTCTGGTGGTCATACCCAGCTTATCAGCGTGACCGGGATCGGTGAATACCAGCTGCTGGGTGAGTCCATTGATGATGCTGCCGGTGAAGCCTTCGACAAAACCGCAAAACTGCTGGGTCTGGATTACCCCGGCGGTCCGTTACTGTCGAAAATGGCCGCAGAGGGCACCCCGGGTCGCTTTACCTTCCCGCGCCCGATGACAGACCGCCCGGGGCTGGATTTCAGCTTCTCTGGCCTGAAGACTTTTGCCGCGAACACCATTCGCGATAACGGCACCGATGATAAGACCCGGGCAGACATTGCCCGGGCCTTTGAAGATGCGGTGGTAGATACCCTGATGATCAAGTGTCGCCGTGCGCTGGATCAGACCGGCTTTAAACGGCTGGTGATGGCCGGTGGCGTGAGTGCGAACCGCACCCTGCGTGCCCGGCTTGCACAGATGATGCATAAACGCGGTGGGGAAGTGTTCTACGCCCGCCCGGAATTCTGCACCGATAATGGCGCGATGATCGCCTACGCCGGTATGGTGCGCCTGAAAGCCGGTGGCGTGACCGGGCTGGAGATAAGCGTTCGCCCGCGCTGGCCGCTGGCCGAGCTGCCCGCCGCCGCACAGTAACCACACAGCCCGCACAGAGTTATGCGGGCTTTTTTATTTGCGCGTTTCGCCGCCGGAGCTTGCGTCTGAACGGGGCTTGCGGCGCCAGATTTTGGTCTCCTGGCCGCGCCACAGGCGCTGGATATTATCGTTATGGCGAATCAGTATCAGGCAGGAGAGCATCGCAACCGGGAAGGTAAACTGGGGCTTAAACCACCAGACATAAAAAGGCGCTACCAGCGCGCTGATAATCGCCCCGAGGGAGGAGTAGCCGCTGAGCAGAACACTGAGCAGCCAGGTGCCCGCCATCACCCCGGTAAGATCAAGGCCGATGGGCGCAATGGCGCCAAACGCTGTCGCGACCCCTTTGCCGCCATGAAATTTAAAAAAGACCGGCCAGATATGGCCCAGACAGGCGGCAATCCCTACCAGGCCAAGCCAGAACGGCGTTAACCCCAGCGCCCAGGCTGCCCAGACCGGCAGCATGCCTTTTAAAATATCAAAAACCAGCACCGCCGCAGCGGCTTTTTTGCCGCCAATGCGTAACACGTTTGTTGCCCCGGGATTACCGGAACCACAGTCGCGCGGATCAGGCAAGCCCGCCAGACGGCAAATCAGAATAGCACTGGAGACAGAGCCGCAAAGATACGCGAGAATGATCATTACAGGCGCGATTACACTCATAACGCTGTTCCGTTGTGAAAATGTCGTTTTATTCTCTGCATCTGTGGATAATACGCACATTTCGCCGGAAGTGGTATCCGGCATCATCAAAAAGCGGATCTGAACGATGGATATTGTATTTATAGAGCAACTTTCGGCAATCACGACAATCGGGGTGTATGACTGGGAGCAAACCATTGAACAGAAACTGGTTTTCGATATCGAACTGGCGTGGGATAACCGGCGCGCCGCGGCCAGTGACGACGTGGCGGATTGCCTGAGTTATGCGGATATCAGCGCGGCGGTGCTTACCCACGTGGAAGGCCAGCGCTTTGCGCTGGTAGAGCGGGTGGCGGAAGAGCTGGCCAGTTTGCTGATGAGCAAATTCTCATCCCCCTGGGTGCGAATCAAGGTCAGTAAACCCGGCGCGGTGGCCCGGGCGGCAAATGTCGGGGTGATTATTGAGCGCGGCAGCCGCGCATAACACAGTCCTCATTTTCCGTTAAGCTAATGCGGTTACGTTATTACCACTCCCGCACTATGAGGGCGGGAGCGGCTCTTTCTGGCGCCAGTCTGGCGCCTGTTTGTTCATTTCAGGGTATAGGGGTTAAGAATGGTAGAAGCACACTCACTGATATCAGCGCTGATATTGGGGATTGTCGAAGGATTGACAGAATTTTTACCGGTCTCGTCTACTGGCCATATGATTATTGTCGGCAATTTACTGGGGTTTACCGGTGATACGGCAGAAACCTTTGAGGTAGTCATTCAGCTGGGATCTATCCTGGCGGTAGTAGTGATGTTCTGGCGGCGTCTGTTCTCGCTTATCGGGATTAACTTCGGCAAGCCGGTCCCCTATGAGGGGGATAAACATAACCCGGAGCGCACAGGCCGCTTGTCCCTTATCCATATCCTGCTGGGGATGGTCCCGGCTGTGGTGCTGGGCCTGGTATTCCACGACACCATTAAAAGCCTGTTTAACCCGGTTAACGTGATGTATGCCCTGGTGGTTGGTGGCCTGCTGCTGCTGGCGGCAGAGTGGCTGAAGCCCGGACAGCCCCGGGCCGTGGGGATCGACGATATGACTTATCGTCAGGCGTTTGTAATCGGCTGCTTCCAGTGCCTGGCCCTGTGGCCGGGATTTTCCCGTTCCGGGGCCACCATCAGCGGCGGGATGCTTATCGGCGTCAGCCGCTATGCGGCATCGGAGTTTTCGTTCCTGCTGGCCGTCCCGATGATGATGGGGGCGACAGTGCTGGATCTCTACAAAAGCTGGCACTTCCTGAGTCTCCACGATCTGCCCATGTTTGCCGTCGGGTTTGTGGCGGCGTTTGTTGTGGCGATGATCGCGATTAAAACCTTCCTGACGGTTATCAAGCGTATTTCGTTTGTACCGTTTGCCATCTACCGCTTTATTGTCGCGGCAGTGGTGTACGCCATTTTTATGTGATGTGTTGCCCTCAGTCCTGTGGCTGAGGGCAGCGTCCTTCCTTCCAGCGGGCCACCGCGGCAATGCGTTTTTGGGTCAGCGCCTCTTTAATCTGCGGGCCCTGGTATCCTTCGGCAATCACATCCCGGGCATTCACCTGGCAGGCGGCCTGCCACGCTTCACGCAGTAACCGCCCCTGGCTGTAGTCGCACTCTTCAAACCCGGTACGCCCCCGGGCGTCTGCCTCGCTGGTCAGGGCCAGTTGCTCTATACGCCTGGGCTTGCGCCAGGCATCCAGGGCATTAAACAGCCGGACGATGGTCTCCGGGCGCAGTATCGGGAAGGTGTGGATAAGATCGTGATATTCCGCCATCAGCATGGCCAGATCGCGCAAGTCATTGGGCACCCGCAGGCGCTGGCACAATTCCCGGACCAGGGGCACCCCCGCCAGGCCATGACCCCGGTGATGGGGCCACAGATGCTGCGGGGTGAGCCCTTTGCCGAGGTCATGGCACAGGGCGGCGAAACGCACATCAATTTCCGGGGTGAGCCTGGCCGCCATGGCGAGTGTCATCAGGGTGTGGACCCCGGTGTCTATCTCCGGGTGCCATTTTTCCGGGGCCGGTACACCAAACAGGGCGTCTATCTCCGGGAACAGAACCCGCAGGGCGCCGCAGTCGCGCAGCACCTGGAAATAGACCTGCGGGCTGTCGCTGTGCAGGGCTTTTTCGGTCTCTTTCCACACCCGTTCAGGTGTCAGCTGTGACAATTCGCCGCTGCTGACCATCTGGCACATCAGTTCAAACGTGGGGGGGGCGATACGAAAACCCAGGGGGGCGAAACGGGCCGCAAAGCGGGCAATGCGCAGTACGCGCAGCGGATCTTCACTGAAGGCGGCAGAAACATGGCGCAGCCAGCGCTGTGCCAGATCGTGCTGTCCGCCGTAGGGATCGATAATATTCCCGTCATCGTCCATGGCCAGGGCGTTGATGGTCAGATCCCGGCGCAGTAAATCTTCGTCCAGGGTAACGTCTGGCGCCGCATAGCAGGTAAAGCCGGTATAGCCCTGGCCGGATTTGCGCTCGGTACGGGCGAGGGCATACTCCTCGTGGCTCTGCGGGTGCAAAAAGACCGGGAAATCCCGGCCCACCTGCTGGTAACCCGCGTCCAGCATCTGCTGCGGGGTGGCACCGGTCACCACCCAGTCTTTATCTTTGACCGCCAGGCCAAGTAATCCGTCGCGTACTGCACCGCCTACCAGATAACGCTTCACCTTCACCTCTCACCCAATCGCCCTTTTATCGCGCCATCATACGTGATGTGCGCTAAAAACAAAAAACCGGCGGGCTGCGGGCGCGCCGGTTGTTGCGGGCGATAAGGGGGGCTAGTTCATCCAGCGGTTGTTGCGTTTGCGGCTGGGGATCATATGCGGCAGCAGCAGGCCCAGCAGTAAGCCGATACCGGCCACGCCACCGCCATACATAAACCACTGCATAATAATGGCGCGCTGTTTATCGTCCAGCTGAACATTCGCCGCGCTGACCTTTTTCTGGGCCACAATCAGCTGGTTTTTCAGCTGCTGGTTTTCGGCTTTCAGGCTGTTGATGATGCTGTCGCTGGCGGCCACTTTCTTCTGCATGTCTGCCGTGCGCTGGTTCCAGGTGGTATCGATATTATTCAGCTTATCGCTCAGGGTTTTGACCTGGTTTTCCAGCTCAGGCACCCGGACTTTAAAACTCGGCTGATTGGTTAACTGGGACGACGGAATCCATGAGGTACGGCCATTGGCATCGCGTACCTGGGCGTATTTGGTGTCCGGATTGCTCTGTAACAGCGTGACTTCTTCACCGGCGTTTACCGTGCCAACGAGACGATAATTGTCGCCCGGGCCACTACGTACCCAGGTATTCAGCTCGTCGGTTACGTATCGTTTTTCTTCGCTATGGGCCGTAACGGATACGCCGAGCGTTAATAAAGTCAGGCAAATAAGGGGTAATTTAGGCATCAGATCGTCGATATTGTCCAAAAGTGAAACGATAGTAGTGGCATCAGTGTGGCGGTGCAAAATCTAATTCTGAATGAGAATCATCCAGAAGATTGCATTGCGTGACTGATGATGCACACCGCGTTGCTTTTTCCACAGCGCCGTATGCCTCCGGCATAGCAATTTGGCGCAAAATATTATTAACTGACCAGCATTCTTCAATTAAGTTCGCCGCAATATGCATTCCCGATGTCCGGCGTTAAGTAAACGGCCTATGTCACAAGAAATCGAATTAAAATTTATCGTTGCCAGCAGCGCGCTGGACGCACTGCGCACCCGGTTAAACGGGCTGGAATCCCGCCACAGTGCTCCCCGTCAACTGGTGAATATCTACTACGAAACCGGCGACTTTTTACTGCGCCGTCACGATATGGGCCTGCGGGTACGCGGCGATAACGACCAGTATGAAATGACCATGAAAACCGCCGGCCACACGGTAGGCGGCCTGCACCAGCGCCCGGAATATAATATTGCGCTTGATACATCGGTGCTGGACCTGGCGCGTTTCCCGGCCGACATGTGGCCTGCCGGGCTGGATCCCGACACGCTGGCGGCCAGTGTCGCGCCGCTGTTCAGCACTAACTTCTCCCGCGAGAAGTGGGTGGTTACTCAGGGTGAGAGCCGCATAGAGATTGCCCTTGATCTGGGCGAGGTCAGCGCCGGTGAACTGCATGAACCCATCAGCGAGCTGGAGCTGGAAATCCTTGAGGGCAATACCCGGGATCTGCTGGCCCTGGCCCGGCAACTGATCACGTTACCGGGGCTGCGCCAGGGAAGCCTGAGCAAAGCCGCCCGGGGCTACCACCTGGCCCGGGGCAATGAAGCGCGCCCGCTGAAGGCACCAGGCATACTGCAGATGCCGGCAAAATCCACCGTAGAGCAGGGGCTGGACGGCGCACTGGAGCTGGCCCTGAGCCACTGGCAATACCACGAAGAGCTGTGGGTGCGGGGCAACGGGCAGGCCAGAGGGCAGGTGCTGGCCGCGGTCGCCATGGTGCGCCATGTGCTGGCGCTGTTTGGCGGTATTATCCCGCGTAAGGCAAGTGCTCACTTACGTGATCAGCTTATGCAGTGCGAGGCGGCACTCCAGGCGGAAGACGCCGCACCGGAGCTGGTCTGGAGCCCGCTGTTTGGCAGCACCCGGCTGGCTATCACCGAATGGCTGGTTGAGCGCGGCTGGCTGGCCTTTGTGGATGATAAAGCGCGCCAGAAGCTCAGCGGCTCTTTTAAACGCTTCTCTGATATTCAGCTGTCACGCCATGCTGCAGAGCTGCGCCAGCCCTTTTTACACCCGGCGGATGATATCCACTACCAGCAGCAACAGGTGCGCCTGGCCCGGGAGCTGGATGCCATCCGGGTGCTGGCCGGGCACTATGATGAGCAGCAAACCCGCCCCTGGCTGGAGACCTGGGAACACCTGCGCCAGGCCATCGCGCAGGGCCAGTATGATGAAACCGAACACTGGCGGGTGGAAGCCCTTGCCCTGGCGCCGTTCTGGCTGCACAGCGGCAGATAATCATGCCCGGGCACCGGGCGCTAACCGAGGGAAACGATCCAATGCTGTCACGCTCTGCGCTTTTACAACAACAGGAGCAGGTGGCCATCTCCCGCCTGCCGGAAGAGGCCTCCACCGCCCTGAGTGACGACGCCCGCGCGGTGCTGGCGTTCAGCGACTTTGTGGCAGACAGCGTACCGGCAGATCCGGCGGGCTGGCAGGCGCTGCTGGCACAACCCCCACAGGCGCAGGAGTGGCAGCACTACGGGCAGTGGCTGGACCAGGAACTGGCACCGGTCACCGATGAAGCCGGGCTGATGCAGGTACTGCGCCAGTTCCGGCGGCGGGTGATGGTGCGCATCGCCTGGGCCCAGACCCTGGATCTGCTGCCCCTGACCGAAACCCTGCAACAGCTGAGCGTGCTGGCGGAAATCCTGATTGTCCGCGCCCGGGACTGGCTGTACAGCGCCTGCTGCCGTGAATGGGGCACCCCCTGCAACGCACAGGGGGTCGCGCAACCGCTGATGATCCTCGGTATGGGCAAGCTGGGGGGCGGGGAGCTTAACTTCTCTTCGGATATCGATCTTATCTTCACCTGGCCGGAAAACGGCACCACCCGGGGCGGTCGCCGGGAGCTGGATAACGCGCAGTTTTTTACCCGCCTGGGTCAGCGGTTAATCAAAGTGCTGGATCAGCCCACCCGGGACGGTTTTGTCTACCGGGTAGATATGCGCCTGCGGCCATTCGGTGATGGCGGCCCGCTGGTAATGAGCTACGCCGCACTGGAAGATTACTACCAGGACCAGGGGCGTGACTGGGAGCGCTACGCCATGGTGAAAGCGCGCATCATGGGGGATAACAACGACCCCTGGTGCCAGGAGCTGCACAGTATGCTGCGGCCCTTTGTGTTCCGCCGCTATATTGATTTCAGCGTGATCCAGTCCCTGCGCAACATGAAGGGGATGATTGCCCGGGAAGTGCGCCGCCGGGGGCTGACCAATAATATCAAGCTGGGGGCCGGGGGGATCCGCGAGGCGGAGTTTATCGTCCAGGTATTCCAGCTGATCCGCGGCGGCCGGGAGCCACAGCTACAGACCCGGGGCTGGCTGGAGACCCTGGAAACGCTCGCCAGCCTGCATCTGCTTGCCCCGGACGACATTACCCGGCTGCGCGCCGCCTGGTGCTACCTGCGCCGCCTGGAGAACCTGCTTCAGAGCATTGGTGATGAACAGACCCAGACCTTACCTGATGACGCACTCAACCAGGCCCGCCTGGCCTGGGCGATGGGGGAGGAAGCATGGCCTGCGCTGCAGGCCACCCTGGCGCAGCATATGCAGGCGGTACGGCGTATTTTTGATGAGCTGATCGGCGATGATGAGCAGGACAGCAGCGCCGAAAACAGCGACGAAGGCTGGCGCGAACTGTGGACGGATACCTTTGAAGAGGGCGACTCTGCGGCGGTACTGAGCCACTTCTCACCGCCGGATCGCCAGCGGCTGCTGGATACCCTGGCCGATTTTCGCCGTGACGTGGAAAAGCGCACCATCGGCCCCCGGGGGCGCCAGGTTCTGGATCAACTGATGCCGCGCCTGCTCAGTGAGATATGCCAGCGGGAGGATGCGCAGGTGATCCTCGGGCGTCTGGTGGTCTTGCTGGTGGGGATCGTCTCCCGCACGACCTATCTGGAGCTGCTGGTGGAGTTTCCCGGCGCGCTCAAACACCTGATCCGGCTGTGTGCCGCCTCACCGATGGTGGCCGGGCAGCTGGCGCGCTACCCGCTGCTGCTGGATGAGCTACTGGATCCGGCCACCCTGTATCAGCCCACCGCCACCGATGCCTACCGGGATGAGCTGCGCCAGTACCTGCTGCGGGTGCCGGACGACGATGAAGAAGAGCAGCTTGAAGCGCTGCGCCAGTTTAAACAGGCGCAACTGCTGCGCATTGCTGCGGCGGATATTGCCGCCACGCTACCGGTGATGAAGGTCAGCGATCACCTGACCTGGCTTGCGGAGGCGATGATCGATGCGGTGGTGCATCAGGCCTGGGGCCATATGGTGGCCCGCTACGGCCAGCCTGCCCACCTGCATGACCGGGAAGGGCGCGGCTTTGCGGTTGTGGGTTACGGCAAGCTGGGGGGCTGGGAGCTGGGCTACAGCTCGGATCTTGATCTGGTGTTTCTGCACGACTGCCCGGCAGAGGTCATGACAGACGGCCCGCGCGAAATAGACGGCCGCCAGTTCTATCTGCGGCTGGCCCAGCGCATTATGCACCTGTTCAGTACCCGGACCGCCTCCGGCATTTTGTATGAGGTGGACGCCCGGTTACGCCCCTCCGGGGCCGCCGGGATGCTGGTCACCACGATCGATGCCTTTGCCGATTACCAGCAAAACGAGGCCTGGACCTGGGAGCACCAGGCCCTGGTACGCGCCCGGGTGGTGTATGGCGATCCGGGCACACGCCAGCGGTTTGATGCCATCCGCCAGCATATCCTCTGCCTGCCGGTGGAGGGGGAAAAACTGCAAACCGAGGTGCGCGAAATGCGCGAGAAAATGCGCGCCCACCTCGGCAATAAGCACAAAGATCGCTTTGATATTAAAGCCGATGAAGGCGGGATCACCGATATTGAGTTTATTACCCAGTATCTGGTGCTGCGCTATGCCCATCAGTCGCCGGCGCTCACGCGCTGGTCTGATAATGTGCGCATTCTGGAGCTGCTGGCCCGGAACAATATCATGGGGGATGACGAGGCCCGGGCCCTGACCCATGCCTACGTGACCCTGCGTGATGCGCTGCACCATCTGGCGCTCCAGGAGCTGCCCGGCCATGTGGCGCCGGAGGCGTTCGCTGAAGAGCGCGAGCAGGTCAGGCGCAGCTGGCAGGCCTGGCTGGCCCCGCAGTGAGCGGCCAGGCGCGACGCGCGATAACGGCATTTTATGCTATTATCCGGCAAATTTTTTAGTTTCTCTCTGGAGAGTCAGGAATGAAAGTAACGCTGCCCGAGTACAGCCGCGCTGGCGTCATGGTGGTTGGTGATGTGATGCTTGACCGCTACTGGTACGGCCCGACCAGCCGCATCTCCCCGGAAGCCCCGGTGCCGGTCGTGAAGGTGGAAAATATCGAAGAACGCCCCGGCGGCGCGGCGAACGTCGCCATGAATATTGCCTCTCTGGGGGCCACCTCGCGCCTGGTGGGGCTGACCGGTATTGATGATGCGGCCCGTGCCCTGAGCAGCGCACTGACCGGGGTGAATGTGAAATGTGATTTCGTTTCGCTGCCCACCCATCCGACCATTACCAAGCTGCGGGTCCTGTCCCGCAACCAGCAGCTGATCCGCCTGGATTTTGAAGAAGGGTTTGACGGGGTGGATCCGCAGCCGCTGCATGAGCGTATCAGCCAGGCGCTGCCCGGTGTCGGGGCGCTGGTGTTGTCGGACTACGCCAAAGGGGCGCTGGCGACCGTGCAGCAGATGATTGCCCTGGCGCGCAATGCCGGTGTCCCGGTACTTATCGACCCGAAGGGAACGGATTTTGAGCGCTACCGGGGGGCCACCCTGCTGACGCCAAACCTCTCGGAGTTTGAGGCGGTTGTCGGCAAGTGTAAAACCGAAGCGCAACTGGTGGAGCGCGGCATGCAGCTGGTGGCGGATTTTGAACTGTCTGCGCTGCTGGTGACCCGTTCAGAGCAGGGGATGACCCTGCTGCAGCCGGGCAAAGCGCCGCTGCACCTGCCAACACAGGCGCAGGAAGTGTATGACGTCACCGGTGCCGGTGATACGGTTATCGGGGTGCTGGCGGCCACGCTTGCGGCGGGAAACAGCCTCGAAGAAGCCTGCTTCTTTGCCAATGCGGCAGCCGGTGTGGTGGTGGGTAAACTGGGAACCTCGGTGGTGACCCCGGTAGAGCTGGAAAACGCCGTGCGCGGCCGGGCAGATACCGGCTTTGGTGTCATGAGCGAAGACGAGCTGAAAACTGCCGTGGCGGCGGCCCGCAAACGGGGCGAAAAGGTGGTGATGACCAATGGCGTGTTCGATATTCTCCACGCGGGCCACGTTTCGTATCTGGCTAATGCCCGGCGCCTTGGCGATCGTCTGATTGTGGCGGTCAACAGCGATGCCTCAACCCGGCGGCTGAAGGGCGCTACCCGCCCGGTGAACCCGCAGGACCAGCGGATGATCGTGCTGGCAGCGCTGGAGTCTGTGGACTGGGTTGTGCAGTTTGATGAGGACACCCCCCAGCGGCTGATCGGCGAAATTCTGCCGGATCTGCTGGTGAAAGGGGGCGACTATAAACCGGAAGAGATCGCCGGTAGTCAGGAAGTGTGGGCCAATGGCGGTGACGTGATGGTGCTCAACTTCGAAGACGGCTGCTCGACAACCAATATTATCCGCCGTATCCAGAAATCATCGGATAATCAGTAAGCCGGCAACCGGCCGCTGATCTTTTCTTAAGACTGTTACCATCCCCCTGCCAGACGCGCGCTGGCCGGGGGATTTTTTTTCCCGGTGTGTAACTCGTACTTTTTATGATTTCGCGCAATAGCCTTGCGGAAATTGTGCATTTTATGTTCAGGGTGCGGTGCAAAAATCTGTCATTACTATAGGTAGTAAAAAAAACCAATGGACAGTCAGGAATCGATACGCTGAAGGAGTAGGCCCGTGAACAATAATGCACTGTATTCGTTAGAGAATTTTGATTTTCTTGCCCGTACCTTTGCCCGGATGCACAACCAGGGGCGCAGGGTGGATATTAACGCGGTAACCGGCAATATGGATGAGGCGCACCGCCAGTGGTTTTGCAAGCGCTATGCGCTTTACTGCAGAAAGGAAGCCACGGTGAAATCCGTAGCCCTGGAAGCCGGGCATTAATTTCCCGACGCTAACCCGTAGCGGGCCGCAGAGCAGGCCCGCTATGTTTTTGTCAGTCCTGGGCTTCGATAGACGGGTTCTCCGTCCCCGGGTTCTGGCGCTCTTCCAGAGCGGCAATACGCTGCTCCAGCACGGCCAGCTTTTCCCGGGTGCGCAGCAGCACCTGGGTCTGAACATCAAACTCTTCGCGGCTTACCAGATCCAGGCGTGATAACTGGGACTGTAAAATCTGGCGGATTTTTTTCTCAACATCCTCACCGAATTCGCGGATCCCTTTGGGCATGGACTCGTGTACCTGGCGGGCGATGCTTTCAATTTTCTTCGGGTCAATCATATGGGGTTCTCTGTGCGGTAAAGGACTGGCGCCATTGTAATGCCTGCGCTGCCGGCGGCAAACCGGAAATCGTGAACGATGTCGTTGCCGACACTAATCAATAAGGTTATAGTTGTCCTGTTTATTCTCAGGGCGGGGTGAAACTCCCCACCGGCGGTAAATCAGCCATGGCGCTGAAAGCCCGCGAGCGCTCCGGAGTGATGTCCGGAGGTCAGCAGATCCGGTGTAATTCCGGGGCCGACGGTCATAGTCCGGATGGGAGAGAGTAACTCTGTTGGGTTAAGGCCCACTCACGTTATGATTTAGCCGTTTTACGGCACTCCTAAGACTGCCCTGGTTCTGGTAATCCATAATATTAATGAGGTTTTTTTACCATGAATCAGACGCTACTTTCCGCTTACGGTACGCCTTTCGAACGCGTTGAAAACGCATTAAAAGCTCTGCGCGAAGGCCGCGGCGCTATGGTGCTGGACGACGAAAATCGTGAAAACGAAGGGGATATGATTTTCCCCGCAGAGAACATGACTGTGGAGCAAATGGCACTGACCATTCGCCACGGTAGCGGCATTGTCTGCCTGTGCATTACGGAAGAACGCCGTAAGCAGCTGGATCTGCCGATGATGGTTGAAAACAACACCAGCGCCTTTGGCACCGGTTTTACTGTGACCATTGAAGCGGCCCACGGGGTCACAACCGGGGTATCGGCGGCAGACCGCCTGACCACGGTACGCGCGGCCATTGCGGATAACGCCACTCCGGCTGATCTGCACCGCCCGGGGCACGTGTTCCCGCTGCGCGCCCAGCCTGGCGGCGTGCTGACCCGCGGCGGCCACACGGAAGCGACCATTGATCTGGTTACCCTGGCGGGCTTCCGCCCTGCCGGTGTGCTGTGTGAGCTGACCAACGACGACGGCACCATGGCCCGTGCACCGCAGTGCATTGAGTTTGCCCGCCAGCACAATATGGCCGTGGTCACCATTGAAGATTTGCGCGAATACCGCCTGGCCCACGAACGTAAAGCCAGCTGACAGCGCGCCTTGCGCTGAAAACAGATAAAAAAACGGGCCACACGCGGGCCCGTTTTTTTTGTCTGTGTTATTTAGCCCAGCCCGCTGCTTTGCAGAAGCGACAGGCTCAGCCCCATCACCGCCATGCCGCACAGCACCCCGTGGCTTGGGTTATTGTGCGGATCTATCTCTCTTGCCATTGGCATCAGCTCATCAACCGACAGGGCAACCATTATCCCGGCCACTGCCGCCATAATGGCCGCCATCATCACCGGGGAGATAACGCTGCCCAGAATCAGCCACGCCAGTACCCCTCCGGCTATCTCCGCCAGGCCGGACAACCCCGCCCAGCAGACGGCCCTGGTGCGCGAGCCGCTGGCGGCATACACCGGCCCGGCCACCGCCAGCCCTTCGGGAATATTGTGCAGGGCGACGGCCAGGGCAATCCCCGTGCCCAGTTCAAGATCACTGCTGGCGGTCACAAAGGTGGCGATCCCTTCCGGGAAATTATGCAGGCTGATGCCGAGAGTCAGCAGCAGCGCGGTGCGCCGCAGATTACGCGGCTGCAGTTTGCCGCAGGTTAAATCCTGCGGATGGGTATGGGGCAGACAGCGGTCGAGGGCGAAATACCCCAGCAGACCGGCCAGAAACATACCGTAGCCCAGCACCGGTTTCATACCGGCGGTATCCAGGGCGGCGGGCAGCATCTCCATCAGGGAAATCAGCAGCATAATACCGGCGGCAAAGCCGATGGAAAATGCCAGCACCCGGTTTGAGGGTTTCTGGCCTATGATCACCAGAAGCGCACCGATAAAGGTGGTGCTCCCTGCCAGCAGGGTCAGAATTAGCGGCAGCGACATACTCCCTCCTTGCGTATTGTCTGTGTTCTGTTACCGGCTCCGGGTAACGTTCAGGGCTTACAGTATGGCGTACTGTGTTCAAATTTTCTGACAATGATCATCATGGTTATCCGGGTTTATCTGAACAGAAAACCGCGTACTCTGATGTAAATCAACCATATCATTTTGGTTAAGGAAAAGCATATGACCGCACGCATGCCCGCACTATTTCTCGGCCACGGTAGTCCAATGAACGTACTGGAAGATAACCCGTTTACCCGGCTCTGGCAGCATCTGGGTGCGTCACTGCCGCGCCCGCGTGCGATCCTTGCCATCTCGGCCCACTGGTATACCCGGGGAACCGCGGTGACCGCCATGGAAACCCCGCCGACCATCCATGATTTTGGCGGTTTTCCCCAGGCCCTGTTTGATATTCAGTACCCGGCCCCCGGATCACCTGAACTGGCCCGGCGGGCCGCGGAGCTGCTGGCCCCTGTACCGGTCATTCGCGAGCAGGAGTCCTGGGGGTTTGACCACGGCTCCTGGGGGGTCATTATTAAAATGTATCCGCAGGCGGATATCCCGATGGTGCAGCTGAGCATTGATTCCACCAAACCGCCGGAGTGGCACCTGGCCATGGGGCGCAAACTGGCGCAACTGCGGGATGAGGGGGTACTGATCATCGCCAGCGGCAACGTGGTGCATAACCTGCGTGCCGCCCGCTGGCATGGTGAGGGCGAGCCTTATCCCTGGGCAGAGGCGTTTAACGACTACGTGAAAGCGAATCTGGCCTGGCAGTGCCCGGATGAGCAGCACCCGCTGGCCCGTTACCTGGAGCACCCGGGCGGGGCGCTGGCTAACCCGACACCAGAGCATTTCCTGCCGCTGCTCTATGCCCTGGGCACCTGGGATGGTCAGGAGCCGCTGGAGATAGCAGGCGAAGGGATGCAGATGGCATCGATCAGTATGCTGTCGGTACAGGTCGGGGCATAACCGGCACAAAATATAAAGGCGCCATCAGGCGCCTTTATCGTCTCAGTGTGCGGAGTTACCCGGTGAAGGTGTGCGGGTAGAAGCGCGACAGATCCTGGGTGATCAGCGCGCGATCTTCGCGGATCCCTATCCCGGCGGCTTTATCGTTAATAAGCCAGCTGCCTATCAGGGTGTAGCTGTCGCCAAACTTCGGCAGCGGGTGGAACTGCTGCACAATATAGCCCTCTTCCCCGTAGGGGCCGTCTACCTCGGCTATCGGGGTGCCGTTTTCAATGATTTTAATATTGGCCCCTTCCCGGGAAAACAGCGGTTTTACCACGTATTTGTCCATGGTCGGGTGCTCTGCGTCGGCAAACCAGGCCGGTAACAGGTTGGGGTGGTCCGGGAACATTTCCCACAGCAGCGGCAGCAGGGCTTTGTTCGAAATAATGCTTTTCCAGGCCGGTTCCAGCCAGCGCACGCCAGCGTCTTCCAGCTTGGTGGAGAACATTTCGCGCAGCATAAATTCCCAGGGGTAGAGCTTAAACAGGTTGCTGATGACCTGATCCTGCAGATCGGTAAACTGGCCCTTTTCGCCAAGGCCGATGTCGTCAATATACAGGAATTCGTTTGCCACTCCGGCTTCGGCAGCGCAGTCCTGGAGATACTGAATAGTGCCCCTGTCTTCAACCGTGTCCCGGCAGCAGGTAAAGTGCAGCAGGTTAAAACCATGGTGCTCTTTTAGTTGCGCAAAGCGCGCGATCAGTTGTTCCTGCAGGCTGTTAAACTGATCGCTGTCGGGGGGAAGGTTTCCGCTGGCTATCTGATCTTCCAGCCAGATCCACTGAAAGAAGGCCGCCTCGTACAGAGAGGTGGGGGTATCGGCGTTATTTTCCAGCAGTTTAGGCTCACCGGTGCCGTCCCACGCCAGATCAAGGCGTGAATAGAGCGAAGGCTGGTGGGTTTTCCACGACTGGCGCACAAACTCCCAGGTGTGCTTCGGGATACAAAAGCGCGCCATCAGCGCGTCACTGGCGACCACGCGATCAACAACCTGCAGGCACATCTGGTGCAGCTCTTCGGTGACCGTTTCCAGCTTGTCAATCTGCGCCGGGCTGAAGCGGTAATAGGCATCTTCACACCAGTAGGGTTCCCCGTACATGGTGTGAAAATTAAAACCATACTCTGTGGCTTTGTCGCGCCAGTCCGGGCGCTCTGTTATTGCAATACGTTCCATTGATTAACCGCCCATTGAACGGTGGCTGGTGCCGCTGGCGCTGCGCTGCATGGTGGACTGCTTCGCAACAGACTCGCCAAAGCCGCCGCGGGTCACGGTAGTGGTGGTGGCCGGTTTCGGGGCCATGGCGGTTTTGGGCACGTTCATGGTGCGCCCCGGGGTGGCGGCCCCGTAGTTTTTACCGCTGGCGTCCGTATAGCGGCCATAGGCCGGGCTGTTCGGGTTTTTCGAGGAGAACAGCGGCTGCTGGGCAAAGCCTGCGCCGCCGCCCATCATGCGGCCCATCATGTAGCCGGCCATCAGTGGCATCCAGAAGCTGCCGCCGCTGGAGGACTCTGCCGCCATGCCAGCCTGAGCAGGGGCCTGCTGGCACTGGCCTTCGCCAAATTCCGCAATGCAGTCTTCCCGGGTGGCGTATTTCGGCGCGGTGCGCTCCGCTTCTTTTATGGCGTTGTTATAAGCGGTAGTACATTCGGCACTTTTGCCCGGGTTTGCCTGGGAGCAGTCATCCGCATTCTGGTAAAGAGAGACGGTTTCGTCAGATTTTTCGCACCCGGCCAGCATAAATACAGCCGTTACCGCCAATGCGACAGGGGTGAGGTGGCGCGCATTCCAGCTTTTGCGGAATGTCGCGTGATTGATGTGTTTTGTCCTTTTCATGTCAGGTTCCCGGCCCAGTGGTGATTCAAAAACAGCAAGAGCTGTCAGAATAGGTGATAGGTGGTGGAAATTGAAGCGGTGAGTGGGCCGGGGGGACGCATCTTTACGTTGCCTTACGATCCGGCTCGCAAACCGCAAATATAAAAAAGGCGTGCCCGGCACGCCTTTTATGCTCAGCGGGCGAAGATCACTGTAGCGGTACGTTCGCCATGCGTTCGGCTGCGGCGTCCTGCGCTTCGTTAAGCGGGGCGACCACATCCGGCGTGGTGGACACCGGTTTACCCAGGGTGTCATTCAGCGCAACCAGATCCTGCTCGTTCAGCGTACCCAGCGCGGATTTAATATTCAGCTGGTTGATAAGGTAGGTGTAGCGGGCGTTGGCCAGCTGCTGTTTGGCGTTATACAGCGTGGTGGTGGCATTGAGCACATCCACAATGGTACGCGTACCCACGGAGTAGCCCGCTTCCATCGCATCCAGAGAGCTCTGGGCCGAGACCACAGTCTGTTTGTATGCGTTAATGCTGCTGACTGAGGCGTTCACGTTGTTATAAGACGAACGCACGTTCTGAACCACGCTGCGGTGGGCGGATTCCAACTGCTCACTGGCGCCGACAAACGCATACTGAGCCTGTTTCACCTGGGAGGTTACCGAACCACCAGAGTAGATAGGCAGTGAGAAGTTCAGGCCAATCTGGTTCTGACCCACAATGCTGTCACGGGAACCTTCGGCAATCGCTTTGTGGTTATAGTCGCTATTGGTTATCCCGGTGGAGGCGGTCAGCCCCACGGTTGGCAGGTGGCCGTCCTGGGCATAGCGGATTTGCTCGCGGGCCAGATCCTGGCTCAGGCGGGCCTGTAACAGAGACAAGTTACGCTTCTCAGCCTCTTTCAGCAGGGCGGTAACCGGCTCTGCGCGGTTGGTTTTAAAACCGTCCACATTCAGCGCCGCCAGCTGCGGATAGTAATTACCAGTCACCTGGCGCAGGGCTTCCACTGCGTTATCCAGATTGTTACGGGCGGTCACTTCGTCTGCCAGCACGCTATCATACTGGGCGCGGGCGTTCTGCACGTCGGTAATGGCTACCAGGCCTACGTTAAAGCGCTGTGATGTCTGATCTAACTGGCGGTAGATAGCCTGTTTTTGCGCTTCCGTATAGGAGAGGGTATCAATGGCGTTCAGAACGTTAAAATAGGCCGTGGCGGTGTTGAGGATCAGCGTTTGCTGATCGGTCTGATAACTGACATCCTGGATCCCGGCGCTTTTTTCCTGCAAGGTCAGGGCGCGCCATTTGGACATATCGAAGATAGTCTGGGTCAGTGACAGAGAGCCGCTGGTCGTATTAGAATTCATGCCCGATCTGTCACGATAGCCATTATTATAAGTATAATCGGCACCCAAACCGAGCTGAGGCAGCAGGGGACTGCGGGCTTCGTTAATTTTCTCAAAAGCAGCATCGCGGTCCGCAGCCGATTTACGCAGGTCCGGGTTGCTCACGCGTGCCTGCTGATAAACCTGTAACAGGTTCTCTGCCTGGCTCATGGAACTGAATCCTGCCAGACTCAGCCCGATAAGTAGTGGGAGCAGTTTCTTCATTTGCATTCCTTGTTGTGAAGCAAAAATTTTTGTTAGCGCTGACAAGAGCCCAAAATGATCGTCAATTCTAGCAGAACCCACCCGCGGTTGAAGTTGACCTTGTGTGCCATGGTGTAGGTTTATCTGGTTAATTTATCTCACTTCCTGCGTATGGCGGACGAAAATCGTGAAAATCGCACCTCTCATCACAATAGCAGGCAGGACAAAATCATGACGAATAAATCACAGGCTCCCATAGTGACACTGACTGAAAATGATGTAGAAATTATTGCACGGGAAACGCTGTACAGTGGTTTTTTTTCTCTGGAGTTGTACCGTTTTCGCCACCGGCTTTTCAATGGTGAAATGAGCGGCGAAGTGCGGCGGGAAATTTTAGAGCGCGGCCATGCGGTGGCGCTGCTACCCTTTGACCCGGTGCAGGATAAAGTTGTGCTGATTGAGCAAATCCGCATTGCCGCACTGGAAACCAGCCCCACCCCGTGGTTGCTGGAGATGGTCGCCGGTATGATTGAACCGGGCGAGTCCCTTGAGCATGTGGCGCGCCGGGAATCCATGGAAGAAGCTGGCCTGAAGGTGGGGCGGATTAAACCCGTGCACAGTTATCTGGCAAGCCCGGGAGGCACCACCGAAAGAACATATATTCTGGCTGGTGAAGTGGATGCCACCAGTGCCCATGGGATCCATGGCCTGGCGGATGAAAACGAAGATATTCGGGTTCATGTGGTGAGCCGGGAGCAGGCTTACCAGTGGGTAGAAGAGGGGAAAATTGACAACGCGGCGTCGGTAATTGCCCTGCAGTGGCTGCAATTACACCACGAGGCCCTGAGAAAAGAGTGGGACCACTAAAAATGAAGCGCTATACACCTGACTTTCCAGAAATGATGCGACTGTGTGAGACAAACTTTGCACAATTACGCCGCCTGCTGCCCCGTGGCGATGTACCAGGTGAAACGGTAAATTATCAGGTAAATAATGCGCGATATCGATTAACTATTCTGGAGTCTACCCGCTACACTACGCTGGTGGAAATTGAGCAGACGGCGCCTGACACCAGCTACTGGAGCCTGCCGTCAATGACTGTCCGGCTGTATCATGATGCGATGGTCGCGGAAGTGTGTTCAACTAAACAGATCTTTCGTTTTAAAGCACGGTATGATTATCCTAATAAAAAGTTGCATCAACGCGACGAGAAACATCAGATTAACCAGTTTCTTGCGGACTGGTTGCGCTATTGCCTGGCGCATGGAGCGATGGCAGTTCCGGTTTGTTAGCGTTGTGAAACCTAAGGACACCATTTGGAAAGCCTGTTAAACCTTTCTGTTGCTGGTGGGGCCAGCATCAGGATCTTGCAAATTACCGATACCCACCTGTTTGCAGGGAAAAATGAAACCTTGCTGGGGGTGAAAACCTGGGACAGCTATCAGGCTGTTCTGCAGGCGATTCACCGCCAGGCAAAAGAGTACGACCTTATTGTTGCCACCGGGGATCTGGCCCAGGACCACTCCCTGCAGGCGTATTACCACTTTGCCGAAGGCGTTGCCCCCTTCGGGCTGCCCTGCGTCTGGCTACCCGGTAACCACGATTTCCAGCCCGCCATGTACAGTGCCTTACAGGAAGCGGGGATCTCTGCCGCCAAACGGGTGATTGCCGGGGACCACTGGCAAATCGTCCTGCTGGACAGCCAGGTCTTTGGCGTTCCCCACGGCGAGCTGAGCGAATACCAGCTGGAGTGGCTGGATCGCGCCCTGGCGCAGGAGCCTGACCGCCATACCCTGTTACTGCTGCACCATCACCCGTTACCGGCTGGGTGCAGCTGGCTTGACCAGCACAGCCTGCGTAACGCCGGGGCGCTGGATGACGTCTTACGCCGCCACCCGCAGGTCAGAACTCTGCTGTGCGGGCATATTCATCAGGAGCTGGATGCCCAGTGGAATAATCTGCGGGTGCTGGCGACTCCGTCGACCAGCGTTCAGTTTAAACCTCACTGCACCAACTTTACGCTGGATACCATCCCCCCGGGGTGGCGCTGGCTGCAGCTGCATCCTGATGGGACACTAACCACTGAAGTGTGCCGGATCGACGGCATGCAGTTCAGTCCGGATACGGAATCTGAAGGTTACTGATGTCAACGCTGCTCTATCTGCACGGGTTTAACAGTTCCCCCCGCTCGGCGAAGGCCACCTTACTGAAGCAGTGGCTGGCGGAGCATCATCCCCACATTGAGATGGTTATCCCCCAGCTACCGCCTTATCCGGCCCAGGCGGCAGAAATGCTGGAGGGCATCGTACTGGAGCACGGCGGAGAGGATTTAGGCATTGTCGGCTCCTCCCTCGGGGGCTATTACGCCACCTGGCTTTCCCAGTGTTTTGTGGTGCCCGCCGTGGTGGTCAACCCGGCAGTACGGCCATTTGATTTACTGGCAGACTACCTGGGTGAGAACCGGAACCCCTACACCGGCCAGCAATATGTGTTAGAGTCACGCCATATTTACGATCTGAAAGTGATGCAAATTGACCCGCTGGAATCGCCGGATCTTATCTGGCTGTTACAACAAACCGGGGATGAAGTGCTGGATTACCGCCAGGCGGTGGACTACTACTCCGCCTGTCGCCAGACGGTGGAAGCGGGTGGAAACCACGCCTTTGCAGGCTTCGAAGATCATTTCCCACAGATTGTCGATTTTCTGGGGCTGTATTAAACCCCCGGTACGGCGCTCTGTTTTGCTATCTGAATGAATACACCATGACGCAATCATATAACGCGGATGCCATTGAGGTACTCACCGGGCTTGAGCCTGTTCGCCGCCGCCCGGGGATGTACACGGATACCACCAGACCAAACCATCTGGGCCAGGAAGTTATCGATAACAGCGTGGATGAAGCGCTGGCGGGCCACGCGAAGCGGGTAGATGTTATTCTGCACGCGGATCAGTCACTGGAGGTCATTGACGACGGGCGCGGCATGCCGGTGGATATCCACCCGGAAGAGGGCGTACCGGCCATTGAGCTGATCCTCTGCCGCCTGCACGCCGGGGGCAAGTTCTCCAATAAAAACTATCAGTTTTCCGGGGGGTTGCACGGTGTCGGGATCTCGGTCGTTAACGCCCTGTCTAAGCGGGTCGAGGTAAAAGTGCGCCGCGACGGTCAGGTCTATGCCATGGCCTTTGAAAACGGCGACAAAGTGGAAGATCTCACCGTCACCGGCACCTGCGGCAAACGCAACACCGGCACCAGCGTACACTTCTGGCCGGATGAAACCTTCTTCGACAGCCCGCGCTTTTCGGTCTCGCGCATGAGCCACCTGCTCAAAGCGAAAGCGGTGCTGTGCCCCGGGGTGGAAATCACCTTCACGGATAAAGTCAACAATACCGAACAGCGCTGGTGCTACCAGGACGGCCTGAACGACTATCTGAGCGAGGCAGTAAACGGCCTGTTCACTGTGCCGGAAAAACCGTTTGTCGGCACCTTCAGCGGCGAGAGCGACGCTATCGACTGGGCGCTGCTGTGGCTGCCGGAAGGCGGCGAGCTGCTCACCGAAAGCTATGTCAACCTGATCCCCACCATGCTCGGGGGCACCCACGTTAACGGGCTGCGCCAGGGGCTGCTGGACGGGATCCGCGAGTTCTGTGAATTCCGCAATCTGCTGCCGCGCGGGGTTAAGCTCTCGGCTGATGATATCTGGGAGCGCTGTAGCTATGTGTTGTCGGTAAAAATGCAGGATCCGCAGTTCGCCGGGCAGACCAAAGAGCGCCTCTCCTCGCGCCAGTGCGCGGCCTTTGTCTCCGGGGTGGTGAAAGATGCCTTTAGCCTGTGGCTGAACCAGAACGTTCAGGCGGCAGAGCAACTGGCGGAAATGGCGATTGCCAGCGCCCAGCGTCGCCTGCGCGCAGCCAAAAAAGTGGTGCGTAAAAAGCTCACCAGCGGCCCGGCACTGCCCGGCAAGCTGGCCGACTGTACCGCCCAGGATTTACAGCGCACGGAGCTGTTTCTGGTGGAAGGGGACTCCGCAGGCGGCTCTGCCAAACAGGCCCGTGACCGGGAGTACCAGGCCATTATGCCGCTGAAGGGGAAGATCCTGAACACCTGGGAAGTCTCTTCCGACGAGGTGCTGGCCTCCCAGGAGGTGCACGATATCTCCGTGGCGCTGGGTATTGATCCGGACAGTGACGATCTCAGCCAGCTGCGCTACGGGAAAATCTGCATTCTCGCGGATGCCGACTCAGACGGTCTGCACATCGCGACACTGTTGTGCGCGCTGTTTGTGCGCCACTTCCGGGCGCTGGTCAAAGGGGGCCATGTCTATGTGGCCATGCCGCCGCTCTACCGTATCGACCTGGGTAAAGAGGTCTATTACGCGCTGGATGAGAACGAAAAAGACGGCGTGCTGGAGCAGCTCAAACGCAAGAAGGGCAAACCCGGCGTGCAGCGCTTTAAAGGGCTGGGCGAGATGAACCCGATGCAGCTGCGCGAAACCACGCTGGATCCGAATACCCGCCGCCTGGTGCAGCTGACCATTAATGATGATGATGACGCCAAAACCCTGGCGGTCATGGATATGCTGCTGGCGAAAAAGCGCTCTGAAGATCGGCGCAACTGGCTGCAGGAGAAGGGCGACCTGGCAGATATTGAAGTCTGATCGCGCCTGAAAGAGCAATGCTGTAACGGCTTCCCCTGTGGGAAGCCGTTTTTTTATGCTCCGGCAACGGGCGGCCTGTTTGGGGAGTCTGAATGTATCGTATACACTAGGTCAATTCCTGATATGAGCACCGTACTTCTTTATGTATCCGACACGTTATAGTGAGTTACGGCAGAAGATCTCCCGGGGCCGGGTGATCACCCACTTTTGCAGTTTCCTGGTTTTTTTATACAGCTTCTCCATGTTTCCCCCCATGCTGGTGGCTTTACTGGATAAAGACCGCAGCTTTTTTATCTTTCTGGCTACCTTCGGTATCTGCTTTTGCGGCGGCGGCCTGGCCTTTCTCGCGACTCGGGGTAATGATCTGGAGTTGAAAACCCGGGATGGCTTTGTCGTTATCGTGATGTTCTGGCTGCTGTTTTCGCTGATCAGCGCCATGCCGCTGGCAATGGATGATGCCCTGAATCTCACCCTGGCCAGCGCGCTGTTTGAGGGGGTCTCCGGCATCACGACCACCGGTGCTACGGTGATAAACGATGTCGGCGCACTCCCCAGAGCCATGCTGTATTATCGCGCCCAGCTTAATTTCCTGGGCGGGTTAGGGGTTATTGTGCTGGCCGTGGCGGTATTGCCCCTGCTGGGGGTGGGCGGGATGAAGCTGTATCAGTCTGAAATGCCCGGCCCCCTGAAAGAAGAGCGCCTGACCCCGCGCATTGCCGACACCAGTCGCAGCCTGTGGCTCACTTATTCGATACTCGGGCTCTGCTGTATGCTGGCCTATATGGCCGCAGGCATGACCGCGTTCAATGCCCTGTGTCACGCGCTCTCCACGGTCTCTCTGGGGGGATTCTCCACCCACAGCGCCAGCATCGGTTTTTATAACAGTAACGTTGTGGAAATGGTTGCCGGGGTATTCTCGCTGCTTTCGGCGGTGAATTTTACCTTATGGTTTGTGGCGTTTTCCCGCCGTTCCCTCAGGCCGTTGCTGCGTAACGCGGAGCTGCACTTCTTCCTGTCTGTGGTGCTGGTGGTGGTGCTGATCACTGCCTGGCAAGTCTGGCATGTGGGGATGTACAACATACCCGATAGCCTGGTGCACGCTTTTTTTCTGGTGAGCTCGGTTATCACGGACAATGGCCTGGCCACCGGGGACTATGCGCAGTGGCCGTCTCATACCATTATGTTCCTGATGGTGATGAGTTTCTTTGGCGGGTGCGTTGGCTCAACCTGCGGGGGGATCAAAGCGCTGCGCTTTCTGATCCTGTTTAAGCAAAGCCGCCGTGAGCTGCACCAGCTGGCCCATCCCCGGGCGCAGATTGGGTTGCGCATTGGCGGGGTTATCATTAACGACCGTATTCTCAGCTCAGTATGGAGCTTCTTCTTTCTGTATGTTGGCTTCAGCATCCTGTTTGTCTGGATCCTGAACATGATGGGCTATGACCTGGTCACGTCATTTGCGACGGTGGCGGCCTGTATTAATAATATGGGGCTGGGGTTTGGCAGCACAGTCTCATCTTTTGATGTGCTAAACGACGGGGCGAAATATCTGATGTGCCTGGCGATGATCCTCGGGCGGCTGGAAATATTCCCGATCCTGATTTTATTTTCCCGCTTCTTCTGGCGTACCTGACAGCAGTTGTGAAGATCAAACCACCGGGTTACCGGTGGTTTATCAACACTATCCGCGTGGGATCAGGCTTCTTCCAGAATCCGGATATGCAAATCTAACACGTCGTCTTTGGTTGCTTCAGAAAACGCTTTCATGTGCGGCGTTTGCAGGTGTGCCTGCAGATGCGCCACGGATTCCCACTTCTCCACCATCATGATGGAGTCCACCGCCGTGGCCTGAAATTCAGCATTGCTGTCGTGGTCAACCAGCGCGGTATAACCATGGCAACCGGCTTCTTTCAGCACGGTCGGGGTGTTTTTCTTAATGGCTTCAACAACAGCCTGACGATGGTGCAGCCCGGGACGGGTGCGAATTTCAGCTATCACTGTCAGCATGATCAACTCCTGTTTTATCAGAGCTTCAGTTAACCAAAAATCTCACCAAGATGCTTGCGATATTCTGCGGTATAACGCGGGACGTCCGGCATTTTCATGACGTCATTGGCAATAAAGGTTGGCAGCGGGCTCATAGCCAGGAACTGGTTCGCTTTATGGAACGGCAGATACACGCCATCAACCCCGGCACCGTGGAAGAACTGTTTTTCGTCTTCAAAGGCTTCCAGCGGGGCGTTCCAGGTCAGGGAAAGCATATATTTGGTGTCGTGCAGCAGGCCACCGGAGCCATATTTTTTGCTGGCGTCAGAACGGGTACGACCGTCGCTGGCGTACAGTTTACCGTGACCGGCGGTGAAGACATCGTCCATATATTTTTTCACCGTCCAGGGGGCACCCATCCACCAGCCCGGCATCTGCCAGATAATCGCATCGGCCCAGAGGAATTTCTCTACTTCCGCGTCGATATTGTAGTCCGCTTCCGCGCGGGTCACCTGAACGTCGTGGCCCAGATCACGCAGAAAACTCTCGGCAATATCTGTCATGGTATCGTTCAGCTGACCGTTAGAGTGGGCGAACTTTTTCGCGCCATTGATAATTAAAATATTGCTCATTTTTCAATCTCTGATTTGTGAAAATAATCACGGATTTTATCTGAGAACCGTTATCAGAAACATGACAATAATGTATAAAAACTTTTGCTGATACCGCAATAATCGGCCCGGCAACACCGGCTGTTACCCCAGGACAACGATATACGGCGGTTACCCTGTGCTCATGACGCCAGATAAGGTACTATCTGCGCCATTAGCCGTAATGTTACCGCTGCGGCACGCCAGTTTGAGGACTATAACCCACAATGAGCGATTTGACTCATGATGGTGCAGAGCGCCAGGCGCTGCACGAATTCACCGAAAACGCCTACCTGAACTACTCCATGTACGTGATTATGGACCGGGCCCTGCCATTTATTGGCGACGGGCTGAAACCGGTTCAGCGCCGTATTGTCTACGCCATGTCAGAACTGGGGCTGAATGCCAGCGCCAAGTTTAAAAAATCGGCCCGTACCGTGGGCGACGTGCTGGGGAAATACCACCCGCACGGCGACAGCGCCTGCTATGAAGCAATGGTGCTGATGGCGCAGCCTTTCTCTTACCGCTACCCGCTGGTTGACGGCCAGGGGAACTGGGGGGCGCCTGACGATCCGAAATCCTTCGCCGCCATGCGTTATACCGAATCCCGGCTGTCTAAATATGCCAGCGTCCTGCTGAGCGAGCTGGGCCAGGGCACGGTGGATTATGTGCCGAACTTTGACGGCACTCTCGACGAGCCGAAAATGCTGCCCGCCCGGCTGCCGAACATTCTGCTTAACGGCACCACCGGGATTGCGGTGGGCATGGCAACCGACATTCCGCCCCATAACCTGCGCGAAGTGGCCCAGGCGGCGATAAAACTTATCGACGAGCCGAAAGCCTCACTGGACCAGTTGCTGGATATTATCCAGGGGCCCGATTACCCCACCGAGGCGGAGATCATCACCTCCCGGGCGGAGATCCGCAAAATCTACCAGAATGGCCGCGGCTCCGTGCGGATGCGCGCCGTGTGGAAGAAAGAAGACGGGGCGATGGTCATCAGCGCGCTGCCGCACCAGGTATCCGGTGCCCGGGTTCTGGAGCAGATAGCTACCCAGATGCGCGCCAAAAAACTGCCCATGGTGGATGACCTGCGTGACGAATCCGATCACGAAAACCCCACCCGGCTGGTGATTGTACCGCGCTCTAACCGGGTCGATATGGAGCAGGTGATGAACCACCTGTTCGCCACCACTGACCTGGAAAAAAGCTACCGGGTCAACCTGAACATGATTGGTCTGGATGGTCGCCCGGCGGTGAAAAACCTGCTGGAGATCCTCAGCGAGTGGCTGGTGTTCCGCCGTGATACGGTGCGCCGCCGCCTGAACTACCGGCTGGAAAAGGTACTCAGACGCCTGCATATCCTTGAGGGGTTACTGACCGCCTTCCTGAATATTGATGAAGTTATCCATATCATCCGCAGCGAAGACGAACCAAAACCGGTCCTGATGGCGCGCTTCGGGCTCAGTGAGACCCAGGCAGAAGCTATTCTTGAACTGAAACTGCGCCACCTTGCCAAACTCGAAGAGGTGAAAATTCGCGCAGAGCAGAGCGAGCTGGAAAAAGAGCGTGACCAGCTGCAGGGCATTCTCGCCTCCGAGCGTAAAATGAACACCCTGCTGAAGAAAGAAATTCAGGCCGATGCGGACGCCTACGGGGACGATCGCCGCTCGCCGCTCCAGGAGCGCGAAGAGGCGAAAGCCATGAGCGAGCACGATATGTTGCCCTCAGAGCCGGTCACCATTGTGCTGTCCCAGATGGGCTGGGTGCGCAGCGCCAAAGGCCACGATATTGATGCCCAGGGGCTGAACTACAAAGCCGGGGACAGCTATCTCGCAGAGGCCAAAGGTAAGAGTAACCAGCCGGTGGTCTTTATTGACTCCACCGGGCGCAGCTACGCGCTGGATCCGATAACCCTGCCTTCTGCCCGGGGCCAGGGCGAGCCGATTACCGGCAAGCTGACCCTGCCGCCAGGAGCGGTGGTTGAGCAGTTACTGATGGAAAGTGACGACCAGAAACTGCTGATGGCCTCAGACGCGGGCTATGGCTTTGTGTGCACATTTGCCGATCTGGTTGCCCGTAACCGGGCGGGGAAAACCGTGATCACCTTGCCGGACAACGCGAAAGTGCTGCCGCCGGTACCGATTGTGGATGAGCAGGACCAGTTGCTGGCTATCACTGCCGCAGGCCGGATGCTGATGTTCCCGGTCGGCGATCTGCCGCAGCTTTCCCGGGGTAAGGGGAATAAGATAATCTCCATCCCGACGGCGGATTTCACCAGCGGCGCAGACCGCCTGGCGATGCTGTATGTGCTGCCGCCCCAGAGCTCGCTGACTATCCATGTGGGTAAACGCAAGCTCAAACTGCGCCCGGAAGAGTTGCAGAAAGTGCGTGGTGAACGCGGCCGCCGCGGCACGCTGATGCGTGGTCTGCAGCGCATTGACCGGGTGGAAATTGATGCACCGGCACGGCCGGAAACCGGCGAAGAATAACCGCTGCACCCGGGGCCGGACAACCCGCCCCGGCCCCGCTATTTCAAGGTAATGTGATAGGTAAACATCGATTTTCGCCGTATTCTGCTGACGTTCGAACCGGGCCTTCTGGCGTATTGATGCTTTCCGGTGTTTTTTGTAATGGAATCGGTATACTGACACCGGCGTTATGCTTCTGAGGTCGTTATGCTAGCTATTGTTCGTTTTATTATTGTTGTTATTTACTGCATTCTGGTGTGTATTCTGGGATCCATCTGGTGTCTGTTCAGCCCGCGTAACCCGCGCCATGTAGCGACCTTCGGCCACCTGTTCGGGCGGATGCATCCGTTATTCGGGCTGCGTGTTGAAACCCGCTATCCGGCAGGTGCAGACAAGTTCGGTAATGCGATTTACATTGGCAACCATCAAAATAACTACGATATGATCACCGCCTCGAATATCGTATTGCCCCCTACCGTTACCGTGGGTAAAAAGAGCCTGGTGTGGATCCCGTTTTTTGGCCAGCTCTACTGGCTGACCGGTAACCTGCTGATTGATCGCGATAACCGCGCCAAAGCACACAGCACCATCGCCCAGGTGGTGAAACAGTTTAAACGCCGCAAGATTTCAATCTGGATGTTCCCTGAGGGCACCCGCAGCCGGGGCCGTGGGTTACTGCCGTTTAAAACCGGGGCCTTTCACGCCGCCATCGCCGCCGGGGTGCCGATTATTCCGGTGTGCGTCTCCAATACCAATGACAAGATCAAACTTAACCGCTGGAACAACGGCCTGGTGATTGTTGAGATGCTGGCGCCGATTGATACCTCCGGCTACGGGAAAGATCAGGTGCGTGAGCTGTCTGCCCATTGCCGCCGGGTCATGGAAGAGAAAATCAGCCAGCTGAATGCGGAAGTGGCTGAGCGCGAAGCCTCCGCCAAAGCGGCCAGTAAAAAAGAAGCCAGCTAAACCACGGAGTGGTGCGCTGATCAGAAATCACCATTTCAGTTATTTTATCCTGCGGCCCGGTATCCGCCGCGGTTCAGAGAGTTTTACACGGAGCTATTATGTCACTCAGTCGGCGGCAGTTTATTCAGGCATCAGGTGTTGCGCTTTGCGCAGGCGCGGTGCCGCTGAGGGCAAACGCAGCCAGCCAGCAGCCACCATTACCGGTTCCCCCGCTGCTGGAGTCCCGCCGTGGTCAGCCACTGTTTCTGACGATGCAGCGGGCGCACTGGGCGTTTACCACCGGTCTTGGCAAGGCACAGGTCTGGGGATTTAATGGCCGCTATATGGGGCCCACCATCCGCGTGTGGAGCGGGGATGATGTCAAAATGATCTACAGCAACCGCCTGACGGAAAACGTCGCCATGACGGTAAGCGGCCTGCAGGTGCCCGGCCCGCTGATGGGCGGCGCGCCGCGTATGATGACCCCTAACGCTGACTGGGCACCGGTCCTGCCGATTCGCCAGCAGGCGGCCACGCTCTGGTATCACGCAAACACACCTAACCGCACCGCGCAGCAGGTTTATCGCGGGCTGTGCGGCATGTGGCTGGTGGAAGACAGCATCAGCAAAGGGCTGCCGGTGCCCAACCACTACGGGGTGGATGACTTCCCGGTCATTATTCAGGACAAGCGGCTGGATAACTTCGGCACGCCGGAATACAAAGAGCCGGGCAGCGGGGGCTTTGTGGGGGATACCCTGCTGGCAAACGGGGTACAGAGCCCGTTTGTGGAAGTCTCCCGTGGCTGGGTGCGCCTGCGCCTGCTTAATGCCTCTAACTCACGCCGTTACCTGCTGAAAATGAGCGATGCCCGCCCGCTGCACGTGATTGCCGGGGATCAGGGCTTTTTGCCGGCCCCGGTGTCCGTTCAGCAGCTTTCGCTGGCCCCCGGGGAGCGCCGGGAGATCCTCGTGGATATGACAGACGGCAACGAAGTGTCCATTACCTGCGGTGAAGCCGCCGGGATCATGGACCGTATTCGCGGCTTCTTTGAGCCGTCGAGCATTCTGGTTTCCACCCTGGTGCTGACCCTGCGCCCGACCGGCCTGTTGCCGCTGGTCACCGATCCGCTACCCACCCGGTTGCTGTCTGATGAGATAATCGGCGGTGCGGCCTCTGCCAGCCGCGATATCAACCTGTCTGACGATCCGGGCATTAACGGCCAGCTGTGGGATATGAAGCGCATTGATATCCGCACCCGTCAGGGCACCTGGGAGCGCTGGAACATCCGCTCAGATGCGCCGCAGTCATTCCATATTGAAGGGGTGTCGTTCCTGATCCGCAATGTGAACGGTGCCGCTCCTCTGCCGGAAGACCGGGGCTGGAAAGATACCGTCTGGGTTGACGGTCAGGTGGAGCTGCTGGTCTATTTTGGTCAGCCCTCCTGGGAGCACTTCCCGTTCCTGTACACCAGCCAGACTCTTGAAATGGCGGACCGGGGCTCTATTGGCCAGTTGCTGGTCTCCCCGGCGCCCTGAGCGTAACACGGCGGGTATCGCCCGATACCCGCATTTTCCCGCCTCTCACTCCTCTGCCAGAAACAGCTCCAGCAGCGAATTCAGAAACAGTTTGCCGTGGCCGGTTATCTGCCAGTGGCTGTCGGTTTCGGTGATATAGCCGGCGTTGATTGCGGCGTCTATCCGGGGGCGGATGCTGTGCTCCTCCAGGCCGGTAAAGCGCGTGAAATCAGCGCGCGGTGCGGGCTCCAGCAGGCGCATACGGTTCATAAAGAACTCGAACGGTTTATCTTCCTGCGCCACATCCCGCTGGCTGTCAAGGTAGCGGCCTGCCAGATACCCCCGTGGATGGCGGGTTTTTGCGGTACGCAGGATCCTGGCGTCCGGGAAGGTGATTTTCCCGTGGGCGCCGCAGCCAATCCCCAGATAATCCCCGAAGCGCCAGTAGTTAAGGTTGTGTTGGCACTGGTAGCCGGGCAGGGCATAAGCGGAGGTTTCATATTGCTGATAACCCGCCGCGCTCAGGAGCTGATGCCCCTGCTCAAAAATATCCCACAGGGCGTCGTCGTCCGGCAGCACCGGGGGCCGGGAGCCAAACAGGGTATTGGGCTCAATGGTCAGCTGATACCAGGAGAGGTGCGGCGGGCGCAGCGCAATGGCCTGGCGTAAGTCGTCCAGGGCTTCGCTGAGGGTCTGGTCCGGCAGGCCGTGCATCAGGTCCAGGTTAAAGCTGCGCAGCCCCAGGCCCTCGGCCATGGCCGCTGCGCGTCTGGCTTCTTCCGGCCCGTGGATCCGCCCAAGGCGGGTGAGCTTCCCGGCGCTGAAGCTCTGCACGCCGATGGAGATCCGGTTAACCCCGGCCTGCTGGTAGCGGGCGAAACGGTCTGCTTCCACCGTGCCCGGGTTGGCCTCCATGGTGATCTCTGCATCTGCCGCCAGCGGCAGGCGGGCGCGCACTCCGTCCAGCAGTGTCTGCATGGCGTCACCGCTCAGCAGGCTGGGGGTGCCACCGCCAATAAAAATGGTCTGCACAGTGCGCCCCTGCGCCAGGGGGGCGTCCTGGTCCAGATCCCGCAACAGATGGCGCACGTAATCGTCGTGGGGCACCTCGCCTTTCAGGGCGTGGGAGTTAAAGTCACAGTAGGGGCACTTCTGCACACACCAGGGGATGTGAATATACAGGCTCAGGGGTGGCCGCTCAGCCATGGCGCATGGCTTCCAGCAGCAGCTTCAGCGCCTGCCCGCGATGGGAGATAGCGCGCTTTTCGTCCCGGGTCAGCTGTGCGGCGGTTTTCCCCTCAGACGGCACAAAGAACACCGGATCGTAACCAAAGCCACCGTCCCCGGCCGGGGCGCGGGCAATGCGGCCTTCCCAGCTGCCGTGGCACACCAGCGGGGTGGGGTCGTCGGCGTGGCGTAAATAGACCAGCACGCAGTGGAAACGGGCCGTGCGCTGGTCATCGGGCACTGCTTTCATGGTGTCGAGCAGTTTTTCGAGGTTCTGCCGGTCGCTGGCCTCTTCCCCGGCGTAACGGGCAGAGTAGATCCCCGGCGCGCCGCCGAGGGCATCCACCGCCAGGCCGGAGTCATCGGCAATGGCGGGCAGGCCCGTGGCCCGGGCTGCATGGCGGGCTTTGAGAATCGCGTTTTCAATAAAGGTAAGGCCGGTTTCCTCGGCAGACTCAACGCCCAGAGTGGTCTGGGCGACAATGTCGAGGCCGAAATTATTCAGAAGATCAGCCAGTTCACGCACTTTACCGGCATTCCCGGTGGCGAGGACAACTTTTTGCATCAGAGAGATCCTGTGGTTACAACGTGGTTGGCAGCAATTCGGCCACGGCGGCGGGGATCTGCCGTGGCTGGCTTATCAGCACCTGCTTGTGGCGGCCCAGCTCACCTTTTTCAATGGTGACCTGGCTTTTGGCCACCCGGAATTGCCTGGCAAGATATTTGGTCAGATGGGCATTGGCCTGCCCGTCTACCGGGGGGGCCGTAATGGCGACTTTTAACTCATCGCCATAGAGCCCGACAATCGCGTCGCGGCTGGCTTTAGGCTGAATATACAGCCTTAACACCAGCCCGTTTTCTGTCTGGCTTACGGCACTCACAGTAAATACCAGAGCCCCGGAAACAGATCCATGCCCAGATAATTCAGGAGATACAGCACCAGAATGACACCCATCGCGGAGAAGTCTATCCCGCCCATGGCCGGAATAATGCGGCGGATGGGGGCCATCATCGGCTCGGTCATCTGCATCAGCACATATTCAATCGGGCTGCGTCCCTGGCTTATCCAGCTCATCAGAGAGCGAATAATAATCACCCAGAATACCAGGCTCCCGGCGGACTTCAGCAGCGACAGCAGCCCCACCAGCAGGTTCATGGGATCCAGGCTCAGCACCCCGGCCTGAATCAGCAACAGCACCGGATACTTAATGGTGGTCAGAATAAACGCCAGCAGCAAAGAGGCGCTGTCAATCGGCCCGATGGCGGGAATAACCCGGCGCAGGGGGCCGATAATCGGCTGGGTAATTTTGACAATAAACTGTGAAAACGGATTGTAAAAGTCACAACGGGACCACTGCATCCAGATACGCAGTAGCAGGACCATTACATACAGTTCAATGAGAGTTTTGACCAGAAAAGTCAACGTCAGCATGGCGTTCCTCTGTGTTATTAGCGCGCTGCGTAATTGCGCGCGCCGAAAATTGCCGTTCCAATGCGCACCATGGTGCTGCCTGCCGCGATGGCGGCGTCCATATCATCGGTCATACCCAGTGAGAGTGTATCGGCACTGGGGTAGCGTGCCTGAAGCTGCTGTAATGCCCCGGCCATCTGGCGGGCGACGGCAAGCTGGCGCTGGTAGTCGCTCTCCGGGGCCGGGATAGCCATCAGACCGCGCAGCACCAGGCCCGGTAACGGGGCGACCTGGGCGGCCAGTGCATCCAGCTCACTTAACCCAATGCCGGATTTGCTGGTCTCATCGCTGATGTTTATCTGAATCAGGACATTAAGCGGGGCCATTTCTGCCGGGCGCTGTTCACTCAGCCGGGTGGCGATTTTCAGCCGGTCTACCGTATGGCACCAGTCGAAGTGCTCCGCGACCAGGCGGCTTTTGTTGGACTGCAGCGGCCCGATAAAGTGCCACACCAGATCCCGCTGGCTCGCTTCCTGAAAATAGCGGATTTTATCCACCCCTTCCTGAACATAGTTTTCGCCAAAGGCGCGCTGGCCCGCAAGGATTGCCTGTTCGATATCGCTCGCAGGTTTGGTTTTACTGACTGCAAGCAGGGTCACTTCTTTCGGGTCTCTGCCGCAACGCTGTGCAGCGGCAGAGATCCGTTGATGAACCTGCGCTAAATTGTCGGCAATGTGATTCATGGTAGAGATGCCTGAAATGGAAGAATTAGTGGCCCATAGTGTAAAGCATTATGTCTCTGATCTACACCTGTGTACCGGGTTTGGCTGCTGGTGGCGCCGGGCCGGTATTCTGGAGGCGGCACCGCTGGTTTTCCCCGAACCAGCGGCGCTGCTGGCCGGCTGGCTGACACCCCAGCAGCAGCTGCGCTTTGAGCGCGACCGGCAGCTGGATTTTGCCGTAACGCTTGCCTGTGGCCAGCGCCTGCGGGCCAATGCGTTTCGCCAGCGGCTGGGGGTCTCCCTGGCGCTGCGTATTCTGCCCAGACACTGCCCGTCGCTGGCAACGCTGGCGCCCCCCGCAGCCCTGGAGGGGGCCTTGTCCCGGCACAGCGGGATCCTGCTGGTGACCGGGGCGACCGGCAGCGGTAAGTCTACCAGCCTGGCGGCGATGGTGGGGTGGCTGGCGCAGCAGGGGCGCCATATTGTGTGCCTTGAAGATCCGCTGGAGTACCTGCACCCGCCCGGGAATGGCCTGGTACAACAGCGGGAGATAGGCGAGCATTGCCTGTCATTCAGTGACGGGCTGCGCGCGGCCCTGCGTGAAGATCCGGATGTCATCCTGCTGGGTGAGCTACGGGACGCAGAAACCATCCGCCTGGCGCTGACGGCGGCAGAGACCGGCCACCTGGTGCTGGGCACCCTGCATACCCGTGGTGCCTGTCAGGCGGTTTCGCGGCTGGTGGATGTCTTCCCGGATGCGGGGAAAGATGTTGTGCGGGCACAGCTGGCAGAGAGCCTGTGTGCCGTGCTGGCCCAGCGCCTGGTGGCCGCCCGGGCAGGGGGGCGGGTGGCGCTGTTTGAACTGCTGCTGAATACCACGGCGGTGGCAAACCTTATCCGCGAGGGGAAAACCCACCAGTTGCCCGGCATCCTGCAGACCGGGCGCGGGGTCGGGATGCAGAACTTCGCCCACAGCCTGGCAGAGCGCCAGGCGGCGGGGGAGCTGGCATAGCCTGCGGGGCTCAGGGGTGCTGTTCGAACCAGCTTTCCAGGATAACCACGGCAGAGGCGGAATCCACGCTGCCTTTGTCCAGCGCCCGGAAGCCGCCCTGTTCAAACAGCCCGGCCCGGGCTTCCACGGTGGTTAAGCGCTCGTCGTGCAGGGTGACGCTCACCCCGAAACGCCCGTGGAGGCGGTTGGCAAATTTCCGGGCCCGGCCGGTCAGCGGCTGTTCGCTGCCGTCCATATTCAGCGGCAGCCCGACGATAATATCATCCGGCTGCCACTCTTTAAGCAGGCGCTCCACGGCGTTCCAGTCCGGTGTGCCGTCTCTGGCTTTGAGCGCGTGCAGCGGGCGGGCGGTGCCGGTAATGCGCTGGCCAATGGCCACGCCTATGCTCTTAGTACCAAAGTCAAAAGCCAGTGAAGTGCCGCTACTCATCAGGCGTGTCCTGCATCAACGGGCATATTGTGAATATCAATGCCAATCAGTTTAGCCGCTTCGCGCCAGCGATCGGCAATCGGGGTTTTAAAGAGAATATTGAGGTCTGCCGGTGCCGTCAGCCAGGCGTTATCCAGGATCTCCTGCTCCAGCTGGCCCCGCTGCCAGGAGGCGTAACCCAGGGCCACCAGAATATGCTCTGGCTGTTTGTCGGTGCCGATGGTTTCAAGCACATCCCGGGAGGTGGTCACGATAGTATTATCAGAGATACGGATGCTGGCGCTGAATATATCCGGTGGCGTATGGAGGATAAAACCGCGATCCTCTGCCAGCGGGCCGCCCACGAAGACTGGCTTGTCCAGCCGGGCTTCTGGATCACGCAACGCGGGATCAATTTTCAGCTTATCCAGCACTTCCCGGACATTGAGCCCTTCCAGCGGCTTGTTGATAATCAGCCCCATGGCGCCGTCTTCATTGTATTCGCAGATATAAACCACCGTGCGTCTGAACAGTGGATCCCGGAGACCGGGCATGGCAATCAGAAAGTGGTGCTGTAAATTCATTGTCAAAGTCAGGGGTTCCCGGTTAGAAACGATGGCCCAGTATGGAGGGAAAGTGCGCCGGTGTCACTGAGCCCGGCGCGTGAATAAGGGGTGGGGCTACCCACCCCGGCGGCTTATTTTGCCAGGCGGCGCTCGATGGCGTCCATCAGCATGCCGGTGATAGAGATCGGGAATTGCGCCTCGATTTCCCGTACACAGGTGGGGCTGGTGACGTTTATCTCAGTCAGACGATCGCCAATGATATCCAGGCCCACGAAGATAAGCCCTTTTTGCTTCAGCACGGGGGCGACCCGGCGGGCAATGGCCCAGTCGCTTTCGGTCAGCGGGCGCGGCTCGCCCCGGCCACCGGCGGCCAGGTTACCACGGGTCTCCCCCCCTTGCGGGATACGCGCCAGGCAGTAAGGCACGGGCTCCCCGTCGACCACCAGCACGCGCTTGTCGCCGTCTTTAATGGCTGGCAGATAGTTCTGAGCCATACAGTAGCGGGTGCCAAGGGCGGTCAGGGTTTCGCCAATGACCGGCAGGTTAGGATCCCCGGCTTTCACCCGGAAAATAGACGAGCCGCCCATACCATCCAGCGGTTTGAGGATGATATCGCCATGTTTTTCATAAAACGCTTTGAGCTGCGCTTTGTTGCGGGTCACCAGGGTGTCCGGGGTGAGATCCGCAAACCAGGCGGTGAACAGTTTTTCGTTACAGTCGCGCAGGCTCTGGGGTTTGTTGACAATCAGTGTGCCTTTATCTTCCGCGCGCTCCAGAATATAGGTGGCGTAGATAAATTCCGTGTCGAACGGCGGATCTTTACGCATCAGGATCACGTCAAGGTCACCCAGCGCCATATCCTGCTCAGTGCCAAACTCGTACCACTTGTCGTAATTCTGCTCAACGCTGACCAGACGGGTGCGGGCCCGGGCTTCGCCCTGGGTCAGGTAGAGGTCAGACATCTCCATATAGTGCAGCTCATAGCCGCGGCGCTGGGCTTCCAGCAGCATCGCGAAGCTGGTGTCTTTTTTGATATTGATAGTCGCAATGGGATCCATCACGATACCGAGCTTAATCATGGTTATTCTCCTGTAGCGCCTGGTTAGCAGGCCTTAGCCCAGATCGCCAAACCGCACCTGAAGGGCGGTAATAGCGGTGAGTGCAGTCGTCTCGGTGCGCAGAACCCGTGGCCCGAGCAGAATATCGGTAAACTGATATTTTGCCGTCATGGCGATTTCGTCCGCCGACAGGCCACCTTCCGGGCCGATCAGCAGGCGCACCTGCTCCACGGGCTGGGGCAGGGTATTGATACTCTGGTGGGCTCTGGGGTGTAAATTGAGCTTCAGCCCCGTGGTCTCTTCTGCACACCACTGTTCTAAATTCATCACCGGGCGAATGTCCGGAATGCGGTTGCGGCCGCACTGTTCGCAGGCGGCAATGGCGATTTTCTGCCACTGCTGGCGTTTTTTCTCCAGCCGTTCGGCATCCAGTTTTACGCCGCAACGTTCGGAAAACAGCGGGGTAATGACGTTGACCCCCAGCTCAATGGATTTCTGAATGGTGAACTCCATTTTTTCACCACGGGACATGACCTGGCCCAGGTGGATATGCAGGGGCGACTCGCGATCGTCCACTTCACCACTGAGCACCTGCACCTGCACCCGTTTTTTATCTGCCTGGACAATTTCAGCGTTAAATATCTGGTTACTGCCATCAAATAGCTGAATTGCCTGGCCCGGGCCCATACGCAGCACGCGGGCGACATGGCCTGCGGCGTCATCGCTCAGTGCCAGTTGCTGACCCTGGGTTACCGGGGCCGGGTGGTAAATACGGGGAATGCGCATCGGGTTCGTTATCCGTCAGGGCCGGCGGTGGCCGCCAGCCTGTTAAACATGTGCGCTAGTGTAGGTTAGCTCTTTTGCCTGTGGCAAGCCCGCCGCACCAGGATCAGCGCTGCAGGGCCGTGAGGATCCCGACCGGGGGCCGCCGGGCGCAGGCCTTCTGCACATAAGGGTTGTGGTTGCCCTGAAGTGCGGCGATCCGACCGTCGCGCTTACACTCCCACGGGGTGACCGGGTACTGTCTATCCCAGGCGGTAAACAACTGTGTCTGCTGGCGCGACAGGCGCAGCTGATAGCGGTCACGCATATAGAAATAGGTGCGGGCAATGGCGCCTCTGGCCCGTGGCGGGGGCTCGGCCATTCTGGCTTTAAAATCGACTTTCATTTCGCAGCGCCCGTACTGGCGCTCTCCGCCGTGCCACTGGCTGTACATGAAATTGCCCCGATCCCCATTCACCTCGCCCACCGCAGGCTGCAGATTGTGCATATCGCTTTCCATCTGGCGATACAGGGGATCCCGGGCGCAGTTTTTGCGCCCGCCATCCTGCCAGCACTGGCGCTGGTTGCCAAATTGCCAGGCGGGCACCACATGTTCCCACTCGACCCGGCTGGCGCGGCCGGGGTTTTTGCGCACCTGATACCCGCAGGATCGCAGGTCAATATGTCCTTTTTTCCCCTGCCAGGTAATTTTACAACCGCAGTAAAAATCCCCCGGGACATCGGCATTGACTTTAACGCCTGCGGCTTTTGCCCGGGAGAAGGAGTGGATCCCGGCAGCGGTGGCGCTACCGGTCACCAGCGCCGGGATAAGTACCCCCGCCGCCAGCATAAATTTGCGAGCCATCTTCCAGTTCCCTGCTAAACGTGAAGCGAAAAACTACCGGAGACAGGCCCCGGTTGCAACCGTTAGCGGGAAAATAGCCTGATAATTCAGCTTGTTGTCTGATCGGGTAACAGGATATCGCCACAATGGACACAGCGGTACTGGCTTTCCCCGCGCAGGACGCGGTTGTGGCGGCGCACTGTCAGCATGTGCTGCTGGCAACGGCAGCGGTAGGGGAAGCTCTTCTGGCGTACAGAGGCGGTGGCGAACTGGTGGGTGCGCCGGGCGGGCACGCCGAGCACGGTTTCCATCATCCACTTCCACTCTTTACCGTGGGGGGCGACCCGGCCAAACACGGTCCACACCAGCAGGTGGGCCAGTTCGTGGGGCACCACTTCGTCAATAAATGCCTGCTGGTTTTCCAGCAGTAGCACCGGGTTGAGGCGGATTTCGTTGCGCTCCGGCCAGGCGGTTCCGGCGGCCATACCGCGCTGCTGCCAGGTGACTACCGGTTCGGCAAACTCCTGGTGAAAGTGGGCGCGGGCTTGTTGCAGGTGGTGGCGCAGGCTGTTCATGACGGCCTGCACCAGCGCAATAGGGATTCGTGGGGTTTTCATGGCCGTTGAGCATAAGAGCAGCCGGGGCCGCTGGCAAGGGGCGGCGGTATATTTGGTGGGTATATACCCGGTGCATCCGCGCCGGGCCATAAAAAAGGTTCTTCTGGCTGCCATCCTGGCAGCCAGTCCTTGAGCCGCACCTGCGTTTCCGCCGATTGCCTTTATGCGGGGGTTTAACACCCTCGCGGTCATTAACTGGCATTCAGCGGCATTTCAGCCCCTGAAACTGTTTTGTTTTACCGCAGGGGTTTTCCAGTCCCGCGTAAAAGAAACTGGCGGCGCGAAGCTGAAAAGACCAGGGGTGGCGGCCCGGATGGCCGCCACAGGGAGGGCTGAGACAGGATGTCGAATCCCGACCGGACCGCAGGATTAAGGCGCAGCAGAGCGTATCGCGTCAGCGACAGTTTCCCCGCGGGCCGGGGGTATCCCTAAAGGGGAATCGGCATTCCCCTTTAGGACGCGACCAGGTTCAGGTGCAACAGAGAAATACCGGTGCTCGGGGAGCGGAACCCGTTCACCGGGCGTTCATATGCCCGAACCTGAAGCGGGAGAGAATCGCCATTCTCACAAACCACTCGCGCGGAGCCATAAAAAAGCCCCGCGTGGTAACGCGGGGCGAAGGGCAATGCTCAGAAGCGAATATTAGTTATGCAGGCCGATTTCACGTAACGGGCGGCCTTTCATCAGGTTGCGTTCAATATGCTCCAGAGAGACATGTTTTGTCTCCGGCACCAGCCACAGGGTCAGGCCAATAAACAGCAGGTTCAGCGCGGCGTATACCCAGAAGGTGTTGGCGCTGCCCAGGTTGTTGAGCATGGTCAGGAAGGTGGCCCCGACAATCATATTCGCCACCCAGTTAGTGGCGGTAGAGCAGGTGATACCAAAATCGCGGCCTTTCAGCGGCTGAATTTCAGAGCACAGTACCCAAATCAGCGGACCGGCGCTCATGGCGAAACCGATAATGAACATCAGCAGCATGGCAACGGCAACGTACTGAGCCGTGGCGGAGTGAATACCCACATGCATCATAGTGCCGAGGGTGCCCATACCAACCGCCATCACCATAAAGCCGAGGATAAGGGTGGGTTTACGGCCCCAGCGATCCACCAGACCGATGGCGATAAAGGTAGCCAGCACGTTAGTCAGCCCCACGATAACCGTCCCCCACATCTGTTCTGTGGTGTTGGCATAACCCGCCAGCTGGAAGATTTTCGGCGCGTAATACATGATGACGTTCATCCCGGTAAACTGCTGCATGACCTGCAACAGCACCCCGAGGAAGACCGCCCGGCGGAAGTTGCTGTTCTCTTTAAACAGTGACCAGCCGCTCTGTTTGACTTTCAGGCTTTCGCGGATCTCGTCCAGCTCGCGGCGGGCCTCTTCACTGCTGTCGCGCAGGCCAAGCAGTACCCGCTCGGCGTCGTGGAAGCGGTGCTTGGCGGCAAACCAGCGCGGGCTGTCCGGCAGGAAGAACACCCCAATCAGCAGCAGCACCGCCGGGATAATAATCACGCCCAGCATCCAGCGCCACGCGCCGGAATAGCTGAATGCGGTATCGGAAAGATACGCCGCCAGGATGCCGATGGTTATCATCAGCTGGTACATGGAGATCATACTGCCGCGGATCTTCTCCGGGGCGATTTCAGACAGGTAAAGCGGCGCGGTATACGACGCCACACCCACCGCCAGGCCCAGCAGCACGCGGGCAACAATCAGGATCTCCGGGTTGGGCGCAAAGGCGGAAAACAGAGAGCCGACCACAAACAGGATAGCGCCGATCATCAGGCTGTATTTGCGGCCCAGTTTAAACGACATCCAGCCACTGACCACGGCCCCCACGGCGGCACCGAACATCATGGAGCTGACCACCCACTCCTGCTGGTGGGCGGTAATCTGGAACTCATCGGCGATAAACGGCAGCGCACCGGCCACGACGCCGATATCCAGACCAAATAACAATCCGGCCAGCGCGGCCAGAAAACAGACAAAAAATGTCATGGTTTTGTTGGAACGTTTTGTGGATCGATTGTCAGGCATCACACCCTCCGGCAGCCGCAACGGGAAATTTGGATGAGTGAAGCATAAGAGAGGCCACTGCAAAAAGATGTGATAGTTATCACGCAAGTGTAATCGATTACACTTAGTTGTAATACCCCGGTAGTAGTGCAGTACGCGATATCAATGGCTTATCGTGATTTTTTTATGGGCAGTTTGCCTGAATATCCCTGCGGTACGGCTGGTTTACGGCAATGCGTTTTCGGGTTGCAGAAGTTAATGACGGGTACATCACAGTTTAATACAGGGGGAGTGTAATCGGTTCCATATACCTGGCAATACGGCAGCAAACAGGGGAGGAGTAGCGTCACAAACGGGGAAACAGGCCCGGCAGTGCCGGGCCCGGAAGGTGTGAGGGTTTATTTCAGACCGGCGGCTTCGCGCAGCTGCGCGGCTTTGTCGGTTTTTTCCCACGGGAAGGCTTCGCGGCCAAAGTGGCCGTATGCTGCCGTCTGCTGGTAGATCGGGTGCAGCAGGTCCAGCATCTGAATCAGCCCGTAAGGACGCAGGTCGAAGAATTCACGCACCAGCAGGATAAGCTGCTCAGCGGCGACTTTTTCAGTACCGAAGGTTTCCACCATGATGGAGGTCGGCTCCGCAACGCCGATAGCGTAAGAGACCTGGATTTCACAGCGATCCGCCAGACCGGCAGCCACAATGTTTTTCGCCACATAACGGGCAGCGTAAGCGGCAGAACGGTCAACTTTAGACGGATCCTTACCGGAGAATGCGCCGCCACCGTGGCGTGCCATACCGCCGTAGGTATCTACGATGATTTTACGCCCGGTCAGGCCGCAGTCGCCCATCGGGCCACCGATAACAAAACGGCCAGTCGGGTTGATGAAGAATTTGGTGGTCGGGTTCAGCCACTCTGCCGGCAGAACCGGCTTGATGATTTCATCCATAACCGCTTCATGAAGATCTTTCTGGGAGATATCTTCAGCGTGCTGAGTGGAGAGCACCACCGCGTCAATGCCGACAACTTTACCGTCGTCATACTGGAAGGTGACCTGGCTTTTCGCATCCGGGCGCAGCCACGGCAGCGTCCCGTTTTTACGCACTTCGGCCTGGCGCTGTACCAGACGGTGCGCATAGGTAATAGGGGCGGGCATCAGCACGTCGGTTTCATTGGTGGCGTAGCCGAACATCAGGCCCTGGTCACCGGCACCCTGCTCCAGCGGGTCGGTGCGGTCAACACCCTGGTTGATATCCGGAGACTGTTTACCAATGGCGCTCAGCACGGCGCAGGAGTTGGCATCAAACCCCATATCGGAGTTTACGTAGCCAATCTCACGCACGGTTTTACGGGTGATTTCTTCGATATCCACCCATGCGCTGGTGGTGATTTCGCCGCCAACCAGCACCATGCCGGTCTTCACATAGGTTTCACAGGCTACGCGCGCTTTAGGATCCTGCTCCAGGATAGCGTCAAGAACCGCATCGGAGATTTGGTCCGCAATTTTATCAGGATGCCCTTCAGAGACTGATTCGGACGTAAAAAGGTGTTTCGCCATATTAATTTCACCCTAAGAGAAAACGGTTGGAACAGGCTGCCGGGATGTTCGTTATAACTGGCAGAATCAACTGTAAAAAACCGTTGTATCCGCCATTCCCACTGTGGGCAGTCTGTATGTTAATCGGTATAGATGGATTAACTTCTGGATGGCTATTTTAGGTTAAGGGTTAAACGAATTGCCAGTTTTTTTTGATCCAGTCTGCATTCTTTCCGGAAAGGAGCGTCAATTTACGCTGACACCTGCCAGTAAATAGTCACCCCGGGTGATTTTTTATTTTGCCTTTTCGCCCGGTTGACGGTATAAAACGCCCCGCGCGGCTTAAGACCCTGCGCTCCAGGCGTTGAGCCTGATCGGGGAGGGCATTTTCCCGGTTTTCCGGAGCCAGAAACCAACAGCGCACGAGGGTTCGTGTCGCCACTTCCAGCCGTTATGTGCAGTGTAATTGTGGGGCTTTACAGCTAAGGCTTTGGCATATCGCATGTTGTCGTGCGTGGAGGTGATACGATTAATGAACCAGCGTTATAGCAACTCTTCAGTCTGCCGTTCTGGCGGGCGCGCTACTTTCAGATCCTGCAACACATTTCCAGGAACCCGCCGACGTTATTCCCGTTCCGGCATTTCTCAGCACTCCGGGGCCACTGTGGCCTGTCGTGAGCACTGAACAAGGGGGCTCTGGTCTTTGACCGGGCTATTCTCAGGGTGTTTCCAGTCCTGTATCAGGGGTGGATTTGTCTGTCTTGATGCTATGAAACTGAAACCGTTCGTACAGCTCAATATGCTACATATTTGCGCTGTTCATGGGTTGTTATCGCAGGTCACCCCTGTGATAGTAGTTTGCTGTTCTACACTTTTAACCAGGAAAGAGGTTCGCTATGTCTGACGATATTGAGATGACTCCGGGTACGTCAGTGGGCGAGCCAGGTGTATTACGTTCCATGCAGGAGGTGGCCATGAGCTCCCGGGAAGCCAGCAAGATGCTGCGTACTTACAATATTGCCTGGTGGGGCAATAACTACTACGACGTTAACGAACTGGGGCACATTAGCGTGTGTCCTGATCCGGATGTCCCGCAGGCCAAAGTGGATCTGGCAATGCTGGTGAAAGCCCGCGAGGCCCAGGGGCAACGCCTGCCTGCGCTGTTCTGCTTTCCGCAGATCCTGCAACACCGCCTGCGCTCCATTAACGCGGCCTTTAAACGGGCCCGCGAATCTTACGGCTACCGGGGGGATTACTTCCTGGTGTACCCGATTAAGGTTAACCAGCATAAGCGGGTTATTGAGTCGCTTATCCACTCCGGTGAGCCGCTGGGGCTGGAGGCGGGCTCCAAAGCGGAGCTGATGGCGGTACTGGCCCACGCCGGTATGACCCGCAGCGTAATTGTCTGTAATGGCTATAAAGACCGTGAATATATCCGCCTGGCGCTGATCGGTGAAAAGATGGGCCACAAGGTCTATCTGGTTATTGAAAAGATGTCTGAAATCGCCATGGTGCTGGAAGAGGCCGAGCGCCTGAACGTGGTGCCGCGCCTCGGGGTTCGCGCCCGCCTGGCCTCTCAGGGCTCCGGGAAATGGCAGTCTTCCGGCGGCGAGAAGTCTAAATTTGGCCTGGCGGCGACCCAGGTGTTGCAGCTGGTCGACATGCTGCGCGAGGCGAACCGTCTGGAGAGCCTGCAACTGCTGCACTTCCACCTTGGCTCGCAGATGGCGCAAATTCGCGACATTGCCACCGGGGTGCGCGAATCGGCCCGTTTCTATGTGGAGCTGCATAAGCTCGGGGTCAATATTCAGTGCTTTGACGTGGGCGGCGGCCTGGGGGTGGACTACGAAGGAACCCGCTCCCAGTCAGACTGCTCGGTAAACTACGGCCTGAATGAATATGCCAATAACATTATCTGGGCAATTGGCGACGCCTGTGAAGAGCATGGCCTGCCGCACCCGACGGTGATAACCGAATCGGGCCGCGCGGTAACCGCCCACCACACGGTGCTGGTCTCTAATATTATCGGCGTGGAGCGCAGCGAATACAGCGAAGTGCCCCCACCGGCAGCGGATGCGCCGCGAGCCCTGCAAAACCTGTGGGAGACCTGGCAGGATATGCAGGATCCGGGTAGCCGCCGCTCGCTGCGTGAATGGCTGCACGACAGCCAGATGGACCTGCACGATATTCACACCGGTTATTCCGCCGGGACGTTTGATCTTCGCCAGCGTGCCTGGGCTGAGCAGCTGTACCTCAATATGTGCCATGAGGTGCAAAAGCAGCTCGATCCCCAGAACCGTGCCCACCGCCCGATTATCGACGAACTGCAGGAGCGCATGGCAGACAAGATGTATGTCAACTTCTCCCTGTTCCAGTCCATGCCGGATGCGTGGGGGATAGACCAGTTATTCCCGGTGCTGCCGCTGGAAGGGCTGGACCGGATACCGGAGCGCCGGGCGGTGCTGCTGGATATTACCTGTGATTCCGACGGTGCCATCGACCACTATATTGACGGCGACGGCATTGCCACTACCATGCCGATGCCGGAATACGATCCGCAGAATCCGCCGCTGGTGGGCTTCTTTATGGTCGGCGCCTATCAGGAGATCCTCGGCAATATGCATAACCTGTTCGGGGATACGGAAGCGGTCGATGTGTTCGTCTTCCCGGACGGCAATGTGGAAGTGGAGCTGTCCGACGAGGGGGACACCGTGGCGGATATGCTCCAGTACGTGCAGCTGGATCCGAAAACGTTGCTGACCCACTTCCGGGATCAGGTTAAACAGACCGATCTGGATGCGGCACTGCAACAGCAGTTTATGGAAGAGTTTGAAGCCGGGCTGTACGGTTACACCTATCTGGAAGATGAGTAACCGGGGCGGGTAATTTATGTGCTATTGAACATGGCATAAATTACGGTAATATTCACAGTACAAACAGATGCACAATAGTCCCTCCCTCGTCGGGTTTAACGACGTGGAGGGGCTTTTTTTTTGATAGCGATACAACCCTGTCCGGGAGGTCAGATACATGAATACCTTAGGCCATCAGTATGACAACTCTCTGGTATCCAATGCCTTTGGTTTTTTACGTCTTCCGCTGAGTTTCATGCCATATGATAGCGATGCAGACTGGGTGATAACCGGCGTGCCTTTTGATATGGCTACGTCTGGCCGCGCAGGTGGCCGCCATGGCCCGGCCGCTATCCGCCAGGTCTCTACCCACCTGGCATGGGAAGGAAACCGCTTCCCGTGGGATTTCGACATGCGCCAGCGCCTGAAGGTGGTGGACTGCGGTGACCTGGTGTATGCCTTCGGGGATGCCCGGGACATGAGCGAAAAACTCCAGGCCCACGCCGAACGCCTGCTGGCCGCCGGTAAGCGGATGCTCTCCTTCGGTGGGGACCACTTTGTTACCCTGCCGCTGCTGCGCGCCCACGCAAAGCATTTTGGTAAAATGGCGCTGGTGCATTTTGATGCCCATACGGACACCTACGCCCACGGGGCAGAGTTTGACCACGGCACCATGTTCCACACCGCCCCGAATGAAGGGCTTATCGATCCCCGCCATTCGGTGCAGATCGGTATCCGTACCGAGTTTGACAAAGACAACGGCTTTACCGTGCTGGATGCACCGCAGGTTAACGATCGCGGTGTGGACGATATTGTGGCCCAGGTGAAGCAGATTGTCGGCGATATGCCGGTGTACCTGACCTTTGATATCGACTGCCTGGATCCGGCATTTGCGCCGGGTACCGGGACGCCGGTTATGGGTGGGCTGAGCTCTGATCGGGCCATCAAACTGGTGCGTGGCCTGCGCGATCTCAATATTGTCGGTATGGACGTGGTCGAAGTGGCCCCGGCCTATGACCAGTCGGAAATCACCGCTCTGGCGGCGGCAACCCTGGCGCTGGAGATGCTCTATATCCAGGCGGCAAAAAAGGGCTGAGTGTCAGGCATTAATCGTTAATGCTGCTGCGCGCAGGCGCAGCAGCAACATGGTTCCGGCAAACAGGGTCACTAACTGGGAGACCACCAGCAGTGAAAAACCTGCGCTAATGGAGCCCAGCATATGCATCAGTACCCCCATCAACAGCGGGATAAACGCTGCCACTAAGTTCCCCACGCCATTAATCAGCCCATAGGCGCTGCCCACCACTTCATGACGGGCCTGATACTGGACCATGGCCGGAATGGCCGCCCCCTGAATCCCCCAGCAGGCATTGGCGCTCAGTAACCAGAAGGTGAGCCACACAGGATGCTGGCTGAGCATCAGCCCGCAGATGGCCAGGGCCGTACTCAGGCCGCCGCTGATAAAGAGCAGGGGAGCCTGGTTTGGCCGCAGCTTGTCGAGCAGTAACCCGCCAACATATTTCGCCACCAGACTGAGTAAAAACGGAATGGCCGCCAGCCAGCCGGTGGACTGCAGGCTCAGGTGATGCTCGTCGTGGAGCCAGGCCGGCAGCCAGGATGAGCTTCCCCACAGATAGCTGAGGGTGGCGATTTCCACCAGCAGGATCCAGCCTAATAGCGGCGTTCGCCAGGCGAGCCGTAAGACGGTACAAAACCGCAGGCGGGTGCCAAGCTGGCGGCCATCGCGCACCGGAATAAATACCCACACCAGCCCGCCCCCCAGCACGAAATTAATCACCCCGAGGGCATAAAAAGAGCCCGCCCAGCCAAGACTGTCCAGCAGGGCATTGACCAGCGGAAAGCCGAGGGCCAGCCCCAGCGAGACGCCCATCGCGGTCACCGCGTTGGGTTTGCCCAGCTCCCGGAGGCCGAAATTCTCGTTGATATAGCGTGTTTTCAGGGAGAATAACGGCCCCTCCGCCACGCCCAGGACTACCCGGCTAATCAGCAACCCTACCAGTGATCCCACCAGGGGAGAGGCGGCACAAATCAGGGACCAGAACAGTACGCTGCACAACAGGGCATAGCGGTTATGGAGCCGGCTTTCCATAAGCGGCGTTAACAGAATGGCCGAGAGCCCATAGCCGACAAGGAACCCTGTCATTAACACTCCCTGTAGCATTCTGTTTTCATTTAAGTGGAAATATGCCGAAAAATCAGGGTTTAAAATCATCATTGATATATTTACACGATCAATATAAGAAATGATGATTAATAGAAGCAGTGCGATTACACCTTGCCATCTTGCGGATATCATCTCATTGCTCTCCTGGTTTACAGGTAACGGAGGCGTGTTTTATTTAACGCTAAAATCAGATGAAAAAAAATAAAATATCAATTCTAACTAACTGTTATATATAATTTTTATTTATTTTGTTTCATATGCGAAACACTGAGCACAACGGATTTAAATTGTTCGTCCAACGGAAAATATCCCACCTAATGTCAATAGCAAAGATCACTTCATTGGTGAAAGTAATTTATTTGAAATTGATATCTTCATCTGATTTTTAAATCAGTTTTTCCCGGCTGCATTCTTTTTAGTGATCAGTGGCACATTTATGTGACGCATACACCTTTTATTAACAATTTAATCACAAACAGGCTTGACGAATGTCCAGCCACTTATATATTGACCGTATTAAATAAGAAACGCTGTTTCATATATGAAACAAAAGAGTGGAGGATCGTGATGAGCTGGATTGGCGTGTGTGATGCCTCGCAAGTAAAGGAAGACTTTCCGTTCAGTGGCAATGTGGAAGGTAAAGCGATAGGGGTGTACCTGGTTGAGGGCGAATATTTCGCGCTGGAAGATGTGTGCCCCCATGCTTATGCCTTGCTGAGTCAGGGATTTGTGGAAGATGGCAAAGTGGAGTGTCCGCTCCATGAGGCTGTTTTTGATGTGCGTACCGGTAGCTGCCTGCACGGCCCGGGCGGGCGCAACCTCAACAGCTACCCGGTACGGGTATTCGACAATCAAATCCAAATCACCTTTATACCGGAGAGTGTGCCATGAGCCACCGTATTGATACCAACCCCCATTTGCCGCAGAGCCACCCGTTCCAGCCGCCAAAAGAGGGCGGTAACGGCAGTATCCACAAACCCGGCCAGTTTCAGAACATTATCTGGCAGACCCGCAGCCGCGTACCGGATGCGTTTGAGCTGGGGTTAATTGACGCCCTGGAGCAGCTCTTTGAGCAGGGGATCAGCGCGCTGCCGGAGCTGATCCAGGCCCTCAACGGGCAAAAACAGTGGGATCCCCAGGGGCAGCCCTGGAGTGAGCAGAGTTTTCGCGCATTTTTACAGGTCAACGGCTACTGAGGGGAACAACAATGACAACCGCTGTGCAGAACTATCTTGATCAGGGGCTACGGGGATTGTGGTATCCCGTACTGGCCAGCTGGGAAGTCCAGTCGGCCCCGGTGGGCATTACGCGCCTTGGGGAGCAAATTGTCCTGTGGCGCAACCAGGATGGCACCGTCCAGGCACTGGAAGATCGCTGTCCTCACCGGGGTGCCCGTTTATCCATGGGGTGGAATTTAGGCGATCGTATCGCCTGCTGGTATCACGGTGTTGAAGTGGCCGGTGACGGGGAAGTGAAAGATGTACCGGCGGTGGATCGCTGCCCCCTGGTCGGCCAGAAATGCGTGCGCCGTTATCACGTACAGGAGGCCCACGGGGCACTCTTTTTATGGTTCGGCGTAACCGACGATCAGGCGCCGGAGCCGCTGATATTCCCTGAAGAGCTGAGCGATAGCGAAAGCTACAGCCACTTCCTGTGTACCGCCGCCTGGAAGTGTAATTACCAGTACGCACTGGAAAACGTGATGGACCCCATGCACGGCACTTACCTGCATTCGTCGTCTCACTCCATGGCGGAGGGCGATCGCAAAGCCGATATGGCCCTTGAGCCCACCGACAAGGGGTTTATTTTCAAAAAGAATGGTCAGATTGGCATTAACTTTGACTGGGTAGAGTTCGGGGCCAGCGGCGCTTACTGGATGCGCCTGTCCATTCCTTATAAGCAACGCTTCGGGCCCGGCGGCCATTTCTGGATTGTCGGCATGGTGGTCCCGGAAGATAACGACAACTGCCGGGTCTTCTTCTGGCGGATCCGCAAAGTGCAGGACTGGCAGCGTGATCTGTGGCGCTTTATGTACCGTAACCGCCTTGAACAGCTCCACTGGGATGTGCTGGAACAAGACCGGATCGTGCTGGAGAGCATGGCGCCCGATGCGCGTGAGCATGAGTACCTCTACCAGCACGATGTGGGCCTGTCCCGCCTGCGCCGCATCATGCAAAAAGCCGCGGCACGCCAGCTGGCGGAGCGTGAACAGCAGCAGGGAGCCGCCTGATGTCGGCCTTATTACAGGGAAAGCGCATTGTTGTCACGGGGGCTGCCCGGGGGCTGGGGTTTCACTTTGCGCGGGATCTGGCGCGCCAGGGGGCCACGGTGGTGTTGTGCGACATTCTGGCCGGCGAGCTGGCGGCGGCGGTAGAACGCTTATCCGCGGAAGATCTGGCCGTGAGCGGGCAGCATATTGATCTGGCAGATCCTTGCTCCATTAGCCACTGTTTTCGCCAGATAGGCGAGGCGGGCCCCATTGATGGCCTGGTCAATAATGCCGCCCTGGCGACGGGTGTCGGCGGTAAGAGCCTGAGTGAATACGATCCCGATCTTTGGGATCGGGTCATGCTGGTGAATGTGAAAGGGACCTGGCTGGTGACCCGGGCGGCCATCGATCTGCTGCGCGACGGTGGCAGTATTGTCAATGTGGCCTCCGATACGGCCCTGTGGGGCGCACCACGCTTGATGGCCTATGTGGCCAGCAAAGGTGCGGTGATCGCCATGACACGATCCATGGCGCGTGAACTCGGCGAGCGGCGGATCCGGGTTAACGCTATCGCCCCGGGGCTGACCCGGGTCGAAGCCACGGAATATGTCCCGGCAGAGCGCCATGCCCTGTATGAAAACGGGCGCGCCTTACACGGTGCCCAGCACCCGGAAGACGTTAGTGGTGCCGTGGTGTGGTTACTGTCTGGCCTGTCGGGCTTTGTGACCGGCCAGTTGATTCCGGTTAACGGCGGTTTTGTTTTTAACTAACGGGCTGCGGCCAGGGGAGCAGTATGGCGGAAGAGCAGAGTAATAAATCGCTGGTGCCGGGGCTGGAGCGCGGCCTGCAGTTGCTGCTGGCATTTAGTGAACAGCGCCGGGAACTGACGTTTGCAGAGCTTCACCGGCTGGTGGATATGCCGAAGGCCACGGCCTGGCGCGTGGTCCAGACGCTGACCCAGATGGGCTTTCTGGAGCGCAACCCCAGGACCAGTACCTTTTCCCTCGGCATGAATGTGTTGCGCCTCGGGTTTGAATTTATTGCCTCTCTGGATGTGGTGCAGGTGGGGCAGCCTGTCATTGAACAACTGCGCGATGTCAGCGGATGCAGTAGCCACCTGGCGATCCGCGATGGCCGGGATCTTATCTATGTGGCCCGGGTGAGCGCGGCGGGATCCCGTATCAACCAGGTCAGCGTGGGGACCCGTTTACCGGTGCACCGTACCTCTCTGGGGCGGATGTTATTAACCGATATTCGCCGGGATGAATTCGAGCTGCTTTATCCCCACCCGCGGTTACCGGGCGAGCACGGGGGAGACAGCCTGGATCGGGACACACTGTGGAACATGGTCCAGCAGGATAAAGGCCGGGGCTATGTTATTGGCGAGTCGTTTTACCGCCATGGCATCTCCTCCATTGTTTACCCGATCTTCGATCGTTCCGCGCGGGTGGCGGCGGTGATAAGCATCATGATCCCGACCGAAGAGATCCCGCAGACTGACCGGGATCGCCTCCAGCGGGAGGTCGCCCTGGCGGCCAGGAAGATCTCGGGCTTTTTAGGCTATTTAGTAAAAGCCAGCTAAATCAATCAATTAAATTAAGGTGCCCCCGGGCGCCCGGCCACAGCTACGCCCGGAATCCGGGTGAGCGTATCTGATGAGGCAGACAGCATGAGCATTACGGGAATCGAAAAACTGGAGTTTGGCGTAGAGGATCTGGCGCAGTGCGCCCGGTTTATGGTGGATTTCGGCCTGCAGGAGAACGGCGATAACCGCTTCATTACCCTGAGCGGGGCCGAGGTGGCGCTCTGTGACAGCCAGGATCCCGGGCTCCCGGTGGCCTTTGAAGAGGGCTCAACCCTGCGCCGTATGACCTGGGGCGTGGCCTGTGGTGACGATCTGGACGCCCTGCGCCCCCGCCTGGCTTCGCAGCCGGGTTTTTACGACGGCGGTGAGTTTCTTGAGTGCCGGGATCCTAACGGTATGACCTTGCGCTTTCGGGTCACTACCCAGCGGCCCGTGACCCTGGATGTGCCACCGGTGAATCAGTGGGGCGACGTCCGGCGTATTGATACCCCAAGCCCGGTCTATGAGCGTGCCGAGCCTGTCAATATTGGTCACGTGGTGTTCTTTGTGGAAGAGCTGTCCGCCGTTGAGCACTTTTACCGCCACGTACTCGGTTTTCAGGTGTCGGACCGTTATATCAACCGGGCCGTGTTCCTGCGGACTCAGGCCCGGGGTGGCCACCACAACCTGTTCTTACTGCAGTTGCCGAAGCGCCCGCGGGGCCTGAACCATGTGGCTTTCACGGTGCGGGATATTCATGAGGTGATAGGCGGCGGTATTGCCATGAATAAACAGCAGTGGAGCACGTTTATCGGCCCTGGTCGTCACCCGGTTTCATCGGCCTACTTCTGGTATGTCAACAGCCCCACCGGCGGCGCGTTTGAATACTACACCAACGATGATTACCTCACGGAAAACTGGCAGCCCCGGGAGCTGGAGCACTCGCTCGTCTCCTTTACGGAGTGGGCCGTAGAAGGGGGAATAGACCACGATACCCGCCGCCAGGCCACTAAGCTGGAGGCGTTATGACAGAGCGGATGGTGATTGTTGGCGGGGGCCAGGCCGGGGGCTGGGCGGCGAAAACGCTCCGCGAGCAGGGGTTTACGGGGGAGATCTGCGTGGTTGCGGATGAGCCCTGGGATTTCTATGAGCGCCCGCCCCTTTCCAAAGGGGCGTTACTGGAGGCGGCACCCGCATTACCGCGGCTGTTTAGCCCGGAAACCGTCGCGGCGCTGGGGATAACCTGGTATCGCCCCCAGCGGGCCGAAGCGATTATCGCCGGGGAGAAAACCCTGATCCTGAGCAGTGGTCAGCGGCTGGCCTATGACAAGCTGCTGCTGGCAACCGGCGGGCGGGCGCGTCTGCCCGGCAGTGACTGGCAGCGCCACCCGGCGGTGTACACCCTGCGCACCTGGGAAGATGCCCGGCGGCTGAAAGAGCAGCTGGCGTGTAGCCAGCGCCTGGCGGTGGTTGGCGGCGGCTGGATTGGCCTTGAAATCGCCGCCTCGGCCCGCAAACAGGGGCTTGAGGTGACGGTGTTTGAGTCCCAGTCCCTGCTGTGCCAGCGCTCCGTTAACCCGACGGTCTCCCGGGCATTGCTGGAGATACACCAGCAGAACGGGGTCACCGTGCACTGTCAGGCGGGCGCGCTTTCCCTGGACGATGACCAGGGCAAGCCGGTGATCATCAGCGGCCAGCAGCGCGCAGTGTTTGATGCGGTGGTGGTAGGGATTGGGGTGGAGCTTAATCTGGAGCTGGCCCGCCAGGCGGGGCTGGAGATTGACTGCGGGATCGTGGTGGACAGTTTCGGGCGCACCAGCAACGGGGATATTTTCGCCGCCGGTGATGTGGCCCGGCACCCGACACTGGGAATTGCGGTTCAGTCATGGTCGTTTGCGCAGAACCAGTCTGTGGTTGCCGCCCGGGCTATGCTCGGGGATCTCTCCCGGGGTTACGACGACGCGCCCTGGCTGTGGTCCGATCAATACCACCATAACATCCAGATCCTCGGCATTCCCGATCCTGACGGCACCACCCTGGTACGTAAAACCGACGGAAGCGCGCTCTATTTTACCCTGACGCCACAGGGCCGGTTAAGCCAGCTGGTGGCCTTTAACGATCCCCGTACCGTCAAACTGGCCAGACGCTGGATGGCGACAGGCAGGGATTTATCCGGGGTTCCGCTTACGGATCCTGAGTTTTCTCTAATGACACTGCGCTAGTTCAGGCACACCCTCAGGGGGAGTTAATGGCAACATTTACGACAGACACTGCGCCGCAAACGGCGCCCGGTGGGGAGATGGCCGTGCCGGAAACCCGGGTCCGCTGGTCGGTTCCCGTGGCGCTATTTTCCTGCGTGTTACTGGCATTCTTCGACAAAATCAGCATTGCGGCGCTGTTTACAGACCCGCACTTCCAGCAGGCCATGGGAATAGATTTTGATACCACCAGGCTTGGGTTGCTGATGAGCGCATTTTTGCTCAGCTATGGTTTTTCGTCGGTCTTCCTCAGCTCCCTGGGAGACAAGATCTCGCCGGTCAAATTGCTCAGCGCAATGATGGTGAGCTGGTGCGTCTTAATGGTGCTGATGGGGCTGAGCCATAACTACAGCGTGATGATTGCGCTGCGTATTTTACTCGGTATTGCGGAAGGGCCGCTCCTGTCTCTGGCTTATACCATCGTGCGGCGCACCTTCCCGGCCCGTCTCCAGGCCCGGGCCACCATGATGTGGCTACTGGGCACGCCGATTGGCGCGGCCATTGGCTTCCCGCTGTCGATTTGGCTACTGAACAGTTTTGGCTGGCAAAGTACCTTCTTCGTGATGGCGCTGTTAACCCTGCCGGTACTGATCCTGGTGCGCATTGGCCTGCGCCATATTCCCCACCTGGCAACAGGGCCTGGCGCCACGAGCCAGCAGGCCCGGCGTAGTGCGCGCCATATGCTGATGCGCAACCCCCACTTCTGGCTTATCTGCCTGTTTAACATCGCGTTTCTGACCTATCTGTGGGGGATCAACGGCTGGCTGCCCGGCTACCTGATTAAGGGCAAAGGGATCCACCTGGAGCACGCGGGCTTGCTCTCATCGCTGCCGTTTATTGCCATGTTGCTGGGGGAAGTGACCGGTGCCTGGCTTTCCGACAAGTCCGGCAGGCGGGCCGTGGCGTGCTTTATTTCCATGGCCGGTGCCGCCCTGGGGCTGTTTGCCGTGTTGCATCTCTCTTCGCCGCTGGCGGTGATTGCCGCCATGAGTTTTAGCACCTTTATGTGGGGTGCCGGGGCTCCCAATATTTTTGCCCTGTTATCCAGGGCGACCCCGCCGGAAGCGAGCGCCACCGCCGGGGGAATATTTAACGGCCTGGGTAATTTTGCCGGTGCCCTCTCGCCTGCGGTGATGGGGTTGCTGATTGCCTACAGCCACTCAATGGATGCCGGGCTGCTATTTCTGGTGATGGCCGCCGCCCTGAGCTGCGTGCTGTTATTGCCCCTGTTAAAACGCTACTGAGGAATTACAGATGACTGAGATGACCTCCCGCCAGAAAGCCACTGTTAAACCAGACAACCAGTCTATGGCGCAGTGGGTTGAATCACGGATTGCCCGCTTTGAAGGGCGCAAATATGACTGGGATGCGCTGAAGTTCCAGGCCGATTTTGACCCGAAATATCGCCGCGCCCAGATGCGCTACATCGGCACCGGCGGCACCGGTATCGCCAACGATACCAACACCGTACCGGCAGAACACTTCACCTTCTCGACCATGGTGCTGCCCAGTAAGTGTGAAGGGCCGCTGCACCTCCATGAAGATGTTGAAGAGGTGTTCTTTATGCTGCGCGGCTCAATTACGTTAATGGTCCGGGACGGTGATAACTACTGCGAAACCATTCTGCGCGAGCGGGATCTGATCTCCGTTCCGGCGGGGGTGTATCGCGGCCTGTTCAACCACGGCGAGGAAGAAGCGCTGATGTGCGTGATGCTGGGTGCCGCAAAGCCGGTTATTCCCTCCTATCCCCACGACCACCCCCTGTCGCAAGTGAAGCGCGGTTAAGGAGATTTTATGATCCACTGGCGTGAATCCGGCCAGGGCCGGGCCATTACGTTGCTCCACGGTATCAGCTCCGGGGCGGACTCCTGGCATAAACAGCTGGCGGCCCCGGGTAAGGCCCGGCTGCTGGCCTGGGATATGCCCGGCTATGGCAATAGCGATGATTTGGCGCTCTTCGACGGGGAGGTGGAAAAGTACGTCGCCGCCCTGGCCGAGATGCTTAATCAGGCCCGGGTCGGGCAGACGGTGCTGGTGGGGCATTCGCTGGGGGCGCTGATTGCGGCGGCCTTTAGCGCCCTCTATCCCGGGCGGGTGAGTTACCTGGTCCTGGCGGATCCGGCCCAGGGTTATGGTCAGGCACCCGCTGCGCAACGCCAGCAGGTGTGGCAGCAGCGCCAGCAGCAAATCGCCGCCGGTGGGGAAACTATGGCACGCCAGCGGGCCCACCGCCTGCTGCGCCCCGGGGCCCTCAGTGAAGATATCCGGACCGTTGCCGGCACTATGGCGCGGCTGCGTGAAAAAGGGTTTCTGGGGGCCGCCCGCCTGCTGGCCGAAGGGGATATTCACCCCTGGCTGTCCCGGTGGCGTGGCCCGTTACAAGTCTGGTGTGGCGAGCAGGACACCATCACGCCACCAGAGCGGGCCCGGGATTTAGCCCGTCGCTATGGTGGCACCTATTACGGGATCCCCGATGCCGGTCACGCCAGCTATCTGGACAACCCCCATGATGTTAACCGCCTCCTTGAGGGCGTACTGGAAGAGATTGCCTATGAACACACTCATTGAAGGCCGGGTGGCAGTTGTCACCGGCGGCTCCTCGGGGATCGGTTTTGAAACCCTGCGTTTATTACTGGCGGAAGGGGCCCGGGTGGCTTTCTGTGGCCGGGATGCCGGGCGTCTGGCCCACGCTAAAGATGCGCTGATAACCGAATTTCCCCACGGCCAGATCCTCGCCCGGACCTGCGACGTTCTGGATGCCGCTCAGGTGAATGATTTTGCCCGGGAAGTGGACGCGGCGTTTGGCGGGACGGACATGCTGATCAACAACGCCGGTCAGGGGTTTGTGGCGCATTTTGCCGACACCCCCCGGGAGGCGTGGCTCCATGAGGCCCAGCTTAAATTGTTCGGCGTGATTAACCCGGTCCAGGGGTTTATGGCCCAGCTGGAGCGCTCCGATATTGCCTCAATTACCTGTGTGAACTCCCTGCTGGCCCTTCAGCCGGAAGAGCACATGATTGCCACCTCCGCGGCGAGGGCCGCACTGCTCAATATGACGCTGACGCTCTCTAAAGAGCTGATTGAGAAAGGGATCCGGGTGAACTCCATTTTGCTGGGGATGGTGGAGTCCGGCCAGTGGCGGCGGCGCTTTGAACAGCGCAGCGATCGCAGCCAGACCTGGGCCCAGTGGACGGCAGAAATTGCCCGTAAACGCGGGATCCCGATGCAGCGCCTTGGCCGCCCTGAAGAACCGGCCCGGGCGTTGTTATTCCTGGCGTCGCCGCTGGCGTCATTTACGACCGGTGCCGCGCTGGATATTTCCGGCGGGTTCAGTCGCCACCTCTGAGGAGTTCTGATGAAAAAGATCATGTTGATCGGTTTTGGCGCCATGGCCCGCTCGGTTATTGAACGGCTGCCCGCAGGGGTTTCCATAGGCTGGATCCTGGCCCGCCCGGCACACCATGACGCCATTCGCCAGCAGTTTCATGGTCAGATTGAGCCTGTAGACGATCCCGAAGCGTGCCGCGCAACACCGGATCTGGTCCTTGAGTGTGCCAGCCAGCAGGCCGTGGCCCAGTATGGCCCGCAGATACTGGCAAAGGGCTGGCACCTGGCGGTGATCTCAACGGGGGCGCTGGCCGACAGGGCTCTCGAAGAGGCGCTAAATCAGGCCCGCCAGCAGGGCGGCGGGCGCTTAACCCTGCTCAGTGGTGCCGTGGCCGGGATAGATGGTCTGGCGGCGGCCCGGGAAGGGGGTCTGGATAAAGTGGTGTATCGCTCCCGCAAGAGCCCCGCCAGCTGGCGGGGCAGCTACGCCGAGCAGCTGATCGATTTACAGAATGTGCAGCAGGCGGCGGTGTTTTTCTCCGGCACTGCCCGTGAAGCGGCGCGCCTGTTCCCGGCGAATGCCAATGTGGCCGCCACGGTGGCCCTGGGGGGACTGGGCCTTGATGACACCCTGGTGGAGCTGATGGTGGATCCCCATACCCGGCGGAACACCCATACCATTGATGTGGCCGGAGGCTTTGGCGAGTTTCACCTCGAATTAAGCGGTTTCCCCCTGGCCAGTAACCCTAAAACCTCCACCCTGGCGGCCCTGAGTGCAGTACGCGCCTGCCGGGAACTGATTTACTCATAAGGAGCGCGCACATGACACCTCTGGAGATTTTCGTTGCCGGGCAGTGGCGGTTAGGGGGCGGGGAACCCATGGTGAGCACATTTCCCGCCGACGGTAGCCTGAACGGCACACTGCATGCGGCAAGCCTTGAGGATCTGGACGATGCCGTCAACGGTGCCGACCGGGCCTGGCGGGATCCCGCATGGCGCCAGATGCTGCCCCATCAGCGGGGGCGGATTTTGCAGCGCGTGGCGGATCTTATTGAACAGCAAGTGGACGATCTGGCCTGTCAGCAGAGCCGGGATAACGGCAAACCCCTGCAGGAGAGCCGCGGGCTGGTGATGAGCGCGGCCGGAACGGCCCGTTACTTCGCCTCGGCCTGTGAATTACTGGAAGGGGAGATAACCACCCCCCGCCAGCCGGGCGTCATGACCTTAAGCCGTTATGAACCCATTGGCGTGGTGGCGGCGATTACGCCCTGGAACTCCCCCATCGCCAGCGAAATGCAGAAGATTGCACCGGCCATTGCCGCAGGCAACGCCGTGATAGTCAAACCCGCCGAAGCCACCCCCCTGATGGCGCTGGTTCTGGCCCGGTTATTTGAACAGGCGGGGTTACCCGCCGGGCTGTTAAGCGTATTGCCGGGGAAGGGGGCGATTATTGGCGACGCGCTGGCACGCCACCCCCTGGTTCGCAAAATCTCGTTTACCGGCGGGACACGCACAGGCCGCTATCTTGCCCATGTGGCGGCAGAAAAACTGATCCCCGCCTCTTTAGAGCTGGGGGGCAAGTCGCCCACCATTGTGCTGGACGATGCGGATCTGGATCAGGCAGCCCACGGTATTTGCTACGGCATTTTTAGCTCTGCAGGCCAGGCCTGTATTGCCGGTTCACGCTTATTTGTTCACCGCAGCTGTTACCAGCCTCTGGTGGAGAAACTGGTGGCACTGACCCGGGGGCTGCGCCTGGGCCACCCCCTGGAGGCGGGCACCCATATTGGCCCGCTGATTACCCCGGAGCACCGGGAGTCTGTTCGCCGGTATGTGGCAATGGCCCGGGAAGAAGGGGGGGAAATACTCTGCGGCGGCCAGGTGCCGACCACCGGGGAGCTGGCCCGGGGCAACTGGTTTGAGCCGACGATTATTGCCGGTTTAACCAACAAAGCCCGGGTGTGCCAGGAGGAGATTTTTGGCCCGGTACTGGTGGTGATGCCCTTTGACGATGAGCAACATCTGGTGGCCGAGGCGAACGACTCGGTGTATGGCCTGGCGGCGGGGATCTGGACCACCCGCAGTGATCGGGCACTGATGCTGGCAGATCAGCTGGAAGTGGGCACCGTGTGGATCAACACCTATAAGCAGTTTTCGGTATCGACCCCCTTCGGCGGCTTTAAAGAGAGCGGGCTTGGCCGGGAAAAAGGCATCCAGGGGCTGAAAGCCTGGATGCAGCAAAAAAGCGTTTATCTGGCGTTGGGTAATCCCGTCAATCGCTGGTGTGAATAATAAAAAGGAACAACCAATGACAGAGATGATTAGCGTGGGCGAAGCCATTGCCCGTACCCTGGAGCAATACGGTGTTACTACCCTGTACGGGGTGATTTCTATTCACAACCTGCCGGTTGCTGATGCTATCGGCCAGCGCGGCAATATCCGGTTTGTGGCGGCCCGGGGGGAAGCGGGCGCCGTGACCATGGCCGATGCCCACGGGCGCTTTTCTGGCCTCGGGGTGGCCCTGACCAGTACCGGTGCCGGGGCCGGTAATGCGGTGGGGGCGCTGGTTGAAGCGCTGAACGCCAGTACGCCGGTGATCCATCTGACCGGGCAGGTAGAAAAAGCCTGGCTTGATGCGGATACCGGGTTTATTCATGAAACCCGCGACCAGCTCACCTTCCTGCGGGCCAGCTCCAAACGGGCCTGGCGGGTTATGAATGCCAACCAGGCAGTGGCTATTCTCCACCGTGCGATTCAGGAGGCGCAGACGCCCCCCTGTGGCCCGGTTTCCATTGAAATTCCGATTGATATTCAAAGTAGCCTGATCCCGGCGTCATTAGTGACCACGGTCCCGGCACCTGCCGCAGCACCCGCCCCCCGGGAGTCCCTTATTGATGCCCTGTGGGCGCGTTTGTGCCAGGCGCGCCAGCCCTTACTGTGGCTGGGCGGCGGCGCATTAGCGGCCAGTGCGGCGGTGAAAACGCTGGCTGATGCCGGTATTACGGTGATATCCAGTACCCATGGCCGGGGCATTTTGCCCGACAGCCACAAAGGCAGCCTGCGGGCGTTTCATAATTCGCCCTCAGTGGAGGCGATAATGGCGCAGTGTGATTTCACCCTGGTGGTGGGGTCGCGGCTGCGCAGTAACGAAACCCGCTCCTGGACGCTGGCCCTGCCGTCACCGCGGGTGCAGGTGGATATTGATCCGGCGGCGGCGAGCCGTAACTATCTGATGGATGAAACCCTTGTTGCCGACGCCGGGGAGGTGTTAACGGCCCTGGCCCGGCGGGTGACCGGGCGCCACTGGGGGGATAACCACTGGGATAGCGCCGTGGCGCAGGCGTTACACCAGGCCGAAGGGGGGCTGCGTGAGCAGTGTGGCGCCTACAGCCGCTTAAATGACGCTATCGACCAGGTGTTACCGGCAGACGGCATTCTGGTGCGCGACATTACCGTGTCCGGCAGCCTGTGGGGGAGCCGCCTGTTCCGGGCCCATTTCCCGCTGCACAATATTCACTCTCTGGCGGGGGCTATCGGCATGGGGCTGCCGATGGCCGTGGGGACGGCGCTGGCGAACCCGCATAAAAAGGTGGTGGCTCTGGTGGGTGACGGCGGCCTGAGTCTGAACCTCGGGGAGATGGCGACCCTGGCCCAGGAGCAGGCCAACGTAACGCTGCTGATTATGAACGACGGTGGCTATGGGGTTATGCGCGGAATTCAGGATAAGTATTTTGGCGGCCGCCAGTATTTTAACCAGCTCCACACCCCGGATTTCACGGCCCTTTCCCGGGCCATTGGCCTCCAGGCGTGGTGCGTTGAGCGGGCGGATGATTTCCAGTCGGTGATGGCAGAGGCCATTAATAGTCCCGGCCCGTCGGTGGTGGAAGTGCGCATGGACAGCATCGGGGCATTACGCTTTGCGGGGCCGCCCCAGAAAACTCTCTACTAGCCAGCAGAGAACAAAAAAACCAGGCCAGGCCTGGTTTTTTTATGGTCATCACCGGTGGGGTGATCAGAAGATATTGAACGGGTAGTCCACGTAAACGCGGATTTCGTTACCGCTTCTGTTGTAGTCGCTGGCGTCAGCCGACACGCGCAGCACAGAGTAGCGAACTTTGAATTTCAGATCTTTGGCCGGGCCATCCTGCACTTTATATTGCAGCTGGTTAAACCATTCGTGTTCTTTACCGTTGCTGGTGGCAGAGGTCTTGATGTTGTCACCGTAAACGTAGGCGGTGTCGTAAGTCAGCCCCGGCATGCCAAGACCGGCGAAGTCGAGAGAGTACGCCACTTGCCAGGAGCGCTCATCTTCACCGTTAAAGTCAGACCAGTAGGAGTTGCTCAGCCAGATGGTGTTGCCGCCATCACCTACGCCGCCCTGGTTACGGTAGCCACCGTAGTTGTAGCCGGTAGAGCCGCTGCTCTGCTGGTAGGCCACTTTAAAGGTATGGATATCGTAGATATAGCTGGCTGCCAGGCTCCAGATGGTGTTGTCGCGGCCGGTATCCAGGCTGTTAGCAAACTGCTTATCCAGACGGGAGTTATAGCCGTTAAAGTCGAGGATCATCTGCTGGCCGGTGGCGAACGGCTGGGTATAGGTCATGCCCAGATACTGTTTGTTCAGGGTGTCTTCAACGTCAGAAGCGTAGAACGCGGCGGATAAGTAGTCGTTGAACTTGTAGCTGGCGCCCCCGAAGGTCAGGCTTTTCAGCCCGGTGTCGTGGCTGTCGTCACTTTTCTGCTGTTCGGCGGTGAAGTAACCGGCGTTAACGTCCAGACCGTCGAGCTCCTGAGAGTTCAGGAACAGACCGGTGTAGGTTTCATTCAGCAGGCGGGAGTCATCCGCATACAGAATAGGCAGTACCGGGCGCTGAGTACCCCAGCTCAGTACGGTGTTGGAGACACGCATTTTTACGCGCCCGCCCGCCTTGAACAGATCGGATTTTGCCTTACCGTCGTTATCCTGGTGGAAGAAGTCGATACCACCGGCACCGCTGCGGCCACGGCCGCCATCCAGACGCACGGCGTACTGGAGCAGGCCGTCAGCACCGAAGCCCACGGTCCCCTGAGTAAAGCCGGACTGGAAGTCGAGGATCATCCCCTGGCCCCATTCGGCTTTGGTTTCCGTATCCGGTGTTTTGTAGTCGCGGTTGATGTAGGCATTACGCAACAGCACATCCATATGGCTGTCTTCGACTAAACCTTTACTGTCTGCCTGGCCTGCGGCGAACGCGGATCCGGAGATTAAAACCCCGGAAATAATAAGAGAAAGTTTCTTTTTCACTGTTGACTGGTCTCTGCTTGCTTTTCTTGATAAAGCGGATGCATTTTCCCCGACAAATCTGCTGTGAAATAGTCCGTAATGCGCCCGGAATAATGGCGTTCCCGGTTATTACACAGTTGAAAGTGAGGTTTGCACCACGAATAGTGGGCCAGGAAATTATAATTTTTACCCCCTGGTGCCGCGATAGTTACCCGAAATGGCGCTATAAGCAATAAGAATTACTATATTTGCACACGAATTGTTACTTTTTATCACCAGTAGCTATATCTATATATCCAAACAGAAATGCCGGAAAATAACTGCCTGATGGCGCCGGATTCAGCACAAAGTTGTTACGCCGGAAATTAATCAGAAATATATGTCGGGTGGGGTGAGTGGATATTAATCAGAAAATAGTTTAATTATCGGAATAATATTAGTTTCTGATCCGTTACCTGTCATAACAATATCCCGCCAGATAGTAATATAGCGGGATATTGTCCGGTTGCTGGTGGGTTACTTAATACCGTCTGCCGCCATGCGATCGCGAATATGCTGAGCGCGGGCCTCAGAGGCCGGGTGGTCATCAAGAATGCTGCTCTGGCGGTTTTCTTCCAGCCGGGCCAGTTTTTCAAAACTGGTGACCAGGCCCGCCGGGCTGATACCGCGCTTACGCAGCAGATCGTATGAGTAGTCGTCCGCCTCTGACTCCTGGCGCTGAGAGAACTGGGAATTCACCAGTTGTTCCCCCAGGGCACCAATCTGAGACTGGGACAGGTTGCCGATAACTCCACCCATGGAGGCCGCCGCCACGCGGATGGCGTTGGTGCCCATGGCGACCTGCATCCCTTTTTTCACATGGCCCAGGGCCACGTGGCCCATCTCATGGCCGACAACCGCTTCCACTTCATTGTCGTTCATCATGTCCATCAGCCCGCTGTAGACGCGAATGCAGCCGTTAGCCATGGCGAAGGCGTTCACATCTTTGGTGATATACACCTTATAGTTGGCGGGCACCCCATTGATATTATCGCCAAGGGCGGCGGCAATGGTGTTCAGCCGGGTGGTATAGGGGCTATTTGCCGGGGCGAGAGTCGCTTTGCTGTCCAGCTCCTGGCAGGTTTTGTCGCTCAGTGCGATGACCTGAGCATCTGACAGGGAGAATGCCTGCATCGCGCCTGCGCCGGATGTTAACAGGCCCGACGAGTCCATGGTTTCGCACCCGCTTAACAGCGCCGCCACGCTCAGGCTCAGCAATATCGTCCGTATCTTCATTTTATGCTTCCGGAATCAATGAGTAAGGAAATTTTCTGGTTCACCAGCCACCAGCAGCATAGTAACCGATGTCAGTATAAAAAGGATCCAGTCTGTCAGGCGAGTGGGGCATTTATGTTATGCCCTGGATCCAGAGATTTCTGATGAGATAAAAGGATGCTCCATGTACATGACCTGCGAGCTGGGTTACATTGTTGGCACTTTTTCCGGGCCTCGCCCATGACGCATTTATCCGTCGCTTTCCGGATGGCCTGACGCCGTGATGCGCTAATCCGGAACTCAGGGATGTGGTAATCGAGTCGTAAACAAGGCATGACCTTCAACTATCCGATCTGGAGTTAAAATGTCCTCTCGTAAAGAGCTTGCCAATGCTATTCGTGCGCTCAGCATGGACGCAGTACAAAAAGCCAAATCCGGTCACCCGGGTGCCCCGATGGGCATGGCTGACATTGCCGAAGTCCTGTGGCGTGATTATCTGAACCATAACCCGCAGAACCCGCACTGGGCAGATCGTGACCGTTTCGTGTTGTCCAACGGCCATGGCTCGATGCTGATTTACAGCCTGCTGCATCTGACCGGTTATGACCTGCCGATGTCTGAACTGCAAAACTTCCGCCAGCTGCACTCCCGCACTCCGGGCCACCCGGAAGTGGGCTACACCGCCGGTGTAGAAACCACCACCGGCCCGCTGGGCCAGGGGATTGCTAACGCCGTGGGTATGGCGATTGCTGAGAAAACACTGGCCGCGCAGTTTAACCGCCCGGGCCACGAGATTGTTGACCACCACACCTACGCCTTTATGGGCGACGGCTGCATGATGGAAGGCATCTCTCACGAAGTGTGCTCCCTGGCCGGTACTCTGAAGCTGGGCAAACTGACCGCATTCTACGATGACAACGGCATCTCCATTGACGGTGAAGTTGAAGGCTGGTTTACCGACGATACCGCCAAACGCTTTGAATCCTATGGCTGGCACGTTGTGCGCGGCATTGACGGCCACAACGCAGACGCCATCAAAGCGGCTATCGAAGAAGCCCGTAAAGTGACGGACAAACCGTCCCTGCTGATGTGCAAAACCATCATTGGCTTCGGCTCACCGAACAAAGCCGGTACTCACGACTCCCACGGTGCCCCGCTGGGTGATGCAGAAATCGCCCTGACCCGTGAAAAACTGGGCTGGCACTATGCACCGTTTGAAATCCCGCAGGAAATTTACGCCCAGTGGGATGCCAAAGAAGTGGGTGCGGCGAAAGAGCGCGCCTGGAATGAGAAATTTGCCGCCTACGCCAAAGCCTTCCCTCAGGAAGCGGCTGAATTCACCCGCCGCATGAGCGGTGACATGCCGGCTGATTTCGACGCTCAGGCGCAGGCTGTTATCGAAAAACTGCAGGCCAACCCGGCGAAAATCGCCAGCCGTAAAGCCTCCCAGAACGCGATTGAAGCCTTTGGCCCGTTACTGCCGGAATTCCTCGGCGGCTCTGCCGACCTGGCCCCGTCTAACCTGACCCTGTGGTCTGGCTCCCGGGCGCTGAACGAAGATCCTGCCGGTAACTATATTCACTACGGCGTGCGCGAATTCGGGATGACCGCTATCGCGAACGGTATCTCGCTGCACGGTGGCTTCCTGCCGTACACCTCCACCTTCCTGATGTTCGTGGAATATGCCCGTAACGCGGTGCGTATGGCGGCCCTGATGAAACAGCGCCAGGTGATGGTCTACACCCATGACTCTATCGGTCTGGGTGAAGATGGCCCGACCCACCAGCCGGTAGAGCAGGTGGCTTCTCTGCGCCTGACGCCGAACATGAGCACATGGCGTCCGTGTGACCAGGTGGAAACCGCTGCCGCCTGGAAATATGGCGTTGAGCGTAAAGATGGCCCGACCGCGCTTATCCTGTCCCGCCAGAACCTGGCCCAGCAGGAGCGCAGCGCGCAGCAGCTGGCAGATATCGCCCGTGGGGGATATATTCTGAAAGATTGCGCCGGTCAGCCGCAGCTTATCTTTATCGCGACGGGTTCTGAAGTGGAACTGGCCGTTGCCGCATGGGAAAAACTGACTGCCGAAGGCGTTAACGCGCGCGTGGTTTCCATGCCGTCTACTGACGTGTTCGACAAGCAGGATGCAGCCTACCGCGAAGCGGTACTGCCGAAAGCGGTTTCTGCCCGCGTGGCCATTGAAGCGGGTATCGCGGACTACTGGTTCAAGTACACCGGCCTGAACGGCGCGATTGTCGGCATGACCACCTTCGGGGAATCTGCACCGGCAGAGCTGCTGTTTAAAGAGTTCGGCTTTACGGTTGAGAACGTGCTCAGCAAAGCGAAAGCGCTGCTGTAATCGCGTGAATAATGCGTTTAAAACGGGTCGCTCTGGCGGCCCGTTTTTTTTGGCTCCCGGCGACCGTACCCGGGGAAAAATGTGATGTAGATCAGATTACCGCACTGACTGCCGGCAGGCTGATTCCTTTTATTCCTGCTTTCGCTTATTCTGGCTGAAGCGTTTCAGTTGGCTGAATGTTCGATTATTAATCAATCAGTCACACTGTTTTACAGGTAAGGTTCCACTACGAATGCTGCTGGATTACTCTGTCAGTCATTCTTTCCAGGAGTGCCTTGCAGGAGACCTATGACCATACGCATAGCAATTAACGGCTTTGGACGCATCGGGCGTAACGTGGTTCGTGCTTTGTATGAATCCGGGCGCCGGGCGGAAATCTCAGTCGTTGCCATTAATGAGCTGGCCGCCGCCGAAGGGATGGCCCATCTTCTCAAATACGACACCAGCCATGGGCGTTTTGCGTGGGATGTCCGCCAGCAACAAGATCTGCTATGGGTGGGTGATGACGCTATCCGTATCCTGCATGAGCGCGATCCTGCGGGGCTTCCCTGGCGGGAGCTGGGGGTAGATGTGGTGCTGGATTGTACCGGGGTATACGGCAGCCGGGCCGACGGTGAGATGCATCTTGCCGCGGGCGCGAAGAAAGTGCTGTTTTCCCACCCGGGTGGCGCGGATCTGGACGCCACCGTGGTGTATGGGGTCAACCATCGCCAGCTGCAGCCAGAGCACCGTATCGTCTCTAACGCCTCCTGTACGACAAACTGTATTATTCCGGTGATTAAGCTGCTGGATGACGCGTTCGGCATTGAGTCCGGCACGGTGACCACGATCCACTCGGCAATGCACGATCAACAGGTTATTGATGCCTATCACCCGGACCTGCGCCGCACCCGGGCGGCAAGCCAGTCGATCATTCCGGTCGATACGCGCCTTGCGGCGGGTATTACGCGTATTTTCCCTAAATTCTGCGACCGTTTTGAGGCAATCGCCGTGCGGGTGCCGACGATTAATGTCACGGCAATCGACCTCAGCGTGACGGTGGCGCAGAAGGTGAACCCCGGGGATATCAACCAGTTATTCCAAAAAGCAGCGAGCGGGGTATTTCGTGGTATAGTTGACTATACGGAATTACCGTTGGTCTCGATAGATTTTAACCATGATCCGCACAGTGCCATTGTGGATGGCACCCAGACGCGGGTCAGCGGTGAGCATCTGATTAAAACCTTAGTCTGGTGCGATAATGAATGGGGCTTTGCTAACCGGATGCTCGACACCACGTTAGCAATGGCGACGACAGGTTTCAGGTAAGGCGCGGGTTGCGCCTGCAAAACTTTTAGAATCAACGAGAGGATTCACCATGTCTGTAATTAAGATGACCGATCTGGATCTGGCGGGTAAACGCGTACTGATCCGTTCTGATCTGAACGTGCCGGTAAAAGACGGTAAAGTTACCTCTGATGCGCGTATCCGTGCATCTCTGCCGACTATCGAGCTGGCCCTGAAACAGGGTGCGAAAGTGATGGTAACTTCCCACCTTGGCCGCCCGACTGAAGGTGAGTACAACGAAGAATTCTCTCTGCTGCCGGTTGTTAACTACCTGAAAGACAAACTGTCTGCTCCGGTACGTCTGGCAAAAGACTACCTGGACGGTGTGGACGTTGCCGCCGGTGAACTGGTTGTGCTGGAAAACGTGCGCTTTAACAAAGGCGAGAAGAAAGACGACGAAACCCTGTCTAAAAAATACGCCGCACTGTGCGACGTATACGTAATGGATGCTTTCGGTACTGCGCACCGCGCTCAGGCATCTACCCACGGTGTAGGCCGTTTTGCTGATGTCGCCTGTGCCGGTCCGCTGCTGGCTGCTGAGCTGGACGCGCTGGGTAAAGCGCTCAAAGAGCCAGCCCGCCCGATGGTTGCCATCGTTGGTGGTTCTAAAGTTTCTACCAAACTGACCGTGCTGGACTCCCTGTCCAAAATCGCTGACCAGCTGATCGTCGGCGGCGGTATTGCCAACACCTTTATTGCCGCACAGGGCCACAATGTGGGTAAATCCCTGTACGAAGCAGACCTGGTTGATGAAGCCAAACGCCTGCTGACCACCTGTGATATCCCGGTTCCGACGGATGTTCGCGTGGCAACGGAGTTCTCTGAAACTGCACCGGCAACCCTGAAATCTGTCAGCGCAGTCAATGCAGACGAGCAGATCCTCGATATCGGTGACGTTTCCGCTGAGAAACTGGCCGAAATTCTGAAAAATGCCAAAACCATTCTGTGGAATGGCCCGGTTGGAGTCTTTGAGTTCCCGAACTTCCGTAAAGGGACTGAGATTGTTGCCAACGCCATTGCCGACAGCGAAGGCTTCTCTATCGCCGGTGGTGGTGACACCCTGGCCGCTATCGACCTGTTTGGCATTGCCGATAAAATCTCTTACATTTCTACCGGCGGCGGTGCATTCCTTGAATTCGTAGAAGGCAAGGTTCTGCCAGCCGTAGCGATGCTTGAAGAGCGCGCTAAAAAATAATTTTTGACGGGCAGGGAAACTTGCCCGTTGTTTTATGCGGCCACAGGTGCTGTGGCTATTAAATCCGATTTTTACAACGCCGAAGATACAGGACACCGTAACATGTCTAAAATTTTTGATTTCGTAAAACCTGGGGTTATCACTGGTGATGACGTTCAGAAAGTTTTCCAGGTCGCCAAAGAAAACAATTTTGCGCTGCCGGCTGTAAACTGCGTGGGTACTGACTCTATCAACGCGGTGCTGGAAGCTGCGGCGAAAGTACGTGCGCCGGTTATTGTTCAGTTCTCTAATGGTGGCGCTGCGTTTATCGCAGGTAAAGGTCTGAAAGCGGAAGGCGCGCAGCAGGCTGCTATTCTGGGCGCTATCTCTGGTGCGCACCACGTTCACCAGATGGCTGTACACTACGGTGTTCCGGTTATCCTGCACACTGACCACTGCGCGAAAAAACTGCTGCCGTGGCTGGACGGCCTGCTGGACGAAGGTGAAAAACACTTCGCTGCGACCGGCAAACCGCTGTTCTCTTCCCATATGATTGACCTGTCTGAAGAGTCTCTGGAAGAGAATATCGAAATTTGCTCTAAATACCTGACCCGCATGTCTAAAATTGGCATGACGCTGGAAATCGAACTGGGTTGCACCGGTGGTGAAGAAGACGGCGTAGATAACAGCCATATGGATGCTTCTGCCCTGTATACTCAGCCGCAGGACGTTGATTACGCCTACACCAAACTGAACGCCATCAGCCCGCGTTTCACCATTGCCGCCTCTTTCGGTAACGTACACGGTGTGTATAAGCCGGGTAACGTGAAACTGACCCCGACTATCCTGCGCGACTCTCAGGACTATGTTTCCAAAAAACATAACCTGCCGCACAACAGCCTGAACTTCGTCTTCCACGGTGGCTCCGGCTCTACTGCTGAAGAGATCAAAGAATCTGTTGGTTACGGTGTTATCAAAATGAACATCGATACCGACACCCAGTGGGCAACCTGGGAAGGTATTCTGAACTACTACAAAGAAAACGAAGCGTATCTGCAGGGCCAGCTGGGTAACCCGAAAGGTGCCGATCAGCCGAACAAGAAATACTATGATCCGCGTGTCTGGCTGCGTGCCGGTCAGAGCAGCATGGTAGCCCGTCTGGAAAAAGCATTCCACGAGCTGAACGCGGTAGACGTGCTGTAAGCCAGCGCCGTCACTGTTATGAAAAACCCGCCTGCTGGCGGGTTTTTTTATGGGTAAATCTCTGAAACCAGGTTTCTTATTCTGTGCAGCAACGCACAGTTTGGCGTATTCTGCCATTTTTGATTACCCTTTGAAGGGGGCTCCCCCCTTCGGGGTTTGATTTTTCTTTATTGTTTAAGGATCGCAGGATGAAAGACATTAACGTGGTGGACAGCATTCACGAGGCGGGAGGCTGGCTGACCCGTAATCAGGATTTGTTACTGGGCTACGCGGTGAACATTGTTGCGGCAATTATGATTCTGATTGTCGGGTTGATTATCGCGCGGCTGATTTCAAAAACCATTAACCGGCTGATGCTGGCGCGCAACATTGACAGTACCGTGGCCGATTTTCTGTCTGCCCTGGTGCGCTACGGGATCATCGCCTTCACCCTGATTGCGGCACTGGGCCGGGTAGGGGTGCAGACCGCGTCGGTAATCGCGATACTGGGTGCCGCCGGTCTGGCCGTAGGTATGGCCCTGCAGGGCTCGCTCTCTAACCTGGCCGCCGGGGTGCTGCTGGTGACCTTCCGGCCATTCCGTACCGGTGAGTATGTGGATCTGGGCGGTATCGCCGGTACAGTGCTCAATGTGCATATCTTCTCCAGCACACTGCGCACGGCAGACGGCAAAATTGTTGTAGTGCCGAACGGTAAAGTGATCGCGGGCAATATTATTAACTTCTCCCGGGAGCCGGCACGCCGCAATGAGTGGGTGATTGGCGTGGGCTATGATGCGGATATCGACCAGGTCAAACAGCTGATTACCGACATTCTGATGGCCGATGAGCGGGTGCTCAAAGATCGCGAACTGGTGGTGCGGATGAATGAACTGGGCGCATCGTCGATTAACTTTGTGGCCCGGGCATGGAGCAACAGCGCCGATCTGATGCCGGTCTACTGGGACACCCTGGAAGCGGTGAAAAAGACCCTCGACAGTCACCGGATCAGCTTCCCGTACCCGCAAATGGATGTGCACCTGCACAACCCCGGGGCGACAGCTCAGCAGTAAGCGTAAACAGTAAACGTAAAGGCCAGCTCCGCTGGCCTTTTTCATTGTGGGGGCAGGGCGGCCACCGCTGTTATTAGTATTTCTGATATACGATTAAAATTATCCATTTCCTCTTATAACTGGCGCAGATTACACTCCTGGCATTACCTTAACTGTGCAAGGAATTATCCAGTGTTATCTTATTATTTTCAGGGGCTTGCATTGGGCTCTGCGATGATCCTCCCCCTCGGCCCACAAAACGCCTTTGTGATGAACCAGGGGATCCGCCGCCAGTACCATATTATGATTGCCGCCCTGTGCGCGGTGAGTGACCTGGTGCTGATTTGCGCCGGTATTTTTGGCGGCAGCGCGGTGCTGATGCAGTCCCCCTGGCTGCTGGCGCTGGTGACCTGGGGCGGGGTACTGTTTTTAGTGTGGTACGGCTGGGGTGCTTTGCGCATGGCCGCCAGTAACAGCCCGGCGCTGGCCAGTGCCGAGGTGATGCGCCAGGGGCGCTGGCGGATTATCGCGACCATGCTGGCGGTCACCTGGCTGAACCCCCATGTCTATCTGGATACCTTCGTGGTGCTGGGCAGCCTGGGTGGCCAGCTGGCAGAAGAGCCAAAACGCTGGTTTGCCCTGGGTACGGTCAGCGCGTCGTTTATCTGGTTTTTTGGCCTGGCGCTGCTGGCGGCCTGGCTGGCACCGCGCCTGCGCACCGTAAAAGCCCAGCGCATTATTAACGGCCTGGTCGGTATGGTAATGTGGGGCATTGCGCTGGGTCTGGCGCGGGAAGGGATCGGCCATGTTCAGGCGTTATTTTCCTGAGCAACGGCGGGATTCCGCTATGCTTAATCCATTCACACCCTGCCGTTGTTTAGGAAACATCTGCTCTTAAATTGGTGTTTTATACTAAATACTCGGCAGGTTATCCGTTGAAGAGTACATGGAGGCATTACAGTGAAGTTTAAAATTCTGGTTCTGGCAGCAATGATGGGCCTGGGTGGCAGTGCCACGGCGATGGCGGCAGATTTGCCCGACAGCCCCCATATTGTGACCACGGGTACCGCAACGGTTGATGCAGTGCCGGATATCGCGCGGCTGAATATTGAAGTGAATGTGTCCGCCAAAGACGCGGGAAGCGCCAAAAAACAGGCGGACCAGAAAGTCGCCCAGTATATGACATTCCTGCAAAACAACGGGGTGGAGAAGAAAGACATCAACGCGGCCAACCTGCGTACCCAGCCGGTGTATGAGTACAGCAAAGAGGGTAAAGCTATCCTCAAAGGCTACCAGGCTATCCGCAATGTCACGGTGACGGTGCGTAACCTGAATAAACTCAACGATCTGCTGGATGGTGCCCTGAAAGCGGGCCTGAATGAAATCCGCTCAGTCTCCTTTGAAGTGGACCAGCCTCAGGCCTATCAGGATAAAGCCCGCCAGGCGGCCATTGAGAATGCTATCCACCAGGCGAGCAAGCTGGCCGAAGGGTTCCACACCAAACTGGGGCCGGTGTGGAGTATCCGCTACCAGGTGTCTGATGCACGGCCAATGCCGGTGATGCGCATGATGAAAGCCTCTGCCGCGCCTGAGGCTTCCGTCAGCGATACCTACGAGCAGCAGAAAATACAGTTTGATGATCGCGTAGAGGTGGTTTTCGGGCTGGATAACGGACGTGCTCCCGCCCCTGCGGCGCACTGATGATACTCTCCGTGGCGGCAGCCGCCGCCACGCTCTCCACTACTCCTGGCGCAGGGCGTGATGCCCGTATTCCAGCAGGGCATCTGTAACCTGGCGCATCATGCGGCTTTCCGGCGCAAAGCGGTGCCAGTACAGCATGCGGCGCTGGAACAGCCCCGGGGTCAGATCAATCAGCTCCCCGGTGCGCAGCTCCTTTTCGATTTGCAGATGCGGGATCATGCAGCAGGTTGTGCCCTGGCGCGCCAGCTGCACAAAGGCTTCTGACGAGTTCACAATATGGCAGGGCACGCTGCCCGGCGGCAGGTCAAAATGCTGCTGCACAAACGCCTGATGCATATCATCCAGATGGTCAAAGGCCACCGCCGGTGCCTTCAGCAGGGACGCCCGGGTAACACCGTTGGGAAAATAGCGCTCGGCAAAGGGCCGGGAGGCGACAAACAGATAGTCCAGCGCACCGAGCTTATCCACCAGGCAGCTGGGCAGCGCCTGGGGCTGGATACTCACCGCACCAACCACTTCCCCCCGGCGCAGGCGCTCCTGGGTGCGGGTTTCATCCTCAACCTGGAGGTTCAGGCGGATGGGGGAGTCGGCCAGTACCGGGGCCAGCGCCGGTAACAGCCAGGTGGCCAGGCTGTCCGCGTTGACCGCAATAGATAACAGCAACGGGGTAGAGCCGCTTTGCTCATCACCCAGCCACTCTTCTTCCAGCAGCTCCACCTGGCGCAGCAACGCCAGCAACTTTTGCCCTTGTTCTGTCGGACGGGGGGGGACGGTGCGCACCAGCAGAGGCTGGCCAAACATATTTTCCAGCTGTTTAATACGCTGCGAAACCGCTGACTGAGTAATACAGAGCTTTTGCGCAGCGCGCTCGAATCCCCGCTCCCTGATAACGGCATCAAGTGCCTGTAGTGTCCTGTAGTCCGGGCGTTTCATTGTGGTGTGTTTGCTCCTGTTTTCGTTATTTCAGCACTATGACATAAAAATAGTCCTGGGCCAGGTTAAATCCTTATGCAGGCAAGAAAAAATGGTCGAACTACATACACTACCACGGATCACGGGTAAAAATGTCACGAACCGGCCAGATGATGTGGGAACATGTCTGCCACTTTGCGCCGCCGGGGGTATATAATACCGCCCCGGACCTCCCCACTGATGACACAGGCGAAAATCATGACGCAGGATGAACTGAAAAAGGCCGTAGGCTGGGCTGCACTTCAATATGTACAACCGGGCACCATTGTTGGTGTGGGCACTGGCTCTACCGCCGCCCACTTTATTGATGCTCTGGGCACCATGAAAAACCAGATTGAAGGGGCGGTTTCCAGTTCCGATGCCTCCACCGAAAAACTCAAAAGCCTGGGTATTACGGTGTTTGACCTGAATGAGGTTGACTCACTGGGGATTTACGTTGACGGCGCCGATGAAATTAACGGCCACATGCAGATGATCAAAGGCGGTGGCGCGGCCCTGACCCGGGAAAAAATTATTGCCTCCGTTGCAGAGAAGTTTATCTGCATCGCAGACAGCTCCAAACAGGTGGATATTCTTGGGCGCTTCCCGCTGCCGGTTGAAGTGATCCCGATGGCGCGCAGCTGTGTTGCGCGCACGCTGGTGAAACTGGGCGGGCGCCCGGAGTACCGCCAGGGCGTGCTGACCGATAACGGCAACGTCATTCTGGACGTTCACGGGCTGGAAATTCTGGATCCGGTCGCCCTGGAAGACGCCATTAACGCCATTCCGGGCGTGGTGACCGTGGGCCTGTTTGCCCGTCGCGGGGCCGATGTTGCGCTGATCGGTACGCCGGATGGGGTTAGAACCATCATCAGTAAATAATCTTACCGGGGGCGGTTATCGCCCCCGTTACCCGCCAAAAAGATCACAAAAAAATAGTGCCCCCTTGTTTGGTGACATATATCACAAATTATTATCTGTAATTTAATAAACGCCGATATTTCCTCCGTTTGTAACATTTTATGCTGCCTTATGCCCCCGGGTGATATTTGCTCATGGCAACTACGCAAACGTTCATATTGCCGCTGACGTTTTTTTTGATATGTTGACAGAAGGCGAGCGTATGACAGACGCCGCGACACAACATCAGTTCAGATAAGACAGGGTCGGGGAAATGGCAAAAGTATCACTGGAGAAAGACAAGATTAAGTTCCTGCTGGTTGAAGGTGTACACCAGAAGGCGATTGATAGCCTGCGCGCGGCGGGCTATACCAACATTGAGTACCATAAAGGCGCGCTGGACAGCGATGCGTTAAAGGCATCCATCCGCGATGCCCACTTCATTGGTTTACGATCCCGCACCCATCTGACTGAAGACGTTATTGCCGCGGCGGAAAAACTGATTGCGATTGGCTGCTTCTGTATTGGTACTAACCAGGTGGATCTGGATGCGGCCGCCAGACGCGGTATTCCGGTATTTAACGCCCCCTTCTCAAACACCCGTTCCGTGGCTGAGCTGGTGATTGGCGAGCTGCTGCTGCTGCTGCGCGGCGTACCGGAGGCAAACGCAAAAGCGCACCGTGGTATCTGGAATAAACAGGCTGTCGGGTGTTTTGAAGCGCGCGGGAAAAAGCTGGGGATCATCGGTTACGGCCATATCGGCACCCAGCTGGGCATCCTGGCCGAATCCCTGGGGATGCACGTCTTCTTCTATGATATTGAAAGTAAATTGCCGCTGGGGAACGCAACCCAGGTTCAGCACCTTTCCGACCTGCTTAATATGAGCGATGTGGTCAGCCTGCATGTGCCGGAAAACGCCTCCACCAAAAATATGATTGCCGCTGAACAACTGGCAATGATGAAGCCCGGGGCGCTGCTGATTAACGCCTCCCGCGGGACGGTGGTCGATATTCCGGCCCTGTGCGACGCCCTGAGCAGCAAGCACCTGGCGGGGGCCGCTATTGATGTCTTCCCCACGGAGCCCGCCACCAACAGCGACCCGTTCAGCTCACCGCTGATTGAGTTTGATAATGTGCTGCTGACGCCCCACATCGGCGGCTCCACCATGGAAGCGCAGGAAAATATTGGCCTGGAAGTGGCCGGGAAGCTGACCAAATACTCGGACAACGGCTCGACACTTTCGGCGGTGAACTTCCCGGAAGCCTCCCTGCCGCAGCACCCGAGCGGTGCCCGTCGCCTGCTGCATATTCATGAAAACCGCCCCGGCGTGCTGACGGCCATCAACCATATTTTTGCCGATCAGGGGATTAACATTGCCGCCCAGTATCTGCAGACCTCGGTGCATGTGGGGTATGTGGTGATTGATATTAACGCGGATGAAGAAATTGCCCGTAATGCGCTGCAGCAGATGCGGGCCATCCCCGGTACGGTGCGCGCCCGCCTGCTGTACTGATGGTTTTTGCCTCTGTTCTCAGGCCCGCGACTGCGGGCCTTTTTGTTGTAAACCACAAGTTAAAAATAATTTAATCAATAGTTTCATTGAGATCCCGTCAGGCCGGATGGCGGGTGGCTATTTTCTCTTCAAAACGCTTCTTTTCAGGGGGTAATCAGGCGTATAATCCCGGCCTTTTGATGGTTTTTGTATCACTTCCGGAAACTTTATGAGCAGCATTTCTCTGATTCAGCCCGATCGCGATCTCTTTTCATGGCCCCAGTACTGGGCTGCCTGCTTTGGCCCCGCGCCTTTTTTGCCAATGTCCCGCGCGGAGATGGATCAACTGGGCTGGGATAGCTGCGATGTGATTATCGTTACCGGAGACGCCTATGTGGATCACCCCAGTTTCGGGATGGCCATCGTCGGGCGAATGCTGGAAGCCCAGGGCTTCCGGGTGGGGATCATTGCCCAGCCGGACTGGACCAGCAAAGAGGACTTTATGCGCCTTGGCAAGCCGAACCTCTATTTCGGGGTGACTGCCGGGAATATGGACTCGATGATCAACCGCTATACCGCCGATCGCCGCCTGCGCAGCGACGATGCCTACACCCCGGGCAACGTGGCCGGTAAACGCCCGGACCGGGCGACCCTGGTCTATACCCAGCGTTGTAAAGAGGCCTGGAACGATGTGCCCGTTGTACTGGGCGGTATTGAGGCCAGCCTGCGGCGTATCGCCCACTATGATTACTGGTCCGACACGGTGCGCCGCTCAGTCCTGGTGGACTCAAAAGCCGATATGCTGGTCTACGGCAACGGCGAGCGGCCCATGGTGGAGCTGACCCACCGCCTGGCGGCGGGGGAGAAGATTGGCGATATCCTTGATATCCGCAACACCGCAATTTTGCGCAAAGAGGCGCTGCCGGGCTGGTCCGGGGTGGACTCCACCCGCCTGGATACCCCGGGGCGGATTGATCCTATTCCGCACCCTTATGGTGAGGATCTGCCCTGTGCTGAGACCGGCAAACCGGAAAAGGCGGTGGCCAGTGCAGCAAAACCAGTCACGGTGCAGCCGCCACGCCCGAAACCCTGGGAAAAGACCTACGTTCTGCTGCCGTCTTATGAAAAAGTCAAAAGCGACAAAGTGCTGTATGCGCACGCCTCGCGTATTCTGCACCATGAAACCAACCCCGGCTGTGCCAGAGCGCTGATGCAAAAACACGGCGACCGCTACCTGTGGGTTAACCCGCCTGCGATCCCGCTGTCGACCGAAGAGATGGACAGCGTATTTGCGCTGCCGTATCAGCGTATTCCGCACCCGGTATACGGTAAGGCAAAGATCCCCGCCTATGACATGATTCGCTTTTCCATCAACATTATGCGCGGCTGCTTCGGGGGCTGCTCTTTCTGCTCGATCACCGAGCACGAAGGGCGGATTATTCAGAGCCGCTCTGAAGATTCGATTATTAATGAGATTGAGGCGATCCGCGACACGGTGCCCGGCTTTACCGGTATCATTTCCGATCTCGGCGGCCCCACGGCCAATATGTATATGCTGCGCTGCAAATCGCCGCGGGCGGAACAGACCTGCCGCCGCTCGTCCTGCGTGTACCCGGATATCTGCCAGCATATGGATACCAACCACCAGCCGACTATCGATCTGTACCGCCGGGCCCGGGATCTGGACGGGATTAAAAAAATCCTGATAGCCTCCGGCGTGCGTTACGATCTGGCGGTGGAAGATCCGCGCTATATCAAAGAGCTGGCCGCTCACCACGTGGGTGGCTATCTGAAAATTGCCCCGGAACACACCGAAGAGGGCCCGCTGTCCAAAATGCAAAAACCGGGTATGGGCAGTTATGACCGGTTCAAAGAGCTGTTTGATCTCTACTCGAAGCAGGCGGGCAAAGAGCAGTATTTAATTCCGTATTTTATTTCCGCCCACCCGGGCACCAAAGACGAAGATATGGTGCATCTGGCCCTGTGGCTGAAGCGCCACCGGTTCCGTCTCGACCAGGTGCAGAACTTTTACCCCTCGCCGATGGCGAACTCCACCACCATGTATTACACCGGGAAGAACCCGCTCAGTAAGGTGGCCTATAAGAGTGAAGAGGTGTATATCCCGCGCGGCGATCGCCAGCGCCGTCTGCACAAGGCGCTGCTGCGTTACCACGATCCGGCTAACTGGCCGATGATCCGCCAGGCGCTGGAAAATATGGGCATGAAGCACCTGATAGGCAGCCGCCGTGACTGCCTGGTACCGGCACCGACGATAGATGAAATACGTGCCGCCCGTCGCCAGAGCCGGGGCAGCCAGGTGGCGCTAACCCGCCATTCGGATATTGTGCACCAGCGCAGCGCTGGTCAGGGGGCGAAGGCCGGGGCCGGTAAACGCCCGGCAGGGGCCCGCACCGGCACCGGGAAGCCCCAGGCCGCCCGCCCGGCAAAACCGGGTGCCGGCCGCCGCCAGAGCATTCAGGGGAAGAAGTCCGCAGGTAAGTAACCGGCGACGGTGCCCGTGAAAGCGGGCGCCCGTTGTCAGAGTGGTTTAAGCGCCGAAGGTGTCCGGATCCGGCCCTAAGCGCTTGCCGATATCCATTTTGGCGATTTCGCCCAGTTCGTCTTTTTCCAGCCGGAAATCCCACACGGCAAAGTTTTCCGCAATCCGCGACGGAGTTACCGATTTCGGTATCACCACCAGGCCGTTGTCCAGATGCCAGCGGATCACGATTTGCGCCGGGGTTTTGTTATATTTATCCGCCAGGTGGCGAATAATTTTATTGTCAAACACCCCTTCACCGCCTTGTGCCAGCGGGCTCCAGGATTCGGTCTGGATCTTGTGGGTGGCGTTCCAGGCGTGGAGCTGGCGCTGCTGCATCAGCGGGTGGAGCTCTATCTGGTTGATAACCGGGGCAACGCCGGTTTCATCAATCAGCTTTTTCAGGTGCTCTATCTGGAAATTACAGACCCCGATACTTTTTACCAGCCCCTGCTGTTGCAGCTCTATCATGCCTTGCCAGGCCTCCAGGTAGTGATCTTTACCGGGCACCGGCCAGTGCATCAGCCACAGATCCACATAGTCGAGCTGGAGCTTTTCCAGGCTGGCCTCCAGGGCCTGGCGCGGGCGTGGCTGATCGTCATTCCACAGTTTGGTGGTGATAAACAGCTCCTCGCGGGGCAGGGAAGACTGGCGGATAGCGGTGCCGACCCCTTCCTCGTTCTTGTAGGCGGCAGCCGTATCAATGGCGCGATAGCCGATCTCCAGCGCTTTATCAATTGCGTTCACCACCTCTTCGTTGGTGGCTTTCCACACGCCAAGGCCGAGCTGCGGCATGATATTGCCATCCTGGAGCCTGATGATTGTAGGATGTGTCATCGTTCCTCCTCCTGTACTGTGAACCGGGCCCGCGATACAGGCCCGGTAAAACTCTTGCACTAAGTCTGGTCTATCTGGCGGAAAACGAAAGTCTCCCGGGGAAATCCTTTAGCGCGCCGCTTCGTAAATACGGCGGCTGACATCCAGCGTAATGTCCTGATGCTCGCCCAGCTGGGTCAGGCCGTGCTCTTCGAGTTTGCTGAGCAGTGCCGGAATGGAGCTGCCGTCCAGCTGGTAATCGCGCAGGTGGGTGGCCACCCCCATGGACTCGAAGAACTGGCGGGTCGCGCTGATGGCTGCATCGATGCGCTGATCATCCGTGCCCCGGGTAATGTTCCACACCCGGGCGGCGTACTGCAGCAGTTTGTCGTGTTTCTGCGCGCGTTTTTCGTTCAGCAGGGCGGGCAGCACAATCGCCAGCGTCTGGGCGTGATCCAGGCCGTGCATGGCGGTCAGCTCATGGCCCAGCATATGGGTTGCCCAGTCCTGGGGAACCCCGGCACCGATCAGGCCGTTCAGGGCCATGGTGGCGGCCCACATGATATTGGCGCGCACGTCGTAGTTTTGCGGATCGGTAAGGGCTTTCGGGCCTTCTTCGATAAGGGTCAGCAGAATGCCTTCCGCAAACCGGTCCTGCACTTTGGCATTCACCGGGTAGGTGAGGTACTGCTCAATAGTGTGCACAAAGGCATCCACCACCCCGTTGGCAACCTGGCGGGGGGGCAGGGTATAGGTGTACACCGGATCCAGTACCGCAAAAACCGGCTGCACAAACGGCGACATAAAGGCGCGTTTGTCGCCGGTGCTGCGCCGGGAAACGACCGCGCCTTTGTTTGATTCTGAGCCGGTGGCCGGCAGGGTCAGCACGGAGCCCATCGGAATGGCGCTGGTAATAAATTCCCCGTAGGTTTCCAGAATCTCCCACGGATCGCTGCTATGGGTGTAGCCTGCGGCAGCGGCGATAAACTTGGTGCCGTCCAGCACGGAGCCCCCGCCAACGGCCAGCAGGAAGGTGACGTTTTTCTCGCGTACCAGTGCAACAGCCTGCATCAGGGTTTCATATGCCGGGTTGGGCTCAATGCCGCCGAATTCCAGCACATCCATGCCCGCCAGTGCCTGGTGCACCTGGTCCAGTACGCCGGTTTTTTTCACGCTACCGCCACCGTAAGTGATAAGCACCCGGGCACCGGCCGGGATCTGGGCGCGTAACTGCTCAATGGCTCCTTTGCCAAATAAAATCCGGGTCGGAGTGTGCAGGTCAAAATTATTCATGTGTCGGTTCCCCTGTATCAGGTGAAATAGGTTTCATCAGTATGGGGCTTATTGTCCGCGCAGAGGGGCTACGGGCTCAATGCATATTTCTGCCTGTCTCTTGCCTGATCCTCCAGAGTGCTGGAGAATGCGCACAGGTTTTTGCACTATAATAGCCATCATTTACAGCCTGCGAGCGGCCCGTCGTGGAAACTGAAACTCTCTGTCAGCAACTGACAAAACGCATTAATTACCTGAATAACAATGAAATTGATTTTTCGTCCATTGTGCCGGATGTCCGCCTGTTCTACAGCGAACACAGCTGCGCCCGCACACCGGTGATGTACCGGCCGGGGATTATTTTTCTCTTTTCCGGGCATAAAACAGGCTATGTGAATGAGCGGGTATTCCGCTACGACGCGAACGACTATTTACTGCTGACGGTGCCGCTGCCGTTTGACTGTGAAACCCGGGCCACGCCGGAGGCACCACTGGCGGGGATGCGCATCAATATTGATTTGCTCCAGCTTCAGGAGCTGGTGATGGATATTGGCGAGGATGATGCCTTTCAGCCCGCCCCCAGCGCCAGCGGGATCAACTCAGCCCGGCTGGATGCCGGGCTGCTGTGTAGCCTGGAGCGGCTGCTGGATGTGCTGGATCGCCCGCTGGATGCGCGCATCCTCAGCCGGCAGATTATTCGCGAGATCCTCTATCAGGTGCTGACCGGCCCCTGTGGCGGCGCGCTGATGGCGCTGATAAACCGCCAGAGCCATTTTGGGCTGATAAGCCGGGTGCTGCGCCGTATTGAAGCCCAGTACACCGAAAGCCTGAGTGTGGATCAGCTGGCTGCCGAAGCCAATATGAGCGTTTCGGCTTTTCACCATAATTTTAAGGCGGTGACCAGCACCTCCCCGTTGCAGTATCTGAAAAACTACCGGCTGCACAAGGCGCGGATGCTGATGCTGCACGACGGTATGAAAGCCAGCGCGGCGGCTATGCGCGTAGGGTATGAGAGCGCGTCTCAGTTTAGCCGCGAGTTTAAACGCTACTTCGGTCTGACCCCGGGGGAGGATGCCGCGCGCCTGCGGGCCGTGCAGGAGACCATCAGCCCGCTGGCCCGGTAAGCAAAAAAATACCGCCGGGTAGTGAACCGGCGGCAGTGTGAGTGTTACGGGGTATTGCGGGTGATCAGGCGCTGATTTTTTTGCGGATAACCACCACTAAGGTGCCCGCCAGCCCGCCAACCAGCAGCAGCACCGGCAGGATCATCAGGCAGGTCATGACCTGGTCTTCATGGCGCTTCACAAACGGGATCATACTGATGGCGTAGCCAAAACCGGTGATCACGCTGACCCACAAAAAGCCGCTCAGCCAGTTGAACAGCTGAAACTTGCGGTTCGGCAGCCCGGAAATCCCCGCCATGGTCGGCAACAGGGTGCGGATAAACGCCAAAAAGCGCCCCGCCAGCAGGGCCAGCAGACCGTGGCGATCAAACATATAGGTGGCCCGCTGGTGATACTGATCGGGAAGGTGGCTCAGCCAGCCTTTTACCGTGCGGGTATTGCCCAGCCAGCGGCCCTGAAGATAGCTCAGCCAGCAGCCGAGGCTGGCGGCAATGGTCAGTATCAGGATTGTGGGCACCAGATCCATCACCCCGCGGCCAATCATCGCGCCTGCCAGCAGCAGCAGGCTGTCCCCGGGCAGGAAAGAGGCGGGCAACAGGCCATTTTCCAGAAACAGGGTAGCGAACATAACGCAATAGACAATGCCGACAATATGCGGGTCGGAAAGTGCCGCGAAATCGTGCTGCCACAACGCAGTGGCAATATGTTGAATGACAACCATGGGGGATCCTGTGGTACTGCTTTTTGTGTGCGTCTAACGTAAGGCGGTATTGTAACCTGATTTACGACCGGGCACCTTGATCAGACACGAACCTTTACGTTTCCTTTAGTGTCTGACCAGGTGCTGTGCTGCGGATACGTTTACGCGATTCTGGCAAACCCTGCGGCCAGATCGTCAATCAAATCCCGGGGATCTTCCAGGCCAATATGCACCCGCACGAGCGTGCCTTCCACAAGGGCCTGGCTGCCGGGGCGAATGGCGGCAATCTCTTCCGGCTGGTTCGCCAGAATCAGCGACTCAAATCCCCCCCAGGAGTAAGCCATACTGAACAGGCTAAAGTTATCCAGAAAATCAGCCAGTTGCTGGTCGGTTAGGCGCTGCTTCAGCACAAACGAGAACAGCCCGCTGCTGCCGGTAAAATCCCGCTTCCAGTATTCATGCCCCGGGCAGGAGGGGAGCGCCGGGTGGTTCACCCGCGCCACGGCGGGCTGGGCGGCCAGCCACTGCGCAACCTCAATACTGCTTTGCTGGTGCTGGCGCAGCCGGACACCGAGAGTGCGTAAACCGCGGCTGGTCACATAGGCGGTATCCGCATCCACCATCTGGCCCATCAGGTAGGCGTTCTCCCGCAGCTGATCCCAGCAGCGGGCGTTGGACACGGCCGTGCCTATCATGGCGTCTGAGTGGCCGACCAGGTACTTGGTGCCCGCCTGAATGGAGATATCAATACCGGCGTCGAGCGCTTTAAACAGCACCCCGGCAGACCAGGTGTTGTCCATGATGATCACCGCCTCCGGGGCGGTGGCGCGAATGGCGGCCACAATGGCCGGAATATCGTGAATCTCCATGGTGATCGAACCGGGGGACTCCAGAAAGACCACCCGGGTATTGGGCTGTATTTTTTCCGCAATACCGGCGCCGATCAGTGGGTCAAACCAGCTGGTGGTCACCCCGAGTTTTGCCAGAATTTTGCTGCAGAAGTCCTGGCTGGGTTCGTAGGCGGTGTTGGTCATCAGCACGTGATCGCCCTGTTCTACAAAGGCGAGGATCGTATTGGCAACTGCCGCCGCCCCGCAGGGGAACAGGGCGCACCCGGCACCGCCTTCCAGCTCGCACATGGCTTCCTGGAGTGAGAAGTGGGTCAGCGTGCCGCGCCGCCCGTAAAACAGCTCGCCGCTGGCCCGGCCTGCGGTGGCTTTTCGCTTGTCGGCAACGCTGTTAAATACCAGTGAAGAGGCGCGCTGAACCACGCTGTTAACGGCGCCCTGGGTGAAGCGCTTACGGCGCCCGGCATTAACCAGAACCGTGTCGGGGTGTGATGCGCGATAGTGTGAATTGTCGTCTGACGCCATGGTTGCAGCTCCGTTTATCCGTCTGGATGTCTAAATGTCGATATACGTTACCACTTCCCGGCGCCGTTGTGCAGACGCTTTTTTATTGCGCAGTTAAACGCTGAAAAATCAGCAACGGCATTTTTTTACTGCGTAAGCGCAAGGAAAACCGGCAGAAAAAATTGCACTCTGTAAATAGTAATGAGAACGACTATCAATTCGATGCGGTTTTGTTATCATGTGCGGCAGTTTTCCTTATGTTCGTCCTGGAGCGTTAGCGTGGAAGAAAATTTGATGCAGGCGGATCTCTCTGTCCTGGGGATGTATCACCATGCCGATTTAGTGGTAAAAGCGGTGATGATTGGCTTAATACTGGCATCGGTGGTGACCTGGGCGATCTTCTTTAGTAAAGGCGCTGAGTTTATTAAACAGAAACGTCGTCTTAAGCAGGAACAGCAACTGCTCAGTGAGGCGCGTTCCTTTACCCAGGCGCGCGAAATCGTGCAGCAGTTTGCAGAGAACAGCTTCAGCCGCCAGCTGGTTAATGAAGTGCACAACGAGCTGGAGCTCTCTTCCGGCAGCGAAGATAACGAAGGCATTAAAGATCGCAGCGCTTTTCGCCTGGAGCGCAAAGTGGCCGGGGTGGCCCGCTACCTGGGGCGCAGTAATGGCTACCTGGCGACCATCGGGGCGATTGCGCCATTTGTCGGGCTGTTCGGGACCGTATGGGGCATTATGAACAGCTTTATCAGCATTGCTCACAGCCAGACCACGAACCTGTCTGTGGTGGCCCCCGGTATCGCCGAAGCCCTGCTGGCAACGGCTATCGGCCTTGTGGCCGCGATCCCGGCGGTCATTATCTACAATATCTTCTCCCGCACGATCAATGGCTATAAAGCCGATCTGGGCGATGTGGCCGCACAGGTCCTGCTGCTGCAAAGCCGCGATCTGGATTTAAGCGCCAGTTCTGTGCCCTCTGTCAGTGCCCACAGTGCCCAGAAATTACGTATAGGATAATGCCCCGTGGCCATGCATCTGAATGAAAACGCCGGTGAAGATAATGAAATGCACGACATCAACGTTACGCCGTTTATCGACGTTATCCTGGTGTTGCTGATTATCTTTATGGTGGCGGCACCGCTGGCAACGGTGGATGTGAAGGTGAATTTGCCCGCCTCGTCCAGTGAGCCGCAGCCGCGCCCGGAAAAACCCGTGTACCTGTCCGTGAAGGCAGATAAAGCGATGTTTATCGGCAATGAGCCGGTTACCGACGCCACAATGGTCGACACGCTCAACAGCATTACCGCCGGTAAGAAAGACACCACCGTGTTCTTCCGGGCGGATAAAACCGTCGATTACGAAACCCTGATGAACGTGATGGACAGGCTGCGCCAGGCTGGCTACCTGAAGATTGGTCTGGTGGGTGAAGAGGCCGCCACGGCCCACCGCCCGGGCTGAGCCCGCACTACTTGTTACCAGAGCCCCCGCCAGCGCGGGGGCTTTTTTGTATCAGCAAAGGCTTTTGACCACCCGGCACGGGTTGCCGCAGGCCACGGAGCCTGGCGGAACGGAGCGGGTCACCACGCTTCCGGCACCGATCGTGCTACCGGCACCAATGGTGACACCGGGCAGTAAAATACAGCCGCCGCCTATCCAGACATCATCTTCAATGGTGACCGGCCGCGCGCTGCCGATATGCTGGCGGCGCGTGGTGATATCCAGCGGGTGCTGTGCGGTATAGACCTGAACATCCGGGCCGATAAACACATTATTCCCCACCCGGAACGGGGCGCAGTCCAGCAGCACGAAATTGAAGTTAATAAACACGTTATTGCCCAGCACCGTGTTGCAGCCGTAGTCGACCCGCAGCCCCTTTTCTATGTGAACGTTGTCGCCCACGGTGCCAAATATTTTGCGGATCAGCGCATCTTTTTCCCCTTTCTGGCGGGCGGCTAACTGGTTAAACGCATCGGTGCGATCCCGGGTGGTATAGCGGATCTCAACCAGCTCATGATCATTAATGTCGTAGGGCTCCCCGGCGACCATTTTGTCAAATGCACGCATTTCTGGTTCTCAGTGGCGAAAGAATAGGGGGATTAATCCAGATTTCCGGCGCCGGGGCTATGAGGTTGCGCACGGCCGGGCGGATAGTGAATGGATAAAGCAGAATAGCCCATACGCAGCCCCGCCGGAGCGGGGCCGGTGAAGGTTATTTATCTGAAGAGGCCTGCCACAGGTTCAGTTCCCCGTCGGCAACGTACTGGTCTATTTTGTCCAGCTCTTCCTGGCTGAAGTGCAGGTTATCCAGCGCTTTTACGTTTTCCTCCAGCTGTTCCGGGCGGCTGGCGCCAATCAGCACCGAGGTGATGCTGTCGTCTTTGAGCAACCAGCTCAGGGCCATTTGCGCCATACTCTGGCCCCGCTGTTGCGCCATCTCGTTGAGCAGTCTCAGGCTGTTGAGGTTGCTCTCACTGAGCATGTTTTCCGTCAGCCCCCGCTCGCGCTTACCTTCGTAGAACATCCGTGAGCCCTGCGGAATACCGTTGAGGTATTTGCCGGTCAGCAGCCCCTGGGCCAGCGGCGTAAAGGCAATACAGCCCGTGCCGGTCTCTTTTAACACATCCAGCAGGCCGCTCTTATCCACCCAGCGGTTCAGCAGGTTATAGGACGGCTGGTGGATCAGTAGCGGAATTTTCCACTCTGCCAGCAGGGCGGCCATTTCGCGGGTGCGCTCGGGCGAGTAAGAGGAGATCCCCACATACAGCGCTTTGCCGCTCTGCACCGCCTGGGCCAGGGCTGCAGCGGTCTCTTCCATGGGGGTTTGTTCATCGACCCGGTGGGAGTAGAAAATATCGACATAGTCCAGCCCCATGCGTTGCAGGCTCTGGTCCAGACTGGCGAGTAAATATTTGCGTGAACTGCCGTTACCGTAAGGGCCGGGCCACATATCGTAACCGGCCTTGGTGGAGATAATCAGCTCATCACGGTAGGGGCGGAAATCTTCATGCAGCAGTTTACCGAAGTTGCTTTCTGCACTGCCGGGCCCCGGCCCGTAGTTATTCGCCAGATCAAAATGGGTTATCCCCAGATCAAAAGCTGTGCGTAACAGGGCGCGCTGGGTCTCCAGCGGGTTATTGTCACCAAAAGAGTGCCACAGACCGAGAGAAAGCGCGGGCAGGCGCAAACCACTGTGCCCGCAGAGGCGGTACGCCATCTGCTGATAGCGTTCCGGGCTGGCAAGGTAAGGCATAATGACTCCTCATTTCACTGGTTTTTAAAACATTGTTTTGATCTGCTACTTCCCCACAGTACACCAGAACGCGACATAATAAAATGTGCCGTGAATGCGGGTTTGCGGATAAAGTAATCGCGAGAGTGGATAATTAATAACCTGAGGGAATGATTAATTTTTTGATATTTTGTCCGCTTCGTTGAGGATATTTCGTTTTTTCATTGACCTGCCTCGATTCAGTTATTTATTTTTACTGATACCATTTTTTGTAAAATCTTATTAACATTACAATGTTATTTTTTAATCTTTAATAAAACACTTTAACAAAATATAGAAAGTGCTAAGGTATTCACGCGCCGCCGTTCCTGTTTTTTTTGTTCAGTGGACGCATTGCCTGATACCCCACCGTTCCGGTCGCCAGTGCCCGGAGCGCACAGCACTCTCAGCCGGGTTCACTGCCGTATGCGCATGGCGGCTGAATGGCCTGAGTTAGCGCAGTGACAGAGTATCCGGTTAGATAAACAATGATGAGATTGAGGCAGAGTACAGATGAGTAAGGACTTTCTTGCGACATCCACGACCAGCCCGCAGGGCATGGCGCGTAGAGCAAACGCCGCGACAGATCCCGTTGATGTGTTACTGATTGGGGGAGGCGTGATGAGCGCGACCCTGGCGGCGTATATCCAGGATCTTGAACCCGACTGGTCAATGGCCATGGTGGAGCGACTGGACGGGATCGCAAAAGAGAGCTCCAACGGCTGGAACAACGCCGGTACTGGCCACTCTGCCCTGGCGGAACTGAACTACACGCCGGAATCCGCTGACGGTGAAATCGACATCACCAAAGCGGTGAAGATCAACGAATCTTTCCAGATCTCCCGCCAGTTCTGGTCCTGGCAGGTGCGCAATAATATGCTGCACAACCCGCCATCATTTATTAACAGCGTGCCGCACATGAGCTTTGTGTGGGGCGAACAGAACGTTAACTTCCTGCGTAAGCGCTTCCACGCCCTGCAAAAAAGCACCCTGTTCCGCGGTATGGAGTATTCCGAAGATCCGCAGCAGATAGCCCAGTGGGTGCCGCTGGTGATGGAAGGGCGTAAACCCGGTGAGAAAATTGCCGCCACCCGTATTCTTGGCGGTACGGACGTGAACTTTGGCGAGATTACCCGCCAGCTGGTGGGCTCGTTACAGAAGAAGAGCAACTTCAGCCTGAGCCTGTCTACTGCCGTGCGCGATATCAAACGCAACAGTGACAAGAGCTGGCGCGTGACCGTACAGGATCTGAAAACCAGCCAGAAGCGCACCATCAACGCCCGGTTTGTGTTTATCGGCGCGGGCGGTGCCTCTCTGACGCTGCTGCAAAAATCCGGCATTCCTGAAGCGGCCGATTACGCCGGTTTCCCGGTGGGCGGGGAGTTCCTGGTCACGGAAAACCCGGAAGTGGTGAACCGCCATCTGGCGAAAATGTACGGTATGGCTCCGGTGGGCGCGCCGCCCATGTCGGTGCCGCACCTGGATACCCGTATTCTGGACGGTAAGCGGGTGCTGCTGTTCGGGCCGTTCGCCACGTTCTCTACCCGTTTCCTGAAAGAGGGGTCGTTGCTGGATCTGTTCGCCACCATTACCCCGTCAAATATTAAACCGATGCTTCACGTGGGCTTTGATAACCTCGATCTGGTGAAATACCTGATAAGCCAGGTGATGCAAAGCGATGAAGACCGCTACGAGGCGCTCAGCCACTACTATCCGGATGCAGATCCTACCGACTGGCGCCTGTGGAAGGCGGGCCAGCGGGTACAGATCATTAAGCGCGACCCGGTAAAAGGGGGCGAGCTGCGCCCGGGCACAGAAGTGGTCAGCGACAAGGAGGGGACCATTGCCGCGCTGCTGGGTGCTTCGCCGGGTGCCTCTACCGCCGCGCCGATTATGCTGCGCCTGCTGGAGAGCGTCTTTAAAGAGAAGGTCGCCACCGCCGCCTGGCAGGAGAAATTACGCCAGATTATTCCTTCATGGGGTAAGGCGCTGAATGGCGACCCGGAAGCCGCCGAACAGGAGCTGCAATACACCAGCGAAGTGCTGCAGCTTGATCGTCCGCTGAAGGACTCCCCGGTCTCCCAGGCCCCGCGCCCGGATCCGGACGTACCGGCCCCTCAGCACAAACCCGTGGCGGATATTGCCCTGTAATACCGTAATACCACACCCTATTCACCATTTGCGCCCCGGAAACGGGGCGTTTTTTTAGGTTTTACTCAGCTGTTTATGCAGGTAGGCCACGGTGTGTGCATCGTCAAGCGTGTTGATGATGTTCTGGTGCGCGCTGCTAATCAGCTGGTTGAGCATCTGGCTTATCGTGACATTGTGGTAGCAGGCCAGGCGCTCCAGGCGGAACTGCGCTGACCATGACAGCTGAACCACGACCGGTGCCGAGACCGGATAATGGGTGTTATCACCTTGCGCCATGCTGTTCTCTGGCATGTCTGCTCCCTGTGAATGTTCTGTCGGTATTCCGTTTATCTTCTTTCCTGAATAAACATGACTATAGCGGTTTCCCGGGTAAAAATTAGCTGAATTATATTTACCAATATCGCTATTGTGCCCGGGGGAAGGGTGTGCATCCCCCGGCCACGGGAAGGGCTCAGAATGTCAGCTGCGTGAAATCGCTACTGCTGTGGCGCTCGGCGAGAAATTCACCGGGGGTGCCTGAGGTGCGGTTTACCCGGTGCCCGCGCTGCACGGCCGGGCGTCTGGCAACCTCTCTGGCCCAGCGCAGAACGTGGGGGTAGTCCTGCTCCACATTCAGGAAGGTTGCGCTGTCGCCATATTGCTGCCCCAGCACCAGGTTGCCATACCAGGGCCACACGGCCATATCCGCGATACTGTACCGGGCGCCCGCCACAAAGGGGTGCTCTGCCAGTTGCCGGTTGAGTACATCCAGCTGGCGCTTGGCCTCCATGGTGAAGCGGTCAATGGCATACTCAATTTTGACCGGCGCATAGTGATAGAAATGGCCGAACCCGCCTCCCAGGTAGGGGGCAGAACCCTGAAGCCAGAATAACCAGTTCAGGGTTTCGGTGCGCTCTGCCCACTCCCGGGAGAGGAAGTGGCCAAATTTATCCGCCAGGTAGAGCAGGATAGCGCCGGACTCAAACACCCGCACCGCCGGTGATTCAGAGCTATCCAGCAGGGCCGGAATTTTAGAGTTAGGGTTCACGCCAACAAACCCGCTGGAGAACTGATCCCCCTCACCAATGCGGATAAGCCAGGCGTCATATTCTGCGGCGCTGACCCCAAGGGCCAGCAGCTCTTCGAGCATAATAGTGACTTTCTGGCCGTTAGGGGTGCCCATGGAGTAAAGCTGGAGCGGGTGTTTACCGGTGGGGAGTGTCGCCTCGTGGGTGGCTCCGGCGATGGGGCGGTTGGTTTTCGACCATACCCCGGCCGCCTGCTGGTTCCAGACCCAGACCCGGGCTGGCTGATAATGGTTGTCTGGCATAGTGTTCTCTGCTGTTAGTGAAATAAATAAAGGCTCACAGAGAAACAAGTGTAGCAGCCCCCGGCAGGCCGGATCTGGCGATACGGGCGAATCCGGCCGACCGGGGGCAGGCGGCGGGCCCGCTAGCGTTTCAGGCTGGCGAAGGCCTCGCGAATGTGCTGTTCCGGTAAGCGGGCGCCGATAAACACCAGCGTACTGTGGCGGGTTTCGTCGTCCTGCCAGTCCCGATCCCAGTCTGCGCTGTACAGGCGTTGCACCCCCTGGAACAGCAGGCGGCGCGGCTCGCCCTCAATCCACAGCATGCCTTTATAGCGCAGCAGATTGTCGGCGAACTCCAGCAGCAGTTGCTCCATCACCCGGGAGATATCACTCAGCCCTACCGGGTAGTCCAGCTCAATCACCACCGATGAGATATCCACCGGCTGGCTGGCCATAAAGTGAAAGCGCGGCGTGCTGGCGGGCAGAATGCGCTCTTCCAGCATAAAACCGTTGGTATCGAACAGCAGCGCGAGATCGATATCCCCGTGGACCACGGTGTAAACCGGTGCCCGGGCGTTGATCCGCCCAAGCCGCGCCAGCAGCGGCTCAGTATCCCCGGCCACGTCAGTTTTGGTGAGCAGCAGGCGATCCGCGTAACCGACCTGGGACTGGGCCAGGGCGTAGTTGTTCATCTGCTGATCCGCATGGACCGCATCCACCAGGGTGATGACCCCGTCCAGCAGGTAGCGCTCGCAGAGCACCTCATGGGAGAAAAATGTCTGAATAATCGGGCCGGGATCGGCCATGCCGGTGCACTCAATCAGCAGCCGGTCGAAGGTTATTTCGCCTTTATCCAGACAGTCCAGCAGATCCAGCAACGCATCTTCCAGCTCGTTAGAGCGGGTGCAGCAGATGCAGCCGTTGGTCAGGGTCCGAATCTGGGTGGAGCGATCGCCAATCAACTGATCGTCAATCGCCACTTCGCCAAATTCGTTTTCAATAACGGCGATTTTGTACTGGTGCGGCTGGTTCAGAATATGGCGCAACAGGGTGGTTTTTCCGGCACCCAGAAAACCGGTGAGGACGGTTACAGCAATAGGTTTCATACCCGTGGGTGTCTCCTTGTGGTTCCGCAACATATGCCCGGCCGTGACGCGGCAGGCCAGGTGAACCCCCACTATACGATATGGCGGCCCGCGCAGTGGTATTTGATAGCCAGAGTTGGAGCCGGCTAGCAGAATCTGCCGTCAGGGCCGTTCTGAGCGCTGGTTACCGCTGATGGGCAGCGGCAAAAACAGGCTTCTGGAGAACTGGATCCGCCCGGCAGGCGCGGGGCGTGATTTTTTCAGGTAGTTTTTGCTTATCATCTCAATGCCGCAGTCGATAAGCGCCACGTTGCTCTCCAGGCACTGGAAGATATCGGCATCCAGTTTCCCCGCCGCCACCTCCTGGCGGATGATAGCCAGCGCCTGCACATTCTTCATGCCCTTGCGGTAGGGGCGGTCTTCGGTCAGGGCGGTGTAGATATCGGCAATGGCGAGAATACGGCTGGGAATATCGAGGTAGGCTTTGGTGAGGTGGTAAGGATATCCGGAGCCATCCAGGCGTTCGTGGTGGTGTTCCGCCCACTGGGCGATGGTGCTCAGCGCCGGGTATTCACTTAAGATCTCCCCGGTTTTGTAGCTGTGCCCCTTGATGCGGGAGAACTCCCTGTCATTCAGCCGGTCGGCTTTTTCGATGATGGTCACCGGGATATAAATTTTCCCCAGATCGTGCAGGTAACCGGCGATTTCAATCAGTTTTTGCTCCCGCCCCCCCATACCGTACTGCATGGCCAGGCGCCGGGCCACCGCGCCCACACTGATACTGTGGCTGACGGTAAAGCTGCTGTACCTGTCGACAATTCTGGCAATCAGCAGGCAGATCTCCCGGAACTGATCAATATCCAGGTGAACCGCCTTCACCGGGCTGATGATATCCATCACCCGGGAAAGCCCGCTGTTCTCAAGGCGGAACCAGAAGTAGTCCTGCTCTTCAAGATCGCGAAAGGCTGCAAAGATCTCGTCGGGAAACTGGCCCCGGTAGCGCTCGCAGAACCGGTTGATGATCTCCCCGGCATTGGCAAACAGCTGGTTATCATTCAGCGGGAGTATGCGCTCCACACAGTCGGCAAAGGCGACAATATACTGCTCGATACTGCCTTTTCTTTCCGGGTCGTCCGCCAGGTGCTTGTGGTGGTTGAGGATAATATCGCGTATGGGTTTGAACACCTTAAACCCGTACAGCATCCGGTAGCCGCTGAGCTGGTGGGGGTCATCGGCGTAGTCGATGGCGTCCAGGGTGTCTATCCGCCGGGCGTCGCCAATCATGCCGATATCGTGCAGCAGGGCGGCAACAAACACTTTGCCCTGGGATTTTCTGGGCAGATCCATGCGTACGGCAAGCTCCTGGGCAATACAGGCAGTGCGCTGCATGTGCTGGCTGACAGGCTGATTTACCGCCGAAATGACATCAATAATCAGTTTGAGCGCTGAATGAAATGATATGTCCAAGGTGCTGTCCGGGTGTGTTTGCTGCTCCGTTAAAGGGCGCTGAAAAAGGCCAAAACCACGGCGTCCCGCTGTGGGCGAATATGATAGCAAAGGATAGCAACAGAAACAGGGATGACCGGTGGATTTGGGGTTTATCTGGTTTTTTGATCATTCGGGATTTTGCCGGATGTGACCGGCTCAACGTTTTCTGTTGATGGCGGTATGGCGCTCTGAGCAGGGCGCCTGTCATCAGATAATTGTGCTGCTGTCCAGCCATGTTTCCGCCCCCGGCAAGAGAATATCAGGTTTCGGGCTTGCACTTGCCGGGCGGCGCGCTATGCTTGCGGCCGGATATGAAAATGTTAATTGTTTTTTATGGAGGTGGTCATGTCTGCAACAATTACTGATGAAGGTAAACGCATTTCGGTGGGCGGGGAATTACCTGTGGCTGGCCAGCCGGCACCGGCATTTACTCTGGTAGACAGCGACCTGAAAAATCGCAGCCTGGCGGAATTTGCCGGTAAACGGGTGGTGCTGAATATTTTCCCGAGTGTGGACACCCCAACCTGCGCCATGTCTGTGCGCCATTTTAATGCTCTGGCATCGGGCCTTGATAATACCGTTGTGCTGTGTATTTCTGCGGATCTGCCGTTTGCCCAGCAGCGTTTTTGTGGAGCGGAAGGGCTGAGCAATGTGCTGACCCTTTCCACCATGCGCGGGCGCGAGTTCCTGCACAATTACGGGGTGGAGATCACCAGCGGTGAGTGTGAAGGTCTGGCCGCCCGGGCGGTGGTCATTGTAGACGAGAAAGGCACGGTCATTTACACCCAGCTGGTGGCGGAGCTGGCGGATGAGCCGGACTACGACGCCGCAGTGAAGGCACTGCAACGCTGATCCTGCCCGGTATTCAGATGACATCATGCCAGCCGCGCCAGCGGCTGGTATTGTTATGGCTGTCCGGCGGTTGCTTACTGTAATAGATCATATGACTGGCGCAGGGAAAGCTATAAACATTCGGCCCGAATTCATCACTGCGGTTCTGACCGATATCGGGCATGTCGGCGAGACGGACCAGCGTGGTACGCAGGTGTGCCAGGTAGCTCAGTGACTGTTGCTTCCCCCACTGCTGGTGAGTGTAATCGCGGATTTCATAAATATCGTGCCGTGCTTCACCAGTGAGCAGATAAGGCATGATTATTTTCCGTCGTGGGCCAGCAACTGCTCAAAGAAAACGTCACCGTCAAGGGTATTTCCGGCTGCGATATCGTCCCGGGCGCGCTGGATTTTTGCCCTGAGCCATTGCTGTTTCAGCGCCTCCAGCTGCTGATAATCTTCAGCAGACACGACAACAGCAACCGGTTTGCCGTTACGGTTGATTTGTACCGGCTCGCGCTGGACTTTAAGCAGCATATTGCCAAATTGGGTTTTGGCTTCATTTGCCGTCAGGGTATGCATGATTCCACCATATCGTCTGAATCGTTCGATGCGGCCATTATAATTTCTGTTTATTTATTCGCCACCGTTTTTTACGTTGCGGCAGGAAGGGGAGCTGCTGTAGCGCTCCCTGTCTGGCGGGTGGCATCTGGCTCAGCGCGCCAGCTGTTTGCGGATCAGCTGATCCAGCCGCTCACAGGCCTGATAGGTCCTTTCATTCTGCGCATCGGCAATCCCCAGTAATAACCCCGCCGGTGTGGCATCCCCCCCGGTGTACCAGGCCGATAACGGCGAAGGCGCCAGCCCGTGCTGCCAGGCCTCTCTGGCAATGGGGATATCCTGCGCCCCGTCCGGCAGGTTTAACAGGACAGAGAGCCCGTTAACCCGGGCGCAATAGCCCAGGGTATTCAGATGGCTGAGCAGGGCGCTGCTCCTGGCGCTGTAGGTGCGCTTCATTTTGCGCAGGTGGCGCAGAAAATGGCCTTCATGTAAAAAACGCTGTGTCGCCAGCTGAACGGCCGGGTCTGGTGCCGGGGCAAGGCTTGCAACCACGTCGGCAAGGGTCTCTGCCAGGGCAGGCGGGGCAACAATAAACCCAAGGCGCAGCCCGGGGCTGAGGGTTTTACTGAACGAGCCCACATGGATAACCCGGCCGTGGGTATCCATGGCGGCGAGCGCGGGCGCGGCCCGGCGCGTTAGCTGTAAGTCTCCCAGATAATCATCTTCAATAATCCAGCTCTGGTTACGCTCAGCCCAGGCCAGAAGCTGCCTGCGCCTGGCGAGAGATAACGGCATACCCAGCGGTGCCTGCTGGCCCGGTGTCACCAGGGCCAGGGCCGCCCCGGCACCGGCCTGTAACCCGGCAGAGACGTTAATGCCTTCTTCATCTACCGGCACGGGGAGTAGCGCCATTCCGGCCAGCTCCAGCGCCCGCCTGGCGGGCGGAAAGCCCGGATTTTCAACCCAGCATGTTTTCCCGCAGAGGGCCAGCGCATGCAAAATCACCCCCAGCGCCCCGGTGAACCCCGCCGTGATAAACACCCGGGAAGGGTGGCAGGTGATACCCCGGGAAAGGGCCAGCTGGGCGGCTATTTCCTGCCTGAATAGCGCCTCGCCGCGGGGATCGGCATAGCACTGGCGGGCGGCCATACCCGCCCGGGCGGATGCGGCGAACAGGCGGGCAAACAGCGGGGAGGGGAAGGCATCACTGGCCGGGATCCCCATTCTGAAGTGGCCGTCGGGGAAGAAAAAATCCCGGTACAGGGAAGATCCAGGGCGCGCGGCGGGGGCGGCAGCCGTGCTGGCCGGGGGAACCCCGGCAACGCAGGTGCCTTTGGCGCGCGCGGTGGTGACCTGCTGGGTATCGGCCAGGCGTTCGTAGGCAGTTTTCACCGTACCCCGGGAGACGCCAAGCTGGGCGGCAAGATCGATCCATGAGGGCAGGCGATAGCCCGCAGGCAGCACGCCATTATGGATAGCGCTCGCTATGCCGCTGTAGATCTGCTGCGCCAGCGGCACCCGCGCGGTGCGATCTATAGTCAGATTAAGGCGATTTTTCGACACCGGCATTTCCCTGTTTCCTGCCGCTGCGTGCGGCTTTGGTACATTAAAATCACTCAGTTTTGGTTCTTTTTTCTGAATATGCAACTGCTAGTATTACTGCGAAATTTATTGCACAGGAGCAACCGTATGACCCAGCGTATTGATTATATGAAAACCTCACCGGCGGGCGTTAAGGCGCTGGGCGGTGTTCATGCTTATATCGGGCAGTGCGGGCTGGAAAAATCTCTCGTCGAGCTGGTGGATTTGCGGGTCAGCCAGATTAACGGCTGCGCATTTTGTCTTGATATGCACACCCGGGCGCTGCTCGCCCAGGGGATGACGCCGGTCAAACTGGCGCTGGTGCAGGTCTGGGAAGAGGCCGGTAATGTGTTCAGCGCGCGGGAAAAGGCGGCACTGGCCTGGGCTGAAACCGTCACCCGGGTGGCCGATACCCATGTCCCGGACAGCGCTTTTGACGCCGCAGCAGCGGTATTCAGCGAAAAAGAGCTGGCGGACCTGACAATGGCTATCGGGCTGATTAACGCCTATAACCGGCTGGCGATAAGTTTCAGAAATGTGCCCCGGGAAGCGGCAGAGGGGTAGTTTTGCCAGCGTGCCCCGGTAAACTCAGACGCTGCCGGATTCAGACGTGACCTGCGGCACTACGGTGCGGGGTATGAGCCAGGCTTTCTTTACCATCACGCCAGGCGGCTCGTGAAACCTGCCGTGTATATTCCAGTGTGCTCTATTTGTCAGCGCCGTTTGCTATTTACCCTAACCTGTTGCTAGCCGCGCTGCTGATAGGGTTGGCGGTATCGGTGACGATGGGGAGATTTAAGAAGTATTTATAGAATTGAAAACCTCTCTCGACGTGGGAGAGGTTTTCAATGGTATTCGATTATTTAATTTTATTTAAGGCATTGTCTGGTACCCAATATGCTCCATGTTTCCCGGGAATGGTGATTTGCGTGCGATACCACTGAAATGCAGCATCTTTAATGCAAACCTCTACGCCTGACGGGATTTCGATAGCGGCATTTTCTGATAATAATGCAGACAGCTTCTCGTTATCCTGGGGCTTGGTCGCTGAATTCACTACGTTATAGTTTTCTACATTCAGGACACCAAAATAACCGGGTTTGGTTATGGCTGATTTCCCATCCGGGCAAGTCGCAACAGCTGAGGCTGAGCCAGTCATGCTTAATAGTACTATGCAGAATAATTTTTTTTTCACTTTTCATGTCTCCATCATGTAGGGCTGGTTACGGATACTCCTGACAAGCGTGCAATATCCGCAGAATTTCTATTCCAATACCATTAATGACGAGCGTGCAACACCCGCAGAATTTCTATTTCAGTATCATTAATGTGGTAGACAACCAGATAGTTTGGATGGAAAACGATTTCGCGCGTGCCAGCAACTCTGCCAGGACGATAAAGATAAGGATGATGAGGGAGGCTTTTGGCTACATGAACTATCGGCTGATGTAATTTGCGGCTCGCAGCAGGGTTATATTGCTCGATGTAATCAATAATGTCAGCCAAGTTGTTGAGTGCTGATTCTTCCCATTTAACCTATTGCACGCTTTGTCCTCAAAATCCGTCTCTCTTCCAGCATTGCTTCCAGCTTTTCCATTGTATCATCGTGGGGAATGCCCGGACGCGGGTCGTCCAGTGCGGCCTGAAATTTTCAAATTCTTCGTTCTGGTTGTTTGCTGATCTTTCACCTCCTTTTCGCCAGTTTTGGCCTGCATCCATTAATAAAGGGGGGGGGGTAGATCCCTCAATGTCAGGATAGTTGTCACTCCCTCTGAAAAATAATCCTGAGGGCACGGAGTGACAGATGAAACGAATTTCCCCGGAGCGCAAGGCCTCAACACTGGCAAAATTATTCCCGCCCTACAATATGACCGTCGCGGCTGTTGCACAGATGGAAGGGATCGCCGAAGCTACACTGTATCACTGGCGTAAACAGGCTAAAGCAGAGGGGAAACCGGTGCCGGGTAACAGTAAAAACAGTGAGCAGTGGCCAGCAGAAGCCCGTTTTGCCGCCATTGTGGAAACCGCCACGTTAAGTGAAACAGAAATCGCAGAATACTGCCGTAAAAAAGGGCTGTATCCTGAGCAGCTGATACAGTGGAAGCAGGGCTTTATACAGACCGGAAACCCCGGTGATAAAGCAGCGCTGAAGCAAAGTCAGAAGGAAGTTAAACAGCTTAAAAAAGAGCTGGTCCGTAAGGAGAAAGCGCTGGCGGAGGCGGCAGCGATACTGGTACTGCGAAAAAAGCTCAGGGATTACTACGGGGAAACGGACGGGGACGACTGACCCCGGCGGATGAACGACAACAGTTCATTCAGTGGATTAATGAAGCGGTGGTCTCTGGCGCAAGGCTTGCAGTCGCCTGCCGTGAAGTGGCCATCAGCCTGCGTACCTGGTGGCGGTGGCAAAAATGTCCGGAGGATGGTCGTCCGGGGGCAATAAGACCCGCCCCGGCGAATCGCCTCAGCACGGGGGAAGAGCAGCAGATACGGGATATCTGCCACAGGCCGGAATATGCCCGTCTGCCGCCATCACAGATTGTGCCCCGGCTGGCCGACAGGGGAATTTACCTGGCCAGTGAGTCGACATTTTACCGGATATTACGCCGCCATAATGAAGTCCACCACCGGGGACGTCAGTCGCGGCCACAGCGGGTGCCAGCCCCGACGACCTTTACAGCCAGAGCGCCCTGCCAGGTCTGGTCATGGGACATCACCTGGCTGCCCTGCGTGGTGCGTGGTCGCTGGTATTATCTGTATATGATAATTGACCTGTACAGCCGGAAAATCACGGGCTACGAGGTTCATGAAACGGAAAGTGGCGGGCTGGCTGCAGCGCTAATGCAGCGGACAACGCTGCGTGAGGGCTGCTGGCGTCAGCCGCTGGTGCTGCATGCAGATAACGGAGCCGCCATGAAATCGCAGACCCTGCAGATGAAGCTGTATGAGCTGAATATCATACCGTCACACAGCAGGCCACGGGTAAGTAACGATAACGCGTATGCAGAGTCGTTGTTCCGGACACTGAAATATGTACCACAGTGGCCGTCATCGGGGTTCAGAACGCTGAGTGATGCCCGGGAGTGGGTGGAGAAATTTACCCACTGGTACAACGAAGAGCACCGCCACAGCGGGATACGGTATGTCACCCCGGCACAGCGACACCGGGGAGAAGATCACGCGCTTCTGAGGCAACGGGATGAACTGTACCGTCAGGCACAGAAAACACATCCTGAGCGCTGGTCAGGCAGAACGAGAAACTGGCAACCCGAAGGTCCGGTAATGCTGAATCCGGAAAGGGGAAAACAGGCCGCTTAAATTAACCTGGGGTGACAACTACCTTGACACTTACCGTAGATAGCCCTGCCGCCAGTTCCGGGCAGCGGGTGACCAGACGGCCTTCTTCGCGCCAGTGTTGCAGCAGATCTGAGGAACAGGATTTATCGGTACCGTTGTAGCGGACAAGGTGCCCTGACAGGCAGGCGCTAAGCAGGATTATTTCTTTGATGGGCATGGGAGATACCTTTGATAAGGTGCGTGGTAACGCGCTTATCTCGATAGCGGCGGATATAAGGTGGCGGAAAATGAGCGGGTGGCGGTTAGATTTTGGGGGAGAGGAAACGCATATTATAATGAAAAACGAATAGTATCTTCTGCTCTTTAACCCCGTTTATGAACTGCCAGAGGCTAAGCCACGTGTTTTATCCTGAGTGGGTGATACCAGAAGGAGACTCATGGAAGTGATTGAAAAATTTAAGAGGGCGTTAGAAATGAATAAATATCTGTCTGGTCTGTGTGTCGTTTCTTTTTTTTATTTTTCTTCAATAGGTTACGCGCACTCTTCGGGTCTAGATAAAGTTCAGGTTAATATCTACCCCCTCCACTCTAAGATTGGATTTATCCCGGTAATTTCTAATTCAGATGAAATCAAGCCTTCTGATTTCAGTGAGTCGGATCTACAGAAGATGCAGGATAGCCTGAGGAAGAACACCAGCAAAGTCGATGAGCTAACTCAGAAGGTTTTACAGCTTGAGGGAAAGAATTCTGAGCAGGAGAGTAAGATCGAGCGATTGCAAAGAAGCCTTGATGACATGAAGCGGAGCAACGACAACCTTTCAAATCAGGTCAGCAATTTATCCGGCAAAATTAAGTGATAAAAAAGAGCCACCGCCTGTATTAACTTACCGGGCTATTAGCGTAAGCGTGCCTGCATTAAAGCCACGCTTATCAGCGCCCAGAAATCGGCCGTAGCCATATAGCAAAAACCCAGCCATAGGCTGGGTTTTCTAAATAGTGGTGCCGGACTCGGAATCGATGCTTTCATTCATTGTATTGAATATAAAAGATTATTTTTGATGTTGTTGAATTTATGCCCTCATTTATATCCTCGGTCCGTTTCGGTGGATTTTGGGAACCGAACCGGGCACAGCACGGCAGTTAGTCGGGTAAAGAAAGCTTCTGGTACACCACTGCACGTTTTAATAAGGTACCCGAAAATTTAGCAGAAACGCGATCCCATGTTGCATATAGTCATTCTTCTGCAGGCAACCCCGGATATGAAATTATGCAGTGGTACTGGAGCACCACCTCTGGTATGCACTAACTGATATTACATCGTCAGTAGATCTCTTTCAGTAATGTAAGGCCATTAGTGTAGAAAAAACTATCAACTGACCGAAGTAAGTTGTCGGGTTGCTGGAGATAACTTGCCCATACCCGGTGCATAAAACAAGATGCCCTGAAGTTCTGTTCCTTTACACATCATTACACCTGTACAGGCAATCCTGCTGACAATCTCAGGGCTTTCTGACTGACTAACCCTGTCGAATTAACACCTTAAATAGATCATACAAAACATTTTTAAAAGTGGTATTCTAAATGCTACTTTCATTTTTTGTAAATGAATGTAAGGGGCTGACTTCCTCATTCCTTGTGGAAGATGCATTTGTGTTGTTGTAAAAGGATTATATTCCCATGCATTACTCCAGACGGCTCTGGTTGACATTGCTTGTCACCTGCCTCCTTTCGTTTGGCGTGCTTCTCTGGCTTGGTGGTGAAATTTACCAACAGGCTCCTCCGATCCCGGAACGCGTTGTGACTCCCGATGGCACAACAGTGTATACCGGGGAACAAATTCAGAATGGCCAGCAGGCCTGGTTTGCCGCCGGGGGCCAGCAGCTTGGTTCAGTATGGGGCCACGGCAGTTACGTTGCACCAGACTGGTCTGCCGACTGGTTGCACCGGGAAGCGCTTGCTCTGCGCAATATCATCGCCCAGGATCATTTCCACGCGACTTATGATGCCTTGTCAAATGAACAGCAACTCGTTGCCAGTGGGCTGATGAAGCAGGAGATGCGCCAGAATACTTATAATGCACAGCGCAACGTAATCGTTATTTCGCCGCAACGTGCGCAGGCGATTCTCCAGCTCTCTGAGCACTACGATGGCTTGTTTAGTGATGCGCCTGCGTTCCATAAGCTACGCGTTGAGTATGCGATGAAAGAAAATACACTCTCTTCCGCTGTCGCGCGCAACGATCTTAGTGCTTTCTTCTTCTGGAGTGCATGGGCGGCTACGACCGATCGGCCAGGTGATTCCATCACCTATACCAGCAACTGGCCACATGAAGAGCTGGTTGGCAATACACCAAGCCCAAGTCTGGGTATCTGGTCTGTTGCCAGCGTGATTTTGCTGCTCGGTGGGATCGGCGCTCTGGTGTGGTATGGTAATCCCCCCATTTTTAACGGAGGCGATAAGTAGAATCAGGTCATGCGTTGAATATGCTGCATTGGCGTGAAACCATTCAGTGCCATATTCGGACGCTCGTGATTATAAAACCATTGCCAGCGTGTGGCATAGTCCTGCAATTCGTCCAGTGATGTAAACAGGTGCTGTCCCAGCCAGTCATAACGTACAGTCCGGTTATATCGCTCAATATATGCATTTTGCTGAGGTTTTCCGGGTTGAATAAAACGCAGGGTGATATTCTGCTGAGCAGCCCATGACATCAGTATCTTGCCGGTATATTCTGGCCCATTATCACATCGTATTGCTGCTGGTTTACCTTTCCACTCAATCAGTTGTTCGAGTGTCCTCACCACACGATTTGCGGGAAGAGAAAAATCTACCTCAATGGCCAGCGCTTCACGATTAAAGTCATCGATAACATTCAGCAATCGGACGGAACGACCATCCGACAGTTGATCGTGCATGAAGTCCATCGACCAGCATTCATTGCGGCTTTCAGGCACCGCCAGCGGCTCGGGCTTATCCCGTTTCAGTCGTTTTTTCGGTTTAATTCGCCTGTTCAGCGACAACTCGCAATAAATCCGGTATACCCTTTTGTGATTGAACTTAAAGCCTTTTACGTTACGCAGGTACAAAAAGCACAGACCAAAACCCCAGTTGCGCTGACTGTCGGTGATACGGAGTAGCCAGTCAGCAATAACCGTGTTTTCTTCATTCAGTTGAGGCTGATAGCGATAGCAACTTTCGCTGACAACAAACAACTGGCAGGCAAAACGTATGCTGACGCTTCGGTGCCTGACCGCGTCCTGTGCCATCTGCTTTCGCTGCGATGGCTTCACCACTTTTTTGCCATAGCCTCCTGAATAATTTCGGCTTTGAGCCGTTCTTCGGCATACATCTTTTTCAGGCGGCGGTTTTCATCTTCCAGCTCTTTTAGTCGGGCCATCATGGATGCATCCATTCCGCCAAAGCGTGAACGCCACTTGTAGAAACTGGCATTGCTCATACCATGCTCGCGGCACAGTTCAGCAACTGGCGTTCCGGCCTCAGCCTGCTTGAGGATGGCCATGATCTGGCTGTCGGTAAAGCGTGATTTTTTCATAGAGATCTCCCCGGTTCAGATTACGAGAAAATTCTACCTATGAACACACCGGTTTTTCGGGGGGATTACCGTATCACGTACGTGACGAAGATGAAACAGTGAAGATTTCTCCACTGAAAGATCCTTTATTTAACGTCAAACTGACACCCTCCATGCGGGCAACAACTAAATATTTCTACGTGGTTATTGCTCTTTTTCTGGTACAGATCCTGCTGGGCTCTATGACGGCACACTACGGTGTGGAAGGCCAGGATTTCTTTGGCATTCCACTTTCGCGTATTTTGCCGTATACGGTGTTGCGAAGCTGGCATACTCAGCTTTCTGTACTGTGGATTGCGACGGCATGGCTGGCGACGGGGATTTATATTGCGCCACTGATTTCCGGGCATGAGCCTCGCTTCCAGCGAGCCGGGGTGAATATCCTGTTTATTGCTTTGCTGGTCCTGGTCGTGGGCTCTCTGGCGTTTGGTTGGCTGGGTACAATGGGTTATCTCGACGCCCGCCAGAATTTCTATATTGGTTCCCAGGGACTGGAATTCACTAATATGGGGCGTATGTGGCAATGGCTTCTGTTTATTGGCTTGATTATCTGGCTGCTGCTGGTTGGTCGGGCGCTCTGGCCTGCACTCTCTCATCCTTCTGAAAACCGTGGGCTGATCACGCTGATGTTCCTGGCTGCCGTCTGTATCGGTCTGTTCTATGCGAGCTCCCTGATGTGGGGATATCGCGCGCATTACGCCATTATCGAATACTGGCGCTGGTGGCTGGTACACCTGTGGGTTGAAGGTTTCTTTGAAGTCTTCGCAACAGCAGTGATTGCGCTGATATTCTGTAGGCTGGGGTTGGTTCGACCGAGTGCGGCAGATAAAGCAACGCTTTTCTCCACTATCATCTTCCTGTTTGGTGGTATTCTCGGCACACTGCATCACCTTTACTTTACTGGTGCGCCGATTTCGGTGATCGCCTGGGGTTCTATTTTCTCCGCTCTGGAGGTGGTACCTCTCTCTATGGTAGGGATTGAGGCTGCACACAACTATCGGCTGTTGAGTAAGGCTCCCTGGGTGCAACGCTATCGCTGGATGATCTTCTTCTTTGTTTCCGTTGCTTTTTGGAACATGGTTGGGGCGGGCCTGTTGGGTTTTGCAATAAACCCGCCCATTTCGCTCTATTATGTCCAGGGATTAAACCTGACGGCGGCACACGGCCACGCGGCGCTCTTTGGTGTATATGGCCTGCTGGGTATTGGTCTGATGCTGTTCTGCCTGCGCGGGCTAATGGAAGATCATATCTGGATGGATAGCTTACTGAAATGGGCTTTCTGGCTAATGAATATTGGTCTGACTATGATGGTCTTCCTGACGTTGGTACCGGTCGGAATTTATCAGGCGTGGGCCAGTGTGGATAAAGGATTATGGTACGCCCGCTCTGCCGAAGTCGTACATTCCTCTGTTGTTGAAACGCTGGTCTGGCTGCGCGTGCCGGGAGATATTCTCTTTGGCTTCGGGGGCCTTTCCCTTGCTGTTTTTGCCCTGCGTCTTCTGATGAAACGCCGTTAAAAAACACAAGCCTGGCCATGAGGCCAGGCTTGTTCCGGGGAGCCTGCGTAGCCTTGTGTTCATTCAAGTCTTACCCGGTGTCCACGGAAGCCATCGTTTACTCACCACATCAATCGGTACGATTGATTCTTGGGCGCGACTTTCCACATAAGCCTCATCACATCGAATTTTTATGATAACGATATTCATTATCAATTATCTTTACGGATGAAGTTTAAAGGTGCATTATAAATGCATCTTTAAGTCAGGAGGTCAAAATGAGCCATCGCAGAATCCCTGAAAACTGGAAAATAAAACGTTCAACCCCATTCTTCACGAAAGATAATGTACCGGTAGCACTGTTGAGTCACCATAACACCGCAGCCGGCATATTTGGTCAGCTTTGTGTCATGGAAGGCACAGTGACCTACTACGGTTTCGCCAGTGAAGCAGCAACGGATCCAGACGTTAAAGTGGTTATTAATGCAGGAAGCTTTGCAACCAGCCCACCACAATACTGGCACCGCATTGAGATGACCGATGATGCAAGGTTCAACATCAACTTCTGGGCAGATCCGACATTTTCCGGAGATGAAGTTTACAGTGCCAAAAAATCATAACCCTGATGCTCTCCTGCCGATAATGGAGAGAGAGCCCTGGCCCTACAGATAGAATGAACACAACATGAGTGCATTTTTTAGGCAAACATCAATGCAAGTTGACTACGGAGAGCAGGAATGCTGCAGTGAGTTGTCTTTACTGCACATTGCCGAATATCTGGAGTACCTTTCATGCGGAGTTCCTCCCTGCCCCGGGGTAAATGATGAATGTTCTTTCGATGTGTCCCTGTTAATAAATTCATCAGGAGACTGAGATGAAGATTGTTGCTGTTGAAGCCAATATTGCAGCAGGAAAAACAACATTACTTGCCCCTCTGGCGCAGGCGTTGTCGGAGAAGACCGGAACCACCTGGAAAGTTATCAGGGAGCCAGTCGATGAAGACCCGGTATTTCTGGAGCTGCTCAAGGTTTTTGTGGAAAACCCGGAGGATGCGGATGCCAGAGTTGCCTTCCAGTTATATATCACCCGCAGCAGACAGGGACTTTTAAAGGACGTACCTGAAGGTAATTACGTGATTGAGCGTTCGCTGTTTAGCGATATTGTTTTTTGCCATGTCAATTTCCTGATGGCTGAGCAGCCCTCGGCTCGCTATATGTCATATTTCTATCAGATTAAGGCATATTTAAACAGTTATCCCAAAATCGATCTTGTTGTTTATATTGATCGGGATGCGGAATCATGTTTTAACGCCTGTCGAGCGCGAGGGAGAGCAGGGGAGAGTCAGTATACGCTGGACTATTTTAAGGATCTGAAGGCGTTTCACGATGCCTGTCTGCCGCAGATTACCCGGCAATATGGTTCGAAACTGTTGACCTGCCGTGTGGATCGCGGGTTTGCATGCCCGAATGAAATGGCAAATGCAGTAGTGGAGCATCTGGAGTGAACGCCGTATAACGTACTTTTAAGAATCTCTCACCTTATATATGGCTGATGGGGAGTCTGTTGATTGAGTACATTAATGCATTTTTCAGGAATGCTTACAAGTGGAGCTACGTTGCTGTGTAAATAAGGTTTTTCGGTGTTGATGAATATGTGGCGAGTACAGAATAGGTAATGTTATATTAATATTATTACCCGAGTTGAGTTGTCATTCTTTTCTGAAAAGATTAAGTAAATTTTTCTCAATCTTTATTCTGTATCCGGATAAAAATATAATGGACATGCTATTATTTTACCATTTGTATAAATGAATACGCCAGCTGATAAGGCTGGCGTCTGTTGCGGTTCTGTTCTGATACAATAGGTATTAAAAAAAGTGAGATTACATAATCAGGCTGATGAGTTGGTTTAATCTTGCCAGTCGAAGTTACTAAAACCTGGCAGCAGTTCGCCAGAAGCATCAAAATGGATGATGTCGGCGGAGTAACGACGAATGAATGTCACCACTAACCGCCGACAGGTCTTTGATAATCACATTCGCTTCAGCTCCAGTACCGGGTATAAGCGTGCGTTGAGTCTGAGCAGGTAACCGTAGCCTGTGTACAGTATCCAGTCGTAGTCGCCGCCGTCATGACGTTGAAGGGTTACCTGGTCAAGGATAGCGTTATCCTCACAGGTAATATGGGCGGTGCTACACTGGATCCCGTTCAGACGGGCGGCACGTGGCAGAGGATCTTCAACAACCAACTTCCCGGGGGCGTCAGCAATGCGAAGTGAATAACCGTTGTTGCAAACCACATCGATCAGGTCGGCAAGTTCAATACCGTCGATATCCACGGCGATCCGACCCATGTTAAGAGCCAGTACGTTGACGGCATCGGCTTCCAGTGTCAGAGAATGTTTCATTGCTGCACCTCTTGTAGTGGTCAACTAAAACTGGCCACGGGTTTAGAGTTTTTCCAGTATCGGTTTTCCGATTCGTTTGGGGGTAACCCACCGTTATAGTCATGCGGCCTTAGCGAGCTGTAATACCCGACGATATAGTCTGTGATCGCATGAGCTGCTTCGCTAAAGTTTATATAGCCTGTCACTGGCACCCACTCGTTTTTCAGACTTCTGAAGAAGCGTTCCATCGGGCTATTGACGCTCCTATGTCAAGAGCGGGCGATTGGCATAGGCGAGGTCCGATAAAATCAATGGATAGAGTTCACGGACGATGTAGCGTTTCAGGCATCTCAGGATCTCTTTGGTCGACAACCCTTCACCCGTTCGTCTGTTTACATAGATTTTTGTGCGCGGATCACTACGCATACGCACAAGGGCTATTGTCCACAGGGCGTTGTTAGCTTCACGTGAGCCTCCGCGGTTTAATCTGTGCCTGACAGTTTTTCCTGATGATGCTGGTAACGGATTTACACCACAGAGCGAAGCCAGAGCCGCTTCATTTTTTAAACGTTCGGGGTTATCACCTGCAACGGCCAGCAGCGTCGCAGCCGTCTGTGGGCCTACCCCAAACTGGCTACGAAGATTACTGGCATATTTGCGGGTCAGTTTATCCAGAGATTCGTCCAGTTCATTCAGCTCTTCAGTCAGGACTATCCATCGTTTAGCAAGACTTCGAAGCGTGCTACACAGGGCTATCCGTAAGGGGGAGTACTCTGACACCTCGCTGTTAATGCAGGCGGTTACGCATTCGTGTGGTTTCGATTTCCAGAGTTTGTCGCGAACATCCTGAGGGGCACTCACCAGCAGCGCACGAAGCTGATTAATCGCCTGCGTGCGGGCTTTTACTGCACTGCGTCGGGCAACACTGATAATCCGGAGAGCTTCACACGCGCCGGACTGCATTTTTGGTATGGCCTTGCTGCTCCCTGAAAGTACTGTCCGGGCTGCATTCTCTGCATCCAGAGGATCTGACTTCCCTTCAAGGCGGCGTTTTGAGCGATCTGGCCGGTTAACTTCAACAACATAAATACTATTCTTAATGAGAAAACGTGTTAACGCAGCGCCATACGTCCCGGTTCCCTCAATGCCAGCTCGTTCGAGGATCCCAAAAGAGCGAGCCCAATCAAGTAGTTCAAGATAGCCCGTTTGATTTGTTTGAATAATACGGGTGCCAAGCAGTTTACCTGCCTGACTGATAACAGCACCGACATGAACATCAAGGTGTGTATCGACACCCAGGATCACGCTTTCAGGAGATTGACAGTCATTTTGCATGGTTTGCCCCCAGATATTGGTAGCACAACCATCCCCATCGCCGGACAGGACACTCGGGATGCAGCACAAAGCTCCTATCAGGTCACAAACGCTGGGCCCGGCTATGCCCGGGAAATACCTGAATCGGACGACAGGTCAACACAAAGGCATCTGGGCCAATCCCAGCACGGGTCAGTCCGATCCGGTATTTGAAAGTATATTAGAATGAGTATCCCAACAGTTTCCGCGTCGACTCATACTTTGCCTGATCCGGTAACGCCACAATAACTGCCGGAACTGCCTGCTTGTGTAGTGGCTACCCTGGTCACTGTGGAACATCACTCCCGCTGGTTTACCTCGGGTTTCCCACGCCATTTCCAGTGCTTTGATGGTTAACCTGCTGTCCGGTGAGAATGACATTGCCCAGCCTACCGGTTTCCTGGCGAACAAATCGAGAACAACGGCGAGGTAAGCCCAGCGGCTGCCTGTCCAGATATACGTCACATCGCCGCACCACACCTGATTAGGCTCTGTCACTGCGAACTGTCGCTTAAGGTGATTTGGGATAGCGATGTGTTCATGACCACCACGTTTATACCGGTGGGTGGGTTGCTGACAACTCACCAGCCCCAGTTCTTTCATGAGCCTGCCGGCAAGCCAGCGTCCCATTCTGAAGCCTCTCAGGGTTGCCATAATGGCGATACTTCTTGCACCAGCAGAGCCATGACTGATGTTATGCAGCTCCAGAACCTGACTACGTAATACAGCCCGCTTGCCGTCTGGCTTTTCGGGGTTTTTCACCCAGTATTTGTAGCTGCTGCGATGAACCCCGAACACGTGGCAGAGTGTGGCCACAGGATACTGCGCTCTGAGTTTCCCGATTAACGAGAACTGTTCAGGGAGTCTGACATCAAGAGCGCGGTAGCCTTTTTTAATATGTCGTTTTCCATTTCCATGCGTTGTAGCTTTTTCTTTAGCTCACGTATTTCAATCTGTTCCGGGGTTATAGGGGAGGCTTTAGGTGTTTTGCCCTGTCTTTCATCCCGCAACTGCTTTACCCATCGCGTCATGGTAGAAAGCCCCACATCCATAGCACTGGCCGCAGCTGCAACGGTGTAGTTCTGATCAAGAACCAGTTGAGCGGATTCGCGTTTAAACTCTGCGCTGAAATTTCTTTTTTTCATTGGGACACCTGTATTGTTCTGAGATGAGCATATCACCTCTGTTCAGGTGGCCAAATTCAGTAAACCACTACAGTACGAGTAAATCAGGGGTCTTTAACGTGGTGATATCCCGTAAACCAATAAACGGGAATACATGCATTTCAAGGCTACGGAGTATGCGGTTGCGGTGAGATTCCTGGTCTTTCTTTTTGCTGTTAAGCCACTGGATAGCGACGGTTTCGAAAGTCTCCGCAGCTTCAGGAACAGCCCTTTTCGCCCGTTTTTGCTCACAGGGATCAATGCCTTCAGCAATCAGTTTTCTGGCATTGTCCCGTTTGTTGCGTGCTTCGGAAAGGGAGACTTCAGGATAGACCCCGAGTGCGAGTGTTTTCTCTTTCCCGAGGTGGCGATAACGGAGTCTCCAGTACCGCGAGCCATTGGGATGTACAAGCAAAAACATGTTCCCGGTGTCGGAAATTTTATAGGGTTTAGCCTCCGGCTTTGCTGCCCGGATTTTAGCGTCAGTCAGTGCCATAGCTGGGTTCCTGAGTGATTTGAGGGTATATAAATTATCGAACCAGACTATACCCCTATATGTACCCTCGCAAGGGTGTTGATGCGGGGAGAATTGGGTTGATTCTGGTTGAGTAAAGGGATGGTGAAAGGGTGGTTTTAGCGGGGCCTACAAAGCAAAAACGGACCTCCGTGGAGGTCCGTTGATATGAATTTGGTGCCCGGACTCGGAATCGAACCAAGGACACGGGGATTTTCAATCCCCTGCTCTACCGACTGAGCTATCCGGGCAACGGGGCGCATTAAACCCGATTCGCTCCGGCGCGTCAACGGAATTTATTACTATCCGTGACGACCGCGCACTATATCAGCAATCTGGAGAAAATTACGCCATAACTGGCCGCAGGGCAGGGGGCTGCCCGCCTGGCCGCCTTGCGCCCTGGTCAGAAAACTGCCATGATTGCGCAAAATTTCTTCCATGCAACCTACTGCGGACGGGACAGCTGTGATGCCAGGCGTTAACTCCATCATTTGCCAGACGGCACACCCCGTGCTGCCGTTCCCCCACATATTGCCCCTGCGCTGTGTTATGCGGTGAGGCGGCCTGAGGCTCACTGCAGGGCAACAGTAAAACCAGCAGCTATATTCTGTTTTTACTGATGCCTGGCGGGCGCAGCTGGTTTCCAGTCACACCTGACAGACACCTTCGCCGGGGGGAAGCCCTCCCATTATCAGTGCCTGTGGCACGTACCCTGTAGCACGGGGATTTTGTGCATATGAACGCGTTAAACATTGCCGCCAGCAGCGACTTGCTCACCCGCTTAGTGACATCGCGCACTGTGGTGGCCCTTGATGATACGGATTTTACCGATGTGGCTGCCGTGGTGCTGACACCGGCAGATGCCCGGGGGGCTATCCTGGCGCTGCTTGCCCGCAGCGGGTTTGATTTACCGGTATTCCTGTTTACCGACCAGGCAAATACGCTGCCGGAAGGTGTACTGGCCGCCCTTAGCGACACGGAACAGGACGCGGCACGCCTTGAGGCCGCCGCCAGTGATTACGAAGCCCGGCTGCTGCCGCCGTTTTTCAGCACCCTCAGTAAATATGTCGCCATGGGCAACAGCACCTTCGCCTGTCCGGGCCACCAGCACGGTGCGTTCTTTAAAAAACATCCGGCGGGCCGCCAGTTTTTTGAGTTTTTTGGCGAGAACCTCTTCCGGGCGGACATGTGCAATGCCGATGTCCGGCTGGGGGATTTGCTTATCCATGAAGGCTCTGCGAAACAGGCGCAGAAAAATGCCGCCCGGGTCTTCAATGCCGATAAAACCTACTTCGTGCTGAATGGCACCTCCGCGGCGAACAAAGTGGTGACTAACGCCTTACTGACACCGGGTGACCTGGTATTGTTCGATCGCAACAACCATAAATCCAACCACCACGGCGCCCTGATCCAGGCCGGGGCAACCCCGGTATACCTGGAAACGGCCCGCAACCCGTTCGGCTTTATTGGCGGGATCGATGCCCACTGTTTTAACGAAGACTACCTGCGCCGGCAGATTGCCAGCGTGGCCCCGGAGCGGGCCGCGCAGCCGCGCCCGTTTCGCCTGGCGGTGATCCAGCTGGGCACATACGATGGCACCGTTTATAGCGCCCGCCAGGTGGTGGATACCATCGGCCACCTGTGCGACTACATCCTGTTTGACTCGGCCTGGGTCGGGTATGAGCAGTTTATTCCGCTGATGGCTGACTGCTCGCCGCTATTGCTGGATCTTAAACCCGAGGATCCGGGGATCTTTGTGACCCAGTCGGTGCATAAACAGCAGGCCGGGTTCTCGCAAACCTCGCAAATCCATAAAAAAGATAACCACATCCGCGGCCAGGCGAGGTTCTGCCTCCATAAACGGCTCAACAATGCCTTTATGCTGCACGCCTCGACCAGCCCGTTCTATCCGCTGTTTGCCGCGCTGGATATTAACGCCCGCATTCATGACGGGGAGGGTGGGCGGCGCCTGTGGCAGGAGTGTGTGGCGCTGGGGATCGAGGCACGTAAGGCGATTTTTGCGCACTGCCGCCTGCTGCGCCCGTTTGTGCCGCCCCGGGTGGAAGGCAGACCCTGGCAGGACTATCCGACCCGGCAGGTAGCCGGGGATCGGCGCTTTTTCAGCTTCGATCCGGCGGATAACTGGCACGGCTTTGAGGGGTATGAAAAAGATGAATACCTGGTGGATCCCTGCAAATTACTGCTGACCACCCCGGGGATCGATGCGCAAACCGGCCAGTACACCGAATTTGGCGTACCGGCGGCTATTCTGGCGCACTACCTGCGTGAGAACGGCGTGATCCCGGAAAAAGCCGATCTTAACTCGATCCTGTTTTTGCTCACCCCGGCCGAAAGCCCGGAGAAAATGGCCCACCTGGTAGCGCTACTGGTGCGTTTTGAGCAGCATATTGAGCAGGATACACCGCTGGCGGAGGTGCTCCCCTCGGTGGTGAGCCAGCATCCCCTGCGTTACCAGGGCTACACCCTGCGCCGTCTTTGCCAGGAGATGCACGCGCTGTATGTGCGCTGTGATATTAAAGCGCTGCAAAAAGCCATGTTCCGCCAGAGCGGGTTACCGGCAGTGGCGCAAAGCGCGCAGCAGGCGCATATCCGCTATATTCGCGGTGAGGCGGAGCTGGTGCGCCTGAGCGAGGCCCGGGGCAGGATCGCCGCAGAAGGGGCATTGCCTTATCCCCCGGGGGTGTTGTGTGTGGTGCCCGGTGAGGTCTGGGACGGTGCCGCATTGCGTTACTTCCTGGCGCTGGAGGAGGGCATCAACCTGTTACCGGGCTTCTCCCCTGAATTGCAGGGGGTCTACAGCGAGACCGGGGCTGACGGGCGCACCCGTCTGTACGGGTATATGCTGCCTGGCTAGAGTGATTCAGCCATCCGCCCGCCGGTACAGGCGGCGCGGGTGGCCTATTTTCCCGTACAGCATATCCACTTGCAGAAAGCCTACCTCCACACAGTGCTCCAGATAGCGGCGGGCGGTGGTTTTGCTTAACCCGGTTTCCGTGACAACCTCATCCACAGAGAACCCTTCCGCCAGCGGTTCACCAAACAGCGCCTGTACCCGCAGTAGCGTTTTTTCTTCAATACCTTTCCCGGCACCTTCCGGGCGATAGCCCCGGGCCTGCAGCTGATACAGATTGTCTACGTTTTGCTGGTCGACAATTTTCCAGGTGCGTTGCTGATCGAAAAATTGCGTGAAGCGCTCCAGAGACTGACTGAGCCGCTTCCAGGAAACTGGCTTGAGGATATAGTCAAAAGCACCATTGCGGATGGCCTGGCTACAGGTGTCCATATCGCTGGCAGCAGTGATAAAAATAGCGCTGCAGTGATGCTGAGTGAGCAGCGGGTCGCCAATCAGGGTAATGCCTTTACCATCCGGCAGGTAGTTATCGAGCAACACTAACTGGGGGCGGGTGCTGGCCAGCAATGCCCGGGCATCAGCCAGCGAAGAGGCCATTCCCGCCAGTTGCAGGCGCGGGTGCCTGCTGACCAGTTCCGCATGGAGCCGGGCCAGTTCATTTTCGTCTTCCACGATAACGACACTGATCATTTCATTTTTCATTGTCTGCCTCCTGCTGCTGCCGGGCATTAGAATGGACCGGGATAAACAGTGAAAATACCGTGCCCTGGGGAGCATTGTCATTCACTTCGATGCTGCCCCCGGCCTGGGTAACATAGCTGGCTATCAGGTACAGGCCGATACCGTGATCGCCCCGGGATTTTGTGGTGATTCCGCGTTCAAAGATCCGATCGCGAATTTCCGGTGCGATCCCGATACCGCGATCGGCTACTTCGATTATCAGTTCCCGATCATTTTGCAGGATCAGTATCTCCACCGGCAGATGCGGCTGCCCGGCCTGCTGGGTGGCTTCAATGGCGTTATCCAGCAGATTACCGATGATGGAGATAATCTCCTGCTCACCCAGGGTTTCCAGCTCTCCTTCCATCCGGCAGCCGGGATCAAAACTGATTTCTACCCCTTTTTCCCGGGCGCGGGCGGCTTTACCCAGTAATAACCCGCACAGGGTCGGGGAGGCAAAGCGGGCGGATAAGAAATCCAGCAATTCCTGAGCATGTTCCGACTGGGATTCAATATAGCGGATGGCGTCGTCATAGCGCTTCATATGCAGCAAGCCGGAGAGGGTCGTCATCCGGTTAAGCTGTTCGTGGCGCATAATGCGCAGGTTATCCATATAGCGTTTTACCTGGCTGAGCTGGGCGCTCAGGGCGTCAATTTCATTACGGTCCCGGAAGGTTATTACCCAGCCCTGTAGCTGATCTTCCAGCATGATCCGTACCCGGCTGGCGAGCACGGTTAACTGGTTGAAGCGGCACAGTTCGTCGTGTGTATCGGCCTGTAGCATTGCGCCGGGATCAAAAAAGGGCTGGGGGAGGATAACTTCATTAATATGCTGACCGCGTAGCGCCCCGGAGGGTTGCTCCAGCCCTAGCAGATGCCGGGCAGCCTGGTTGATCACCTCAATGCGCTGGTTGTTATCAATGGCGATCACCCCTTCATAGATAGACTCCATCAGGGCTTTTTGCTGGCGTACCAGCAAGCCGATCTCCCGAGGCTCAAGGGAGAATATCTGGCGTTTAATACTGCGGGTGAAAAACCATGAGAAGACAAACAGCGCCACCAGCAATAACATGGCGGCCACCAGAATATTGATCATTTTGCTGACGGTGATGTTATCCAGATAACTGGTCAGGTAACCGACAGAGACAATCCCCACCACTTGCCCCGCATCGTCAAAAATGGGCGCTTTGTGGCGTAGTGAAATTCCCAGCCCGCCTTTGCGGATGGTTGTGGTGCTCTGGCCAGCGAGCACGGCCTGGTTATCCCCGCCAACCAGGCGGGAACCCACCCGATCCGGATATACGGAGTGGTACAGGTGCAGCGCCTGATTATCACCAACAACAATAAAGCTGGCGTCACTGTGGCGGGCGAATTTATTCATCAGCCGGGCCAGATCAGGAATATCTTTTTGCGCGACCTCTTTACGGACATCGGGTATCAGGGCAATTTCTTCCGCCTGTATTCTGGCCCGGATGCTCATTTCCTGATAAAGCTGGCGGCCAACGTCAAAATAATAATAGCCACCCAGTGCTGCAAACAGGATGGAAAAGAAAGCCACCAGCGAAATAAATAATTTTATCTGAAAAGATACTTTCATAGCTGCTACAGGCATTATCAGTTGGTTGTTTAATCTATCATTCTTTGTTTGCGGATACTGTATCCGGTGCAAAACTTGTGATCCCTTACACAGCGCAACGTTTATGGCGATAATTGATATTAGTGATCATCAGGAGAGAGCGTGACTTAATAATTAAAACCATAAAAACTACACGTAAAAATAGGTCGCACCTCACAATAAATAAAAGAAACCATAAAAACCATAGGTGCCATTAAAACTTCGGTTTTAATATGCATTCCCTCACATACTATGAGCCATTGGCCCTCTACGCTACAACAGCCAAATAATTAAGAGGGTATTATCATGAGTACAACTGGCGATTCTTTCTCTGTACCACAGGATATACTGGAAATACCAAAACCATCGCTTAAAGAGCGCTGGTGGCACATTATGGACAGCTGGAAAGTGGGGATTATTCCACTGCCGCTATTTTTACTGGCCGGCGCGCTGATTGCGATTGATTGCCTGGGTGGAAAGCTCCCCAGTGATATTGTTGTGATGGTTGCCACGCTGGCCTTTTTTGGTTTTGCCTGCGGTGAGTTCGGTAAACGTCTGCCGATCATCGGTAAACTCGGGGCGGCGGCAATCTGCGCCACTTTTATTCCTTCTGCACTTGTCTATTACGGGTTGTTGCCGGATGTGGTTGTCGAGTCGACAACAAAATTCTACAAATCCACCAACATTTTGTACCTGTATATCTGCTGCATTATTGTCGGCAGCATTATGAGTATGAACCGGGCTACCCTGATCCAGGGGTTCCTGCGGATTTTCTTCCCGATGCTGTGCGGTGAAATTGCCGGAATGTTGGTGGGTATGGGGGTCGGTATGGCCCTGGGCCTTGAACCTTTCCAGATTTTTTTCTTTATTATTCTGCCGATCATGGCCGGTGGCGTAGGAGAAGGGGCAATCCCGCTCTCTATCGGCTATGCCACTATTCTGCATATCGATCAGGGTGTTGCGCTGGGCCGGGTTTTGCCAATGGTGATGCTGGGTAGCCTGACGGCGATCGTTATCTCCGGCTGCCTGAATCAACTGGGTAAACGCTACCCGCATCTGACCGGGGAAGGCCAACTGATGCCGGACCGTGCTAATGCTGCGTCTTCCGCCCCCCAGGCTGCGGCGTTCTCCGGCAAGGTGGATGTAAGCACCATTGCCAGTGGCGCGCTGTTGGCAGTGCTGCTGTATATGATAGGGATGCTGGGTCACAAACTGACGGGCCTGCCGGCACCGGTTGGCATGCTGTTTATGGCGGTGCTGGTCAAACTGTTTAATGGCGTATCTCCGCGTATCCTTGAAGGCTCGCAGGTGGTTTATAAATTCTTCCAGACATCCGTGACCTACCCGATCCTGTTCGCGGTTGGGGTGGCGATCACCCCATGGAATGAGCTGGTGAATGCTTTCACGCTGACCAACCTGCTGGTGATTATCAGCACGGTTGCGGCACTGGTTGGCACGGGCTTTCTGGTGGGGAAAAAGATAGGTATGTATCCCATTGATGTTGCCATTGTTTCCTGCTGCCAGAGTGGCCAGGGCGGCACTGGTGATGTGGCCATCCTTACCGCCGGTAACCGGATGGAGCTGATGCCTTTTGCCCAGATAGCAACCCGTATTGGCGGGGCGATCAACGTCTCTGTCTCGCTACTGGTGCTGAGCAATTTCCTTTCTTAACCGTATGATTTCAGGAACCGTTATGAAACTCGCAAGTTTTATGTACCAGGGCCAGCGCAGCTACGGCATGGTCACCCGCCAGGGCGTTATCGATCTGGGCCGCAGGCTCGGTGGCCGTTACCCGGATCTGAAAGCGTTGCTGGCAGCAGACGCGATCAGTATGGCCGCCAGGTTCAGCAATGATCCTTGTGATCTGACTCTCGGGGAAGTGGATTTTCTGCCGGTGATCGAGCACCCGGAAAAGATCCTTTGTGTGGGTATGAACTACGCAGAGAAGCGTAAAGAGTTTGATCAGCATAACCCGGCCCCCACGCTGTTCGTGCGCTTTGCGGACTCCCAGACCGGGCACAATTGCCCGGTGGTGAAGCCGCGCTGCTCCAGTGAATTTGACTATGAAGGTGAACTGGCGGTGATCATCGGCCTGGGGGGAGAAAATATTTCCCGCGAACAGGCGCTGGCCCATGTGGCCGGGTACAGCTGCTATATGGATGGCTCTGCCAGGGACTGGCAACACAGCTGGTTTACCGCTGGTAAAAACTGGCCCAGCACCGGGGCATTTGGCCCGTGGATGACTACCCGGGACGAGATCCCGGATCCCCACCGTCTGGCGATTCGCACCTGGCTGAACGGGCGTATGGTCCAGGAAGACAATACAGCCAGCATGATCCATAAGGTTGCTGAACTGATTGAGTACATCAGCACCTTTACCCGCCTGAGCCCGGGGGATGTGATTATTACCGGTTCGCCTGGCGGTGTGGGTAAAAAACGCAATCCACCGCTGTTTATGAAAGCCGGTGACCGGATCGAGGTAGAGATCGAGCAGATTGGCCACCTGAGTAACCTGATTGTTGAGGCTCCGGCCCGGGCGGCGGCTATCCACTAAGACCAGCGGACGAATATTATGCAGGGAACCAGGGCAATTGATTTCCGGCTCACCAGGGTGGTGAGCCAGCCAGAACGGCTGATGGCCATTCGCTATCTTCTGGCTGATAACGGGCTGGATATGGATAGCGATATTGCCAGTTTTGTGGAGGCCTGGTGCGGTAACCGTCTGGTGGGGTGTGCGGGCCTGGCCGGTAACGTTATCAAGTGTGTGGCAGTGGATCAGGCACTGCGCGGGGAAAATCTCAGTGCCAGGCTGCTGGCCGAGGTCGAAAACGTTGCCCTGGAGCAGGGGCACTTTCATTTATTTCTCTGCACCCGGCCAGCCTGCCAGGGGCGCTTTACCTGTAGTGGGTTCTGGCCACTGGCCAGCAGTGGTGACGATGCGGTGCTGCTGGAGAACACCCCCACAGGCCTGGCGCACTACTGCCGTAGCCTCCAGCGCCTGCGCCAGCCTGGCACGGAGATCGGTGTCATTGTGATGAACGCCAACCCGTTTACGCTCGGGCACCGCCATCTGGCTGAGCTGGCTGCCAGCCAGTGTGACTGGCTGCATCTGTTTGTGGTGCGTGAGGATGCGTCCTTCTTTCCGTACCCGGAACGGCTGGCAATGGTGCGCGCCGGGGTCAGCCATCTGCCCAATGTCACTGTTCATGAAGGCTCCCGTTACATTATTTCACGGGGGACATTCCCGGCTTACTTTCTGAAAGACAGCGCCAGAGTGCAGCACGCCTGGAGTGAGATCGATGTGATCCTGTTCCGGGATGCCATCGCCCCGGCGCTGGGGATCACCCGGCGGTTTATTGGATCTGAACCGTTTTGTGATGTGACCCGGGACTATAACCAGACACTGCACCGGTTGCTGACCGGGAAAATCGCAGTGCAGGAGATCCCGCGGATCAAGGCTTCCGGTAGTGCTGTTTCGGCCTCCCGGGTACGCCACTTGTTAGCGACCGGCCAGTTATTGCGGGCCCGCGAGATTGTACCGGTTACCACTTACGACCACCTGATTGCCCGCTACGGGGCACAGGTGGCGGTTGCTTAATACCAGGACAACATTATGAAGATTATTAACCAGGCGCTGGCCGGGACCATGGAGTCCAGTGACCTGATGGTGAAGATTTCCCCGGCAGACGGGGAGCTGGATGTGGTCATTCACAGTGAGGTGATCAAGCAGTTTGGTGATCAGATCCGCCAGGTTGTACTGGAAACCCTCAGCACGATGGGGGTAACCCAGGGGTTAATTATTATTGAGGACAAAGGCGCACTGGACTGTGTGATCCGCGCCCGTCTGCAAACTGCGCTGCTGCGTGCCTCTGGCCAGCAGCCGGACTGGGGGGTTATACAATGAGTACTCTACGCCGCAGTATGCTGTTTTTACCTGGCGCTAACGCTGCCATGCTCTCCACGGCGTTTATCTACCGCCCGGACGCGATCATGTTTGATCTGGAAGATGCCGTCTCCCTGCGGGAAAAGGACAGCGCCAGAATGCTGGTTTTTCATGCGCTCCGGCACCCCATGTATCGGGATATTGAAACCGTAGTGCGAATTAACCCACTGAATACGCCGTTCGGGCTGGCGGATCTGGAAGCGGTAGTCCGGGCTGGGGTTGACGTGGTGCGCCTGCCGAAAACCGATACTCCGGAAGATATTCATTTACTGGAGAGCCACCTTGAACGCATCGAGCGGGCCTGTGGCCGCCCGGTGGGCTCTACCCGGCTGATGGCAGCCATTGAATCTGCTGTCGGGGTGATTAACGCTGTGGCGATTGCCCGCAGCTCCCCGCGGCTGATTGGCATTGCGCTGGCGGCGTTCGATTATGTGATGGATATGCAGACGGAGCGCGGTGATGGCACCGAACTGTTCTATGCCCGCTGCGCGGTGCTTCATGCGGCGCGGGCTGCCGGGATCGACGCTTTTGATGTGGTCTGGTCGGATATTAACGACGAAGCCGGATTCCTGCGTGAGGTTGAATTGATCCGTAAGATGGGATTTAACGGCAAATCGCTGATCAATCCCCGCCAGATAGATCTGCTGCATAACGCGTATGCTCCTACCCGGCAGGAGGTGGACCACGCCCGGCGGGTTATCGAGGCAGCCGAAGAAGGCGAACGCAACGGTCTGGGGGTGGTATCCCTCAATGGCAAAATGATTGACGGGCCGATTATTAACCATGCGCGGGTGGTGATTGAGCGCGCGGCGGCTTCCGGTGTACGGCGCTAAGGACAGAACCATGAATCAGACAGAACCTCTCCATATTCAGTATCCGGCCCTGGGGCATCTGGCTCCGTTTGAAGATGCACTGGCCGCGACCCCCTGGCTGGCGGATCCTGCCGCCAAATCTCAACGTAAGTTGTGTGCTTCTCTGGAACAGGCGGTTGAGCGCAGCGGCCTGAAAAACGGAATGACTATCTCTTTTCATCACGCCTTCCGGGAAGGGGATCAGGTGATTAATCAGGTGGTTGCCACCCTGGCGCGCATGGGTTTCCGGGATCTGACTCTGGCGTCCAGCTCGCTAATGACCTGCAATGACGCACTGATTGAGCATATTCGAAATGGGGTTATCCGCCGTATTTATACCTCCGGAATGCGCGGCAAACTGGCAGAGGCGATTTCCCACGGGCTGATGGATGAACCGGTGCAGATCCACTCTCACGGGGGCCGGGTGAAGCTCATCCAGGACGGGGAACTGAATATTGATGTGGCGTTTCTTGGGGTGCCGTGCAGTGATGAGTTCGGTAATGCGAATGGCACCCACGGTGCTTCCTGCTGCGGCTCTCTGGGCTATGCCATGGTGGATGCCCGTTACGCCCACAATGTGGTCCTGCTCACGGAATCGCTGGTGCCGTTCCCCAATATGCCTGCCAGTATTGTGCAGGATCAGGTGGACTATATTGTGCCCGTGGCGCAGGTCGGCGACCCGGCGAAAATCAGCGTTGGGGCGGCACGGGTCACCAGTAACCCACGGGAACTGATGATCGCCCGCAACGCGGCAGATGTGATTGAACACTCCGGATATTTCACCGAAGGCTTTTCCATGCAGACTGGCTCCGGGGCGGCATCTACCGCCTGCACTCGTTTTCTTGGCCAGAAGATGGCCCGCGACGGGATCCACGCGCGTTTTGCCCTCGGGGGGATCACTGGCAGCCTGGTGGATCTGCATGAGCAGGGGCTGATCGCCACCTTGCTGGATACCCAGTGTTTTGACAGCCAGGCGGCCGGATCTCTGGCCCGTAACCCGCAGCATGTGGAAATCTCCACTAATGTTTACGCTAATCCGGGCAGCAAAGCAGCCTGCTGTGATCAACTGGATGTGGTGATCCTCAGTGCGCTGGAAATTGATACGGACTTTAACGTTAACGTGATTACCGGGTCGGACGGGGTGATGCGCGGTGCTTCCGGTGGTCATTGTGATGTGGCGGCGGCGGCGAACCTGACTATTGTTGTGGCCCCGCTGTTGCGCAGTCGTATTCCGACGGTTGTGCGACGGGTAACAACTTGCGTGACGCCGGGGAGTTGTATTGACGTGCTGGTCACGGACCACGGTATTGCGGTTAATCCGGCGCGGCCGGAAATTCGCGAGCGCCTGGAAAATGCCGGATTACCGGTGATGGATATTGAAATGCTCTGGGAAAGGGCGATTTCCTTAACCGGGGCTCCCAAAGCTATCGAATTTACCGATAAAATCGTCGGCGTGATCCGCTACCGCGATGGCAGCGTGATCGACGTTGTTTATCAGGTGAAGGAATAATGTAATGACAGTAACGACGCCCGAACAGGCGGGGGTCACTCTGGACGCGCTGCTGGCGGCAAAAGAACGCCGCGCGGCACGCCAGACTGACTGGCTGGGGCACTATCAGCAACCGGTGGTTTCATTAACCCTGGTGACTCCCGGCCCGGTAAAAAACAGCATTCGCTACCGGAATACGATGGGGGTTGCCCTGCAGTCCTGTGATCAGCTGTTCTGGCGTCAGGGCTGGAAGGTGCTGGATCGCCAGGTGTTGTGGCTACCCACCGGGCCGGAGGCAATGTGGTGCGTGGCGCATCCGGCCCGGGATCTTAAAAACCGTTGCAGTGAACTTGAGCAGCTGCATCCTCTGGGAAGGATCTGGGATCTGGACGTTATCTGCCCTGAGCTGGGGCCAGTAGGGCGCCAGTCTCTGGGGGAGGATATGCGCCACTGCCTGCTGTGTAATGAACCGGCCCATGCCTGTGCCCGCTCCCGGCGACATCCGCTGGAGCAGGTGGTGTCCCGCGTTGAGGGGATTATTGATGACTGGTTTGCCCGCGACTAAACCCGCTGCGGTGGATGTGGTAACCCTGGCAGAGCAGGCGCTCTGCCAGGAGCTGGAGCTCACACCTAAACCCGGGCTGGTGGACCGTGTTAACAGCGGAGCCCACCGGGATATGAACTATATGACATTTATCCGCAGTATCCGGGCGGTTGCTCCCTGGCTGCGGGTGTTTGAACACTGTGGTTATCAACATGCCTGCTTACCTGCCAGCCAGGTTCTGGCCTTGTTACGCCCGGCTGGGCTTGCCTGTGAACAGGCGATGTTTGAGGCCACCGGGGGGGTGAACACCCATAAAGGCGGTATATTCTCTCTTGGCCTGCTGTGCTGTGCTGCCGGGCGGTTGCACGGACGGCAACAGCCGGTAACGACCGGGACATTGTGCGAAGAGGTCAGCCAGATCTGTGATGGTCTGGTGCGGCGTGAACTGGCGGGCGGACCTTCAGGCAATCAGACTGGTGGTCAGTGCAGTATGACTGCGGGCCAGCGGCAGTATCAGAGCGCCGGGCTGACTGGTGCCCGGGGCGAGGCCGAAAGTGGTTTTGCCACGGTACGCCGTTATGTCTTGCCCTGGTGGTATCAGGAGCAGGGGGAGCGTCGCCTGCACAATGCATTACTACGGCTGATGGCTGTAAATCCGGACAGTAATCTGATCTCCAGGGGGGGGGCTGAAGGGCTGGACTATGTGCAGCGTTATGCCAGCAGTTTGTTACGCCATGGCTGGCAGCGCCAGGATCTGGTGGTGATGGATCGGGAGATGACCGCCCGCCATCTGAGCCCCGGAGGCAGCGCTGATTTATTATCTGTGGCCTGGGTGCTGGCAGCCGTGGGAGAATAATTGAATTTTTATTATTTACATTGTGGATAGTATTCTCTTTATTTTTATCTGAAGCGGTGCTGTTGATATAACGTTGTGGATAGTGCTATTCATCATATTTTTTAAATACAGGTGCAGGGTTATTATACCCGTGGCGCTTAAGGCTGACTGCCTTATGCGGAGTCTCTGATATAGCCGGTTGCAGTAAAACGGTAATAAGCGGTGAAGTACAGAATGTGGTAAGGCAGAAAGAATAAAGCCCCGTAGTTAATTTTCATTAATCCACGAGGCCTACTCTATGCCAAACAACATCAGAGTAGCCGCTTATCTGCCGCGAGGCAAGGAGATACCGGCCATGAAATTATCGCAATATTCCGCAGTGTGGTGTCTGTTGATAGTGTGTTTAACGCTGTTACTGCTCACCTTAATTATCCGCCCGCAGTTATGTGAGGTTCGCATAATCCAGGGCGACCGGGAAATCGCGGCAATTATGGCCTGTGGATCCGGCACCTCGTAGCGGGTAAGCCGCACAGCCAGGCGTGCGGATAATGCCGCACACCTGCTGATGTGCTCCGGCCAGCCCTGGCGCCTTTCGACCGGGCTCTCCGTAACAGGAGAGCCCGTTTTTATTTTTCGGGAAATAACTGCATATTGATAAATTGTTAAGCGTGGCGCTATTTATCATATTTTTTAAATACAGGCGCAGGGTTATTATGCCCGCGGCGCTTAAGGCTGTCTGCCTTATGCGGAGTCTCTGGCGTGGCTGTTGCAGTAATGCGGTAATAACGCAGTGCGGTACAGAATGTGGTAAGGCAGAAAGAATAAAGCCCCGTAGTTAATTTTCATTAATCCACGAGGCCTACTCTATGCCCAAGAACATCAGAGTAGCCGCTTACCTGCCGCGAGGCAAGGAGATACCGGCCATGAAATTGTCGCAAAATTCCGCAGTATGGTGTCTGTTGATAGTGTGTTTAACGCTGTTACTGCTCACCTTAATTATCCACCCCAGGCTATGTGAAATTCGCGTAACCATGGGTTCCCGGGAAATTGCGGCCATTATGGCTTGTGGTGTTGAACCCTCGTAGCGGATAAGCCGCACTGTCAGGCGTGCGGGTAATACCGCACGCTCTGATCTGTTCTGGCCGGTCTTAGCGCCTTTTCGCCGGGCCCTCTTATAACAGAGGGCCCGTTTTTACGGCCGGTTATTTTATCCGGCGGTAGGCGCCCTGGGCAGTATTAACCTTGTACAGGTAACGGCGCGACTCTGCCGAAGGGTGGCGGGTGGTCAGGGTCTGGTAGACATCGTCCGGGGTCATGGTGTTGATGATATTAACCGCTTTAACCCGGTCCCCCGAAAAGACCCGCAGCACGCTACCGGCACCGCCGTTATAGGCGGTAATAACGGCGTAGCGACGGGAGGTGGGGTTATCAATGCCGGACAGGTAGACATCGTTGAGCATGGCCAGGTAGGCGGTGCCGGTATCGATATTGCTTTTAGGATCGAACAGATAGCTGCGGCTCGGGGTTCCCCATTTGCCCTGAGAGCGGAACACATCTTTACCGGCGCTGTGCTGGACCACCTGCATTAGCCCCAGGGCATCCGCATGGCTGACCGCATAGGGGTTAAAGCTCGATTCGGTCTGCATAATGGCGAGGATCAGCGATTCATCAATACCATATTTGCGCGCGGCCTCGCGCACCATGCCGATATATTTATGGGCGCGTTTGTCCAGGTGGTTAGGCACCAGGTTTATGGTCACACTGTAGATAATGCGCAGGCCGTTACTGCGGCTTTTCAGCCGGGTTTGCAGTAAATAGTCGGCGAATTTAGCGGCCCGGCCTTCCCAGCGAATGGGCTGCCCGGTGTTATCAACCACCTGACCATACAGGAACGGCTGGCGTGAAATCAGCACGTCGTTGACATCTGAGTAGAGGTCAATCGAGCCGGGGTTATCCCCCATCAGCAGGGTGGTGATAATCGCCTGGCGCAAATGTCCGGTAGGATCCGTACCGGCCATGGTCTCAACCGTTATGGTCCCTTCATCAAAGTTGATGTGGCTGCGTGTCTGATATTTGTCCGTATATTTTACGTAGTCTTTCGGACCCGCGATTAATACCTCGTCAAACCCCCACAGATTTTCGATATTGTTGGCAAATTGCCCCATCAGAATATCAAAACCGTTGGTGTCCTTTACCCAGGCTTCATTGTAGGTCTCGGCGTTCTTTTTGTTACTGGAACACGAGATCAACAACGGTGCCACCAGAGCCAGCGCTAAAAGTTTTTTCATGTTCAGGCGTGTGTTTCTGTTCAACAAAAGGGCCGTAGCCCTTCAGTCAGCTGATGGGGTCACCAGCTTTTGTTGTTGTTACCGGAAGGATATCTGCGATCACTTCTCTGGTGGCGTAAAACCTTCAATATGAACATCCTTGCCCTCAAACAGGAAGTTGACCATCTCCTGCTCCAGCAATTTGCGATGTTCCGGATTCATCATATTGAGCTTTTTCTCATTAATCAGCATGGTCTGTTTCGCCTGCCACAGCTTCCACGCCTCTTTGGAGATCTCATTATAGATACGCTTGCCCAGTTCCCCCGGGTACAGCTGAAAATCCTGGCCTTCAGCGTCGTGCTGCAGGTAGGTGCAAAAAATGGTTCGGCTCATGATTACTCCTCTCTCGTTACCGGAACGCCGCAATCCCCGGCTATGCCTGCACGTAATTGCTGCAACAGGCGTTCAACGGGCGCAGCTAACCCCACGGATGGCGGCTGGGCTAAGTTATACCAAAGAGCACCCCCCTCATCCATGCATCCGTGAAGGGATGACACTCCCAGCCACATTGGCACAATATCCAGATGGAAATGGCTGAAAGTGTGACGGAAAGCGGTTAGCTGACACAGATTATCTGCTGAAATACCGCGTTGCGCCAGCCATGCACGCAGGGCGGCTTCATCGTCAAACTGGGGAAAGCAATACAGCCCGCCCCACAGCCCCACCGGCGGGCGCGGTTGTAAAAAGACCTCATCCCCCTGCTGGAGCAGCAGAAAATACCCGGTGCGCTCCGGGAGCGTTTGCCTGGGCTTTTTGCCCGGGTAGAGCGCCTGGCTACCGGCGGCCTGGGCTTCACAGTCGTTTTTCAGCGGGCACAGCTCGCATTTGGGACGTGAGCGGGTGCACACCATGGCCCCCAGATCCATCATGGCCTGGTTAAAGCGCTCCACGCCCGCCGCAGGGGTGACGGACTCACTGAGTTGCCAGAGCCGGTTTTCAACCTCTTTCTTCCCCGGCCAGCCCGCCACCGCATAGCAGCGCGCCAGTACCCGCTTAACGTTGCCGTCAAGAATCGGAAAATGCTGACCAAGAGAGAGTGATAAAATGGCCCCCGCAGTGGATCTGCCCACCCCGGGAAGTGCTGCTACCTCTTCAAAGCTCCGGGGAAACTCCCCGTGGTGCAAATCGACCACCTGCCGGGCAGCTTTATGCAGATTTCGCGCCCGGGCGTAGTAGCCCAGGCCGGTCCATAAATGCAATACTTCATCCAGGGGCGCGTTGGCTAAATCCGTCACCGTGGGGAAGCGCGCCATAAAGCGCTGGAAGTAGGGGATCACCGTGGCGACCTGGGTCTGCTGAAGCATCACTTCAGAGAGCCATACCTTATAGGGCGTTTTTTCCTGCTGCCAGGGCAGGGTCTTGCGGCCATATTTGTCATACCAGTCAAGCACCTGGCGGGAAAACTGAAGGGATTGCATCATTATAGCGTTATTCTGCCCAGTAGATATTCTGGCTGCCGATTCCAGCACAACAGCGCTGTGGCTGTAAACCGGAACTTTCCCGTGCTTGCATCCGGGTACTAACTTTGGATAATGCCCGTTTCCTGAACTTTTACGCGAGTAGATTTGAATCTCATGATTAACGACGTCATATCACCGGAATTTGATGAAGATGGTCGCCCGATGCGACGCATTCGTAGTTTTGTCCGCCGCCAGGGTCGCCTGACCAAAGGGCAACAGTTCGCGCTGGATAACTACTGGCCGGTGATGGGTGTAGAGTACGCCGCACAGCCGCTGGATTTATCTGCCCTGTTTGGCCGTGAGGCACCGGTAGTCCTTGAGATAGGCTTTGGTATGGGGGCCTCGCTGGTGGCAATGGCGAAGGCGAACCCGCATCAGAACTTCCTCGGCATTGAGGTTCACTCTCCCGGCGTGGGCGCCTGCCTGAGTGCCGCCCATGAAGAAGGGGTCACCAACCTGCGCGTAATGTGCCATGACGCCGTTGAAGTGCTGGAAAACATGATCCCCTGTAACTCCCTGTCAATGGTCCAGCTGTTCTTCCCGGATCCCTGGCACAAAGCACGCCATAATAAACGGCGTATTGTGCAGGTGCCCTTTGCGGAGCTGGTGAAAAGCAAGCTGAAGCTGGGCGGTGTGTTCCATATGGCGACCGACTGGGAACCTTATGCCGAACATATGCTCGAAGTGATGGTGACCATTGACGGGTATCATAACTGCTCGGCGGAGGGGAACTATGTACCGCGCCCTCAATCCCGCCCGGTCACAAAATTTGAACAGCGTGGTCAGCGTCTTGGCCACGGTGTGTGGGACTTAATGTTCGAGAGGATGAAATAATGGCAACACAGCGTAGCCGTCGCTTGCGTAAAAAAATGCATATTGACGAGTTTCAGGAAGTGGGTTTCTCCGTCGCCTGGCGTTTCCCGGACGGCACCAGCGAGCAACAGATAGACAGCGTGGTCGATCAGTTTATTGAGCAGGTTATCGATCCCAACGGCCTGGCCTTCGACGGCAGCGGCTATCTGGCCTGGGAAGGGCTTATCTGCCTGCAGGAAATTGGCAAGTGCACACCAGAACATCAGGCGCTGGTACGTAACTGGCTGGAAGCACACCAGTTAACCGATATCCGCACCAGCGATTTATTCGACATCTGGTGGGATTAATTGCCGCGGGGCCGGGGTATCCGGCCCTGACCGTCCGGGATATTTATCAGGAGCAGGTATGATTCGTCACGTATTCACCGGCGCGATGCTGTTCGTTGCCGCGCAGGCCCATGCTGATTACCAGTGCAGTGTTAACCCAAAAGACGACGTGGTGATTAAAGCCCGGCACGTACAGGTCGTGGGGGAGAACGGCAATCTGGTGATTAGCCCGTCAGGCGATGTGCAGTTTAACGGTAAACAACACACGCTGAGTGCGGCTCAGCGCCAACTGGCGGTGAGTTACCAGCAGTCGCTGCGTAGCGACCTGCCCTGGATAGACAACGGCGCCCGCTCGCGGGTGGATAAAAGCCGCGTCGCGCTGGATAACATCATCACCCAGCAGATGGGGGCCAGCAGCAATATGCACAGCCGCCTGAAGAAGCTGGACAAGCAGCTAAAAGAGCAGATGAACCGGATCATTGAACACCGCGAGGACGGGCTCACCTTCCACTACAAAGGTGTCGACCAGGTGCGTGCCGACGGGCAGCAGCTGATCAATCAGGCGATGGGCGGCATCCTGCAGGACAGCATCAATGAAATGGGGGCCAAAGCGGTACTGGGCGGCGGTTCAAACCCGTTACAAAGCGTGCTGGGTAACCTTGGCGGTATGCAGTCGGCCATTCAGGACGAATGGAAAAACCAGGAAAAAGATTTTGAACAGTTCGGCCGCGATGTCTGCTCGCGGGTGGTCTCGCTTGAGAATCAGCGCACGAAGCTGGTCTCTGGACTGAAATAATTGCGGGCCTGCCTGTTACCACTGCCAGATTCGGGAGGGGGTAACCACGGCAGGTAGCGGAATATCCCAGGACTCTGCCGGCAGCGTCTCCACCTGCTGGCAGTCATGAGCGTAGCCCACGGGCTGCAGCCGGTACTGCTGCCAGCGCTGCAGGGTACGATCGTAAAACCCGCCCCCCATTCCCAGGCGCTGGCCTGCTGCGTCAAACGCCACTAACGGCACCACCAGAACATCCAGCGCATCCAGAGGCAGAACACTGCGCACATCCAGGCGCGGCTCTGCGATATTAAAAATATTCACAGTCAGCGGCGTGTGCGGCGTGTAGCGTAAAAACAGCAGGTTACCGGGGCTGAACGGATGCAGTACCGGTAAATAGACCTGTTTCCCGGCCTGCCACAGGGACTCGATCAGCGGGCGGGTATTGAGCTCGCCATCAAAAGAGAGCGATAACGCCACGTGTCGGGCCTGCTGCAAAGGGGGGTAGCGGAGCATCTGCCCGGCGGCCTGAATGGCGAAAGTGTGCTGCTGTTCCGGAGTGAGTGCCCGGCGGCGCTGGCGAATTTGTTTACGGATCTCGTGACGCAGAGTGGCAGTAGTCACATGGACGCTCATATCACATAAGAAGAGGTTAACAACAGGAAGGGTAGGGAATCTCCGAGATGCCGCCGCAGGCTGTAACCCTTGAACCCTTGGTTCAAGGTGAATGTGTCGTCATGGCCTTAAGGCTTCTCGGGCGAACCGAGCATGCGCACCGACCGTGGAGCGCCACATTCTTGTGGTTTGAAATATCGGCTCAGGGGACTGGCCCGCTTGCAAACATCTCAGAGAAATTTTTTATCTGTGGTCACTCTACCATAGTTAACCGCAGATTGTTATTCAAAAGTGCTTCCCGGTCTTTCAGCAGTGCGGCCCTGCTCAAGCAGAGCGTCTTCAATGGTTTGCTGAAGCATTTTGATTCGCTGCTCCATACCAGAGGCGTAATCCCGGGTTTTGGCTTTTTCCTGTGCCAGCTCATAACAGATGTTAAGTGCGGCGATAAAAACCAGCTGTTCGCTATTGGTGACTCTAGTGCGAACTTTTAAATCTTGCAACCGCTGATCAAGCTCTTCTGCTGCCTGGTTCAGCGCATCCCGCTGTTCTGGCGGACAATTTACCCGCAAAGAACGACCAAAAATTTGGATATCGACTGGTTGTGCAGACATGCCACCTTCCTGCTGATTAACGCCCCATAGGCCCACAGCCTGTCCGGGGCTGCGCGGGGGGCAAAATATAGCTACCCTGAAACAAAGATACAAGCCCTGATGACGTCCTTTTTGCGGTTCGTATCAGGCCCGGGCTCTGGCTGGTCAGAATTAACACACTGACACACGCACTGCAACCGAACCCATCAACCACCCCATGTTGTCCGGGCTGATTCTGGTATCTCCGGGGGCCAAAGTGGTAGCATACCATGAACTCCACCTTCCAACGATGGCGAAAGCGCATGTCTATACAGAACACGATGCCTGACTACGATAAAGTAGCTCAGTTACTCAACCAGCAAAACATTGGTCTGACCCCGTCAGAAATGCACGGTCTGATCAGCGGCATGCTGTGCGGCGGTTGCAAAGACAGCGCCTGGCAGCCACTGGTTCATGATCTGACAAATGAAGGCCTGGCCTTTAGCCAGGACTTAGCCGAGGCCGTGCGCCAGATGCATGCCGCCACCAGTGATGCGCTGGACGACGATAACTTCCTGTTCCAGCTCTATATTCCTGACGACGATGACATCACCGTATTCCAGCGGGCAGACGCGCTGGCCGGCTGGGTAAACCACTTCCTGCTGGGCCTTGGCGTCACACAGCCGAAACTGGACAAAGTGAGCGGCGAAACCGGCGAAGCCATTGACGATCTGCGGAATATCGCCCAGTTAGGATACGATGAAGACGAAGACCAGGAAGAGCTGGAAATGTCCCTGGAAGAAATCATCGAATATGTCCGGGTTGCCGCGCTGCTGTGTAACGACACCTTCAACCACCCGGAACCGACCGCGCCGGAAGTGCGCAAACCGACATTACACTAAACAACAGCGGCCCGCAGACACCTTCTCTCTGGCGCGGCGGGCTCCCGGTTTTATAAGGAGATCTCATGACCCAGCAAGCGTTTATCCGCCGTCGCCAGGCGCTACTTCGCAAAATGGCGCCCGCCAGTGCCGCACTGATCTTTGCCGCACCGGAAGCCAGCCGCAGCGCCGACAGTGAATACCCCTATCGCCAGAACAGCGATTTCTGGTACTTCACCGGCTTTAACGAGCCAGAAGCGCTGCTGGTGCTGATCAAAAGTGATGAGACCCACAGCCACAGCGTGCTGTTTAACCGCCTGCGGGATAAAACCGCAGAAATCTGGTTTGGCCGCCGCCTGGGTCAGGAAGCGGCCCCGGAAGCGCTGGGGGTGGACCGGGCGCTGGCGTTTTCTGAAATTGGTGAGCAGCTTCACCAGTTGCTCAACGGCCTGGATGTGGTCTACCACGCCCGGGGGGAGTACGACTGGGCCGATAGGCTGGTATTCAGTGCGCTCGACACCCTGCGCAAAGGCTCACGCCAGAATCTGCGAGCCCCGGCAACCCTGACCGACTGGCGCCCCTGGGTGCACGACATGCGGCTGTTTAAATCCCCCGAAGAGCTGGACATCATGCGCCGCGCGGGCGAGATTTCCGCCCTGGCCCACACCCGGGCCATGGAAAAATGCCGCCCGGGCATGTTCGAATACCAGCTGGAAGGGGAGATCCTGCACGAGTTTACCCGCCACGGTGCCCGTTACCCCTCTTACAACACTATCGTTGGCAGCGGTGAGAACGGCTGCATTCTGCACTACACCGAAAACGAAAGCGCCATGCGCGCAGGCGATCTGGTGCTTATCGACGCCGGTTGCGAATACCAGGGCTACGCGGGGGATATTACCCGCACCTTCCCGGTCAACGGCAAATTTACCCCAGCCCAGCGTGCGGTGTACGACATTGTGCTGGAGTCACTGGAAACCGCCATCCGGCTGTACCGCCCGGGCACCTCCATTCAGGCGGTCACCAGTGAAGTGGTGCGCATTATGGTCAGCGGCCTGGTGAGGCTTGGGATCCTCTGCGGGGATGTGGACACCCTGGTGGCGGAAAACGCCCACCGCCCGTATTTTATGCACGGGCTCAGCCACTGGCTGGGGCTGGATGTACACGACGTGGGTGAGTACGGCCCCGATCGCTCGCGGATCCTTGAGCCCGGCATGGTGCTGACTGTGGAGCCCGGGCTGTATATTGCGCCGGATGCCGACGTCCCGGCGGAGTTTCGCGGGATAGGTATCCGTATCGAAGACGATATTGTGATTACTGAAAACGGCAACGAAGTGCTCACCAGCGGGGTGGTCAAAACCGCCGACGATATCGAGGCGCTGATGGCAGCGTCCCGCCCGTGAGCGTGATAATCACCGGCGGGGGAATGGCGGGGGCCACCCTGGCGCTGGCTATCTCCCGGCTGACCGGCGGCCAGCTACCGGTGCACCTGGTGGAGTCGCGCATGCCGGATTCCACCACCCACCCCGGGTTTGATGCCCGGGCGATTGCGCTTTCCGGCGGCACTTGCCAGCAGCTACAGCGCCTGGGGATCTGGCCTGCGCTGGCCGATTGCGTCACGCCGATCACCAGCGTACACGTCAGCGATCGCGGCCACGCCGGGTTCACCACCCTCGAAGCCCGGGATTACGACATCAGCGCGCTGGGCCATGTTATTGAGCTTCATGAAGCGGGCCTGCGGCTGTTTCGCTTACTGGGCGAAGCCCCCGGGGTGACCCTCCACTGCCCGGCCCGGGTGACCGGGGTTGAACGCAGTGCGGAGCAGGTCACCGTCACCCTTGATAGTGGCGCGGTGCTCAGCGGCCAGTTACTGGTCGCGGCAGACGGCACCCGCTCACCGCTGGCGGGCCGTTGCGGTATTGAATGGCAGCAGCGTGACTACCAGCAGGTGGCGGTTATCGCCAATGTGGCCACCGCCCGGGGCCACCAGGGGCGTGCCTGGGAGCGTTTTACTGAGCATGGCCCGCTGGCCATGTTGCCCATGTCTGGTAAGCGCTGCTCTCTGGTATGGTGCTTCCCGGCTCACCGCCAGCAGGAGGTTGAACAGTGGAGCGATGCCCGCTTCTGCCGTGAACTGCAGCAGGCGTTCGGCTGGCGGCTGGGGCAAATTATGCACAGCGGCGTGCGCCACTGTTACCCGCTGGCGCTGACCCGGGCGGATCGCTGTGTTACCCATCGCCTGGCGCTGGTGGGCAATGCGGCACAGACACTGCACCCGATTGCCGGTCAGGGGTTTAACCTCGGGATCCGCGACGTGGTGACCCTGGCCGAAATGCTGGCGCACGCCTGGCATGCCGGGAGCGATACCGGCGGCAGCGCTCTGCTGTCGGCGTATCAGGCGCGCCGGGCGGCGGATAAAACCGCCACCATCGGTGTTACCGATGGGCTGGTGAGTCTGTTTGCCAATCACTGGTTCCCGCTGGTTGTGGGCCGTAATCTCGGCCTGATGACCATGGAATGGATATCGCCGGCGCGTGATGCGCTGGCCTACCGCACCCTTGGCTGGGTTGCGCGTTAACAGGAGTCTTATGTGCAAAGCGTAGATGTGGCCATTGTTGGCGGCGGTATGGTGGGTCTTGCGGTGGCCTGTGGCCTGCAGGGGAGCGGCCTGCGGGTGGCGGTGCTGGAGCAGTCGGCCCCCCGCCCCGGGGCGGAGGATACCCCGGCCGGGCTGCGGGTTTCGGCGATCAATGCGGCCAGTGAAAAGTTACTCAGCCATCTCGGGGTCTGGGAGACCATTCTGCGCGGCCACGCCAGCAGTTATCACGGCATGGAAGTGTGGGAGCGGGACAGCTTCGGGCGGATCGCGTTTGATGACAAAACCAGTGGCTACAGCCATCTGGGGCATATTGTGGAGAATGAATCCATCCGCCGCGCCCTGTGGCAACGGGCGGGCGAGTGCCGGGACGTTACGCTTATGGCCCCGGCGCACATCCAGCAACTGGCCCGGGGGGAGAACGACGCCTTTGTGAGCCTGACCGACGGCACAATGCTGACGGCCCGCCTGGTAGTGGGGGCAGACGGCGCCAACTCCTGGCTGCGCAGGCAGGCCGATATCCCGCTGACCTCCTGGGACTACCGGCACCATGCGCTGGTGGCAACGGTGCGCACAGAGCGCCCCCATGACGCGGTCGCCCGCCAGGTTTTTTATGCTGATGGCGTGCTGGCGTTCCTGCCGCTTAACGACGGGCATTTAAGCTCGATTGTCTGGTCATTAACCCCCGCAGAGGCCGCGCGCGTGGCGCAGCTGCCTGCGGCGGATTTTAACCGCGAGCTGGCGGTGGCGTTTGATACGCGCCTTGGCGTATGCACGCTGGAAAGCGAGCGCCTGTGCTTCCCGCTTACCGGGCGCTATGCCCGCCAGTTTGCCGGGCACCGCCTGGCCCTGACCGGAGATGCGGCCCACACTATCCACCCGCTGGCCGGGCAGGGGGTCAACCTCGGGTTTATGGACGCCGCAGAGCTTATTGCTGAGCTGCGCCGCCTGCATAAAGAGGGCAAAGACATTGGCGAATACCTGTACCTGCGCCGCTATGAGCGCAACCGCAAACACAGCGCCGCCCTGATGCTGGCCGGTATGCAGGGGTTTCGTGAGCTGTTCGCCGGTGACAACCCGGCGAAAAAGCTGGTGCGAGACTTAGGCTTAACCCTGGCCGACAGCCTGCCGGGGGTGAAGCCCCGGCTACTGCGCCAGGCCATGGGCCTGCACGACCTGCCCGAGTGGCTGCGCTGATCCACCACCTGCCCCTGCCCGCAGCGGGGGCAGGGCGCCTCATTTGAAATATTCTAATTTGACCCCGCCAGTCGGATTACTTTTATTAATCCGAAGCAAATTCAGATGTAGTGATTTTGTTTACCTATTTTTCTGAATTGTTATCTTCTTCTGATTTTTCACCTCTCATATGTGTGATTGTGCGGCATTAATCGCATTTCCTCAGTTTTATTCTCTGGCTATATCCACGCGGTTTCTGGCTGTAAGGTTATCTGACGGGTGGCCTGCGCTTATGGTTTAACGCCGGGTTAGGTGGTAAGTTTGCCGGTAAAGAGAACGTTTGCGTCGCCCCCGTGGCGCGGGGGAAAGGGCGTGTTGTGGGCTGCGGCAGGCAGCGCATATGGACTGAAAGAGGATAAAATGGCTCAGCAGACCCCGTTATTTGAACAGCACAATTTATGCGGCGCGCGCATGGTGGACTTCCATGGCTGGATGATGCCGCTGCATTATGGCTCCCAGATTGATGAGCACCACGCGGTGCGCACCGATGCGGGCATGTTCGATGTGTCGCATATGACCATTGTCGATTTACACGGCAGCCGCACCCGCGAATTCCTGCGCTACCTGCTGGCTAACGACGTGGCCAAACTCAAAACCCCCGGTAAAGCCCTCTACAGCGCAATGCTGAACGCCTCCGCCGGTGTGATTGACGATCTGATTGTCTACTTCCTCTCTGAAGATGACTTCCGCCTGGTGGTTAACTCCGCCACCCGTGAAAAAGACCTCGCCTGGATTAACGAACACGCAGAGCACTTTGGCGTGACCGTTACCGTGCGCGACGATCTGGCACTGATTGCGGTGCAGGGCCCGAACGCACAGGCAAAAGCGCAAACCCTGTTTACGGAGCAGCAGCGCCAGGCCGTTGCGGGCATGAAACCCTTCTTCGGCGTGCAGGCGGGGGATTTCTTTATCGCCACCACCGGCTACACCGGCGAAGCCGGGTACGAAATTGCCCTGCCTAAAGAGCAGGCGGCTACATTCTGGGCGGATCTGGTCAAAGCCGGGGTCAAACCCTGCGGGCTCGGGGCGCGCGATACGCTGCGCCTGGAGGCCGGTATGAATTTATATGGTCAGGATATGGACGAGGGCGTCTCCCCGCTGGCGGCCAATATGGGCTGGACCATTGCCTGGGAGCCGCAGGATCGCGACTTTATCGGCCGTGAAAAACTCGAACAGCAGCGTGAAAAGGGCACCGATACCCTGGTGGGGCTGGTGATGACCGAAAAAGGCGTGCTGCGCAGCGGCCTGCCGGTGCGCTTCTTTGATGAAGACGGCCACTGCCAGGAAGGGGTTATCACCAGCGGCACCTTTTCCCCGACCCTGGGCTACAGTATTGCCCTGGCCCGCGCTCCGGCCGGTGCCGGTAAGCGTGCCGTGGTCCAGATCCGTAACCGCGAGTTACCGGTTACGGTGACTAAACCCGTTTTTGTTCGCGCCGGTAAACCCGTCGCGCAGTAAATCGCTATCAGGAGATAACAATGAGCAATGTGCCTAATGAACTGAAATACAGCAAAGAGCATGAGTGGCTGCGTAAGGAAGCGGACGGTACATATACCGTTGGGATCACGGAACATGCTCAGGAGCTGCTGGGGGATATGGTGTTTGTTGACCTGCCTGATGTGGGCACCACCGTTGCCGCAGGTGACGACTGCGCAGTGGCTGAATCTGTTAAAGCGGCTTCCGACATCTATGCACCGGTCAGCGGTGAGATTGTTGCCGTGAACGATGCGCTGGGCGACGCCCCGGAGCTGGTAAACAGCGAGCCCTACGCAGCAGGCTGGATTTTCAAAATCAAAGCCAGCGACGAGGCGGAAATCAATGCCCTGCTGGACGCCACAGCCTATGAAGCGCTGTTAGAAAACGAGTAATAGCAGTGGGCCGGATTTATCCGGCCCGTTGGTTTCTGATTTTTATATCTGGTCCTATTTCCCGGCCAGGATGTTGCAGGAATAACCACTCATGACCCAGACCTTACCGCAGCTTGAACACAGTGATGCTTTTATTGACCGCCATATCGGCCCTTCTGCTGAACAACAGCAGGAGATGCTGGCGACCGTTGGCGCGGCATCGTTACATGCCCTGACCGCCAGTATTGTCCCGGCAGATATCCAGCTGGAGCAGCCGCCGCAAACGGGCGCTGCCGCCACGGAATTTGCCGCACTGGCAGAGCTCAAAGCCATCGCCGGGCGCAATAAACGCTTTAAAAACTATATCGGTATGGGTTATGCCGCGGTGCACACCCCGCCGGTTATTCTGCGCAATATGCTGGAAAACCCGGGCTGGTATACCGCGTATACCCCCTACCAGCCGGAGGTCTCCCAGGGGCGTCTGGAAGCGCTGCTGAACTTCCAGCAACTGACCCTGGACCTGACCGGGCTGGATATGGCCTCCGCCTCACTGCTGGATGAAGCCACCGCCGCAGCGGAAGCCATGGCCATGGCAAAGCGCGTCAGCAAGCTGAAAACCGCCAACCGCTTCTTTGTGGCGGCAGACGTTCACCCGCAGACCCTGGATGTGGTGCGCACCCGGGCGGAAACCTTTGGTTTTGATGTCATTGTGGATGAGGCCAGCAAAGCGCTGGACCATCAGGATCTGTTCGGTGTGCTGCTGCAACAAGTGGGCACCACCGGTGACGTTCACGATTACAGCGGGCTTATCGCTGAGCTGAAAGCCCGCCAGGTGGTGGTCAGCGTGGCGGCAGATTTAATGGCGCTGGTACTGCTGACGGCCCCGGGCAAACAGGGGGCCGATATTGTCTTTGGCTCCGCCCAGCGCTTTGGCGTGCCCATGGGCTACGGTGGCCCGCACGCGGCATTCTTTGCCAGCCGCGATGAATTTAAACGCGCCATGCCTGGCCGCATTATCGGGGTATCGAAAGATGCCGCCGGACAAACGGCCCTGCGTATGGCGATGCAAACCCGCGAGCAGCACATCCGCCGCGAGAAAGCGAACTCGAACATCTGCACCTCTCAGGTGCTGCTGGCGAATATCGCCAGCCTGTATGCGGTATACCACGGCCCGGAAGGGTTAAAGCGCATCGCCCGGCGTATCCACCGCTTTGCGGATATTCTTGCCGCCGGTCTGCAGGCCAAAGGCATCACGCTGCGCCATAACAGCTGGTTTGACACCCTGTGTGTGGACGTGGCCGATAAAGCCGCGGTGCTTGCCCGGGCAGAGGCCCGCCAGATAAACCTGCGCAGCGATATTCATAACGCGGTCGGCATCACGCTGGATGAAACCACCACCCGTGAAGATATTGCCGCGCTGTTTGCCGTGCTGCTAGGGGATGAGCATGGCCTGGCGATTGACGCGCTGGACAAAGACGTAGCGCTGGACAGCCGCTCAGTGCCGGCCACCATGCTGCGTGACGATGCTATTCTGACGCACCCGGTCTTTAACCGCTACCACAGCGAAACCGAGATGATGCGCTACATGCACAGCCTGGAGCGCAAGGATCTGGCACTCAACCAGGCGATGATCCCGCTGGGCTCCTGCACCATGAAGCTCAACGCCGCCGCAGAGATGATCCCGATCACCTGGCCGGAATTTGCGGAGCTGCACCCGTTCTGCCCGGCAGACCAGGCGCAGGGGTATCACCAGATGATAAGCCAGCTTTCCGACTGGCTGGTAAAACTGACCGGCTACGATGCGCTGTGTATGCAGCCGAACTCCGGCGCCCAGGGTGAGTACGCGGGCCTGCTGGCGATTCGCCGCTACCACGCCAGCCGTAACGAATCCCGGCGCGATATCTGCCTGATCCCGAGCTCTGCCCACGGCACTAACCCGGCCTCTGCCCATATGGCGGGGATGCAGGTAGTCGTTGTGGCCTGCGACAAGCAGGGCAATATTGATCTCGGCGATCTGCGCGCCAAAGCGGAACAGTACGCGGATCAGCTGTCCTGCATTATGGTGACGTATCCCTCTACCCACGGGGTATACGAAGAGACCATCCGCGACGTGTGCGATGTCGTGCATCAGTTTGGCGGCCAGGTCTACCTTGATGGCGCCAACATGAATGCGCAGGTGGGGATCACCTCCCCGGGCCATATCGGGGCGGATGTGTCGCACCTTAACTTACATAAAACCTTCTGTATCCCCCACGGTGGCGGCGGCCCGGGTATGGGGCCGATTGGGGTTAAAGCGCATCTGGCGCCGTTTGTTCCCGGCCACAGCGTGGTGCAAATTGAAGAGATGCTGACCCAGCAGGGGGCCGTATCTGCCGCGCCGTTTGGCAGCGCCTCTATTCTGCCAATAAGCTGGATGTACATCCGCATGATGGGGGCCGAAGGGCTGAAAAAAGCCAGCCAGGTGGCAATCCTGAATGCCAACTACATCGCCGCCCGCCTGAAAGGGGCGTTCCCGGTGCTGTATACCGGCGACAACGGCTACGTGGCCCACGAGTGCATTCTCGATATTCGCCCCCTGAAAGAGCAGACCGGTATCAGCGAGCTGGATATTGCCAAGCGCCTTATCGACTATGGCTTCCACGCCCCGACCATGTCATTCCCGGTTGCCGGTACTCTGATGGTGGAGCCGACCGAGTCGGAAAGCAAAGCTGAGCTGGATCGCTTTATTGAAGCGATGCTGGCGATTCGCAGTGAAATGGACCGGGTGGCCGCCGGTGAATGGCCGCTGAGCGATAACCCGCTGGTGAACGCGCCGCACATTCAGCAGGAGCTGGTGGGTGAGTGGGTGCACCCGTACAGCCGCGAGCTGGCCGTATTCCCGGCCGGGGTTGCTGATAAATACTGGCCGACGGTGAAGCGCCTGGACGATGTCTACGGCGACCGTCATCTGTTTTGCTCCTGTGTCCCGGTGAGCGAGTACCAGTAAGCGGTTATGTGAGTAACAGGGCGCTGCGGCGCCCTTTTTTCTGGCTGACTGCAATCTATTGCTGATCAGAAAAGGTGATTTCCCGTTAGCTCATGCCGTGCTGCCTGGGCTAAAAAGTGGCTGCGATCCCGGTACTCCAGGCGATTTCCCTGAATGAATTGATCAATTCGCTTAATAAGTACATCGGGTAGCGTAATATTGATACGCTGCTGTTTTCCCGAGAATTCACTGAGATCAACATCTATCATAAACCAGGTATCGAACCCGGCATATTCACTCTCTCCTGCGTAGGTTGCGACGCCAGCATCGGTAATATCTTCCACCGAGTATGCACCCGAAAGCATCATCTCTTCGACCACACTCAGGATAACCTCACGCGCCATCACCGGGATATCGGCCATTTCATCGGCGGCGGAGATACATCCGTAATTCAGCCGATCAAAGGCCGGAACAATAATGCCATAGGCGGTATGGGTATTTTCTGGTGATTCGACCCCGACAGAGAAGAACATGATGACCTCCTGTGCACATCAGCGGCTAATGGCCGTAACCCGGGCCTGATGCCTGCCCCCTTCAAACTCTGCCGCCAGCCAGCAGTCGACAATCATCTTCGCCAGTGCTTCCCCCACCACCCGGGCACCGAATGCCAGAACATTGGTGTCGTTATGCTGGCGGGAAAGCTGCGCGGAATAGGGCTCGCTGCACACCACCGCCCGGATCCCGGCCACTTTATTGGCGGCGATCGCCATACCCACCCCGGTGCCGCAAATAAGGATCCCGCCGTCTGCCTCCCCGCGGGCAACCGCATCAGCCACGGCCCGGGCATAGAGGGGGTAATCAGTGCGCGTTGCGCTGGTGGTGCCCTTATCCAGCACCCGGATACCCTTCTCCTGCATATGGCGGATGATGGCGGGTTGCAGGGCGAACCCGATATGGTCACAGCCAATGGCCACTGTTTTCATGGTGCCTCCGTCAGTTTTGCGCGTTGCTTCACGAACAGGTGCTATTTGTGAAGATATGTCTGATGAATATGCCCAGTCATCCGGGTGCAGTAGCGCTGTTGTAGCGGGGAGGTGTGGCGAAAACAATCGCGATTATTCGATTTTTGGCAGGATTAGCGGGCGGCGGATAGCCGGTTGTACAGCGGTGTATTAAGGGTTCTTTTAACGGGAAAAACTAACGCAAGACAATGATTATCAATAACTTTATTAAAAATTACTGTTTGTGAAGTGGGTTGCATATTTTGCCGGGCGCTTGTGGTTGTATTGTCGCCAGTTTCATTTTTCAGCAGGTGGCGCCATGACAGCAACCCCCACAGAACAGATCCCCGCCGGGATCGGCCTGGCCCCCTGGCTGCGTATGCGCCAGGAGGGGATGACCGGCAACGAAAGCCGCATTGTGGACTGGCTGCTGGTGCCGGGCAACTTGCAGGCCAGCCCGGCAATCAGGGAGGTTTCCCGGGCGCTGGGCGTATCGGAGGCGATGATAGTCAAAGTGGCTAAGCTGCTGGGGTTTAGCGGCTTCAGGCAGTTACGCAGTGCGCTGCAGGAGTATTTTATCCAGTCTGAGGCGGTGCTGCCCAGCGA